>NZ_CP045492.1:1034854-1687208 GCF_015500055.1 Mesorhizobium sp. NBSH29
CCGCACTTGGCACCTCGATCGGCAAGGACGAATTCAACGCCGACAAGCTGCGCTACCACAAGATCATCATCATGACCGACGCTGACGTCGATGGCGCCCATATTCGCACGCTGCTGCTCACTTTCTTCTTCCGTCAGATGCCGGAATTGATCGAGCGTGGCCACCTCTTCATCGCGCAGCCGCCACTCTACAAGGTCACCAAGGGCAAGAGTGCCCAGTACCTCAAGGATGAGCCGGCGTTTGAAGAATTCCTGATCGGATCGGGCCTGGAAGACGCGACATTGACGCTGTCGTCAGGCGAGGTACGCTCAGGGCAGGATTTGCGCGCAGCCGTCGACGATGCACTGGCCGTGCGCACCCTGCTCAACGGGCTGCATACGCGCTACAGCCGCACCGTGGTGGAGCAGGCAGCAATTGCCGGCGCCCTTAATGTTGAACTGTTCAACGACCTCGCCCGTGCCAACCAGATGGCGCATGAGATCGCCGAGCGCCTCGACGTCATTGCCGAGGATACCGAGCGCGGCTGGACAGGCCGCACCTCACCGTCGAACGAAGGCATGGGCGGCTATGTGTTTGAGCGCACCGTGCGCGGCGTAAAAGAATCTGCGACGCTCGACATGGGCCTTTTGGGTTCTGCCGACGCGCGCGCGCTGGACCGTTATGCGGCACGGCTGGGAGACGTTTATTCAGCGCCTCCTGTGCTGCGTCGCAAGGAAGTGGCGGAGACGCTCTCCGGCCCACTGGCGCTGCTGACCACGATTTTCGCCACCGGCCGCAAGGGCCTCACCATGCAGCGCTACAAAGGCCTTGGCGAAATGAACGCAGAGCAGCTGTGGGAAACCACGCTGGACCCGAATGTCCGCTCGCTGCTCCAGGTCAAGATTCTCGACGCCACCGACGCCGATATGCTGTTTGCGCGGCTGATGGGCGATGAAGTGGAACCGCGCCGCGAGTTTATCCAGGAAAACGCCCTGTCGGTTGCCAATCTGGACGTCTGATCCGGGCGCTTTTGCAAGCCGGGATCAGGCCTCCTGTTTGGTCTTGCTCTTGCCCTTGGCGGCTTTCGCGGCCGGTGATGCTTTGGATGGCTTTCGGGTTCGCCGCGAAAGCAGTCGGCGCGCCGTCGCCTTGACTGCCACTGCCGGCTCGTTTGAAAGGGCGCCGGCAACCGCGCCGGCCATCGTGTAGGCGACAAAATCCGCACCAATGGTGGACGGCTGAATTTCGGCGGCAGACTGTTCATTGGCCGGACGCCAGAACGCAGCCCCCACCCGCAATCCTTTGGCCGCACGCTTCAGGCGTCGCACGGAATAACGCGCATGGCTGCGTGAATCGGCGTTGAGATAGGCTATAACCACGGCGTGTACGTCGGTGAGATCCAGCCTTCCGACGCTGCCAACAGCAATCGCCGCCGTTTCAAGCAGCCGCGCATTGGCGCCATGCGCGGTCAGGACCTGAGCCAGCATTGCTGCGGATGCTTCGTCCAGTTCGCCGCGCCCACCAACACACAGCACGGTCTTGCCCGTGCCATCGGGCAGTTCGTCGCCATCTGCCAGCTCCTCAGCCTCGTCATCATCCTCTTCCGCCGCTTCCTCGTCGGCATAGTCCTCGAGATTGTCGACAAGCGTCATTGCACCGGTGGCCACGCGCTGGCGGCGTTCTGCATCCATCACGCCGCGCGCCCGATCCTGTTCGCCAAGCGCCAGCGCCGGTATCGCCACAGTCTCGTAGAAAGCCACCAGGTCATTGTCGTCGGTATCGAGAAACTCCTCGGCACGGTCGGTTGCCTCGGCCGGGTCGCCGGCCAACAGGCGCTGATAGAGCGCTTCATAGGGTTCCAGCACCGGTTCGCTGCCAAACAGGACGTCCAGAAATGCAAATTGCGGAACATGCCGCCCAAGCACGACAAGGCACACGGTGAGGGGCGTTGACAGAAGCAATCCGAGCGGTCCCCAGAGCCAGGTCCAGAAAATGGCGGAAACAATAATGGCGAGCGGTGAAAGGCCAGTGCGAGACCCATACAGCCAAGGTTCGATGGCATTGTTGCTGATCAGTTCGACGGTCAGGAACAATGCGACCGTCCAGGCCAGCATGGTCCAGCCCGGATCGACAGCCAGCGCCAGGACCAGAGGAAAGACGGCCGCGATGACGGGACCGATATAGGGGATGAAACGCAGCACCAGCGCCAGCATGCCCCACAACATGGCATTGGGGACGCCGATGAGCCAAAGCCCGATGCCGATGGGCAACGCGTAGGTCACATTCACGATCAACTGCATCAACAGATATTGCCCGACCCGCTTGCCAGCGTCCTGCAGCGCCTCGGTGGTACGGTGCAGATCGTTGGCGCCAACAAGGCGGATGAAGCGATCACGCAAATCTTCGCGGTTCATCAGCATGAAAATAACCACGACGATGATGATGCCGCCGGTGGCAAGCGGTGCAATCAGCGGGCCAATGATCGTTTTGAGCAGCTCTAGGGGCTTCAATGCCGGCTCGACCACCTCCACAGGAAGCGGTTTGACCTTGGGCTCGTCCGCTCCGGTAGACGGCCCGTTGGAATCAGGCTTGTCCTCCTCCTTGCTCTGGATCTCGGTGCCCAGCCGTTCAACCAGACGCGTGACCCGATTGACGACGCTTTCGCCGACATTGGCTTCCTTGACCACACGCACTTTGGCTTCAATATTGGATTGATAGTACGGCAGATTGCCAGCGAGCACTCCCAGCTGCATGGCGACAATTGTTGCGAAAAGGGCGATGGCTCCAAATGCCGAAATAACCACAAATACAACCGCCACCGGGCGCGGTAGCCGCCACCGGCGCAGCCATGAAACAACCGGCGCCAGCGCAAAGGTCAGTAGGACCGCGACAGCCAGTGGC
This sequence comes from Mesorhizobium sp. NBSH29, assembly GCF_015500055.1. NCBI lineage: Bacteria > Pseudomonadati > Pseudomonadota > Alphaproteobacteria > Hyphomicrobiales > Phyllobacteriaceae > Mesorhizobium > Mesorhizobium sp. NBSH29. The sequence continues at coordinate 1,037,735 of NZ_CP045492.1, forward strand.
AGAAAAATATCCCGTCCGAAGTAAAGCGCCGCAACGGTGGCGGCGACGGTGATCAAAGTGGGAGAGTTGAGGGCAGGTGTATTCTGCGGCATTGCCTGGGGGCGGATGCTTCGTGCGCCTTGGCCATTAGTCTCGGCCTTGGATATGGTCATGGGCAGCACCTTCCAGACATGCGACCCAGGTGGCGCGTCAGTAAACACAATGTCCGGCGGGCGATTTTGTTCCGTCACAATGGCCAAGTTTTGACCGGTCACCGAACCCGCGGTCAATGTCGGCCAGCTACCGCGAGCTTCCCCCGTGGAGGTCGTCGATGAAGAAGGCGTGAGCATGCCTGTTGCCCTCCGTTGCTTCGCCCTCGTTCCAATGCGGATGGCTGGCAGGCAACCCATCATGGGAATGCGCGACGATCTCAGGATCAACCACCGGCCATAGCCATGAGGCGACCGCTACAGCGCTCCCCGCAATCAACGCCAGGACAATGGATGTTGCGGGGAGCCCGAACGTGGCCCCTGCCCATCCGGCAAGCGGATAGGTGACAAGCCAGCAGGCATGGGAGAGAGCGAACTGCGCGGCAAACAGCGCAGGACGGTCCTCCGGGTGTGAGGACCGGCGCAGAAGCCTGCCAGACGGCGTCTGCGCCATCGAGTAGCCAGCGCCGATCACAAACCAGAGCGGCAACAGCCACCCGTAAGAAGGAACAGCTGAAACAGCAATTGTCGCCACTGCCAGGACCGACGCGCCAGCCAACATGGCTGTGCGGTCGACGATGGTGTCGAGAAGCCGGGGTAACACCAGAGCCACCAGCATGGAGCCTCCACCAAACGAGGCCAAGGCCAGCGCGGTGTCGCTTTGGCCGAGGCCAAAGATCCCCTGCACATAGACGACAGTGTTGACGATCACCAGCGCGCCAGCCGCCGCGACTGCCATGTTGATCGCCAGCAGACCCCGCAGGCGCGGTGTGGCGAGGTAGATGCGGATACCCCGCGTCGTTCGGTCATAGATGCCGCGCTTCGTGGTCGACTTCGGGCTAGGCAGGACCACCGAGACTACCAGCGACGCCGAGATCAGGAAGCCGATCACTGTTCCGGCGAATAGGTTGTGGAAGGAAATGACGGTCAGCAGTGCTGCTGCCAGGATCGGGCTGGCAACGTTTTCGAGATCGTAGGCCAGTCGGGTGAGCGAAAGCGCGCGGGTATATTCCTTCTCGTCAGGCAGCACGTCCGGAATGGTCGCCTGGAAAGTCGGAGTGAAAGCGGCGGATGCCGACTGGAGCACGAAGATCAGGATGTAGATTTGCCAGATTTCTGTAACGAAGGGCAGGAACAGCGCCACACCCGCCCGCATAAGGTCGAGCGCGACCAGCATGGCGCGCCGCGGCACGCGCTCCGCAAACGCAGATGCGACAGGCGCGACGCCCACATAGGCAATCATCTTTATGGCAAGCGCGGTGCCGAGTACGGCACCGGCACTTTCCCCCGCAAGCTCAAAGGCGAGCAGTCCCAGCGCGACGGTCAGCAATCCAGTGCCGAGAAGCGCGATCACCTGCGCGGCGAACAGGTGGCGGTAGGTGCGATTTGAAAGGATCTGGAGCATCAGAGGTACTTTACGATCTCTTTGAATTCGTCGACCGAACCACGCATTTCGCGCGGCAATGGGCCAATGGTCTCTTCAAGGCAGTGGTCGAGATGATCATGGATGATACTGCGCTACGCCTTCTCCACCGCATGAAGCTGTTGTGCGATATCGAGGCATGATCTGTTTCGATCATAGCGATGACGCTGCGCAGGTTTCCCTCGGCGCGCTTGAGGCGCTTGAGGCGCTTGATGACGTCGGGATGAGAGGCGTGGTGGCTTTCAGACATCGAAAACCTATCCCCCGCGAGAGGATACCGTCAAGTGAGGATTACACCGCCGGACGCTCGACGTATCGGCCAGTGGTCCATCCGATATTGGCAATTGCATTTATCGGCGCACTATCTCACCATTCGCCATGAATCCGATCCTGCTTCTCGACTATTCCGGTGTCGCGGTGTTTGCCGCGACGGGCGCTCTGGCCGCCTCGCGCAAAGAGATCGATATTATCGGTTTTCTGTTTCTGGCCGGCGTCACCGGCGTCGGCGGTGGCACCTTGCGCGACATGATCCTTGGCATTCCAGTGTTCTGGGTCGTCAATCCTGATTACGTCTTCATCTGCGCAGCCGTCGCCATCGGCGTCTACTTCACTGCCCACCGTATGGAATCACGCTATGTCCTGCTGCTCTGGCTCGATGCCATCGGGCTCGCCGCCTTTTCGGTGATGGGGGCAGCCAAGGGGCTTGTGGTCACCGGCTCCGCGCCAGTCGCCATCATCATGGGCGTGCTGACAGCCACGTTTGGCGGCATTTTGCGCGACCTGCTGGCGGGCGAGCCGTCAGTGCTGCTCCGGCCCGAAATCTATGTCACGTCGGCTTTGGCAGGTGCAGCTACCTTCACACTTCTGGATTTAGCCGCGCTGCCAAGCCCGTTTGCCGCTATGATTGCTGTGGCAGTCGCCTTCCTGGTGCGTGGCGGCGCGCTGAAATATGGTTGGAGCTTCCCGCCCTATAAGAGCCGGCCCGGTCGCCGGCCCGAAGATATCCGCTAGGCCAGCCCGGCCTGCTCGGCCTCATGGCGGAGGTTTTGGCGCGGGCGCGGGCCGATCTGCTGGATACACAAGCCGGCCGCCAGAGAGCCGAGTTTACCGCAGGTCGCGAGGTCGCGGCCCGACGTGTAGCCGTGCAGAAAGCCTGCAGCATAGAGGTCGCCCGCCCCGGTAGTGTCCACCAATTCCGAGATTTCAATGGCGTCGATCCATACAGTCTCCTCGCCGCGAACAATCACTGAGCCCTTTTCCGAGCGGGTGATTGCTGCGACCTTGCAGTCCTTTCGCACGGCCTCAAGCGCTGCCTCAAATGAGGACGTTTCGTAAAGTGACGTCACTTCGCTTTCATTGGCAAACACAATGTCGACCGTCCCTGACCGCATCAGCTCCAGAAACTCGCCCCGGTAGCGGTCGACGCAAAAGGGATCCGACAGCGTCATTGAGACCTCGCGCCCGGCAGCGTGGGCGAGTTTTGCCGTCATGCGGATCGCTTCCTTGGCAAGCGGTGGATCCCACAGATAGCCTTCGAAATAGGTCACCTTGGCGTTGGTGGCCTTGTCGCCCTCCACATCATGGGGCCCAAGCTCCACGCAGGCACCGAGATAAGTGTTCATCGACCGCTCGCCATCCGGCGTGACAAAAATCATCGAGCGCGCGGTCGGTGGATCGCCGGCGAGTGGCTTGGTGTCGAACGCCACGCCCTGCGCATGAATGTCGTGGGCGTAGATCTCACCAAGCTTGTCGGCTGAAACCTTGCCGAAAAAGGCGGCACGTCCGCCAAAGCTGGCGATGCCGGCTGCGGTATTGCCAGCGCTGCCGCCCGATGCCTCGATGGCAGGGCCCATGCGGCTGTAGAGCAACTGCGCCCGCTCCGCATCGATCAGGTTCATCGCGCCCTTAATGATGCCGTTATCGACCAGAAAATCCTCGTCGCACTGGGCGATGATGTCGACAATCGCGTTGCCGATGCAAAGCACGTCATAGTCGCTCATGAAGGTCTCCGAAGCGTCGCGGGAGGCTTGGTTAAAAAGGCGTCGCGGCGGGTTTAGCGGTTCAGCGCACAAATGCAACTACCGGGCCTTGGCTTGCGGCGCGGCAGGCGCCTGCCTATCTCTGCCCGATGGAGTTTTGCCAATGATCCTCAACGCCGCCCGTGCCGCTGCCGGGCACCTGTTCACCCCCCGCTTTCGCGGTGTCTTCTTCAAGACGCTTGGGATCACCCTAGTGGCGCTGGCAGCTCTGTGGGTTGTCCTAAGGGGAGCCTTCATGGCGTATGCGTGGCCCTTTGTGGATGCGATCTTGCCCGGGTTCCCGGGCTGGGCGGGTTGGCTCGGCGTGATCGCTGCGGTCATAGCTGGCATCGGGTTGGCACTGGCACTCGCTCTTTTCATCGCGCCAGTGACAGCGATGGTTGCTAGCATTTTCCTCGACGACATCGCTGAACTGGTTGAGCGCCAGGACTATCCATCCGATCCGCCCGGGCGCCCGGTGCCTGCGCTGCGCTCCCTTGTGCTGTCGTTAAAGTTTCTCGGCGTGGTCATTTTGGGCAACCTCGTCGCGTTGTTGCTGCTTTTGGTGCCCGGCATCAATATTGCCGCCTTTTTCGTCATCAACGGCTATCTTCTGGGTCGCGAGTTCTTCGAATTCGCTGCCATGCGCTTTCACGGCGAGCTTGAGGCGAAAGCGCTACGCCGCGCCCATGCCGGAACCGTGTTCATGGGTGGCATGGTGATCGCGGGCTTCCTCGCCATCCCGTTCCTCAATCTGCTTACCCCGCTCTTTGCGGCAGCTATGATGGTGCACCTGCACAAGGCTGTCTTTGCTCGGGAAAAGGGGCTAGTGACCGCATATTGACAGCGTCAAGATGGATATCCTAATCTGCCCTTGCCTGAACAGGAGAGGGGCAGGAAATGCTGGTTGATCTGGTTCTGGCGGTTGCGCATCACCTTCTCTTCTTTGCGCTAATTTCGGTTTTTGCCGCACAGATGGTGCTCGTCCGGCCCGGTCTTGCCGGTGCTGCACTCAGCCGCGTCGCGCGGTTGGATGCGTCCTATGGCATGATTGCGGGGCTGGTCATCCTGGTCGGGGGCGCACGGGTGATCTTCGGTCTGAAGGGCTGGGAGTTCTACGTCTCCAACTGGGCTTTCTGGGCCAAGATGGCAGCCTTTGCACTGGTCGGCGGACTGTCCGCAATCCCGACCCTTCGCATCCTTGAATGGAAGCGTGCGCTGGCCGCCGATCAAGCCTTCCAGGTGCCCGATGCAGCCATTACCGGGGTGCAAAAATGGCTACGGCTGGAAGGGCTTCTGTTCTTGCTGATCCCGGTGTTTGCCGCGATTATGGCGCGAAACTAGGGGCTGTAGGCGGGATATCGCCGTTGCCGATTTCGACCAATGGCGACGGTACCGTGTTTGTCTTCACCGCCGCCTTGCAGAGATCGGCGATGACACAGCGCTCGCATTCAGGGCGCCGCGCCTTGCAGACATAGCGGCCGTGCAAAATGAGCCAGTGATGGGCGTGCTGCATGTATGTTCCCGGGATGGCTTTGACCATACCGCGCTCGACCTCTTCCGGCGTTGTTCCGGGTGCCAGCCCAATCCGGTTGCCAATACGAAACACATGCGTGTCGACCGCCATTGTAGGCTGCCCGAAGGCCATGTTGAGAACCACGTTCGCGGTCTTGCGGCCAACGCCGGGCAGCTTCACCAGTGCTTCACGGTTTCCCGGCACCGCGCCAGCGTGGTCCGCGATCAGCGCCTGCGACAGTGCGATCACGTTCTTGGCCTTGCCGCGCCACAGGCCGATGGTGCGGATGAAGTCGCCGACCACAACCTCACCCAGCGTCACCATTTTTGCCGGCGTATCGGCCACCGCAAAAAGCCCGCGTGTCGCTTTGTTGACGCCAGCGTCCGTCGCCTGCGCCGACAGCACCACCGCCACCAGCAGCGTGAACGCGTTGACATGCTCAAGCTCGCCCTTCGGCTCAGGCCGCTGGATGCTAAGCCGGCGAAACATCTCGTCCACCTCTGCAGCCGAATAGGCCGAACGCGGCGAGCGCCTGGGAACCTTTTTGGCGCGGGGCGCAACACTGGTTTTCCGCTTGGGTTTTTCCATCCGGCTTCTATATTCTGATCCGATGACCCAGAACAATGCCGGCTTTACCGCCGATGAGCCGATATTCAGCGCGCTGTTGATGCCGCACCGGTCGCTGGGGCGCACCGGTTTCCTTGTTCTGATGGCAACACTTGCCACCGCCTGGGGCATCACCGGCCTGTTTTTCCTCGCCCATGGCGCGTGGCCGGTGTTCGGCTTCTTCGGCCTTGATCTTCTCCTCGTCTACGGCGCATTCCGTCTCAATTATCGCGCTGCCCGCGCCCGCGAAGAAGTGTCGGTGTCGCGCACCAGCCTTGATATCCGCAAGGTCGCACCCTCGGGCCGCACCGAGACGCATCATTTCAACCCGTTCTGGACCCGCTTCCGTATCGCCCGCCACGACGAGATCGGCATCACCGCAATGGCGGTCGAAGCTGAGGGCAGCCGCGTTCCCCTAGGCGGGTTTCTCAACCCGGAAGACCGCGAAAGTTTTGCCAACGCCTTTTCCGGCGCGCTGGCAAAGGCCCGGCGCGGCTGAGTTTTCGTCTCGCCCGGCAGCGAAAGGGGAGCATGCGCGCCACGTGGGTAAACCGATGGGAAAATATTCCCCTTCCATCCGCTCCGGTTGCACGAATCGGGTGGATGCCCTCGCTTCATGGCGCAATATGGCGGGCAAGGAGACATTGCCATGAACGCCCGATTGCCCCTAACTGCCGCCATGACCCCGACCGCGATCCTGCAGCATGACATCACGCCTGAGGGCGATGATTATGAGATTGTGCGCCGGGTCGTCGAAAAGATCAGCCTTGATTACCGCGACCAGCCCTCGCTGGAGGTGCTGGCCGAGGCTGTCGGCGAGACGCCGACGGGCTTGCAGAAACTGTTTACCCGCTGGGCAGGCATTTCTCCAAAAGGGTTTTTACAGGCAGTGACGCTTGACCATGCAAGGCGTCTGCTGAGCGAGGGGATGCCGCTTCTGGAGGCGTCGTACGAGGTCGGCATGTCGGGCCCCGGCCGCCTGCACGACCTGTTCGTCACCCATGAGGCGATGTCACCGGGCGACTACAAGACGCGCGGTGCCGGCCTCACCATCCGCTACGGCTTTCACATTTCGCCCTTCGGCGTCGCGCTGGTGATGGTGACCGACCGTGGCCTTGCCGGCCTTGCCTTCAATGATGCAGGCGACGAGCGTGCTGCTTTCGCCGACATGTCGGGTCGCTGGCCAAATGCCACCTTTGTTGAGGACATGGCGGCGACCGCGCCCTACGCGGCGCGTATCTTTGATCCGGCCCGCTGGCGCTCGGAAGAAAAACTGCGGGTCGTGCTGATCGGCACCGATTTTCAGGTCCGCGTCTGGCAGGCTCTTTTGAAAATCCCGATGGGCCGCGCCTGCTCCTATTCGGCCATCGCCGCAGATATTGGCGCCCCTGCGGCCAGCCGCGCGGTCGGTGCGGCGGTTGGGGCCAACCCACTCTCCTTTGTCGTGCCCTGCCACCGCGCCCTTGGCAAATCAGGCGCACTCACCGGCTACCACTGGGGCGTCACCCGCAAGCGCGCCATGCTGGGATGGGAGGCCGGGCAGCTGGGGGCGTGAGACATTCAGGATGTTCGATAGAGGATCACCCGCCCAGTGGGGACGAGTTGAGAAAGAAAATCAAAAATCGCGAATGTTGCGTGTCACGACGCTGGCACCGAGCTGTCTGGCTTGCAGAAAGATCAGCGCATCACTGACGAACTTGCGCTCATGACCCTGCCCTTTCGGCATATGCCCCACCCGCGCAAGTAAGCCAGCTAGAATGCCGGCATGCCCCCAGAGGTTCGCATCGGGCGCGTCAAGCCGATGATCGGCGATGTCAGCCACCGTCTCCCGGATAGCCCGCAGCGCAGCTTTGGTCGCGCTGTGGTCAGGGTCGAGCCGTCCGAAAGCATAGGTGAGTTCACCAACACATACAGCCGAATGGTAACTAAGCCAGAAGCTGGTCCAGTTCCGCCGGTGACCGGCCCTGCAGAACATCAACATAGACGGTAGTATCCAGAACCAGCGGACCGCCGATCAACGGCTCATCGTCAATCCAAGTCAGTGCGTCATCGGACCGGCGCTGGATGGTCCCGCGGCGTTTCTGCGGGTTTATCTTCCGAAGCGCGCTCGCAAGATCAAATCTCAAGGTCGATATCCGCAGGGATAGCACCCTTGCGCCTGACGAGGCGCGCCCCGAAATCGTCTTCCAGTGCCAGCCTCGCCAGTGCCAGCTCGAGAAGCTCGGTGTCGGAGGTAACATGGGCGCGCTTCTTCGCAGCGTGGATCAGCTCCGACGAGACCCGGCCCGACACTCGCGTGTTCTTGGCAGCGCCAAGCAACCCGACAGCCCGCGCTTGTTCCAGCACAATCCGGTTGCGATTGAGTGCTGCGGTTTCTTCATGGCCAACCGCGATGGGGCTTTCAGAACTCATGCTGGCTTCCTTATGTTGAACATAACACAATCAACGTTGAACATCGCCGCAAGAACTCGTAGCCCCGATCGGCCTGCTAATGGAAATGCTCCCCGCCAGACGCCCCTACACTTTTCCCCCACATGCTATAGTTTCCACAAAAAATGCGGGAGGCGTGCGTGATCGTTGTCATAGGTTCCATCAATGTCGACCTCGTGGCCCAGGTAAAGCGGTTGCCTTCGCCCGGCGAAACCGTGCCGGGTAGCAGTTTTGAGACGACGCCGGGTGGCAAGGGCGCCAATCAGGCCCTATCTGCGGCGCGCGCCGGTGCGGCCACACGCATGATCGGGGCTGTCGGCAAGGACGCGTTTGCCAAGGAGGCGACAGCTCTTCTGGTGGCAGGCGGCGTCGACCTTTCTGGCGTCCATGATTCGCATGCGGCCACGGGAACCGCGCTCATTCTCGTGGCCACAAGCGGCGAGAATGTCATCGCGGTGGTACCCGGTGCCAATGGTACCGTGCTGCCCGGCGACCTGGCCCGCATCGGACCTGAAAAGGGCGATGTAGTAGTTTTGCAGCTGGAAATTCCGATGGATACGGTGAGCGCCGCCCTGAAGGCAGCGCGCGAGGCGGGCGCAATCAGCCTGCTCAACATCGCGCCCTTCCGCATCGATGCGGCATCGTTCTGGGAGGACGCAGACTACCTGATTGCCAACGAGACCGAGTTCGACCTGCTGGCCAAGGCGATGAAACTTGCAGGCCGCGACCGCGCCGCGCGCATCAAGGCCTATGTCGAACAGACTGGCCGCAGCATCGTGGTGACACTGGGTGGAGAAGGCGTGGTTGCCGCATCAGCCGAGGGCATCATTGAAATCCCGGCGCTGCCGGTCGAACCGGTCGACACAGTCGGCGCCGGCGACACCTTTTGCGGCTATCTCGCAGCCGGCCTGTCCGCAGGCCTATCCCTCGAAGACGCCCTGAAACGCGCCACCGCCGCCGGCTCACTCGCCTGCCTCAAATCCGGCGCGCAGTGCTCCATCCCGCTCGCAGCAGAGGTAGATGCGGAACTGGCTAAGGGCTGATCTTCCGGGGCTGCCTAGAGCGTCGCCAGACGTTCGGTCAGAAGCGCGAAAAAGCCGTCATGGTCGATATCGCGCATGACTTTTGCATTCTTCGGCCGGTCGGTCACGCCCCACCAGTCGACCACGGTCATGCCCATGGTAAGTTCCGAACTGGTTTCCACGACGACATTGCAGTCACGGCCCGTGAAAAGTTCGGGCTTGATCAGATAGGCGATGACGCAAGGGTCGTGCAGCGGGCCGCCATCGGAGCCATATTTGGCGACATCGAAGCGCTCGAAGAAGTCGAGCAGTGCCGCCGTCGCGGTGCCGACCTTGGTGCCCATGGCGCGGAAAGCGTCGACGCGCTTCTTGGTGGTCAGCGCCTTATGGGTGACATCGAGCGGCATCATCACGATGGGAACCCCTGAGCGGAATACCACATCAGCCGCATGCGGATCGACATAGATGTTGAATTCGGCGGTCGGGGTAATGTTGCCGCCCTCGAAAAAGCCACCACCCATCAGGACAATCTGCCGGATGCGCGGGGCGATCTTCGGTTCGCGTACCAGCGCCAGCGCAATGTTTGTCAGGGGCCCGAGCGGGCAAAGCGTGATGCTGCCTGCCGGCTCATTCATCAAGGTTTCGATAATGAAATCCACCGCATGCTGGTCCTGCAGTGTCATCGTCGGTTCGGGCAGGTCTGGCCCGTCCAACCCCGTCTTGCCATGCACATGCTCGGCGGTGACGAGATCGCGGATCAACGGACGCACGGCGCCGGAATACACTTTTATATCAGGCTTGCCGGCGAGCTCACAGATTTTCAGCGCGTTCTTTTCGGTCAGCGCCAGCGGCACGTTGCCGGCAACAGCGGTGATGCCCACCACCTCAAGCTCTGGACTGGCAAGCGCCAGCAGGATGGCTACAGCATCGTCCTGGCCGGGATCGGTGTCGATAATGATTTTCTGCGTCTGTGCCATAGGTCCTCACTGAAATGCGACTGCGTGCTGGTCTTGAACTTGCTTCTGCGGCGGACCATATCTGATTCATCGGGAAAGATGCCATCCGGGTTTTTCTCTTTATCGTCGCTCCCTGGAGGACAACCGATGACACGCATGACGCCCTTTTCGAGCCCACTCCTGCTTGGTTTTGATGCCATGGAAAAGACGCTCGAGAGGCTCGCCAAGAATGGCGATTCCTACCCACCCTACAATATTGAACGGCTGCGCGACACCGATGGCCAGAGCGAACGGCTGCGTATTACGCTGGCAGTTGCCGGCTTTTGCGATGCCGACCTTGAGGTGACCACCGAGGAAAGCCAGTTGGTGGTGCGGGGCAGGCAGGCTGAAGAGCAGCCCGAGCGCGAATTCCTGCACCGTGGCATCGCCTCCCGGCAGTTCCAGCGCACCTTCGTGCTCGCCGACGGCATGAAGGTAGCAGCAGCCGAACTGAAGAACGGACTGCTCTCCATCGACCTCGATCGGCCGCAGCCGGAACGATTGGTACGAAAAATAAACATCTCGGTGAAAGACTAGGGTTCGGACCCTTCCGGAACCTATGGCTCTGTGGCGGGTTGGTCGATCAAGACGCCCCGCAAAAGGAGGCTGTTATGGCTGATATGATTGCAAATGAAACCACTATCGAGGTTACACCGGCGCAACTCGCCCATCTGGGCGAAGGCACGGTCGCCTATCTGCGCGAAATGGGCAGCGAGGAATTGATGGGTAAATTTCCGGGATTGCCGGAAATCGAGCCCGGCACCAAGCTGTGGGCCCTGTTTGCGGCCAATGGACAGCCGATCCTTTTGTCGGATGAGCGTGACCGCGCCATTGCCGGAGCGCTGGAAAACGACCTGACCCCGGTCGCCATCCACTAACAACGTGCCTGCCGGTGAGGCAGGTACGTTCAGGCAGCGTGAGAGTTTGGTGTCGCCGATAGAAACGCCAGGATGGCGGATGAATCGTCGGTGCCACGTATTTTCGCCACTGTATCGCTATCGCGAAGCACGCGTGCAATTCGCGACAGCGCTTTCAGGTGATCCGCGCCGGCACCTTCTGGTGCTAGCAGCAAGAACACCAGATCGACGGGCTGGTCGTCCAGCGCATCGAAATCCACCTTGTTCTCAAGCCGCGCAAAAACGCCTGAGATGCGCTTTACTCCGGCGAGTTTCCCGTGCGGGATGGCTATGCCATTGCCCACGCCGGTCGAGCCCAGACGTTCGCGCTGCATCAGCGTGTCAAAAATCTCGCGCTCCGGGATACCGGTCATCGTCGCGGCCTTTTCGGAGAGAAGCTGTAACAGCTGCTTTTTCGAGTTTGCCTTGAGCGTCGGCATGATAGCCGACGTCTCGATCAGATCGCTCAGATCCATTTTAGATGTATCCTTTGTCCCTACCAACGCCAGGCCCCATCCCGTGGTCCGGTCGAGATTTTCTACCCTTTGGCTACCGCACTGGATGGGTCGATCCAGCCGATGTTTCCATCAGCCCGGCGGTAGACGATGTTGACATGGTCGTTACCCCCATTGCGGAACACAACGACCGGACTGTCCTTTGAATCCAGTTCTAGCACTGCGGACGCCACCGACATGGTTTTCAATGCCACGGTCTGTTCGGCAACGATGGCCGGCGCGTAATCTTCCGGAACTTCATCTTCCTCATCGGCCACGGGTGCAACGACCGTGTAGGCGATGTCGGTCGAGTAGCTGTTGCCGCCGCCCTGACCATGCGACTTCAACCGCCTCTTGTAACGGCGCAGGCGCTTTTCGAGCCGCTCTGCCGCCGCATCGAAGGCTGGGCCCGGTTCCTGGGCGTCACCGCTTGCCTGCAGTTCTATGCCCGAATCGAGATGGACCATGCAGTCGGCGGTAAAGCGCGAACCCGATTTTTCCACATTCACGCGGCCTGAAAAGCCGCCATCGAAATATTTGTCGATCGCTTCGCCGATCCGGCCCTCAATGCGGGTGCGGAACGCTTCACCGATCTCCATGTGTTTTCCTGATATGCGCAGGCTCATCTGAAAAATGACCTTCCTTGTCAGACTTCAACTAAATGGGAGTTTATACCCGTGGCCGATGCACACAAGGTTTGCGGTCGACATCCGCTGAATAAGTCCGAACTTTCCGGTTGGTTCCCGCCGCTGCGGAGAGCCCCGCTCCATGCGGGCGGGCTTCTAGTCACTTAGGCCAGCCTTGTCAATGAAGCCGGAGGCAGCCTCCAGCTCAACACAACGCTAGCGGGCGACAGCCGCAATTGCACGCTTTTCACGTCTGCGTTGCACAGAAGAGGGAATGTTCATTCCTTCCCGGTACTTGGCAACCGTTCGGCGGGCGATCTCGACGCCTTTTGTCTTGAGCATGTCGACAATGGCATCATCGGATAAAACATTGACCGCCCGCTCGGTATCGATCAATTCGCGTATTCTGTCGCGCACCGCTTCGGAAGAATGCGCATCGCCGCCCTCCGCAGACGCGATCGAGGCAGTGAAGAAAAAGCGAAGCTCGAACACCCCACGCGGCGTCATCATGTATTTATTGGAGGTAACGCGGCTGACCGTTGATTCGTGCATCCCAATGGCATCGGCCACTGTGCGCAGATTGAGAGGCCGCAGATGACGGATGCCGTGCAGCAGAAATGCATCCTGCTGGCGTACGATCTCGGAGGCTACCTTCAGGATGGTCTTGGCTCGCTGATCAAGACTGCGCGTGAGCCATGTCGCATCCTGCATGCACTCGGTAAGAAAATCTTTTTCAGCTTGCCCCTTTGCATGGCTCGAGACATTGGCGAAATAGATCTGGTCGACCAGCACGCGCGGCAGCGTCTCGACATTAAGCTCGATGGCCCAACTGCCATCGCTGGCCGGCTTGACGATCACATCGGCTACAATCGTGTCCGTGTGGCCGCCGGAAAATGCCATGCCCGGACGCGGATCGAGCGCACGGATTTCCGCCAGCATGTCGAGCAGGTCCTGTTCATCGACGCCGCAGATTTTTTTCAGGCTGTGAAAATCGCGTTTGGCAAGCAAGTCAAGATTTTCGATCAGGGCACGCATCGCCGGGTCAAGCCGGTCACGCGCCGCCAGTTGCAGCATCAGGCATTCTGCAAGGTCGCGGGCAAAAAGCCCGACCGGCTCAAAGTTCTGGCAGGTCGCAAGCACGCTTTGCACGTCCTGTTCAGTACAGCCAAGCCGCTCGGCTACCTCGGCAATGTCCGCACGCAGATAGCCGGCGTCATCCAGAGCATCGGCCAGATCCTGTGCGATGAGGCGTGTCACAGCGGACCCGAATCCAAGCGCGATCTGTTGGCCAACATGCTCCCTCAAGGTGACGGACGCCTCAGCCATGTCTTCGACATCTAGCCGGTCAAACGGTGAGAAGTTTGACCCGGAGCCGGAACCGCCCGCTGATTTCCACTGCGAGGACAGGTCGGGGCCCAGTCTTTCGCTTGTTCCGGTATCATCGGGGAAAACATTTTCCAGCGAGGTATCGAGACGCTCGGCCATCTTTTCGGCGCTGGCTGGCGTGCCGGTTTCGGTAAACCAGTTGCTATCATTATATGCGTCGGGCTGTTCTGGCTCAATCGGGGCCACGGGCCCGTCATCGCGCTGGTCGACACGCTCCAGAAGCGGATTGCGCTCGATCTCTTCGTCAACAAACTTTTCCAGCTCAAGATGAGTGAATTGCAGCAGCCGGATGGACTGCAGCAATTGCGGCGTCATCACCAACGATTGTGACTGTCGAAGCTGCAATCTGGCTGCAAGCGCCATACCGAAACGAACCCCACCTCGAACACACACGCTGATCCGGCGCGGCAAAACTCTACGGCACCATACAAACTGGCCCAGCTTTTGCTTGTCAAGGCGGTCAGACGTAAAGATGCTCAAGCCTGCCATTCTGGCGCAGCTTCGGGGCAGGGTGTTTTTGTGGGACCCTGCCAAGGCAGGACAGCATCATTCCCAGAGATCAACCTGGATCCAATCAATGATGATTCGCCCCTCTGGAGCGTTCGGCCTGCAGCCGGTGACGATCGACGTCAGTTCCTGATCCTTCAAGGGGAGGACCATTGCTACCTCAGAAAATGCCTCTTCACCCGGATGGCGTATCTGGAAAGCCGAGGTGTGAACCTGGACCCCCAGAAAATGCCCAGCAACCGTACTCTTGAACCGCATCTGGAGGAGATAGAGCCCGTCGGGGCGATTGAACCTTTTAGAAAAGTTCAGACTTGTCATTGACGACGCGTTGCGTCGGGTAGTGCAATAGCACAGGCCATCCTGGATAAAGCTGTCAGAGGAGCTCAGCTTGTTCCAGTCGCCGTAGCCGTCGCTGAAATCGGTGAAGGACCACGCAGTGTCGCGAGGGAATTTGGACAGGTCGTTCATTTTATTTCCTTAATAACTAGGTGGGCGCAACACGCTGAGGGCAAAACGGTTCACCGCCGACGGTGGCGCCATGAATACTGGGATGCAGTGCCTAGGCGCGGGACGGCTCCACCCAAGGATCGACCCGGATCCAGTCAATCATCAGCCTGCCCGGCGCGGCGCCCTTTCGCGAGCCCGTGATGAGTTGGATCACCGCGTCAGCCTTCGTGGGAATGATGCACGACAGGGTCGTAAAATCTGCACGCGCCGGAAACCGGTTGTCGAACGGTTCCTTCATCTCCATTGAGAAGAAGTGGTCAAACGGTGTCGGCGCTTTGTAGCTGAATGTGAAAACGTAGAAATTTGCCGGGCCCGATGGTGGCACTGTAAACATCAGATCGTTGCTATGGGACCCTGGGGCGTTGTCGCTGCCGTGGAAGACGCCGTCTTCAATAAATCCGCTGGAGCCCCGGATTGCCTCCCAGTCTCCGTACCCGTCCGTAAAATCCGTAAATGAAACGGGGATCATGGCCCCCGAACCGTTGGCTTCCAGCAATTTAAACTTCCTTCTGCTTGAGCGAAGGTAAGGTTCGAACCCTCACCTGCCACACAGAGAAAGCACTAAAAAAATAAGCAGCGAGATAAGAGGATATGCCACCCACGGTAGTAGCAAGGTGCACGGCTCTCGAAATCAGTCGCGCTAAAGCGTAAAGCCTTCGCCGAGATACAGGCGGCGTACGTCGGGGTTGGCGACGATCTCTTCCGGCAGGCCGTGCGCCAGCACTTCACCGGCATGGATGATGTAGGCGCGGTCGATCAGACCAAGTGTTTCGCGTACATTGTGGTCGGTCACCAGCACGCCGATGCCGCGCTGGGTCAGATGGCGCACCAGTTGTTGAATATCGGCGACGGCAATCGGATCGATGCCGGCAAACGGCTCGTCGAGCAGCATGTAGCTCGGCTTGCTGGCCAGGGCGCGGGCGATCTCGAGGCGACGCCGCTCACCGCCTGACAGCGCGATCGCCGGCGATTTGCGCAGATGGGTGATATGGAACTCCTCGAGCAGT
Source organism: Mesorhizobium sp. NBSH29 (assembly GCF_015500055.1). Taxonomy (NCBI): domain Bacteria; kingdom Pseudomonadati; phylum Pseudomonadota; class Alphaproteobacteria; order Hyphomicrobiales; family Phyllobacteriaceae; genus Mesorhizobium; species Mesorhizobium sp. NBSH29. Next base: position 1,053,356 of record NZ_CP045492.1, read on the forward strand.
CCATCGAGGCTTTTGTCGCGCTCCTTGCGGCTCTTCTCGACCACTTCGAGCACCGCGCGGATATTGTCCTCGACCGTCAATCCGCGAAAAATCGAGGCTTCCTGGGGCAGATAGCCGACGCCGAGGCGGGCGCGGCGATACATGGGCATCGCCGTCACATCATATCCGTCAATTTCAACCCTGCCCTGATCGACCGGCACAAGGCCCGTGACCATGTAGAAACAGGTCGTCTTGCCAGCACCATTGGGGCCAAGCAGCCCGACAGCCTCGCCGGCGCGCACGCCAAACGACACGCCACTCACCACCTGCCGGCCCTTGTAGCTTTTGGTCAGTCCGCGCGCGATCAGCGTGCCCTTGAAGGGCGTGGAAGCCGCACTTCCCTCGGTCGTGCGCTTTGCCGCAGCGTCGCCTCGGCGCGACAAGAAAGGGATCTCTATCGCCATTATTTATTCTGCGAACCGGGCGTCAAAAGCGTCTTGACCCTACCGCCACAGCCGCCGACTTCGGCGAGCCCCGACTTCATGTTGACGGTGAGCGTGCAGCCGGTCAGCACATTGGGGCCTTCCGTTAGCACCACCTGCTTGCCCGAGAGGACCAGAATTTCGCTCTTCATGTCGAACGTGCCTTTGTCGCCGGTGGCAACGCGGCCCTCCGACTTGACGTAGACCTTGCCGGAAACTTCGAGCCGGTCGATGCTGGCGCCACCGCTTGCGGCAGCCGTCGCCGGGGCGTTGGGATCCTTTTTGGCATAATAGACCTTCATGGTACCGGCCTTGAGCTGCGTCGGCCCCTGCACCACGTTGACATTGCCACTATAGATGGCGACGCTGTCATTCTCGCGGATTTCCAGCTTGTCAGCCTCGATCTGAATCGGCTGGTCGCCCGAAAGCTTCAGACCTGCCAGTCGCCCCTGCGCATCCTGTGCGAGAACCGGCATCACCGCGAGTGCCGAGAGGAGAACGCCGAAAACCACGCCTCGCATCAGGCCGGGATTACTTTGCGCCATCAGTCTCTCCATCGGCCTTGACCTGTTCGGGGTTGATTTGCATCCGTACCCGCTTCTCGAATACCAAAACCTTGCCATTTTCAAGGATGGTCATCGAATCCGCAGTGACCCGCGCCCCTTGTACTGCAATATCGACAGGCTCGGTCGAAGTCATGTCGCCTTTGGCGATGTCGATGAATGCCGAATTCAGTTTCGCCACCATCCCGTCGGTCGTTGTTACGGTAATCGGGGTGTCGATCTTCAAAGTGTTCTGGTCGCGGTCATAAACGCCGCGTTCAGCCTCGATCGTTGCGGTATTAGTAGCGTCGATCGGCAGCTTCGCATCGATATCCTCAAGCTCAATCACACCTGTGGTGTCGAGGTTCTGCAGGGCGCGCGCCGCAGTCATCGTATAGGGCAGGTTGTCTTTGGTCATGCCTTCAAGCTTTGGGCTGGCCATCACCAGCTTACCATCAGCAATGGCGGAACTCGCGACATCCACACCAATCCGCGTCGGGCTGGAAACATAGGAATAGGCAAAGAAGCCCAGCGCGATCAGCACGGCAACAAGAGGCAGCACGATCTTCATCAACCGGACGCGGCGTGAATGGTGCTGCGCCGACTGGAACTCGACCGCACGGGGAGCCAAGGACGCCGATTCTCCGTCGCGCAGATGCGTCGCGTTGTCTTGTCGTGATATGGCGGTTGCCATCATGATCCAGTCTTCTGGCGACCGCTCGCGCAGCGCATAATGAATGTGTCGGGCAACGCACCATATAGAAAGTGCAGGGCTGCCGAAACAGGGGTAGAACCGATTTAGTCGATGAAGGCGGCGCCGGGCTTGCGCCAGCAACCGTCGATCCACTCTACTCTAAGCGGCAATATGTCTATTTTCGGTCGCTGGCCTGCCTTGGCCCCGCCGCGACGAAATCGAACCAACGCGATGGCTTCTATAAATCCCGGCGATGGTCTAAACCCGTCCAGAGGAATCCCACCGTTTACGAGGCAGCCATGGCCATTCGCGCCGACGAGATCATCGACCGACGACGCCTGCGCCGCAAACTGACATTCTGGCGCATTGCGGCCATTGCAATCGCAGCGCTAGCATTGGGCGCTGCCGCGACGTGGCTTTATGGCGACGAAATCGCTGGCACCGGGGTCGATCACATTGCAAAGGTGAAGATCCAGGGCACGATCACCGAAGACGACGAGCTTCTGGAACGGCTTGGCCGGATCGCAAAATCCACGAGCGTCAAAGGCGTCATCCTGTCGATCGATTCGCCTGGCGGTACGACTGTGGGCGGTGAGGCGATCTTTGAAGCTGTAAGGTTGGTGGCCAAGGACAAGCCGGTGGTTGCCCAGGTCGGCACACTGGCCGCATCCGCAGGGTATATGATTGCCAGCGCTACAGACCATATCGTGGCGCGCCAATCCTCGATTGTCGGGTCGATTGGCGTACTTGTGCAGTTTCCCGATGTCACCGGTCTGATGGAAAAGGTCGGCATCAAGCTCGAGGAAGTCAAATCTTCGCCGCTGAAGGCTGAGCCGTCGCCCTTCAATCCGACCACGGATGAAGAACGTGCCATGATCCGCAACATGATCCTCGACAGCTACGATTGGTTCATCGGCCTGGTCGAGGAGCGGCGGCCGCTGTCGCATGAGCAGGTTGTGGCACTTGCTGATGGCTCGGTGTTCACAGGCCGGCAGGCGCTGGCCAACAAACTGGTCGATTCGCTCGGCGGTGAGCAGGAAGCGATTGACTGGCTTGCCACCAAGGGTGTTGACGCCAAGCTGAAAGTGATTGAATGGGAGCGGAAGAAATCGACGGGAAGCTATCTGTTTGCCAGCGCCATGGCCAAGGCACTGGGCATGCCCGATTACGGCTCTACCTTCCTCAAGGAACTCGGTGCAGACCGTATCTTTCTTGACGGTATGCTGGCTGTCTGGCACCCTCAAAAAGCTATCCTTGCCGACTGAAAACCGAACAGAATCATCCCGATAAGAAACTAAAGACCTGTCAGGGGGACGAGAAGATGATCAAGTCAGAGCTGGTGCAGATCATTGCCAACCGCAATCCGCATCTTTTCCTGCGCGATGTCGAAAATATAGTCAGTGCGATCTTCGAGGAAATCACCGACGCTCTGGCGGAGGGTAACCGGGTCGAGTTGCGCGGCTTTGGTGCATTCTCGGTCAAGAACCGCCCGGCACGCACCGGGCGCAACCCGCGCACTGGCGATTCCGTCGACGTCGAGGAAAAATGGGTGCCGTTCTTCAAGACCGGCAAGGAATTGCGCGAGCGGCTGAACGCGGACGGCTGAGCACACCATGACCATGTACAACCGCCTGATGCTGATCGTTGTTTTCGTGCCGCTGGCCATCGTGCTGATCGCGCTTGCGGTGGCTAATCGCGGACCGGTGGCCTTCACCATCGACCCGTTCAATCCGGGCAATCCAGCGCTGACGCTCCAGATGCCGCTGTTCGTGCTGATGTTTGCAGCCATAGCGCTCGGCCTGGTCATTGGCGGCATGGCCACCTGGTTGAAGCAGGGGCGCTACCGCAAGCTGGCGCGCCAGCGCAGCCAGGAAGCGCAGATCATGCGCGACACGATGGAACGCGACACACACAAGACAACCACAGTGCCGGGCACGGCGCTGGCGCGCTGATCCTGCCCTCGACAAATCGGGATACCAGTGCATGCGCATGATTTCGGCCGGCGATATTGACCGGGTTCTGACATTTTCGGGTTTGGTTGAGACGCTGCGTACCGCCTTTCGCGACGGAGCGGTGCAGCCGGTGCGCCACCACCACACAATAGAGCGGCCCGATGGCGCGGCCTCGACGCTGCTTCTGATGCCGGCCTGGAGCGATCTCAACGCTGCCGGTACGTCAGACAACAGCCATATCGGCATCAAGATCGTTACCGTTTCGCCCGACAACAACCAGCGCGGCCTGCCCGCGGTGATGGGCCAGTATTTTCTGCTCGACGGCAAGACCGGCGAACCGCAGGCGCTGATCGACGGCCAACGGCTGACACAATGGCGCACCGCCTGCGCCTCGGCGCTCGCCGCCTCCTATCTGGCCCGCGAAGATGCCAGTGAGTTGCTGATCGTCGGCGCCGGCGCGCTTGCGCCGTTTTTGGCGCGCGCCCACAGCGCCGTGCGGCCGATCAAGCGCATCCGCATCTGGAACCGTACTCCGGCCAACGCCGAAAAAGTGGCGGCAGCGCTTTCCGCAGACGGCATGAATGCGCAGCCGGTCAGCGATCTCGATGCTGAAATAGGTGCCGCCGACATTGTGTCTTCCGCTACCATATCAACCGATCCGCTGATCCGCGGCGCCCTGTTGCGCGAAGGCACCCATGTTGATCTCGTCGGCGGGTTCACGCCCACCATGCGCGAGGCCGACGACGCGGCGATCACCCGCGCCCGCGTGTTCGTCGACACCCGCGCCGGCGCCACCAAGGAGGCAGGCGATATCGTCCAGCCACTCGCGTCGGGCATTCTGACGTCGGAGGCCATCGTTGCCGACCTGCACGAACTGGCACGCGGCGAAAAATCCGGGCGGCAGTCGGCGGAAGAAATCACTTTGTTCAAATCGGTCGGCGCTGCGCTCGAGGATCTTGCCGCCGGGATCGAGGTTTTTCGTCTGTCCGCAGGATAGCGCGCCCTTCATTGCACCGTTGACCGGCCTGTGGCAGAAGCGGCCAGTATTTCGGAGACCAGCTTGAAACCACCGCGCCAACCACGCCACGCCAAGGGCCCGCAGCCGGGCAAGCGTGCCATAGGCGGCAACAAGCCGGCGCGGTTTGATCCGCCGCGGTTTGACAAGGCACCCGCCCGCGAGCGGACACGCGCTCCTCGGCCAACCCCGCATATAGAGGCGAAGCCTGAACAGCGTTCAGAGTCTGAGTCCGCGCCAAAGCCGCGGGTTTTGGCCCGCCGCGAAGGCGTGCTGCCGGCCGAGAAGCTGCCGGTTATCCTCGAAGTCGCACCCAATGAAGATTATGCGCTGCTGGACAGCGGCGCGGGCGAAAAGCTGGAGCAATATGGCCCCTACCGCATCGTGCGGCCGGAAGGACAGGCGATCTGGCAGCGTGCGCTTCCCGCGCATGAGTGGGACAATGTCGATGCCATCTTCACTGGCGATACGGATGAGGAAGGCATGGGCCGCTGGCGTTTTCCCAAGGCAGCGCTTGGCGAAACCTGGCCGATGAAGCATGACGGAATCGACTATCTTGGCCGCTTCACCTCATTTCGCCATGTCGGGGTGTTTCCCGAACAGGCATCGCACTGGAATTTCATGGCTGAGCAGATTGCCAGGGCAAGGCGCCCGGTCAAAGTGCTCAACCTGTTTGGATATACCGGTCTGGCCTCGCTGGTGGCGGCACGCGCCGGCGCCGAGGTGACCCATGTCGACGCATCAAAGAAAGCGATTGGTTGGGCCCGCGAAAACCAGGAGATGGCCGGGCTTGGACAAAAGCCTATCCGCTGGATCATCGATGACGCAGTGAAGTTTGCCGAACGCGAGGCCCGTCGTGGCAGTGCCTACGACATCATCCTGTTTGATCCGCCTGCCTATGGACGCGGACCCAAGGGCGAGGTCTGGCAATTGTTCGAGGATCTTCCCGCACTGGCCGACACATGCCGTCAGATCCTGACGCCAAAGCCGCTGGCCGTGGTGCTGACCGCTTACTCGATCCGCTCGTCCTTCTTTGCCATTCATGCGCTGATGCGCGACACCTTTGCCGGAATGGGCGGGCTGATGGAATCGGGTGAGTTGGTGATCCGCGAAAAATCTGCGGGCCGCGCACTCTCAACCTCACTGTTCTCGCGCTGGATAGCCTGACATGAACGAACCCCGTTTCGGCGCGCCCGGTCGCGTGAAGGAAGTGACAAGCCTTTCCAACCCGCTGGTGAAGGACATCAAGGCGCTGTCGCTGAAGAAATTTCGTGACCAGCAGAACGCTTTCCTTGCTGAAGGGCTGAAGCTCGTCATCGATGCGCTTGAGCTCGGCTGGACCATTCGCACGCTGGTTTTTGCCAAGACAGCCCTTGGCAATCCCGCAGTCGAGAAGGTTGCCGCCCGCACGGTCGCCGCCGGCGGCACGGTTCTGGAAGTTTCAGAAAAGGTGCTGACTGCCATCACCCGCCGCGACAATCCGCAGGTGGTGGTCGGCGTTTTTGCCCAGCAGACGCTCGCGCTGAAGGATGTTGCCCCGCGCGGAGACGATGTCTGGGTTGCGCTCGACCGCGTGCGCGATCCGGGCAATCTTGGCACTATCATCCGGACGGTCGATGCTGTGGGCGCAAAGGGTGTCATTCTGATTGGTGATTGCACCGACGCGTTTTCCATCGAGACCGTACGCGCCACGATGGGCTCGATCTTTGCTGTACCGGTAGCGCGCGCGACCACGGATGCCTTCATGGCCTGGCGCAAAGGCTTTGGCGGGCTTGTCGCGGGCACCCATCTGAAAGGTGCCGTCGATTACCGCACCGTCGACTTCACCGGCAAGCCGGTGCTTCTGCTCATGGGCAACGAACAGCAAGGACTGCCCGAGGATCTGGCCGCGAGCTGCGACCAGCTGGTGAAAATTCCGCAGGCGGGACGTGCGGACTCGCTCAATCTCGCGGTGGCGACCGGCGTCATGCTGTTTGAGATCCGCCGCGGTGCGCTGGCACTGACTTCCGGGACAAACGCATGAACGCAAGAACTTTTAGCTGGATGGGGCTCACCGTGGTGCTTGTCGTCGCGGTTGACCAGTGGATCAAATTCCTGGTCGAAACCGGCCTCCCCATGCATGAACAGGTGGATGTACTGCCCTATCTGGCGCTCTACCGCACCTACAACACCGGTGTTGCGTTTTCCATGTTCACCTGGATGGGCGACAAGGGGCTGATTATCCTGTCCGCCATCGTCGCGTGCTTCGTCGCCTATCTCGCCAGCCGCACGACGTCTGCGCAGACTGTAGCGCGCCTGGGGTTCGCGCTGATCATTGGCGGCGCCATCGGTAATATCATCGACCGCAGCCTTTTCGGGCATGTGATCGACTATGTTCTCTTTCATACGCCCGGCTGGTCGTTTGCGGTGTTCAATCTGGCGGACGCCGCGATCACGGTCGGTGCCGGGCTCGTTCTTCTGGATGAGGTTCTTGGCTGGCGGCGGCAGGCTGATTGACCGGACTGTCATCGCGATCCACATTGAGAAAAAGGGAGAAGACGATGGCCGAAGAGACATTCAAGGCGCTGCTGGTTTCACGCGACGCCGACAAGAAGCAGTCCGTCGCCTTCACCGAGCTGACGGATGCGGATTTGATGGAAGGTGATGTCACGGTCGCGGTGGAAGCCACCACCATCAACTACAAGGACGGGCTGGCGATCACCGGCAAGAGCCCCGTCGTGCGCCACTTCCCGCTCATCCCCGGCATTGATTTTGCCGGTACGGTGACGGCGTCCACCAATCCAGAATGGAAAGCCGGCGACAAGGTTATCCTGAACGGCTGGGGCGTGGGCGAGGTGCATCACGGCGCCTATGCGCAGAAGGCGCGCGTCAAGGGCGAATGGCTGGTGCCACTGCCCGATGGCATGAGCGCGCGTGATGCGATGGCTATCGGCACCGCTGGCTATACCGCAATGCTGTGCGTCATGGCACTGGAGCGCCACGGCATCACGCCTGAACGCGGCTCCATTGTGGTGACGGGTGCGGCAGGTGGCGTCGGTTCGGTTGCCATTTCGGTGCTTTCAAAGCTTGGCTACCATGTCATCGCGGTGACCGGGCGCGAGGCAGAACATGGCTATCTTCGCGATCTCGGTGCTGCCGAAATCCTGCCGCGCGATGAACTGTCGACGCCTGGCCGGCCGCTTGGCAAGGAGCGCTGGGCCGGTGGCGTTGATGCGGTTGGCAGCCATACACTGGCGAATGTGCTTGCCATGACTTCCTATGGCGGCGCCGTTGCTGCCTGCGGACTGGCGCAGGGCATGGACCTGCCGGCCAGCGTTGCTCCATTCATCCTGCGCGGCGTGTCACTCTTGGGCGTGGATTCGGTCATGGCACCGCGCGCTCTGCGCCTCGAGGCCTGGAAACGCATTGCCCGAGACCTTGATCATGCCAAGCTTGCCGCGTTGTCGACGACCATGCCTTTCGACGCCTTGATCAACGCCGCCCACGATATTGTGGAAGGCAAGGTACGCGGCCGCCTCGTGGTTGAAATGTAACGGTTTTTCTTCCGGGAATGACAAACCGCTAAAATTGTATCGATCGGCCGAAAGCTTCCCTAAGCCTTGACTGATAGGGTTCAGCCATGGTTGCGGACCCGGGACTGGGAAAACAGACGCGCGTCGAACGAATTGCTCCCCTGCCGGAGAGCGAGGAGGCCGTGCGTTTTACCCTGCCGCCGACACCGCCTGCCCCTGATATTCCGCGCGGCCAGCCGCGCTTTGCCCATGCCTTTCTGGTCGGCAGCTTATTTGTCCTGGCTGGTCTGGCGCATTTGACCGGCGCACCCATCTTCATTTCGGCAGCTCTTGGTATCATCGGCTTGAGCGGCTTCGTCATGGTCGCGCGCACGCTCAATGCCCAGGCGCGGGCCGCAAAGCTGTTTGAAGCCACCACGGCGCAGAGCCGGAACGAATTCGAGTCGCTGGCCGACCGCCTGTGGGAATTGCAGGAAAGCGAGGAGCGGTTTCACGGGCTGATTGATGCGCTTGGCGATCTCGTGGTCCACCGCGACCGCGAAGGCCGCATTGTCTATGCCAACCGCATCTTCGCCGAAGTTGTCGGGCTTGAGAAAAAGCGCCTGTTCGGCCGCACGCTGACTGACGTGGGTGTCGATATCGGCATTGTGCCTGACGCTGCTTTTTCCGAAGGGGAATGCCTGAGTTCAACGGATGTGGAAATTCGCACATCGCAGGGGCCGCGCTGGTTCTCATGGATTGAACTCTCGGTTCGCGACAAAACCAGCGACGCAGTTTCGCACCGCGCCATCGCCCGCGACATCACGGCCCGCAAACGCGCCGAGACAGCGCTGATCCACGCCCGCGAGCGCGCCGAACATGCAAGCCAGGCCAAATCACGCTTCCTGGCCACTGTCAGCCATGAGATCCGCACGCCGATGAACGGCATTATGGGCATGGCCAAGCTTCTGGGCGATACACGCCTGTCGCAGGAACAGCAGACTTATGTCGGCGCTGTCTCCACTTCGGCGTCCGCACTTTTGGCACTGATCGAGGATCTGCTTGACTACACCAAGATCGAGTCTGGTCGCATCGACATTGAAGCGCAGCCTGTCTCGCCGCGAGAGCTGGCCGAAAACGTGGTCGAGCTGCTCGCACAGCGCGCCTTCGCCAAGCATATCGGAATTGGCTGCCATGTCGCACCCGATGTTCCCGTTACTATCGAGGCAGATCCTGGTCGCTTGCGCCAGGTGCTGATCAATCTGGTTGGCAATGCGGTGAAATTCACGGAGAGCGGCGGCGTCGGACTTGTTGTGGAGAAGAGCGGGACCGATAATCATCCGATGATACGGTTTTGCGTGAACGATACAGGGCCGGGCATCGATGCGGCGGATCTGGCCCGCATTTTCCAGGAGTTCGAGCAGGCCGACGACACGCCGACGCGCCGCCATGGCGGCGCCGGGCTGGGCCTTGCCATCTCCAAGAAGATCGTCGATCGGCTGGGCGGCGCCATCACGGTCGAGAGCACGCCAGGCAAGGGCTCTAGCTTCGTTCTAGAGATTCCGGCCGTCGATGCGCTGGCAGAAACAAGCGAGCCCGCCAATGCACTGGCGGGGCGGGAGATCCTAATCGTCTCGCAAAATCAGGTTGAGGCGGAGACGATCGCCGCCACCGTGCGCGCCTATGGTGGCGCGGCTATCGTCTTGGCGACTCCCGCTCAGGCTGCCCGCCACCGCGAACATTGCGACACGCTTCTGATCGATGCCGCGCTGGAAAAACCGGACGGCAGACTGCTCAAGCGCCTGCATACGGCAGGATTAAGGGAAAGCATCGCCATCACGCTGATCGCGCCCACCGAGCGCGCACTTCTTGGCCAATTGCGGGCCAACGGGTATGCCTCCTATCTGGCCCGCCCGGTGCGCGGTCAGACCTTGGTGCGCATGCTGTTGACGGCCGCAAAGATGGCCGAACCGGCAGAACCCACCGAACGCCCCAAGGCCCGGCGCTCGGTTGGCGTCAATCGCGGCCGCCAGCGCCGGCTGTCGATCCTGATAGCCGAGGACAACGACATCAATGCCCTGTTGACACAGGCGACCCTTTCCAAGGCCGGCCACCGGGTGGAGGTGGTTGGCAATGGCCGTGCGGCCGTGGACCTTCTGACACGCGCTTCGGGACACCGCTATGATCTGGTGCTGATGGATCTGCATATGCCGGTTTTGGACGGGCTAGACGCCATTTCGGCGGTGCGCCGTTTCGAGCAGGAAATGTCCTACGCTCCTGTGCCGATCATGGTTCTGTCTGCTGATAGCCAGGAACGCACCCGCCACTCGGTTCTGGCCCATGGCGCCAGCGGATTTGTCACCAAGCCGCTGGATCCCGACGCACTGGTGCGCGCGGTTGCTGAACAAGTATCGTCCTGACTGGCACAAATACGGTCCATACAGAACAAAGCCAACAAACTATTGCCCGGCTGTCGGCTTCACCGTATTGTCATCGTCCTGTTGCACAGTCCTAATATGCCCCGACCTCACTGGGCTCGCCAAGGAGAATCACCCGTGCAAATGGTCATGCGTCAGGGCGAAGAGCATTCCCCCGCCACCAAAACGCCCCGATTGGCCCGCAATTTCGATGCCGTGACACAAGGTGGTGTTCTTGGCCGCATTGGCCCGCTCGAAGTTCGGTTGGCGCGCGATGCCGCAGAAATAGCGGCGGTGCAGGAAGTGCGCTTTCGCATTTTCTATGAAGAACTGGGCGCACGCATGAAGCCTGAGCAGCGCGCCGCGCGCGACTGCGACCGCTTTGACGATGTCTGTGACCACCTGCTTGTGATCGACACAACCCTGCCGGGACCGGATCATCGCCGTATTGTCGGAACTTACCGTCTGCTGCGCCAGGAAGTGGCGGCACGGGCTGGCGGCTTCTATTCCAATGACGAGTTCGAACTGAATGCCTTGGTGGCCCGTCATCCGGGCCAGCGTTTTCTAGAGCTTGGCCGCTCCTGCGTGCTGAAGGAACACCGCTCCAAGCGTACGATCGAAGTGCTGTGGCAAGGTATCTATGCCTATATCAACCATCACAAGATTGACGTGATGACTGGCTGTGCCTCGTTTCACGGCACGCAGCCCGCGGCTCATGCCGAGGCGCTGTCCTACCTTGCCCATTATTGCCGCACTGAGCCCGAATGGGATGTGCGTGCTGTGGTTGGCCGATACCGGTCGATGGACCTCATGCCGCGCGAGGCGATTAACCCGCGCGCCGCCATCACCGCTTTGCCGCCGCTCATCAAGGGCTATCTGCGCGTCGGCGCAAAGATCGGCAATGGCTGTGTCATCGATCATGAGTTTTCGACAGTCGACGTGTTCATCGTCATGCCGGTGGCCGAGATCGGCGCGCGTTACATCAATTACTATGGCGCAGAGGCGGACAGGTTTGCGGCGTAGATAGCCGGCTTGTTTTTTTCGCTCAAGTGAGTAAGATGCTCAGTCCTTGCGAGCATATATCTTATGCGGTATATGTATATCCACAGAATGGATATGCACATGCCGCTATACATCAGGGACCCGGAGGTGGACCGGCTCGCCGAGGAACTCGTGAACCTGACGGGAACCACCAAGGTGGAAGCCGTGAGAATAGCGCTGGGGCGCCAGGTTGCCGTGCACAAGGCAAAGCAGCCGATCCGCTCAAAGCTGGCCAGATCGCTTGAAATGGCGCGTGCTGCCGGGCCGTTTGCTCCAGGGGATCACAAGGCCGAGACCGACGCCTTGTGGGGCGAGGGCTGATGCTTTTTGTCGATGCCTCCGTCGTGGTTGCCATTCTGGCCGGTGAGCCTGACCGGGAGAGCCTGCTGGATCGGCTTGAGCAGGTGGGGGGACCTTATCACTGGTCTGCCGTGGTGCGAATGGAGGCGGTTTTGTCCCTGGCCCGGCGCCTGGCGTTTGGCTCAAGGGGCGATCAGAGGGTGACTCCGGAGATCGTCGCCGGCGCCCGGACGCTGGTCGACCAGTTTGGCATCGATCTCGATCTGAGTGAGATAATGATCGACGGCGATGCCGGAAGCAAAGCGCTCGATGCGGCTCAAAACTTCGGGAAGATCGTCAACCACCCGGCCCAGCTGAACATGGGCGACTGTCTAGCCTATGGCTGTGCCGACGCGCACCAGCTGCGCATCGCCTACAAGGGCAACGATTTTACCGCAACCAGGCTCGGCTGGTAGGCCCAGCGCTCCAGAGCGCGGGGCCCATGGACAAACAAATCAAGCCCCAGCCGAGTACGCCGCGATAGCAGCCATATTCACAATGTCGGAATCCTTGGCGTTCAACGGCACGATCTGGACCGGCTTGTTGAGGCCGACCAGAAGCGGGCCGATAACGGTCGAGCCGCCGAGTTCCTGTAGCATCTTGGTTGAGATCGAGGCCGAGTGAAACGCCGGCATGACCAGCACGTTCGCGGGGCCTGACAGACGACAGAACGGATACTGCGCCATGACCTTTGCGTTGAGCGCGACATCGGCTGCCATCTCGCCATCATATTCGAAATCGACACGCCGCTTGTCGAGGATTTTTACCGCCTCCTGAACGCGCTCGGAACGCTCGCCGGCCGGATGGCCGAAGGTGGAGTAGGCAAGCATCGCCACGCGTGGCTCATAGCCCATGCGCCGTGCAAAGCCGGCAGCCTCTTCGGCAATATCGGCGATCTGCTCGGAATTAGGCATATCGTGGACGGCGGTATCAGCGACCAGAACCGTGCGCCCCCGGCACAGAGCAATCGACACGCCGATAACCCGGTGGCCGGGCTTTTCGTCGATGACGCGGCGAATGTCGTCGAGCGCTGTTGAATAGTTGCGGGTGACGCCGGTCACCACAGCATCCGCATCGCCCATCGCCACCATGGTGGCGGCAAAATGGTTGCGGTCATTGTTGATCAGCCGCTGGCAATCACGCAGCAGATAGCCTTTGCGCTGCAGCCGCTCATAAAGATAATCGGCATAGACCGCATTGCGGCGTGACAACCGCGCATTGAGTATTTCGATACCCGCGCGGTCAAGCTCGACACCGGCATGGCGGGCGTTTTCCTTGATGATCTCCTCGCGGCCGACAAGAATGGCGGTACCAAGCTTCTGGTTGGCATAGGAGACGGCGGCGCGCATTACCTGTTCTTCCTCCCCCTCCGCAAAGACAACGCGCTTGGGCTGGCGGCGCACACGGTCATAGATGCGCTGCAGCGTCGAGGCGATCGGATCGCGCCGCGCGGACAGCTCATTGGCATATTTTTGCAGGTCCAGAATGGGTTTTTGCGCCACACCCGATTCCATCGCAGCCTGCGCGACAGCAACCGGAATGGCGGAAATCAGGCGCGGGTCGAAGGGCACCGGGATAATGTAATTGGGCCCGAATTTCGGGCGGTTGCCCTGATAGGCGGCGGCAACATCGTCCGGTACGTCCTGGCGCGCGAGATCGGCGATGGCGCGGGCAGCAGCGACCTTCATGGCATCATTGATGGTGGTGGCGCGCACATCGAGCGCACCCCGGAAAATGTAAGGGAAGCCCAGCACATTGTTGACCTGGTTAGGATAGTCCGAGCGGCCCGTCGCCATGATGGCATCAGTGCGGATCTCGGCAACTTCCTCCGGAGTGATCTCCGGGTCAGGATTGGCCATGGCAAAAATGACCGGGTTCTTGGCCATGGACTTGACCATGGCAGGCGTCAGCGCGCCCTTGGCTGACAGACCGAAGAACACGTCTGCGCCATCCAACGCCTCGGCGAGCGTGCGCAGGTCAGTCTTGCTGGCATGTGCCGATTTCCACTGGTTCATGCCTTCCTCGCGGCCTTGGTAGACCACGCCTTTGGTGTCGCAGAGGATGACATTTTCGGGTGAGAAGCCGAGCGACTTTACCAGTTCGATGCAGGCAATACCGGCTGCACCCGCGCCATTGCAGACGAGCTTGGTGTTCTTCATGTCGCGCCCGGTGATTTCCAGCGCGTTGATCAAGCCGGCGGTGGCGATGATGGCGGTGCCGTGCTGATCGTCGTGGAAAACCGGAATGTCCATCAGTTCGCGCAGGCGGCTTTCGATGATGAAGCATTCCGGCGCCTTGATGTCTTCAAGGTTGATGCCACCGAATGATGGGCCCAAAAATTTGACGCAGTTGATGAATTCCTCAGCGTCTTCGGTATCGACTTCCAGATCGATGGAATCGACGTCGGCAAAGCGCTTGAACAGCACCGCCTTGCCTTCCATCACCGGCTTGGAGGCGAGTGCGCCGAGATTGCCCATGCCCAGAATGGCGGTGCCGTTGGAGATGACCGCCACCATATTGCCGCGCGTCGTATAGTCAAAGGCGCGTGAGGGATCATCGGCAATTGCCTGCACCGGCACCGCGACGCCTGGCGAATAGGCCAGCGACAGGTCGCGTTGGGTCGCCATCGGCTTGGTCGGGTTGATCTCAAGCTTGCCCGGGCGCCCCATGGCGTGGAATTCCAGCGCCTCCTGCGGACTGACCGAGGGACCGTTGCTGTCTTTTTTGCTGCCTGAAGCCATGATCTCTACGGTTCCTCCCGGGAATGCACTTCTTTTTGTGGAGCGTTCGGGAGTAAGGCTACACTTCCCGGCTGTAAACAGCCAAGCAGGGAGAGAATGTTTTGCGCGCCTTCAGCATATTTGCAAAGCTTATGCCGACGCGCTGACCTGGACCAGCCGGTAGACCTGATGAATGATGAAACGCCCACCCGCACCACCGCCGCGACGCCGCTCACTGTGACGGTTGGCGCGACGCCGATGATCGAGCAATTTATCGAAATCAAGGCGGCGAACCCGGATTCGCTTTTGTTCTACCGGATGGGCGATTTCTACGAGATGTTCTTCGGCGATGCGGAGACCGCAAGCCGGGCGCTTGGCATCACGCTGACCAAGCGCGGCAAATATGACGGGCGGGATATTCCCATGTGCGGTGTGCCCGTGCACGCGGCCGACGACTATCTTCAAAAGCTGATCGGGCTCGGCCACCGGGTTGCCGTCTGCGAGCAGATGGAAGACCCTGCCGAAGCCAAGAAGCGTGGTTCCAAATCGGTCGTCAAACGCGATGTCATCCGGCTGGTGACGCCCGGCACAATTACCGAAGACAGGCTTCTGGCACCTTCCGAATCCAACTACCTGATGGCGCTTGGCCGGGTGAAGGACAGCCCTCAGGATGCCTATGCGTTGGCCTGGATCGACATTTCCACCGGCGCTTTCCGGGTCTGTGAAACAGATGCCGAGCGGCTTGCTTCCGATATTTTCCGGGTGGCGCCCAAGGAACTGATCGTGGCTGATCCGGTGTTTCACGATCCGGATCTGCGACCTGTCTTCGACATGGTGGGTCGCGCCGTCAGTCCGCAACCGCCCAGCCTGTTTGATTCCGCCTCAGCGCCGGGGCGTATCGCACGCTTCTACGATGTTGCGACGCCGGACAGTTTCGGGACGTTCAGCCGCGCCGAGCTTTCAGCTATATCGGGCGCGATTGCCTATGTGGAGAAAACCCAAAAGGCAGAGCGTCCGCCGTTGGAACGGCCCGAGCGCGAACAGGCAGGATCATCCCTGTTCATCGACCCTGCGACGCGCGCCAATCTGGAGCTTTTGCGCACCACAAGCGGCAACCGCGATGGCTCGCTGTTCAAGGCAATTGACCGGACTGTGACGGGCGCTGGCGCGCGGCTTCTGGCTGACCGGCTGATGGCGCCGCTGACCAGCCCCGACGCCATTGTGGCACGGCTGGACGCAGTATCCTTCTGCGGCGCCGAACCAAAACTGTGCGAGGGGCTGCGCGCGGCGCTGAAGAGGGTCGCCGACATGCCCCGCGCCTTGTCGCGGCTCGCGCTCAACCGCGGCGGCCCGCGTGACCTGGGTGCGCTAACTGCCGGATTTGCAGCGGCGACTGAGATCGCGCAGTTGTTGGATGGCGCGGTGCTGCCGGCGGAGCTTGACGACGCACGCTCTGCAATCCGCGCGCTTCCAAAGAATTTCGCAGACCATCTGGCGCGATCATTGGCCGACGAACTACCTCTGTTGAAGCGTGACGGCGGCTTCCTGCGCCCCGGCTATCATGGAGAGCTGGACGAGATGCGGGCGCTGCGCGACCAATCGCGAAAGGTGATTGCCGGGCTGGAACGCGGGCTGATCGAGGAAACCGGTATTCGCTCGCTGAAGATACGGCACAACAATGTGCTGGGCTACTACATTGAGGTGACAGCCAATCACCGAGACATCATGAATGGCACGGATGCGGCCAAGGCGCGCTTCATCCATCGCCAGACCATGGCCAATGCGATGCGCTTCACAACAACCGAACTGGCCGAGCTTGAAACCAAGATCGCCAATGCCGCCGACCGGGCGCTGAGCATCGAGCTTGCGGCCTTCGAGCAATTGGTGGCTGAGGCTGTCTCGCATGCAGGGGCTATCCGCGCCGGTGCGGCGGCGCTTGCCGTGTTTGACGTGTCGTCCTCGCTGGCCGTGCTTGCCTCGACGGAAAACTATACGCGGCCCATTGTCGATGACAGCCTTGCCTTCTGCATAGAGCGCGGGCGCCACCCTGTGGTGGAGCAGGCATTGCGCCGCGCCACAGAAAGCGCGTTTGTCGCCAATGACGCCGACCTGTCGCCCGAGGGCAATGCCAAATATGGCGCGATCTGGCTTTTGACCGGCCCGAATATGGGCGGTAAGTCGACCTTTCTCCGCCAGAACGCGCTGATTGCGATCCTTGCCCAGATGGGCTCCTTCGTGCCGGCTACGAAGGCTCATATCGGCGTGGTGGACCGGCTGTTTTCGCGCGTCGGCGCGTCCGACGATCTGGCGCGCGGCAGGTCCACCTTCATGGTGGAGATGGTAGAAACGGCCGCGATCCTCAATCAGGCGAGCGAGCGGTCACTGGTCATCCTCGACGAGATCGGCCGTGGAACCTCGACCTTTGACGGCCTATCGATTGCCTGGGCAGCGGTGGAATATCTGCACGAGAAAAACCGCAGTCGCGCGATTTTCGCCACCCATTTCCATGAGATGACTGCGCTCTCGGTGAAGCTCAGCCGGCTTCATAACGTCACCATGCGGGTGAAGGAGTGGGAGGGCGACGTGGTGTTTCTGCACGAGGTCGGCATGGGGGCTGCTGATCGAAGCTATGGCGTCCAGGTGGCGCGGCTGGCCGGTCTGCCCGATGCTGTTGTAGAACGCGCCCGCGCTGTGCTCGACCAGCTGGAACAAGGCGAGCAATCCGGCAAGGCTGACCGGCTTGTCGACGACCTGCCGCTGTTTTCTGCGGTGGCAAGAAAGGAGCCGCCGCAGCCGAAAAAAACGGATGCGCTCGGCGCAGCGCTCTCGGCCATCAACCCAGACGAAATGACACCACGCGAGGCGCTTGACGCCCTCTATCGGCTGAAAACCATGGGTGACGGTAAGATCTAGTCGCGGTCGGGCGCACCCAGCGGAAAGAAGTG
This sequence comes from Mesorhizobium sp. NBSH29, assembly GCF_015500055.1. Lineage (NCBI taxonomy): Bacteria > Pseudomonadati > Pseudomonadota > Alphaproteobacteria > Hyphomicrobiales > Phyllobacteriaceae > Mesorhizobium > Mesorhizobium sp. NBSH29. The sequence goes on from NZ_CP045492.1 coordinate 1,070,973, forward strand.
GCGGTATTTGCGGCCCTCTTCCACGGCACGCGCAAAGGAGGGACGTTCCAGAAGACGTGAGCGATAGGCGCGGACAGTTGGAAACTGGCTGCCAATCTGGTGAACCCAGTCGGCATAGAACAGGGCCGGCGCTGCCGCACAATCAGCCATGCTGAACGCCTCGCCCGCAGCCCATGTGCGGCCAGCAAGCTTCTGTTCCAACCATGCATAGCTTTTGTCGAGGGATTTAGCGGCGACCTCAAGGGCCTTTTGCTGGGCTTCTTCGCCGTCTCTGGCCGCTGCAAAGACCGGTTTTTGCATCTCGTCCATGATGAAATTGTCAAAGAAGCGGTCCATGAACCGGACTTCGAGCGCACGCGCTCTGTCTTCGGGGATAAGCTTGATTGGCCCTGGATGAAACAGATCAAGATGCTCAATGATGATGCTGGTCTCGGGGATCACCTTTCCGTTGTCTGTCAGAACCGGAAAGCGATCAAGCGGCCAAAGCTGTTCGCGCTCGGCTATGGCGTCATCCTCGCCAAGGTGGCGGTAGGTGAAAGGAAGGTCATTCTCCCAAAGCGCGATCAGCACCTTTTGGCAGTAGGCTGAAAAAGGATGCGCATAGAGTTTCAGCGTCATAGAGCTCTCCAGAACCGATTGCGTTGTGCAAGCAGTTGAAAAATGACAAATCCACTCCTACAATGCAAGCAGAAAGTGAACGTCATGAAAAACCAATCTCGGTCCGGCTGCCCCATAAATCTAACGCTTGAAATATTGGGAGATAGCTGGAGCCTCATCGTCATCCGCGATGTCATGTTCGGAAACCGCCGGCGCTACCGAGAACTTTTGACGCACTCCGAAGAGGGCATCGCCTCCAATGTGCTTGCTGACAGGCTCAAGCGCCTGGTCGGCGCGGGCCTGCTTTCCAAGGTCGATGATCCTGGCCACAAGCAGAGCTCGATCTACAGCCTGACGGAGCCCTCAATCCAGCTTGTGCCATTGCTTGTCCAGATGGGGGCCTGGGGCTGCCGCCACACGCCAGCATCGAAGGAACTTTCCATCCGTGCGCAACTGCTGGAGGAAGGCGGTCCGCAAATGTGGGCGGATTTCATGGATGAGTTGCGCACTCACCATCTGGGGTCGCCTGCTGCGCCTCATGCAAAGTCAGTGGGCGCTCGATTGCAAGCGGCCTATGAAAAGATGCTTGCTGAACCGGCATGACAGGAGGCAGCAGCCCTCTGCCGTCATCAATGCGCCTCGTCCCAATTGTTCGCGGCCCGCGCGTCGACCTGTAGCGGCACTTTCATATCGAGCGCCGGCATCGCGGCACCCTCCATAACCGACTTGACCACTGGCAGCGTTGCCTCGACCTCGTCCTCGGCGGTTTCAAAGATCAGTTCGTCATGCACTTGCAAGAGCATGCGCGCCGATAGTTTCGCATCTGCCAGTGCGGCATCCATGCGGCTCATGGCGCGGCGGATAATGTCTGCGGCAGAACCCTGGATCGGCGCATTGATCGAGGCGCGTTCGTTGAAGGCGCGGACCGACGGGTTGGACGAGCGGATTTCTGGATAGTGGATGCGCCGGCCGAAAATGGTTTCGACATAGCCTTTGTCGCGTGCCATCTGCTTAGCTGAATCCATATAGTCCTTGATGCCAGGAAAGCGCTCGAAATATTTCTTGATATAGGCGCCTGCCTCCTCGCGCGGGATCGACAGCTGATTGGCGAGGCCGAAGGCAGAAATGCCGTAGACGATGCCGAAATTGATCGCCTTGGCGCGACGGCGCACATCCGAGGGCATGCCTTCCACCGGGACGCCGAACATTTCGGATGCGGTCATGGCGTGAATGTCGATGCCGTCGGCAAAAGCCTGACGAAGCTGTGGAATATCGGCGATATGGGCCAGCACCCGAAGTTCGATCTGGCTGTAATCAGCTGAAATGAGCTTGTTGCCCTTTTCTGCAACAAATGCGGTGCGGATGCGTCGACCTTCGGCGGTACGGATCGGAATGTTTTGCAAGTTGGGCTCGGACGACGAAATGCGCCCGGTCGGCGTCGAGGCAAGTGCGTAGGACGTGTGCAGACGCTGTGTCTCGGGATGGATATATTCGGGCAGCGCGTCGGTATAGGTAGATTTCAGCTTGGTCAGCTGGCGCCAGTCAACAATTCGGCGCGGCAGCTCGTGGCCCTCGGAGGCCAGTTCTTCCAGCAGCTGCGCCGTGGTCGACCATTGGCCGGATTTGGTCTTGGCGCCGCCCGGAAGGCCCATTTTTCCAAACATGATATCGCCAAGCTGCTTCGGCGAGCCAATGGTGAAGCGCTCGCCGGCAGCGGCGTAAACATCTTCTTCCAGTGCCCCGGCGCGCTGGGCAAACTCGCCCGACAGGCGCGACAGCATCTGCCGGTCAACGGAAATGCCGCGCTCTTCCATCTTCGCCAGCACCGGCACAAGCGGCCGCTCCAGCCGTTCATAGATCGAGACCAGACCGTCCGCGACAAGGCGCGGTTTCAGCACATGCCAGAGCCTGAGCGCGATATCCGCGCCCTCGGTGGCATAGGTCGTGGCGCGCTCGATGGCGACGAGATCGAAGCTGACCAAGCTTTTGCCGGAGCCGACCATTTCCTTGAATGGGATCATGGCATGGCCAAGCCAACGCTCGGCGACGCTTGCAATATCATGCCCGCCGGTTCCAGCACCCAGCACATAAGAAATCAGCATGGTGTCGTCATAGGCCGCGATATCGACACCCAGCCGGTGCATCAACAGCCAGTCGAATTTCAGATTGTGGCCAATCTTGAGAATCGAACGGTCCTCAAGCAGAGGTTTGAGCGCGGCAATTGCGGCGTCGGGTGCAATCTGGTCGTCACTCACCCCACCGCCGAGCAAGTCTGCCGCGCTGGCGCGGTGACCGACCGGAATATAGGCCGAACGACCGTCTGGCAGCGCCAGCGCAAAGCCGACCGTCTGCGCGCGCATCGGATCAAGGCTTGATGCCTCGGTGCGAAATGACACCGTGCCAGCCTCGCGCGCAGCGGCGATCCATTCTTCGAGCGTGGCAAGGTCGCGAATGCAGGCATAGGCGGAATGGTCGATCTTTGCCGTCGCAGCCGCCGCAGCGCGCGCGGCAGCGAGTGCCGCAGGTGCCACTGGCGTGTCGAGCGCGCTCGGGTCCGCACCCATGCGACCGGGTTTGGTGAAGGTCTGCGTTTTGGCAGCAACGGGCGCACTGGCGCCGACATCGGGGCCGTGCGCAGCGGTGCCGCTTTCCACCGCGATCGATGCGGCTTCAACCGCGGCTGCATCCGTATCTGTTGCCTCCGCCACGCGCCGTGTCAGCGTTGTGAACTCCATCGCCTTCAAGAATGCGAGCAGCTTGGGTCCGTTGGGCGGCTGCAAGGTCAGGTCGGAGAGCGGCGTCAGCCCGTCAATATCGTCCTTCAGCCGCACCAGATCGCGCGAAATACGCGCCTTGTCGGCATTCTCGATGATCACCGTGCGGCGCTTGTCCTGCTTGATCTCGCCGGCGCGGGCCAGAAGCGTATCAAGGTCGCCGAACATTTCCAGCAATTGCGCAGCCGTCTTTGGCCCGATACCCGGCACGCCCGGCACATTGTCCACCGAATCGCCGGTCAGCGCCTGCAAGTCGATCATCTTTTCGGGCGGTACACCCCATTTCTCGATCACTTCGGCAACGCCGATCTGGCGATCCTTCATTGGGTCATACATCGACACCTGAGGCCCGACGAGCTGCATCAGATCCTTGTCGGAGGAGATGATGGTGACATCGCCGCCGGTTTCGCGCGCCAGGCGGGCGTAGGTGGCGATCAGATCGTCGGCCTCAAACCCCTCAAGCTCAAGGCAGGGCAGATCAAAGGCGCGCGTCGCCTCGCGGATCAGCCCGAATTGCGGGATCAGATCCTCCGGCGGGGCAGAGCGGTTGGCCTTGTATTCAGAGTAAAGCTCGTTGCGGAAGGTTTTGGACGAATAGTCGAAAATCACGGCAAAATGCGTCGGCACGATGCCAACGGCGGTGTTGCGCGCATCCTGCAGCAGCTTCCACACCATATTGCAAAAACCCAGCACCGCATTGGTGGGCAGGCCATCGGATTTGCGGGTGAGCGGCGGCAGCGCGTGGTAGGCACGAAAAATATAGCCGGAGCCGTCGACAAGGAAAAGATGATCACCGTTTTTCATGGGCGTAGCCCTAAACTGCGCCTGCTTTGGTGTCTATCGCCAAGCATTGTGTCGCCCCCTTGTTCATGCCGATCCCTGCCAAACATCCGGTCACGGGTTTGTTACGAACTTGTAATTTCCGCGCCCTTGAATAGCCTCTTTTGGGTCTCCAAATACATGTCATCGGCAGTCGATGCCGAGTTCGGATCAAGGCCCGTCCCCCGCCAACATCCGGACATATGCGGCAGCCTCATCCCCCTCTCCGGGCTGCCGCAGTTTTTTGAGTACCGCCGCCGTGGTTCCCTCCGCCACGGCGGCATTTTTTTTGCGTTTGCCATGCTGGACCAGCGGTAGCGGGCTTTTCGTTTGATCGTCGCCCCATTAGGGTGCGCGCAATCGTCGAAAAGGAAGTTTTCCCAAAATGTCAGCACTACAACCGGTCCTCGACCGTCTCGACCGCGATCTTGATGCCAGCCTGGAGCGGCTGTTTGCGCTGTTGCGCATCAAGTCGATCTCGACCGACCCTGATTTTGCCGCAGAGTGTCGTCGCGCCGCCGAATGGCTGGTTGCCGATCTCAAAACCATTGGCTTTGAAGCGAGCGTGCGCGATACGCCGGGCCACCCGATGGTGGTTGCCCATCATGATGGCCCCGCAGGTGCGCCGCATCTTCTTTTCTACGGTCACTACGACGTTCAGCCAGTCGACCCGGTCGAGCTTTGGGACGCTGATCCGTTCGACCCGGAAATCAAGGAGCGCGACGGCGTGAAAATCATCACCGGGCGCGGCTCTTCGGATGACAAAGGGCAGCTCATGCTGTTCGTCGAGGCTTGCCGCGCCTGGAAGGCCGAGCATGGATCGCTGCCCTGCAAAATCACGCTGTTCTTTGAGGGCGAAGAGGAATCCGGCTCGCCTTCGCTGAAACCCTTTCTTGAGCAATATTCCGAGGAGTTGAAGGCTGATGTCGCACTCGTCTGCGATACCGGCATGTGGGATGCGGAAACTCCGGCCATTTGCGTCGGTCTGCGTGGTCTGGTCGGCGAGGAAATCACCATCAAGGCTGCAGATCGCGACCTTCATTCAGGCGAATTCGGCGGCGCCGCCGCCAACCCGATCCGCATCCTGTCGAAAATCCTGGCCGACATCCACGATGATGATGGCCGCATCACCATTCCGGGCTTTTACGATGGCGTCGAGGAAACGCCATCGCAGATCCTGAAATCCTGGGAGACGCTGGGCGAGACCGCCGAAAGCTTCCTGGGCCAGGTTGGGCTTTCCGTGCCGTCAGGCGAAAAAGACCGCTCCGTGCTGGAATTGGTCTGGGCGCGCCCGACCGCTGAGTTCAACGGCATCACCGGCGGCTACACTGGCAAGGGCTTCAAGACGGTCATCGCCGCTGAGGCGCGGGCGAAAGTATCATTCCGTCTCGTCCATCAACAGGACCCTGCCGAGATACGCGCTGCCTTCCGCGCCTTTGTCAAAGAGCGCCTGCCTGCCGATTGCACGGTCGAGTTCCACGAACATGGCGGCTCGCCAGCAATCCAGCTCGGTTATGACTCGCCCTTCCTCACCAAGGCGCGCGATGCGCTGTCGGATGAATGGCCAAAGCCTGCCGTGATGCTTGCCATGGGCGGCTCCATTCCCGTGGTCGGCGACTTCCAGAAATTCCTTGGCATGGAATCGCTTCTGGTCGGCTTTGCGTTGCCAGACGACCGCATTCATTCGCCGAACGAAAAATACAATCTGGAATCTTTCCACAAGGGTCAGCGTTCCTGGGCGCGTATCCTTCACGCCCTAACGAAGTGAGCGCTGCGATGACAATTCGATATCACAAGAACGACCTGCCCGACCTTTCGCACTATGCAGTCGATGCAGTGGCCATCGACACCGAAACGCTGGGGCTGAACCCACATCGCGACAGGCTTTGCGTGGTTCAGATTTCGCCGGGCGACGGCACGGCTGACATCATCCAGATCGACCGGGGTCAGACTTCCGCCCCCAACCTTGCCGCCCTGCTGGCCAATCCGGCTATCACAAAGCTGTTTCATTTTGGCAGGTTTGATATTGCGGTTCTCTACCACGCGCTCGGCGTTCTGGCCGAACCGGTGTTCTGCACCAAGATCGCCTCGCGCCTCACCCGCACCTATACGGACCGCCATGGCCTGAAAGATATTTGCTTCGAGCTTCTGGGCGTTAGCCTGTCCAAGGTGCAGCAATCCTCCGACTGGGCCGCCGAAACGCTGACCCCCGAACAGCTGGAATATGCCGCGTCAGACGTGCTCTACCTGCACGGACTGCGCAATGTTCTGTCCAGCCGCCTCGCGCGGGAAGATCGCACAGCTGTCGCCAAAGCCTGCTTCGATTTCCTCCCCACCCGCGCAAAACTCGATCTAATGGGCTGGCCCGAAGCCGATATTTTCGCTCATAGCTGAGGATTGTTGCGGCGCGGTCAGGTCTCCACCATCCGCCAAGCCGACCGCCCGCACTTAAGGCCTCCTTAAATCGCCTCATTTATTCCGCAGGCGGTGATGGCCATCGAGGATCGGCGCTATTATTCGCATTTCGGCGTTGATCCGCTCGGCCTGGCGCGCGCCATGGTACAAAATGTCATTGACCGGCGCGTCATCCAGGGTGGCTCGACGCTAACCCAGCAACTGGCCAAGAACCTGTTCCTAAAGCCCGAGCGCACGATCGAGCGCAAGGTGCAGGAGGTGCTTCTGGCGCTGTGGCTGGAACACAAATACACCAAGGACCAGATCCGTCATTGAGTTCTGTGATTGTGGGTTTCGTCATAGTTTTTCTTTCTGTTGCTTGGTCGGCTAATTCCAACCGATGCGCTAGAAAGGGCAGGCGATGGCAGGCTCGTCATGCTCAACACGGGAGCGAAGCGATTGGAGCGGGCAGGGCATTGACGACAGCGAAGCAGCCTCGCCACGTCTGCCAAAATGCGCTCAAATATGGTTGTGATTGATTGGCCTAGTGACGGAATGAACGGTCGCGAAAACCGCTTGCAGTTCCAGATATCCGATTATGCGACTTCTAGGGCGATTGGCCGCTATCCCAAGAGGGGCAACAAACCTTCAACAATCTGTTTGGTTTTGAACGGGGGTTTGTGGCAGCGAAAAAGGGCCTTTTTCAGCCGTTCCAAAAAGGAGCGTTTTTGGAACAGCTTACGTCGTCTCGTGCACTCGTTCATTTAGTCGAATCCAATCACTAGGCGGCATTTTCATCTTTCGAAGGAACTCTCGGTTGTAATTCGATTTAGTGTTGAACCCAGCAGACAGCATTGCGGACGTCACAGATTCTCCGGTGCGCAGGCTTTCACACGCCGCGTTGATGCGGTGTGCATTGATATAACGAGAGACATTTTCGCCGGTCTTGCGGTTGATCGCGATCGATAACTGTTTGATCGGGACGTGGAGCCGCCGCGCCAGCTGTGTCAGGGTCAAGTCAGCGTTGAGATAAAGGCGCTGTGTGGCCATCAACTGGTCCAATCGCATCATCAGGTCATTGTCCAATTGCGTATCAATTTGGACAGGAGATAACGGCACAGATTGATCTGGGTCGATAAGACTGTCCGATAAGGCTAAAGCCCCCAGCAAGATCAATATACCTGTCGAGAACAGGCTAATGATCCAAGGCTGCCACGCGCTCAATCCTGCTAACTGGGCGGCGACAATCAGTATATCGCTAAAGGCTGACCCAATCAGACAAAGCCCCATAATACACCAGATTTTAGTGGGTGCATCGCCTGTTCCAAGGCGCAGTCGTGGCAAGGCGTCCGGACCTTGCATCGAGATGAGCAAAATTGCACTGCCATATCCGACGTAAAGAATCGGTATCGACACATCCAACCATGCGGGCGCGTTGATGAGGCAGAACAGGACGAAAAGGGGTCCAATTGCGTGCCAGATATCCAACCTCCAGCGTGGCCCGCGAATGGCCGTGCCTTGAAAACTGATCCATGCCAAGGCCGGAATAATGGTGGCGCTGACGGGCTGTATATTCCGGAAAGCGCCTATCTCGTAATGTTGTGCCAGCGAGATAATGACGCCCTGTACAGCGCAAGCCGCAAGTAGGGCGGGCAGCAGGGGACTTTGCCCCTCGCGCCGCAACAATGCAACCAGCATAAATACAAGAACCAGAGATCCGAACAGAGGGATTGGAAGTGTTGGCATGAGTGGCGTCCTTCACGGTCTCTCTACGTCCTAAAATGGGTTCTGCGCGACCTCAAACCGGTTTTAGGACGCCGGTTTCTTCAAGTGCGGCCAAATGATGAACATCGCAATTTTGGAACAGGAGTTTTCCAAATGAAAAATATGTCCTTGAGCATCGTCCTTGCCGTAACCGCCACATCTGCAATGGCAGACGGATTGGCTGGATACGAACCGGTGACATTCCCGGTAGCCTATCAGAATGAACCGGTGTCTGGCGCAATCTGGTATCCGTCGACAGGTGGCGGAACAGAAGTAAGCATCGGTGAAAACGGCGTATTTTATGGCACGGCTGTGCAAGAGGGGGGAACAATCGGCGAAGGGCCGTTTCCCGTTATTCTTGTTTCGCACGGCTTGGGTGGCAACATTCGCACATTGAGCTGGCTTACTGCTGGGCTTGCCGCGCGGGGCGCTGTCGTTGTCAGTGTCGATCATCCAAATAGCACGACGAGCGACTTTGACTTACGCGCAGGGCTGGATCACTGGACGCGTGTGCAGGATCTTCAGACGGCATTGGACAAACTTGAGGCTGATCCGCGCTTTGCCGGACAACTGGATTTGACGCGTGTGATGGCCGCAGGGTTTTCCTATGGCGGTTGGACTGCGCTTTCGATGGGCGGGGTGGCGGGCGATCTGGCGGGCTACGCAGCCCATTGTGATACTGTTGGACGTGCGTCGTCGCACTGTGCTGACCTTGCCGAAGGCGGTATCGACTTGCATAGTCTGGATGCTGCCGCATGGGATGCATCCTATAAAGATCAAAGGATCACGATGGTTGCCGTAATTGATCCGGCGCTACACTATGGGCTTGCACAGCAGCATGTGGACAGCTTGGTTGATGATGTGCTTCTAATTGGGCTTGGCGATGGCGACGACCGTTTGCTTGCGACCGATTTCAGCGCCGACGGCAGCGATTTTGCTGCTCTGTTACCGGGTGCAAGAATCGACGTCATTGCACCGGCGAACCATTTTGCAGCCTTGTTGCCATGTAAGCCAATGGGGGCTGAAATCCTTGAAGAAGAAGGCGATGACCCAGTTTGCGACGGTCCGGAAGGATTGGATCGCGTGGCCGTGCATGAAGAAATCATCGCGAAGATCGCCACACAACTCGGCCTCTGACCTACACGTCGCTTTGACATGAACTGCGGAGGTGGCCATTGCGCTGCCTCTGCTAGTATTTAAACCGTTACGCGACCCTGCCAAAAACCACCGTTTTTGGAAGGCAACAAATTACGTGTGGTTGCCGTCGCAAAACCATCCTTTTCGCATCGGTTTCAGGCTTTGAAATCTGTGCTTACGAACGGTCGTTGACGTCCCAATTCTCCCTTGTCAGGCAATAGCAGCCCCAAGTCTGCGCACCACCGCCAAGGTCAATGTCTGCCTCGTGCATGTAGATTGCGCCGAGCCTCTTTGTAGCAGTCTGGGAGCGCAGATTTGTGGGTGCTATATGAAACCAGGCTTCGCTTTTGGCGGAGAAAAGGTGGCCGAGTGTCAAGCGTTTTACAATGCGGTTTGTCTTGCCACCCCAGTGCTTACGCACGAGGAAAGTGAATCCAATCGATAGGCGAGATGGGGCATTGGTGTCCGAATAATAAACCGTGCACCCGATGACCCAGTTGCTTGCGTCACGAATGACAAGCGCTGCACCGGAAGAGAGCAGAAGGTCGAAATATGGGTCAAAAACCACTCTTTCGTGTCTGGTTCGCGCGGGGTGCCCCGCCCAAATTTCCGGGTCATTCGCTGCTTCAGCCAAGCCATCGCGGTCTTGTTTCCGAAGAGACGATATTTTAATTCCACTCCCCTCTAGACTCGGCTGCGGGTTAAAGTCGGAAGGAAAAACAAAAGCCATTCATTCACCTCGGATTTGACTGGTTGCGCGACAATGGGCATCGACAATATTCGTCTTGCCTGCATCGCTGACATGACTTGTTTGGAAACCGATGATTTTTGCAACATCTCATTGACTGGCAACAATGCGGACAAAGCACCAATCAGTCAGCTCAGCTAGAGTAAGATTTTTACTGGCATTTGGGCGACAGTATGCTCCCCATTTACGCTTCGCGATCGCTTAGGGTAACATTCTCAGAGTTAGACAGTTCGACAAATTTTGACCGCTTGCAAAATAATCAGAGAGAGCAAACGCCATGATACTCGTTCTTCTCCTGAGCGCAGTGGTCGCCTGTGTCATAGGTGCAATTCTCGGCCTAGTGGTGGCACGTTTCTTACCGAAGGTTTATTTATATGTGCTCTGGGCGGCACTAAATTTTTCGTCTCGATTTAGGTGTTCGATTTTAATTTGTATCGCGGTTGCGAATTGCTTTGTTCACAACCGACCATTTTTCAAAACGGTCGTTTAGTTCTAATCCGGGCCGCATTTCTTTCCCCAGCGGCGGATCGTTTCATAGGAGACGGCAATGCCGCGCTCCAGCAGCAATTCCTCAACAAGCCGCAGGCTCAGAGGAAACCGAAAGTAGAGCCAGACCCCGTGGGCAATGATCTGGGGCGGGAAGCGATGGCGCTTATAGCTGATTGGCGAGGTGTTCATGCAAGTGCGTCTATCGCAGCCGCTACTCAAAAGGCGTTACCGTGGTATCACCATTGGATCTGGTATGCAGCGGCACCCCTGGTGAGGCTCCAGCGACTTAAGGCCTCCTTAAATCGCCTCATTTATTCTGCATCGGGTGGGACGGGCACTTAAGGGGTGGTGAAGCGCAGCGTATGGCCGGTAGGGATAAAAACACGCGGATCGAGCCGACGTTCGACCGACCGGGGCGTTCGCGCGGTTCGGCCGACCTTTCCGTGGGTGAAGATGACCGCGTTGTGCAGTCATCCCGTGGCAAACCGGTGCGCAAGCAGGTCAAGGCACGTGGCAGACAGAAAACATCGCGCCGCAGCCGGGGTGGCTTGTTTGCCGGGTTCGGTCGGCTTTTTTACTGGTCGCTGGTTCTGGCGCTGTGGGGCGGCATCGGTCTTGTCGGCATCGTCGTCTATTACGGCGCGCAAATGCCCTCGACCACGGAATGGACGATCCCCGACCGTCCGCCCAATGTGAAGATTGTGTCCGTCGACGGGCAGCTGGTCGCCAATCGGGGTACCACCGGAGGCGAGGCACTCGGCCTGCATGAAATGTCGCCCTTTATTCCGCAGGCGGTGATGGCCATCGAGGATCGGCGCTATTATTCGCATTTCGGCGTTGATCCGCTCGGCCTGGCGCGCGCCATGGTACAAAATGTCATTGACCGGCGCGTCAGCCAGGGTGGCTCGACGCTAACCCAGCAACTGGCCAAGAACCTGTTCCTAAAGCCCGAGCGCACGATCGAGCGCAAGGTGCAGGAGGTGCTTCTGGCGCTGTGGCTGGAACACAAATACACCAAGGACCAGATCCTCGAAATGTATCTTAACCGGGTCTATTTCGGCTCGGGTTCCTACGGGGTGGAAGCAGCCTCACGGCGCTATTTCGGAAAATCCGCGCGCGACGTTACACTGTCGCAGGCAGCGCTCCTCGCCGGTCTCCTGAAGGCTCCGTCGCGGCTTTCGCCGGCACGCGATCCCAAGGCTGCCGAGCAACGCGCGCAGCTGGTGCTGGCCGCTATGCGCCAGCAGGACCGTATCGGTGACAAGGAACTGGCCTCAGCGATGAGCGCCAAGGCCACCGAAGCCGCCTCCTACTGGACCGGATCGGAAAACTACGTTGCCGACCGCATCATGGATGAGCTGCCCGAGCTTATCGGCGAGGTACGCACCGACATCATCGTCGATGCCACCGTTGACCTGAACCTGCAGAAGCTGGCCGAAGCCTCGATCCGCCGCCTGATCACCGAAAAAGGCGAGAAGCTGAACGTCAGCCAGGGCGCTCTGGTGTCGATCGACAATTCCGGTGCCGTGCGCGCCATGGTCGGCGGCGCGAACTATGCCGATAGCCAGTTCGACCGCGCATCCGAAGCGCTGCGCCAGCCGGGCTCCGCCTTCAAGCCGTTCGTTTTTGTTGCGGCGCTCGAACAAGGCCGAACGCCCGACAGCATCCGAAACGATGCGCCGATCAAGATCGGCAAATGGTCGCCACGCAATTTCGGCAATAAATATTTCGGCAAGGTGACGCTGTCTACCGCGCTTGCCCGCTCACTCAATTCGGTCTCGGCCCAGCTTGCCATGGAGGTAGGACCAGCCGCCGTGGTGGAGGTAGCCCATCGCCTGGGCATTGAATCAAAGCTGCAGGACAATGTGACGATTGCGCTCGGCACCTCGGAGGTAACGCCGCTGGAGCTGACGGCGGCCTATGTGCCCTTCGCCAATGGCGGCTACCGACCAGAAGTGCATCTGATCCAGCGCATCACATCCGTTTCAGGGGAGGTGCTTTATGAAAATACCGGCGGCGCAAAACCGCGTGTGCTGAGCGCTGAGACGGTCGGAATGATGAATGCCATGATGAAGCAGACCATAGATGCCGGCTCCGGCCGCAAGGCGGCGTTCGACTGGCCTGCCGCGGGCAAGACGGGAACGTCGCAGAATTCCCGCGATGCCTGGTTTATCGGCTACACCGCCAATCTCACCACCGGTGTCTGGTTCGGCAATGACAATGCCAAGGCCACGAATGATATTACCGGCGGCTCGCTGCCAGTTGAGGCCTGGCGCGAATTCATGGTCGCGGCCCATGAGGGCGTGCCGGTGGCACAGCTGCCGGGCGGCTGGACACGGAAGCCGGAGGGCGAGCCTCAATCCGCTCCCGCATTGGAAGTCAGCGCGCCAGTGCCCTCCAGCGGGGTGGTGCAGGCCGACGCAACAGAAACCGCACCGGCGCAGCGCCGGGTACAGCGTCCGGCAGTCGAAACCGGAAGCGCGCCTGTAGCCGCCGAGCAAACCGGCTCGATCCGCCACCCGGTGCCATCCGCCGACGTGGGTGGCCCCAAAGTGCGCCGCGAAGGCTCGATCCTCGACATCATCATGGGCAATTAATTGCCCGCGGCAAAAATGCGCTGCCACTCGCCATCGTCATGGAGCTCCGCTACATAGCGGTGCTGGAGATCATCATGGCAGCAGAACCGACCGACACCCGAAAAACCATCGTTTTGACCGGCGCCAGCCGAGGCATTGGCCATGCCACGGTCAAACGCTTCTCGCGCGAGGGCTGGCGGGTGATCACCTGTTCGCGACAGGCGTTTGCCGATGACTGCCCCTGGCCTGCCGGCCCTGAAGATCACATCAAGGTCGATCTTGCGGATCAGGAGGATGTCGGCATCGCCGTGTCTGAAATCCGTCACCGGCTGGAGGCCAACGGCGGCCAGCTGCACGCGCTGGTCAACAATGCTGGCATTTCGCCCAAGCTGAAGGATGGTGGGCGCATGAACTCTATCGAGACGCCGATGCATGTCTGGCGCGATGTGTTTCAGGTGAATTTTTTCGCTCCCATCATGCTTGCACGCGGGCTGTTCAAGGAACTGGCAGCTGCCACAGGCTCAATCGTCAACGTCACGTCGATTGCCGGCACACGCGTACATCCGTTTGCCGGCACCTCCTATGCGACGTCGAAGGCGGCACTCGGCTCACTGACGCGCGAAATGGCCGGCGATTTCGGCCCACACGGCATCCGCGTCAACGCCATCGCGCCGGGCGAGATCGACACCGCGATCCTGTCGCCGGGCACCGAAAAGATCGTCGAGGGAATTCCTCTCCGCCGGCTGGGCTCCACGTCGGAGGTAGCCGACATCATCTTCTTTCTGTGCTCGCAGCAGGCATCCTACGTCACCGGCTCCGAAATCCACATCAATGGCGGCCAACACGTCTGAGCTCGGCGGCCACCTTTTAAAGCCCCTCGCTGAACCTTTTCCACCGCCTGCGCGACAGATGCGCAGGAGCCGCATCACGCGGCTCTGGAAAAGGAGTAGCCATGACATTCGAAAGAGACTGCCGCATTCCGGCGGGATCTCTTGGCGCCTCTCACCCTGTCGCGCGCCCTTCAGGCAGCGGCGGAAATGAGGGGCGTCGGCCGATTCCGTTGACGCTGCGTAAGCTTGGGCGTATCGTCCGCGCCTTAGAGGGAAGAACAACAGAAACTTCAAAGGGGGATTGTGCCGGGAAATGCCGGCCTGCGGAGCGTTTCCGTATCGCCGCACCGGACTATTCTCCTGCCTTTGCGGGAAGAAATGCGATGCGTGCAAACCGCCCGGTGACAAATCTTCTAAAATCTCATTTTGCCTGCCGAAAGTCGCTCGCTACCACGAGCGGCTTTTTTGCTTTGGCGGTGGCCGCCAGCCTGATTTGGCAGGGGGAAGCACTGGCGCAGGACCGGATCGTCCATCCGGGCTCGATGGCGGTGACCGGCTTTCCGGGCACCACGATCCCGAATTTCGAAGAAGGCCTACCGCCCGGCGTCGATCCGGTCGACGAGACCTTCATCGATACCGCGCGCGCATCCCTGCGCGTGTTCGACGTTTCGGCCCTTGGCGGCCCGGCTTCCGGGCAACTGGTTTACACGCCGCCGCCATTTGAGGTTCCGGCAAGCCAGATCGGCCAAGTGTTCGGCGTCAAATACGATGACGGTATCCGCGACGGCGTTGCCACCGGCGTACCCAACATCTACGCCGCCGCCACCTCGCTGCACGGCGTGCGTATTGTTACGCCCGATGCCGACGAGGATGGTCGCCCTGAACGTCAACGTCGCGGTACGGCGGGCGCAACTTTCATGGCCGGTCAGTTCGCTGAAGAAAATGGCGGCAGCCCGGGCGCGATCTGGAAGATCGACGGCATCACCGGCGCGGTCAGCCTGTTTGCCACCATCGACACCAACAGCGGACCGGGCATCGGCAACCTCGCCTTCGACCCTATCCACCGCCAGTTCTTCGCCACCGACCTCGATTCAGGTCTGGTGCATCGCATCTCCATCGACGGCATGATGATTGACACCTTCGACCATGGTGTCGATGGCCGTCCGGTCCGCGGTCTCGACGCTGTCGCCGATGACGGCGCGGTGATGGATATCCAGGGCGAAGCGTTTGACAGCGAAAACCCGGAAAGCTTTGGCTATACGCAGGATGAGCGTCGCGTCTGGGGCATCGCTGTTCATGGCGGCCGGCTCTACTACGCGGTTGGTGAAAAAGCCGAGATCTGGTCGGTCGGCATCGCCCGTGATGGTGCGTTTGGCGGCGACCCCCGCTGGGAATTGACGGTCCAGGCTGACGCTGATCAAGCGGTCACCGACATCGCCTTTGACAATCGCGGCTTTTTATACCTTGCCCAGCGCGGTACCATCGAAAACCGCTATACCTATGAAAGCTTTGCGGATTCAGGCAAGGGCGAAGTGCTGCGCTACTGGCGCGAAAGCCCAGACGATCCGGCAACGGAATCGATCTGGGTCGAGGAACCGCAGGAGTATGCCGTCGGCTTTCCCGAAACCAACCGGCAGTCTGCCGGCGGCATCGACCTTCAATATGGATACGACAGCGAAGGCACTCTGAACCCCAATGCCTGCGCTGCTACGCTGGTGAAGACCGGTGACAGGCTGCGCGACAATGAGGCGCTCGCCGAGCAATTGCTGGCCGGCGGTCCGCTTGCGGTCCATGGTGTACAGCTGACTTCGACCACGCTGGCGAAACCTGCCAACGTGCCGCCTTTTGGTTCATGGTTCGTCGACTTCGACAACTTCTATGAAGATGCCGATGTGAAGGGCCATGTCGGCGATGTCGAGGTGTGGCGTCCCTGCGCCGGTCGGGTCGGCTTCTACGACCGGATACCGGGCGGCGGCTACCTGCCACCCTTCTATCCGCCTGTGTTCAATCCGCCCGGAACGCCACCCCCGCCGGGAGATCTGCCGCCCTGTATCGACATTCAGGACGTCCAGTTCTTCTGTACCTCGGCCGGGCTGGAAGCCGATCTCTACATCCATGACTATGCTGGCATCGGCGGTGATTCGCTGGGAGCCGGCTCGCGAACGCCCGGTGTTTCGGTGACCCCACCGAAGCAGACGCGTGCTCCGGGCGCTCCCTTTACGCTAGGAATCACCGGCCATTTCCCAGGCGACCGGGTCGACCTTGGGCTGTGCTTCTACAAGCAGTCCGATGCAGACAAGGGGGGCTATTTCCCCTGCTGCAAGGTGACCCTGCCGCTCAACACCCCAGCACTCAGCTGTGAACCGTGAGGAGGATGCGATGAAAAACGCTCAGTCGCTCCCGAACATGGGAAACCCAGTCAACGTCATGGAGACGATCATGAAACCCCTGTCATATGCCAGGCGCTCCGCGCGCTGGCTGATGGCGGCCGGGCTTGCGCTCGCCTCCATCATGCCGGTTGCGGCCAAGGCCGCCGAACCGGTACCCGAACTCAGGCTCGAACCGATCGAACGGCCAGAGCCGGGCAGCCATGAAATACGGCCATTCTTTGAAAAGACCGGTAAGCAGATGTCCTGCTCGACGGTCGTCTACACGCTGCGCTTTGGCATGCGCGGCAGTCCCGAGGCACTGGCCAGCCCGGTCTTTGCCGAGGAAATCGCGAAGATACGCATGAACCTGGTCGACGAATTGCCAAACGGCCTGACTGTCGTTGGCGTCACCGCCAGCGGCGACGGCACAGCATTCGCCGGCGGCGCCTTGCCCACCGCAACCATCGCCACCACGGCTGACCCCAACGACACGGCCAAGCTTTCCGATTTCGGCCTCTCGACTTCCGACCTGGATGGCAGTGGTGAAATAGGCGAGCGGTTCATCACCGTGCGCATCACCGCCAGCATCGACCCGGGGGCGTTTCCCGCGCCCACGCTTGTCGACAATCAGGCTTTCGTCACCATCGCTAACCGCGTCGGGGGCATGATCCATATTCCTTCGCACGACCCGGCACTGCCTGATGATGGCGACTTCCTGACCGGCCAGAAAACCCGGATCGGCATCGACCTCACCGGCTGCGCGCCGCCACCGCCGCCTCCGGGCGACAGCGCGGAATGCTTCAAGATCGAGACCGGTACGGTCGATTGCGTGCCCGGCGGTGGAGCCTTCATCTACCACATGCCGGTGGGTGCAGAACTCGGCGGCAAGACCGTTCAGCTCAACACCACGACGCCCGGCGTCACCATTGAGCCACCCATGCAGTACGTGCCGGAGGGCGGTGGTGTCCTGAACTGGACCATCACCGGCGCGCTGCCGGGCGATACAGTCCACCTCGTCGTTGTCGGCATCGAAGCCTATGCCGGCCCGGAAGAAGGCGTCGGACTCTGCTGCACGCAGGTGATCGACATCGTCATTCCAGAAGACATCGACTGCCCCGACAAGCCGCGCGAACCCGACCTCAAAGTCGAAAAGCGGGCAACGGTGGAACGCTGCACGCCTGAAGGCGGCTGCACCTTCACCATCCGGGTCACCAATGTGGGCGATGCATCCTATAACGGCCCGATTGTGCTGGACGAGGTGACGCTGCCTGGCAGTGCCACTATTGATTCAGGCCCGAACGCGCCATGGATCTGCGCACCGGCGACCAGCCCGATGCAATGCACCCATCCGGCCACCACTTTGGCACCGGGCGCTTTTGTAGAACTGAACATCGGCTTCAGGCCCGGCCCTGACTGGACCCGGCCTGCGATCCGCAACTGCGCCGCCTATAATTACGGCGCCAGCGGCAAGCCTCTTTTCGGGCTCCAGACCAACGACAAGGCCTGTGCCTCGATCCCGATCTGCATCCCAGGCCGCGACCGTGAGTGCACGCCGCCGAACGAGAAGAAGGTCGATCTGACCATCCGCAAGCGGGCCGTCACCCCGGTCTGTTCGCCGGACGGTACTTGCCTGTTCATCATCGATGTCATCAACAGCGGCACCAGCACCATCAATGGTCCGTTGACGGTGATCGATACCTACCCGGCAGGCGTGCCGGCCTCGTCCACCTTCGTGCCGTCGCCGCCATGGGCCTGCGTGCCCGATGGCGTGGGCCAGTTCCGCTGCGACCATCCGGGCATCGTGCTGGTGCCGGGCGCCTCGACGCCGATAGGCGTAAAGGTGAATGTCGGACCGGCCTACACAGCGGATACGATCGAAAATTGTGCCGAAGTGCTGCCCGTTCCAGGCGAGACGAACCTCGCCAACAACAAGGCCTGCGCTAAGGCACGCATCCGCCGCCGCAATCCCGGCCAGCCGGGGTTGACCATTACCAAGACCTGCAGGCCCGGCACCGCCGCCGCCGCCGGCTCCATCTGCCGCATCACCGTCACCAATGGCGGCACGGCAGCTCCGGTCGGCCCAGTGCGCGTCAACGACGCCGCGATGCTGATTAGCGGCGGTTCACCGGTCCAGGTTCAGTCGGTTGCACCTGATGGTGGCGACTGGAGCTGCGGTCCAGTACCGGCAGACACGCTTGCCTGCACGCTTCCCGGTGCCGCACTGACTCCGGGCACCAGCCGCCATTTCGATGTAGTCGTGTCGGCAAATGGGCGATTTGAAAACTGCGCCCGCGGGTCGGTTGGCCCCGAGCCGGGAGACGACGTCGTGCGTCCGTTCGGCCGGGCCTGCGCTCAAGGCGGCACTACCATCAAGGTGGAAAAGACTGGCGACAGCCAGTGCCGTGCCGGCGCACCCTGCACCTTCGAAATCACCATCCGCAATGAAGGGGACGAAGCCTATAGCGGCCCCGTTCGGATCGGCGATGCCATCGAGGTGGAGGGCCTTGGCCGCCTTGAAGGAGTTCCGGTGACAACCATCGAGCCACCCTTCGGATGCAGCCCAGAGCCGACAGTGCTGCCGATCTCCTGTGATGCCACGCTTTCACTTGGCGCGCATGAGGCACGGGTCCACCGCGTCACAGTGGAGATCCCGGATGAAGCACTGGCCAATGTCAACGGTCAGGCGAATGGCCGCAACTGCGTGGCCGTGCTGGAACCGGGAACACCGATTGCCGGCGAAACCTCGCAGCTCGTTCCCGCCCTCGGCGGTCGCGGGGAGCGCGTCGCCTGCCATCCGTTCATCATCGTGAGAAAGCAGGAATGCTCCGCCGGGTTGGTGATGAACGATGCCGGTAGATGCGTCTGCCCCGAGGGCCAGCGCTTCCGCAATGGCCAGTGCGTCGGCGGTGGGGGCAAGCTGCCTGTGCCTCCGAAGAAGCCGGAGCGCCCGCAACAGCCCGAAAAGCCGCAGCCGGAAAAGCCGCAGGCATGCAAGCTGCTGCCAGGCCAGATCCGCACCAAGGCCGGTGAATGCATCTGCCCGCGTGGTACGGTTCTGGGTGACAATGGCTGCTTCAAGCCACGTCCCGAAAAGCCGCAGCAGTGCCGTCTGCTACCGGGCCAGATCCGCACCAAGGGAGGTGAATGCATCTGTCCGCGTGGCACGGTTCTGGGTGACAATGGCTGCTTCAAGCCACGTCCCGAAAAGCCGCAGCAGTGCCGTCTTCTGCCGGGCCAGATACGCACCAAGGGAGGTGAGTGCATCTGTCCGCGTGGCACGGTTCTGGGCGACAATGGCTGCTTCAAGCCACGTCCTGAAAGGCCGCAGGAATGCCGTCTTCTGCCTGGCCAGATCCGTACCAAGGCAGGCGAATGCATCTGCCCGCGCGGAACCAGCCTGGTCAGGGGCGCCTGCCGCCAACGGGAGGTGGAATGCCCGCGTGGCACTGTGATGGTTAGGGGCCGCTGCCTCGAGCCGCTTGATTTACGCTGCCCGCGCGGTACAGTTGGCAAGCCACCGAACTGCCGCGAGGTCCGCCGCCCGCCGACGTTTGAGATCAACCCGAATATCCCGGAGATTCTCAATCGGCTGCCGCGTCGCGAACGTCAGCCGCAGATCGAGCAGCAGCAGCAGCCGCAGCAACAGCGTCAGCCAACCTTTAGCCCGAACATTCTCAAAGTGCCGGGTTAACAAGGCTGCACCATCCAAAAATGCCCCCGTTGGGAAACCGGCGGGGGCATTTGCTTTTAAGAAGGGAGGCTTCCTAATTCCGCCCGTAAAACACGTTTGGCACATGCACGGGCCAGCGGCGCGGGAGCACCGCGACCAGATCGAAGCGCATGGAAAGTCTGCCATGGTCCTGCTGCCTTCCAAGCCACAGATCGGCAGCGCCCTCGATGCGGCGTTGCGCGGAATAGGCAACCGCGTCCATGGCATCACCAAGGCTCGCGCGCACCTTGACCTCGACGATGGCCACCAGATCGCCACGCCGCGCAATGAGGTCGATTTCGCCAAGCGGAGTGCGATAGCGCCGCGCCACGATGCGATAGCCTTTCAGCATCAACGCCAGCGCCGCCAGCCACTCGCCGCGATGGCCGCGCCGATAGGCTTTCAGGCGCCTGGCCGGCTGGTCAGCCATCTTTGCCCTCCCGTAAGGCCAGCAGCCGTCGGTAGAGATCGGATTTGGCAGCGCCTGTCATCCGCGCCGCTTCGGCTGCTGCCTTCGATGCCGGCAGCTCCTTTGCCAGACTGAGCAGCAACTGGTCGATATCAGCAGCGTCGACCGGCTTTGCTTCCTCGGGTGGCCCTATGCAAACGACAATTTCGCCCTTGGGTGTTGAAGCATCGGCATAGTGTGCGGCGAGTGTGGCTAGGCTGCCGGTGCGCATCTCCTCGAACGTCTTGGTCAGTTCCCGCCCCACCGCCGCCGCCCGGGTGCCGCCCAGAACATCGGCGATCGTCACCAGCGACACCGCCAGGCGGCGCGGCGATTCAAAGAAGACCAGGGTCGCCGGCACGCTTTTGAGCGTCTCAAGCCGGCTGCGGCGCTGACCGTCTTTCACCGGCAGAAAGCCGCCAAATAAAAATGTATCGGATGGCAGGCCCGAGGCGGTGAGTGCCGCAAGCACCGCTGAGGGCCCTGGGATAGGCACCACGCGGTGGCCTGCCTCCATTGCCTGCCCGACAAGGCGAAAACCGGGATCGGAAACCAGCGGCGTGCCGGCATCCGATACCAGGGCCACGCTCTTGCCCTGGTTGAGCGCCTCGATCAACCGCGGACCGGCTTCATGCGCATTATGTTCATGATAGGCAAAGGCCCGCTGGCGGATGCCATAACGTTCCAACAACACGCGGGTGACGCGAGTATCCTCGCACGCCAGCACATCGGTGCCCGCGAGCGTTTCCAGCGCGCGCAGCGTGATATCACCCAGATTACCGATCGGCGTAGCGACCAGATAAAGCGCCGGCGCCAGCGGTCGCGCCGGCACTTGGTGCTGGCCGATCATGAAGCTTTTGCCGGTCCGGTCGGATGTTTCGCTGGTCGTGGTCATGGTCAGCCCTTGTCGCATGTCAGCGTTCGCTTGCAAACGCCCGGCAGCGGAACTTGCGTGCCTCCAAAACGTTTTACCAAAGTACGGGAGGAAGCCATGAATACGCTGGAGATCAACGACACATTCGACCCCTACTACAATGGCCGCACCGGCAAGCTGCCAGTCGCGCCCAAACTGCCCGAGAAAAAGGCTGCCGCACCGGCCAAGCGCGTGGCCATAAAATCCACGCTGACAAAATCCAAGAGCAGAAAACCGGTTTAACGCGCCAGATCCGCCACCACGGCATCGAGCACGATCATGCCTTGCGAGGTGGCACGCAAGCGTGAGTTGCCGACAGGAGCCACCAGACCCTCGCCCTGAAGGACGGAAAGCCGATCCGCAGCCAGTTCGCGACCGGACAGCGCCTCGTATCGCGCGAGGTCAATGCCTTCGGCCAATCGCAATCCCATTAGCAAGAATTCGTCGGCTTCCTGTTCTCGTGACAGGACCTCGCCGCCGGTAACGCCATGGCCACGTGCCTCCACAAGATTGAGCCAGGTTTCGGGCATGCGCTCGGCAATGGTGACGATGCGCTCGCCACGCTCTACGAAACGCCCATGAGCTCCGGGCCCAACGCCGACATATTCGCCATAACGCCAATAGATCAGGTTATGCCGGCTCTCCGCGCCCGGACGGGCATGGTTGGAGATTTCGTAGGCTGGGAGCCCATGCGCGGCGGTCACCTCATGTGTCAGCGCGTACAGGTCGGCGGCCCGGTCATTGTCTGGAATGGCAAACTTTTTCGCGGCATGAAGCGCGTGGAAAGGCGTGCCCTCCTCAATGGTGAGCTGATAGAGCGACAGATGGTCGGCGGCATGGCCGATTGCCTGCTCAAGCTCTGCCTGCCAGGCTTCGGGCGTCTGGCCGGGACGCGCATAGATCAGATCGAAGGAAAGTCGCGGAAAAATTTCGCGCGCCAGACCAATGGCGTGCAGCGCCTCGTCCACATTATGCAGCCGGCCAAGGAACTTCAGGTCAGCATTGTTCAGCGCCTGCACGCCGAGCGACACGCGATTGACGCCGGCGGCGCGGTAGCCGCGAAAGCGGTCTGCCTCGACCGAGGATGGGTTGGCTTCAAGCGTGATCTCAATGCCATCGGGAACGGTCCACTCCCGTGCGATGGCATCGAGTATTGTGCCCACAGTCTCAGGCTTCATCAGGGAGGGAGTACCGCCGCCCAGAAATACCGAATTGACTGTGCGCGGCCCACTGCGCTGTCGCATAGTCGCCAGTTCGGCGACAAAGGCTGCTGCAAACCGCTCCTGATCGACCGGCTGGTGGCGCACATGCGAATTGAAGTCGCAATAGGGGCATTTGGCGGCACAGAAGGGCCAGTGCACGTAGACGCCAAACCCTGGCGTCTTGTCATCCACAGCGATCATAAAGCGCCGAGTTTCGCGCGGGCAAACTTTTGGAAAGCACGCGCGCGGTGCGACAGCGCCTCTGTCTCACCGGGTTTCCAACCATGTTTTTCTTCTGCGGTCATCTCGCCAAAAGTCTGCGAAAATCCTTGTGGGACAAAGATCGGATCGTAGCCGAAACCTTTTTCTCCGCGCGGCGGCCAAACGAGATGGCCCTCTGCTTCACCGCGAAAATATTCGGCCTCGCCATCGGGCTGGCAAAGGCAGATGACGGCGACAAACCGTCCCGACCGTTCGGCCTCGGTGGTAACGCGCCTCTGGCGCAGCATGTCTTCGGTTTTTTGCATTGCCATCATGAAATCGCGCCCGCCTTCAGGTTTCTGGGCCCAATCGGCGGTGTAGACGCCCGGCTGCCCGTCAAGCGCATCCACCACAAGGCCGGAATCATCTGACAGGGCAGGCAGGCCGGTGGCGGATGCAGCGGCAAACGCCTTGATATAAGCGTTTTGCTCAAACGTCGTGCCGGTCTCTTCCGGTTCGGGCAGGCCGAAGTCCTTTGCCGACTTAGCTTCAAGGCCGAAGGGGACCATCAGGTCGGCAAATTCGCGCAGCTTGCCCTCATTATGGCTGGCAACGACGATCTTCTGGCCGGCAGTCAGCGTCATGGTCTGGTCCCTCAGGCTATCGCCATCTGCTGCAGGCTTACCAGTCTCTGAATGCCCTTTTTGGCGAGATCCATCAGCGCTGCCAGTTCGGCTTCGGAGAAGGGAGCACCCTCAGCCGTGCCCTGGATCTCGACGAATCCCCCCTTGCCGGTCATCACGAAATTGGCGTCGGTGCCGGCAGCGGAATCCTCCAGATAGTCGAGATCGATCACCGGCTGGCCGTCGCAGATGCCGCACGATATGGCTGCAACATGGTCTTTCAGTACTTTCTGGACGCTGACCATCTGGCGCGCCTCCATCCAGCGCAGGCAATCATGCAGCGCCACCCAGCCGCCGGTGATGGCGGCGGTGCGGGTGCCTCCATCGGCCTGGATAACATCGCAATCGACCGTGATCTGCATCTCGCCCAGCGCCTGAAGGTCGATGACGGCGCGCAACGAGCGCGCGATAAGCCGCTGGATTTCAAGCGTGCGACCGCCCTGCTTGCCAGAGGAGGCCTCGCGGCGCATGCGATCACCTGTGGCGCGCGGTAGCATGCCATATTCGGCGGTCACCCAACCCTTGCCGGTGTTGCGCATCCAGCCCGGCACCTTTTCCTCAAGGCTTGCGGTGCACAGGACATGCGTATCGCCAAACTTTACCAGGCACGAGCCCTCGGCATGCTTGGAGACGCCGCGCTCAAAGGAGATGGCGCGCATTTCGTCAGGCTGGCGTTTGGAGGGGCGCATTTTTAGGCTCTTTCTGTTCGTGATATTTCCGGCTTGTAGCCGCATGTCGAAGGCGGCGCAAAGGAAAATGCCACGCTGGCGCTGGCGGAATGGAGAACGCAACAGGAAGTCGAGGAATGCGGACTGGCGCAGGCACGGCAGGCTCGGGTAAAGAGCGGCGGTGCGAGGGCGGGCACTCCGATGCAGCTAAAAGACACCGCACCGGAGCCCGGGGGCAACTTAGTGGCGCACCATTCCGGCGTCCACATTGATCGTCTGGCCGGTGATCCAGCGCGCGTCGTCGGAAGCAAGAAATGCCACCACGTCGGCGATGTGCTCGGGCTGTCCCTTGCCTTTCACCGCCTGCAGCATCTCGACAAACTCGAACGCCTGGTTGTGCGGGCTTTCCTTCACGCCCTCGCTCTCGATGAGGCCCGGTGTGACGGCATTGGCGGTAATGCCGTATTGGCCGAGCTCGGTCGCCAAGGCGCGGCTGAAGCCGATAACGCCCCCTTTGGCAGCCACATAGGCGGCCATGTTGGGCGTGCCGGCAAAGAAAGTGTTGGACGCGATCGAAATCACCCGCCCGGCCTTCTTTTTCGCGCGCATCTGATCGGTGGCGGCACGAGTGACGATGAACGTCCCGGTCAAATTGACATCGATGATCTTGCGCCAGTGTGCGAGGTCGACGCTGTCCCATGCCACGAAAGGCACGATGGAGGCGTTGTTGACGAGAATGTCGACGCCGCCCGTCTTGTCCTCGATCTCGCGCAACATCGCTGCTACCGCATCGGGGTCAGAAATATCGGCGGTAATGGCAAAGGCGCCGTTCTTCATCGTGGCAGCGGCCTCGCGGGCCCCTTGGCCATTGATGTCGCTGACCACAACCGTTGCGCCGTCCGCTGCCAGCCGCGTGGCTATGGCCTTGCCGATGCCCTGCGCTGCGCCGGTCACCAGGGCCGTGCGTCCAGAAAGTCTTTCGCTCATACTTCGTCTCCTCTGAGAACAGGTTTATGCATCTGCATCGATCTCGTTCATGGCTGCGGCCACAGCGGCGGCGGTATCGGCACGCACGCCAAATGCGTTCATTGCGCCACCGAGCGCCGCCAGAGCGGCAATTGCATAGATGGGCTGGGCGGTCGGCCCCATATGGCCGATGCGCGTCAGCTTCCCGAGCGTCTCGCCCCGGCCGGATGAGAACACAACGCCGTAGCGGGCGCGCGCTTCCCGGCGCAGCGCTCCCTCGTCGACACCCGCTGGGGTGCGCACCGCAGTGGTGGTCGGCGAAGCAATGGCCTCGCTGGCGGCCCACAATTCGAGCCCCATCGCCTGCACGCCGGCGCGCATCGCCCGTGCAGTCAGTGCATGACGTGCCCAGACCGTTTCGGGACCTTCGTCAAGGTATAGGTCAAGCGCCCGGTCTAGACCGTTCATCTCGGCGACAGAGGGAGTAAAGGGGAACGGTTCTGTGCGCGACCAGGCCGATTCCCAGTCGAGGATCGACAGCATAGAGGCACGCGGCGCTGCCAGGTTGGCCTTCATTTTCGCCCAGGCCCGTTCGCTGATACCGGCCATGGTTAGTCCGGGTGGCGCGCCCAGGCACTTGTTCGGCCCGGTGATGTAGATGTCCGCAAAGCATGCCTCGGGATGCGTCTCCATACCGCCGAAGGAAGAGACGGCGTCAACGATGAGGTAGGCGCCGTGGGCGGCGACCACAGCGCCGATCTCGTCAATCGGGTTGATCGTCCCCGACGGTGTGTCGTGGTGGCACACCGACACCACCGAAATTTCCGGGTGCCTTGCCAGCATGTCCCGCACCGCTTGCGGGTCGATGGCCTCATTGTATGCCGTCTCGATCTCGAGAAGGTTTGGCGAATAGCGCTTGGCCCAATACCCAAAACCCTTCCCGTAGACGCCGGAGGCAAGGTTGAGCACCGTATCCTGCGGGGTGATCAGCGAGGCGGCGGCGGCCTCAAGCCCGAGCACCGGCTCACCTTGCAGGATGACCGGCCGGTTGGAAAGCCGCATCGCCTTCTGCGCTTTGTGTACGACTTTTTCGTAGAAGATCTGGAAAGCCGGATCATAGTCGTAGAGCACGGTTCGGCCGAGCGCGTTAAGCACTTCCGGATAGGCGTTGACCGGACCGGAGGTGAGAGTGAAGACGGGCTGGGCGGTGTCTGGATATCGCATGGTCTCACCTCACCCGTAAAACTGCGTGCCGGTACGGTAGTTCTGGAAGTTCTCCATATCATGGGAGAACATCAGATCAGCGCCGCGTTCTTCGGCAAGCGCTTGACGCGGCGCATCGAGTCCACGCCGGCAACCGGATCGATATGGAACGACGCCTGGCACAGGGTCTCGAGACTTTTCTGGGTATAGGCCGCATCGATGGTGAACAGGATCGGGCGCCGGTTCGGGAACTCGACCAGCAGGCTGTAATGGCCGATGGAATGCCCGGGCGTGAAGATCAGATGGACACCTTTGGCCAGTTCCACGTCGCCCTCAATACCCTCGAAGGTCGAGTTCGCGCGGGTGGTTCCGGCCAGAAGCTGGTCAGTCACGCCGCGCGCTTCTGCCGCTTCGGCGGAGAAGCTGAGATCGGAATAGCCCAGGTGCTCGAACGGCTGCGGGTTGCAGGCCTGCGGCACCTCGAGCTTGTGGCAAATCTTCTTGGCATCCGGGAAATATTTGTTGCCGCCACAGTGATCGAAGTGGAAATGCGAGTTGAAGACAACGCCGACATCCTTGGGCTCAAGGCCGATGAGGCCAAGGGCGCCGGGAATCGTCTGCTCCTTCGTTTGCATCGGCTTTTCGAAGGGCAGCACCTTTTGGACATGGTCATAGTCAAAGCCGGTGTCGAAGAGGAAGCGCCCCTCGGCATGCTCGACCAGGATAGAGTAGACCGGAAAGCGGATATCACCCGCAGGGCCGCGGTTCCAGAACACGTGGTATCCGTCGATCACGAGCGAGCCACCGTCGAGCAGGTAAACTTTGGTGTCAGTCATTATCTTGTCCTCCAGGGTTGGGTTTCAGCGCGCGCCGCGCTCATAGGGTATGCCAAGGGCGGCCGGCAGGCTGGCGCGCCGCCCGAAAAGCACCAGCATCACCATGACCGCCAGGAAAGGCAGCATCTGGATCACGTCGGTGGGGATATTGACGCCCGCCACCTGGGCCGCCGTCGTCATCGAAAGGCAGGCGCCGAACACCAGCGCCCCGACCAACACCCAGACAGGGCGACCGCGTGCAAGCATGGCCAGAACGATGCCCAGGAACCCGGCACCATTGGTGATGAAGGGAATGAAAAGCCCCGCTCCGACATTAGCCAGATAAGCGCCCCCCAGACCTGCCATGCCGCCGGTAAACAGGACTGCCACGGTGCGGGTGCGGACAACATCGATGCCCGCAACGTCGAGTGCTGCCGGCTTGTCGCCGGCAGCCTGCAGGTTAAGGCCAAGCTGCGTGCGCCGATAAACCCAGATCATGATGCCGACGCTTGCGATGGCCAGGTAGACAACCAGGTGATGCCTGAACAGCGCCGGGCCAAGGATCGGGATGTCCGAGAGAAACGGGATAGCGGTGGCTTCGGCCGCAGGCAGGCGCGGATAGCTTTGCGAGAACTGGAAGTGGTGCAGCAGCGCGGTCAGACCCTCAAGACCCAGCGTCAGTGCGATGCCGATGACAATCTGGTTAAGTCCGATCCGCACGCAGAGAAATGCCATCAGTGCTGCCACCGCCATGCCGCCGGCCGCGCCGGTGGCAAATCCCAGCCAGAACGATCCAGAGTAAAAGGCGCCGACGAAGCCGAGATAGGCTCCTGTAATCATCATGCCCTCGATGCCGATGTTCAGCACGCCGGCCTTTTCCGACATCTGCTCGCCAAGACCGGCCAACAGCAGCGGTATCGCCGCCGTCACCGCCCCGAAAAGGAGAGCCGCCAGGAATGCGTCGCTCAACAGACCACTCATGATCAGCTCCTCCGGGACTGGTTGAACCGGTGATCGAGGAACTCCGCGATCGCCAGAGTGAGGAGAACGATGGCCACCAGAACCATCGTGAAATGATGCGGCACGCCAAGGCGACGGGCCGCGCTCTCGCCGCCGATTGACAGTACCGAAAGCAGGAACACGAAACCAATGGCCGCAAAGCCGTTCATGCGGGCAAGAAAGATCACCGGGATGACGGCAAGCCCGTAAGCCGGATTCCACTCGGCCCGCACATTGCCCTGGATGCCAATGATGTCGATGGCGCCGCCAAGCCCGATCAGCCCGGCCGAGATGGCAAACACGGCAACCGTGAGGAGCGGCACATTGAGACCGGCATGGACAGCCGCCCGCGGATTGGCTCCGACGGTGCGCAGCTTCAGGCCGAAGCTGGTCCGCGTCATCACCAGATGGACGATGATAATGGCGGCAAGTCCGAATAAAAGGCCGCTGGTGACGGTGGTTTCGAACAAGCGTGGAAGGCGCTCCGCAACCGGTAGCGTGCGCGTCTGCGGCACAGTGGTGGCAGGGTCCAGAAAGACGAGTTTGACGAGCACATTTGCCAGTGAGACGCCGAGAAACGACATCATCAGCGTGGTGATGATCTCGTTGACACCCTGATACGCCCGCAGCAGCGCGGGGACGAGCGACCATACCATGGCGACCGTCATCGCGATCATAAATGCGACCGTCAGTGCCAGCCAGTTGGGCAATGATTGCACCAGAAGCGGCGCGCTCGCCGCCGCAAGCACAGCACTAAGCAGGAACTGGCCGTCGCCACCGAGGTTCCACATACCCGCCCGGAAGGCAACGATGAGGCCGGCGGCGATGAACAGGAGCGGAGCCATACGGGTTAGCGTCTGCTGCAGGCCGAGCGGCGATAACAGCCCTCTTTCCACGACCAGACCGTAATAGGCGAGCGGATCAATGCCGACAGCAAGCAGGACGCATCCGGCCAGCGCCAGCGACACCAGGATTGGCACCAGCGTGATGAAAAGACGGCGCGCGAAGTCGTGGCGGCTGTCGTCCACGAGATCCGTGTCTGTCGCGGTGACGGGTGTTGCGCTGTCGCTCATGCTGCCAGTCCGATCATCAGCCGGCCGACTTTTTCGGCGGCATCTTCGCCATTCGCCACGGTACCCACCAGGCGCCCCTGGGCAATGACCGCGATGCGGTGACACATGCTGAGCAACTCCTCCAGGTCGGTCGAAATCAGCAGCACCGCAAGATCCTGGCTGGCGATGTCGCGAATGCGCTGGCGCGTGGCCAGCGTGTTGGCGAGATCGAGCCCGTAGGTCGGCTTGTTGAAAATCACGGCGCGGGCGCCATCGGCCAGTTCACGCGCGATCAACACCTTCTGGATATTGCCGCCCGAAAGGCGACCGATCGGCGTCGCCACGCTTGGAGTGCGCACATCGTAAAGCCGCGTCAGTTCTTTCGCGCGCGCATCGATCCGGCGTGTCTGCTGAATGCCGGAGCTCCATAGTGGTGGCTCGCCGATCTGCTTGAGGAAATAATTGATCGAGACAGGGAAGCTGCCCACGGTGCCTTCGCCTAGCCGGTCGTCGGTCAGATAGCGCAGCCCGTGGCGCCGTCGCGCAGCGACATTCAGCCCGTCGAGTTGCTCGCCCGCAAGCGTCACGCGCCCTCCCGCCGGTCGCTGCCCGGACAATGCCTCGGCCATCTGTTTTTGCCCGTTGCCGTCGATGCCGGCAACGCCGAGTATCTCGCCGCGTCCGATGTCAAACGAGATGGAATCGAGGCCCGGAGCATCGGCAGTGGCAGCAACAGTGAGGTCTCGAACTGAAAGCAATGCTTCGTCATTGGCAGCGCGCGCAGGTATCGCGACGGCACTGTCGCCCGCCTGTCGACCAAACATCATGGTGACAATTTCGTCCACCAGTACCGATGGTTCGAGCTGGCGCAGTCGCTCTGGCGCGATCTCTCCGATCTTGCGCCCCAGCTTGAGGACCGAGACACGGTCGCCGAATTCGGCGGCCTCGTTGAGTTTGTGGGTGATAAAGACGACGGCAAGCCCTCGCTCCACCAGCCGGCGCATGAGTGCGCCAAGCTCGGCGATGCCCCTGGGCGTCAGCATTGAGGTCGCTTCATCGAGAATAAGGAGGCGGCTGTCGCGCAACAATGCGCGCACAATCTCCACCTGCTGTTGCTCGCCGAGCGACAGCTCCGAGACATGAGCGTCGAGATTGATATCAATGCCGAGCGGCTGAACGATAGCTTGCACGCGCTCGGTCAGCGCGGCAATGCCGGGGCGCTGCCACCACGAGCCGCCAAGTGCAAGATTTTCTGCAACTGTAAGGGTGGGAACCAGCATGTTGTGCTGGAAAACCGTGCCTATGCCCAGCGCCAGGGCGTGGCGCGGCGAACGGATGGCCATCGGCGTGCCATCGATCAGGATGCGGCCGCTATCGGGCTGCAGGAGACCGGACAACATGCCGATCAGCGTCGACTTGCCTGCCCCGTTCTCCCCCAGAAGCACATGCACCTCGCCGGCGCAGATCGCCAGGTCGACCTGGTCGTTGGCCACGATGCCGGGGAAGCGCTTGGTGACGCGTTCCAGCGTAACGATGGCCTGTCCGGTGCGCGAGGGCTCGTTGTTGGTAACCATGTTCCAGCCGCCTGTTAGGAGAGGGAGGGGGCACTATGGCCCCCTCCACCGTTTCATGTCGCGTCCGCTACTGGGCGCTGGCGGAGACGTCGGTCATCAGCTTGCGCACGGCGCTCGCCTCGAAGACCGGCGCGACCTTGATCTCGCCAGCGACAACCTGATCGCGGATCTTCTGGATATCGGCCCAGACATCATCCGGAACCTGGTCCGTCTTGAGGAGCTTCACCGAATCGTCGGCGAGGCCAATCGCGTAGGTCTTGGTGCCGAACGTATCGTCCTTGAGGTCGCTGATCATCTGCGCGTAGACCGGCGTGATGTCCCAGACCACGGAGCTGAGCAGGAAGCCCTTGCCGACCGAAGTCTTGTCGCCAATCACGTCAATGAAAAGCACCTTGCCGCCATCAGCCGCCTTGGTGGTTTCCACCGCTTGCAGCATGCCGAAGCTCGACCCGTTACCTTGGCCGAAGATAATGTCGGCACCGGCAGCGATGACGCTTTCGCTGACCCGACGTCCGCCGGCTGCATCAGAGTAGGCGGCAGGTCCAATCACCGCGTAGGTGATCTTCACCTCGGAGTTTTCCGCCTTCACGCCTTCGGCAAAGCCTGCCGACTGCGAGTTCCATGATGGCGGCTCGCCGGAGACGACGATACCGACATGCTTGGAACGGCTCATCTTGGCGGCAAGCCGGCCAGCCAGATAGGCACCCTCATGGCCGCTCAGCGTGTAGTCGGCAACAAGGCCTTCCTTGAGCGCCTGCGGCGAATCGACGATCGCCACTGGTACATTGGTCTCCGCCGCGATCTCCGGGGCTGAGGTCGCATAGCCACTGGCGTGGGCGATGATCAGGC
Source organism: Mesorhizobium sp. NBSH29 (assembly GCF_015500055.1). Taxonomy (NCBI): domain Bacteria; kingdom Pseudomonadati; phylum Pseudomonadota; class Alphaproteobacteria; order Hyphomicrobiales; family Phyllobacteriaceae; genus Mesorhizobium; species Mesorhizobium sp. NBSH29. The sequence goes on from NZ_CP045492.1 coordinate 1,102,752, forward strand.
TTACGCCGTCAGCTGCGATCTCGCGCAGAGCGGGACGCACGTCGCCGTAGCCCAGACCCGAAGCAACGATGACCTCGACGCCGGCCGCCTTGCCTGCTGCCTTGGCTGAATCGACACCCTGCTGGTTCCAGCCGAAATCGGTACCTTCCTCAGGCGTAACGATGGCGATTGACTTGACCTCAGCGGCAAGAGCTGTTCCCGCCATGAACGAGGCGACCAGCGCCGCTGTGATGCTCTTCTTCCATCTCGATTTCATATCTATTTCTCCCATTTGGTTCAGTTCCCAGTTCTTGTTTCCAGAAATCAGGTTATGATCCTGATCGTGATTTACAGTTCGAGTGTTTTTTAACTATGCGCTTTGCCCTCCTCTCGTTTGCCGCCGCATCCCTGTTGTGTACCGGTGCTCGTGCCGCTGAAACGGTGGACCTCAAAGGTCTCGTTGCCGTGCCAACGAAAGTCCGCAATTCGGGCGATGCGCCGATTCTGTGCCAGGCTGAGATCGCGCACTGGTTTGCCACCGACCTGGTCCGCATCGAGCCGGGCGCGACGGCCACGCTCGATCTGCGGTTTGATACGCAAAGCGGCGCCTGGGCCGTGCTCAACGCAGGCGGCGAAGCCCTGCCGCTGGAGCGCGCCTGGTGCGGCGTCGAAGGCCATACCTATGAGACGCGTTTCACGTTGGCCCTTGATCGCTCCAACCCGCAGCCGGCAACGCTCGACTGCCGGCCGCAGGCGGCCGGTTTGAGCTGTAGCCAAAACGGGCTCTGAAGCGTGGATCACTGTGCAGCCTTCTTGTCGACGAGCGCGCGAAGCAGCTCGTATTCGGCCTGAACCTCAGGCTGTTCGGCGAGCAGGCCAGCCGAGAGCTCGGCGAATTCCGCCTCCATCTTTGTCTGGTCTGCCTCCGACAGCTGGTGCACGACGCCGCCATTGTCGCCCCAGATCTTGTACGTCTTCTCGACGTTCTCGACGCCCCACGGAAAGACCTGCTTTTCGGCTGCGCGCCCTGCTTCGATGATCGCGGTCTTCACCGCTTCCGGCTGCGCCTGGAACCAGTCTTCATTGACCACTGTCATCGACACGATCTCAGCGAAGCGCAGATCGAGAATGTGCTTGCCTACGTCGTAATATTTGAAGGCGGTGAGGATCGGCATCCCGACCAGCATGCCATCCAGCCCGCCCGACTCGAGCTGCGGAATGACTTCCGTCAACGCCAGCGGCAACGGTGTAGCGCCAACCTTTTCCATCGGCTTGATCTGCAGCGGCGAGGCGAAGGTGCGGATCTTCAGACCCTTCAGGCCGGCCAGCGTATCGACTTCCTTCATCGTGAAGACGACGGTCGGGCTGTTGTAAATGGCGCCGATGACCCGCAACCCCTTGTTGAGGAACATCTCCTCCAGATGCTGGCGGTATTCAGGGTCATGGATGGCGTTAGCCACATTCTGCGGCGACTTAAACAGGCCGGGCACGTCGAACGCCTGGAAGCGCGGATCGACATTGGTCATGAAGGATGTCGGCGTAGTGAATGCCTCGATCGTACCGAGCAGCACGCCCTCGACCATCCTCGGGATAGCGCCGAGCTGGCTTGCCGGATAAATCTCGGTCTTTACGGCATCGCCGACGCGGGTCTCCAGTTCCTTAGCAAATACCTTTTGCCATTCATGCTGGACATCGTTGATGGTCGCTGTTGCCAGCTTCATCGTGGTCTGGGCCTGCGCCGCGTGGGGCAACAGCGCGATTGCGGCGGTAAGCCCGGCTAAGCGGAAAAATTTCGTAAGCATTGGCGTTCCTTTTTTCTAGAGCGACCTGCCGAGAGTGAGCGACAGCGCGGGGACATAGGTGATGACGAGCAGAGCGAGGATCAGCACCGCCACAAATGGCAGAACCCCGCGATAGAGTGTATGTGCCGGCAGCCCGGTAACCGACTGGGCGACAAACAGGTTGAGGCCGAAGGGCGGGGTAAACATGCCGATCGCCAGGTTGACCGTCATGACGATGCCGAAATGGATGGGATCGATGCCGAGCGAGATTGCGATCGGCGCCAGAAGCGGCGCGAAGACGAGGATTGCCGAGGTCGGGTCCAGAAAGCAGCCGATCAGAAGCAGGACGATGTTGACCACCATCAGGAAGGTGAACGCGTCAAGCTGCAACGCCGTGATCCAGGCGGTGATCGCCTGCGGCACACCCTGTGTCGTCAGCATCCAGGTGATAACGCCGGCAGCAGCAACGATGATCAGGATCTGGCCTGACAAAAGTGCCGCATTGCCTGCCGCGCGGATAATGTCTGCGACCGTCATTGTCCGGTAGATGAAGAGTGCCACCACAATGGCATAGAGACAGGCAAAGCCGCCGGCCTCGGTAGGCGAAAAGATACCGTTGTAGATGCCACCGAGGACGAAGATCGGCATCAGGAGTGCCCAGAATGCATCCCTCGTGGCGCGCCATGCGACAGCCGGCTCGAACCGGTTTTCGCTTGGAATGCGGTGGCGCAGTGCGACCAGAATGACAAAAGCTGCCATCATCGCCGCCATCAGCAGGCCAGGCAGCACGCCGGCCATGAACAGGCGCGGGATCGATTGTTCGGCCGCCAGCCCATAGAGTATCATCGCGATGCTGGGCGGAATGACGATGTCTATGGCGCCGCTCGAGGCGATCAGTCCGCCGGCCCGTGCCTCGCCGTAACCGGCAGCAACCAGCTTGGGATAAAGCGTCTTGGCCAGGGCACCCACCGCAGCCGCGCTCGACCCGCTGATTGCCCCGATGGCTGTCGATGAGCCCACGGTGGCTACACCCAGCGCGCCCGGCACACGGCCTGCCATTGCCAGAGCCCAGTTGATCAGCCGGTTGGCGATGCCACTGGTGCCCATAAGCTCGCCAGCAAGCACGAAAAAGGGGATCGCCAGCAGCGCATAATTGTCGAGACCGCCGAACAGAACCTGCTGTAGCGCGGGCGCCGGCATCGGGGTAACAAACACCATCGTCACCGACGCGGCGGTCAGGAATACCAGGAAGACAGGCGTGCCCAGGAAGAGCAGCAGCAGCGGCAGAATGACAAGTGACAGGATCATGGCGCGGCATCCTGATGCGGTTCATCGCGGATATAGGCGCGGATATCGCGTGCCAGCATGATGAGCCCGGCGAACGCCATGCCGCCGAATCCGACCAGAAGGGCTGCGTGGGGAACTGCCATGGGCACACCAAGACCCATGCTGCTGATGCCGAGGCGCGAAAGGCGGGCGATGAACAGCCATGATGCGTAGGCGGCAAAGCCGCAGGCGAACAGCGCAGCTGTATCATGGACGATGTGGAGCAGGTGGCGCGCGCGGCCTACGGCATAGAGTGGTAGCAGATTGACGTTGATATGCGAACGCAGGCTCAGCGATAAAATCGCCCCGATCATCACGGCCCAGATGACGACGAACACCATCAGTTCATCGGCACCGACCGGGGAAATTCCGAGAATATAGCGGCTGACCGCATTGACGACATTGACGCCGACGACGAACAGCAGAACGAGACCGAGCAGCGTGTGCAGGCCGTTCTGAACAATTCCGCCCACGCGCGGCGGGATCGGCCGTGGCAAGGGATGTGGCAGGCGCTGGCTGGTCTTGTCGCTCATGGTCTCATTCGCCTCCCTCGAGAATGCGACGGATCGCGACGAGCTTGCGCGCACGCTCGCGCTGCAACTCGGCGATGCGCTCGGAGGTGTAGGAATAGATCCCCTCGCCTGACTTGATGCCGAGCTTGCCGGCTGCCATCTGCTTGGTGACCAGCGGCGCCACGTCCTTGCGGTCAGCGAGGTCGGTGTTGAGAAAGGTGGAGACCGAATGGTATATATCCATCCCGGCCATATCGAGAAGCGCCATCGGACCGACCACGGCAAGCTTGTAGCCGATACCCCAGGAGACACAGGTGTCCACGTCCTCGGGCTCGATCACGCCGCGCTCCACGAGATCGACCACCTCGCGCAGCAAAGCGTAGAGTACCCGGTTCTCGACGAAGCCCGGCACATCCTTCTTCACCAGCACCGGCAGTAGTCCCAGCGCACGGATCAGGTCGCGGATCGTCGCCACGGTTTCGGGAGCGGTGCGCTCGCCGGCGATGACCTCGATCATCGGCACGATATGCGGCGGGTTCGACCAGTGCATCCCGACCATCCGTTCGGGGTGAGAGATGTGGGCCTGCAGGCTCGTGATCGGAATGCCCGATGTGTCTGAGGCAACGATCGTTTCTGGCCCGATGAGGCTGTCGATCGCCCGGTAGACCTCGGCTTTCATCTCGATGTTTTCGGGGACGTTTTCGATAACCAGATCGGCACCGGAAACAACATCCGCAAGCGAATCCGTAAACCGCACGGCGCCCCCGGATGTCCGCGCAATGCCCAGCGCATCCAGCACGGTTTCAGCGGCGCTCAGCATGGCGCCTGCCCGCTCGATGGCTGCAGGCGCGACATCGTAGGCGCACACCTCCAGACCACCCCTGGCAAGTCGGGCGGCAATGCCAGGGCCCATGGTACCAAGGCCGATAATGGCGACACGCTGTATCATCAGGCAGCTTCCCTTTGACGTGATGAGGCAACCAGATCGGCAGCCTTCTCGGCGATCATGATCACCGCTGCGTTGATGTTCCCGCAGACCAGGTCCGGCATCACCGAGGCGTCGACGACGCGCAGCCCGGCAACACCGCGCACATTGAGCTGCGGGTCGACGACCGAGGCATTATCTATCCCCATGCGGCAGGTTCCGGCCGGGTGATGAACGGTGATTGAGGTGTTGCGAATATGCTCGTCTATTTCCGCATCGGTCTGGCACGTGGGACCGGGGAAAAACTCTGCCTTGATGAACGGCTCCATCGCCGGCTGCGCGGCAAGCGCGCGTGCGACCCGAAAGCCGGCCCGCAGCGATTCCCAATCTTTTGGCGAGGCGAGGAAATTCTGGTGAATCAGCGGCGCCGCCATCGGATCGCCAGACGCCAGCTTGAGCGTACCCCGGCTTTCGGGCTGCGTTGCCACGATGCGTGTTGCAAACCCGTCCTCGAACGGTGCCTTGAAGGGTGGAAAATAGGGCCAGGCGGCAAGCGGCGCGGCAGTAAACAGTAATTGCACGTCTGGCAGCGGCCGTTCTGGCCCACTTTTGAGGAATGCGACAACTCCACCTGGCACATCGGCAGAAAAACCGTGTCCGGTCAGATAGGTCTTGAGAAAATCCAGGCCGATGCGATCTGCTCGCATGGCGCGCAGGAATGGTCCCGGTGTCCGGCGTCGATACATGAGGATGACAGAGACATGATCCTGAAGGTTTTTGCCCACTTCGGGCAACGCCACGACCGTCTCGATGCCATGTTCTGACAATTCCGCAGACGAGCCGATGCCAGAGAGCATCAACAGTTGCGGCGAGTTGATCACGCCGCCGGCGAGCAGCACCTCCTGCCGGGCTGTGACGGTTCGCTCGGCGTCGTGGTGCAGAAACGTCACTCCAGTGGCACGCCGGCCCTCCAGCACGATTTTCGTCGCATATGCTTCAGTCAGCACCGTAAGATTGGGCCGCTTCAGGGCTGGTCGCAAATAGGCTGAGGCCGAAGAACACCGCCGGCCTTTGCCGATGGTCATCTGCAGCCGTCCAAAGCCTTCCTGTTGCGCGCCATTGTAATCATCTGTCTGCGGGTATCCCGCCTCAACGCTCGCCTGCGCGAAGGCGTCGATCAGCGGGTCCTTGTAGCGGCAAAATTGCGTATTGATCGGCCCATCGCCACCGCGGAAGCGGGTCTCGCCCCGCTCCCAAGTTTCTTGCTTGAGGAAGTAGGGCAGCACCTTCTCATACGACCAGTCCGTAAGGCCGCTCGCAGCCCAGCGGTCATAGTCGCCGCGATTGCCGCGCACATAGGCCATGGCATTCGTAGAGGACGAGCCGCCGATCACCTTCCCACGAGCGCACTCCACCCGGCGGCCGCCGACATTGTCTTCCGGCTCGCAGAAATACATCCAGTCGTGGCGGCGCTCGGTCAGTATTTTACCCCAGCCGAGCGGCACATGGATCAGTGGGTCGCTGTCCCAGCCACCGGCCTCGAGCAAAAGTACGCTGCATGACGGGTCCGCGCTGAGCCTGTTGGCCAGCACACAGCCGGCCGACCCGGCCCCAACGATGATGTAGTCGTAGCTTTGCGCGTGCTGCATGGGTTCACTGCTTCCAGCTGGCGCCGATGCGCCAGTTTGATGTTTGATGTGCGAAGTGCCGAAGCACTAGGCCAACCCCGCCTGCCGCAGGCGCTGCGACCAGTGGTCCCAACCCCGATCGATCTGTGCGCCGACGAGGCTGCCAGCGGATTTGACCTCTCCTGGCGACAGATATTTGATGGTGCCTACCTGTAGGCCAGCCGTCTGCGCGGCTGCGTTCTGTTCGGTGTAGAATGCACGGAACACCACTTCGCGCACCGAGCGTCCGACATTGACGACGCCATGGCGCGCCATGAGCACCACCGCCTGATCACCAAGCGTTTGGGCAATATCGCGGCAGACATCGTGGCTGCCACCGAACAGGTCAGTTTCATCGCCCAGTCGGTCGCGGATCTCATAAACGGGCACCGTCTCGCCCAGGAACGCACCCATATGGGTTACCGGCCGCAAGGGTTGGTCGGTGAAGCAATAAGGCAGCACAGCGGGAGAGTGGCTGTGCAACACGCACTGCACATCTGGCCGTGCCTTGTAGATTTCGCTGTGAATGTAGCGCTCCAGATAGGCCGGACGGTTGTCCGACGTCTCACCCTCGAGGTCGAAGCGCATGATGTCGTCGGCGGTGATAAGGCTCGGCGCGAGCTTGCCGGCCAGAAGGAAGCTTCGTGCATCGTCCGGATCGCGGGCACTGATGTGCCCGAATGTATCCAGGATGCCTTCGTTCAAAAGGATCTTCGTGGCTGTAACCAGCTCTTCGATAACCGTTGGCCGACCGGAATTATGTTCCGACATGGTGGTACTCCCATTGCAGCGCGGCCCCGTGCTTTGCGCGATTGTTATCGGGGCCGTGAATTTCAGTTGTTCTGGTAGGTGCCGACAATCCGGTTCTGTTCGATGATGTTGCCGGCATACTTTTCCAGAAACGCTTCGCGATTGGGCTTTCCTTCGACGGCCGTGTCGAGGGCGTAGACCCAAAAATAGTAGTGGTGCACGCCATGGCCTGCAGGCGGCATGGGACCAAAGTACTGATGATCGCCCGCACCATTGGGGCCGACGCGGTACTTTTCCTGTGCGTCGGAAAGGTCGGTCGCCGACGGGTCGATACCGTAGACGGTCCAGTGCGTGAAGCCGTTCGGCAAGGGCGCATCAGGGTCATGGCAAATAACGGCGAGTTCCTTGGTTCCCGCCGGAACGCCGCTCACGGTAAGCTTGGGCAGCACGTTTCCCTTGTCACCGGAATGCACGTCGTTCAGCTTTCCGAGCGGCTGGAAGTCCGGGGAAGAAATCTTGAGGTCCTTGATATTAAGGGGCATGGAATGTCTTTCTCTATTCAGTATTCAATGAGTTCAGGCGGTGGCCAACAGCTCGGCAACGGTTTTTCCGCCAACGCGCTGATGGACGCGTGGACCGGTCGCGACAGCCACGCAGATGAGGAGTTCATCCGGACGCGGGCCATCGGGCGCGCAGAAGGTCACGGCGTCGTAGTGGGACCGGATGTAGAGTTCGTCTTTGTGCGCCAGCGGAATGTCGATCGAGGTTCCTGCAGCAGCTACCTTGCTGACAGAGGAGATCCACGCATTGCCACCACCCACCTGCTCACGCAGTGGATCGCCAAAGAGGGTGGTGATGCAGGCAACGACGTGTTCCTGCTCGCCGGCTGTCCCGGCAATACCCCCCTTGCCATAACTTTCGACCTGTCTGTCGCCGAGCAGGGCAGCAGCCCGCTCGCCCAACGCATGGCCGATAGCCGCACTCGGCCCGGTTAGTTCGGACAGATCGCTGACGAACTTCCCGGCGAAGGGATTACGGATGATGACGCCCACAGCAGCCTTGATCAGCGTGTCGCTCACTGCCCCGCCATCGTGACGAACTTCCTGCACGGTGGAATACCAGCCGCGCACTTCGTAATGCTTTTCCACTTCCGCCGAATGTTTCATGCTTGTCTCCTGGGGAGCGCGGCTCTGCTGCGCCTTCCGATTAAAATTGCAGACCGGTGCCCGGTCTTTACTGTGGCCATGAATAGACGCGTCCCAGCGGGTCGTAGCTGGCAGCTTCCAGAGCTGCAGGCGTGAACATGTTGCCTTTGGAGAGCGAGCGATTGGCCGCATATTCGCCCGACACTGCCTGGCAGCGGTCGGTGATGGGGCGCATCCGCTTCTCCCATGCCGACAGGGCATCTTCCACGGATGTACCTTCAGCCAGGTCCTGCGACAGGCTGTACGCGTTGACCATCGAGCAGCCCGCACCCTGCGCGAGCGCCGGGCACATGGCGTGGGCGGCATCGCCGACCAGCGCGACCTTTCCCCGCGTCCAGCTATCCAGCTTGGTGGTCTCGTATTTGTCGTAGCGGGCGTTCTTCAGTTTAGCCGCCTCGATAAGGCAAGGTTCAAGGAAGGGGAACATTTCGACCCACACCTCGAGGTCAAGTGGCACAGCCGATCCGCGCGGATCTGCAGCCGGCGCCATCAGTCCCAGATAGAGTTCGGTTTCATTACATGGGGAATAGAGAATGCGTTGCACGCGCGGCCAGAAGTTCCACATGTCGATGGTGTTGTCCCATTCGCCATGGCCTAGCTGGTCTTTCATACGCGGAACGATAAGCCGGATGATACCGTCCTTAGATACCCATCGGTCCTGCTTGAACCCGATGGAATCGCGGACCTTGGAGCCGACGCCGTCGGCACCAACAATGAGGTCGGCTTCCAGCACTTCACCGGTCTGGAGGGTCAGGCGACCTTCCGGGTCCGCCGCCACGGCTTCCGAGTTCGCCCTGATGTCGACGCCGACCGCTCGGGCACGAGCCACGAGCGCGTCATGCAGGTGGCTGCGCGTCATGATCCGCCACGGCAGTCCGTTGAAGGTCTCGCGGGACACCGACTTGTTGTGCATCCAGGTTTCGTAGGTCGGCGGCGTGTGGGAGCCCTGCAGAACCTCGTTCAACGCACCCACGCCTTCAAGCACGCGCAGGCCATTGTGCCAGAGATAGATGCCGGCACCGAACGCTCGCAACTCCGGGCTCTTCTCATGCAGCCGCACGTCCCAGCCGTTTTGCCTGAGCGCAATTGCTGCGGTCAGGCCGGCAAACCCTCCACCTGCGATTTCGGCGCGGCGGCTTTTGCCGGAAGTTCTGTTCAGATTAGGCATACTGTCATTCCTGCTGCGTGCGCTGCCGTCAGGCGTCGATAAAATTGGTGATTGCTTTCAACGTGATACTGGGAGACGTTTCGTTGACGTAATGATCTGCGCCGGGGACCACGACCACCGGTAGGTCCGGCCGCAACTGGCTGGTCTTTGCCAGCGCTTCGGCCGAAACAAGCTTGCTGTTTCCACCTCGGATGATCAGGACGGGCCGCTCTACGGCGCGGTAGGCGGTGGTCAGATCTGCCCGCAATCCTGTGACGATCTGCGCCATCGCGGCAGGAGATGCCAACGGGCGCAGCCCTCCTTCCGACCGTTCATACCCGGTCTCCGCCCGGATTCTGATCGCATCGGGGGGGATGTTTGGATAGCGGTTGGCCAGATATGTCTGGATGGCCGGTAGGTCATCGAACAGCTGGCTGCCAGCGTTCACCCGCGCCTCAAGCGCATCCAAGACCTCGGTCTCGATATACGGCGTGAAATCGATCGCGACGACAGAACGCACGAGCTCCGGATAGTGGGCGGCGGCGGTGACGGCATTTCGTGAGCCGAGCGAATGCCCGATCAGAATGGCTGGACCCCGGTCAAGGCTGCGAATGAGCGCGGCGATGTCGCCCGCGAAATCGTCGGCACCGTAGCCGCTGTCGGGCTTGTCGCTGCGGCCGTGGCCTCTCTGGTCGACCGCGATGGTGGTGAAACGATGCGAAAGCTGTGCCATCATTGGCATGAAGACGGCGGAGTTCGCGGTAATGCCGTGAAAGAACAGCATCAGCGGCCCCGACCCCGCCTCACGCACGTTGAGCATGATGCGGCCGGTGTCGATCTGCCGTGATCCGATCTGGTCGAAGGATATGCCTGCCGCCATCTCGATTTCGTTCCCCCCGCAGTTTAGCTCGCCTCAAGAGGATCACATTCCGCAGGGTCTCGTCAACCCGATTGTCTGACATTCTTGCAATCTTAAAAATTGACAATCGACCATTTCTGGCTGTCTTTCTGTGAGGGCATCGCGTAAGATGCAGGCTATCCTCAACACAGGCCGTGAGACCCAGTGCATGCCGCCAGAACTGAATCTACGGGTTTTGCCGCGCACTGTGCAGCAGGAAACCGTCGACAAACTCAGGCTCGCGATTTTCTCCGGAATGTTCCAGCCCGGGAGCCGGCTCATCGAGAGTCAGCTGTGCACGCAGCTTGGCATCAGCCGCCCCTCTCTACGCGAGGCACTGCGCAGCTTGGAAGCCGAACGGCTGATTGAGATCGTGCCCAATCGCGGCCCGTCAGTGCCGGCGCTGTCCTGGAAGGTGGCAACCGGCATCTATGAGGTGCGCGAGTTGCTGGAGGTTGAAGCCGCGGGACGGTGTGCATTGCGGATCGAGCCGGCACAGCTGCAGGAGCTTCACGCCGCGCTTCTGGCTTTTGAAACCGCCGCATCAAGCCATGACAGCCTTGCCCAGGTGACCACCGCCGCCGATTTCTATTCGGTCATCCTCGCCAACTGCGGGAACCCTATCCTTGAGGAGGTGCACCGCGGATTGGTGGCGCGCATCAGCGTATTCCGGGGACGGTCGATGTCGCTTGACGGGCGGGCGCAAAGCAGTCTCAGGGAGATGCGCGAGATTTACGAGGCCATCGCCGCGAACGACGAGAAAGCTGCCCGCAAAGCATCGCGCAAGCACGTTCTGAAGGCCAAGGCGGCTGCGAAAACCGCCATGGACAGCATGAAGTAGCATTTTAGCGCGCAGTGGCCGACTGGCCCACGCGCCGCCGCATTATGCCTGTCGTATAAAATTCCCGGAGCAATGATGGCCAGCACCGACCCCGATCGCACGCTTCACGCAGATATTGCGATTGTCGGTGCAGGGTCGGCAGGCGCTCTCATCGCTGCTCGCCTCAGCGAAGATTCATCGCGTACAGTGGTTCTGATCGAAGCGGGTGCTGAGGCGCGTGATCCCGACATATGGAACCCGTCTGCATGGCCGGCACTCCAGGGCCGTGCCTATGACTGGGATTACCGCACGCAGCCGCAGGCCCGCACTGCCGGACGCACTCATCATTGGGCGCGCGGAAAAGTGGTCGGCGGGTCAAGTTGCCTGCACGCCATGGGCTACATGCGCGGCCATCCGGATGATTTCGAGGCCTGGGTCGACGCAACCGGCGATTCCCGATGGGGTTGGGAGGCGCTTTCGCGCGCATTCCGGCTGATTGAGGACCACCCTCTGGGTGGCGACGGCATCCATGGGCTGGGTGGGCCCATGCCGGTTTACATGCCGGGCGATGAACTGAGCCCCGTCGCGCGGGCTTTCATCGAGGCCGGTGCAGCCCTCGGCCTGCCAAGGCTGCAGGGCCATAGCAGCGGCACGATGATCGGTGTCACGCCCAATTCCTTGAATATTCGCCGCGGGCGACGGGTTACCGTGGCGGATGCCTGGCTGACACCGACCGTACGAAGCCGCCCTAATCTGCGGATCTGTTTGGCAACGCGGGCCCAGCACCTTGTTCTTTCCGGCAGCCGCGTTGAAGGTGTCGCGGTGATTGACCGGGAGGGTCCGTTCGAAATCCTGGCCGATCAACTCGTGCTGTGCAGCGGGGCACTGGAAAGTCCGGCATTGCTGATGCGCTCGGGCATCGGACCGGAAGAGATACTTCACCAGGCCGGGGTGGTATGTTTGATCGCCCTGCCGGGCGTCGGCGATAATCTGCAGGACCATTTGCTGGGTGCCGGAAATCTCTACGCAGCCCTTAAGCGGGTCCCGCCATCGCGCCTCCAGCATTCGGAATCAATGGCGTATATGCGTGCGGGAGATTTCACCGCCGGTGGCCAGCCAGAGATCGTGGTCGGCTGCGGCGTAGCACCCATTGTTTCGGAGTGCTTCGAGGCGCCGGCCGCGGGATCGGCCTATTCGCTGCTGTTCGGGGTGACCCATCCTTCCAGCCGGGGCAGCATCCGAATCAGCGGCGCCACTGCAGCAGATCCCTTGATCATCGATCCTGCGTATCTGCAGACGGAGCGGGACCGCGCCCTATTCAGGCAGGCGCTTGAAGCGGCGCGCATGATTGGCCACCACGGGGAGTTTGCCGAATGGCGTATGGATGAACTCCTGCCGGGTCCCCTGACAAGCCGCTCTGAGATCGACGATTTTATCGCCCGCAGCGTTATTACGCATCATCATCCCTGCGGCACCTGCAGCATGGGTGCACACTCTGATGCCGTGGTTGACGCCGGTCTGCGGCTTCGCGGGCTCGATAACCTCTATGTTGCCGATGCCTCTGTTATTCCGAGCATCACGTCGGGGCCGATCCACGCAGCGGTGCTGGCTATTGCCGAAACCTTCGCGGCAACCATGGTCTCAGGGCGATGAGCCGGCCCACCACCGACCGGGACATACCATAATCGTCGGGAGTTGTGTTCCCCCCGCCTCTGTCTATATCTTTGCAGACAGAGGTACCGAACCCGAAAATGACCAAACCCGTTGCTGACCAAACGCTGCAATCGCTGGATACGCGGTCGCGCGATATCTTTCGGTTGATTGTCGATTCCTATCTGCAGGAGGGCGAACCACTGGGCTCGCGCAACCTGTCGCGGCGGCTGCCGCAGTCGCTGTCACCAGCCACTGTACGCAATGTGATGAGCGACCTGGAACATCTGGGTCTCGTCTATTCGCCGCACATCTCGGCTGGCCGACTGCCCACGCAAAAGGGACTGCGGCTCTTCATCGACGCTTTCATGGAGGTTGGCGACCTGACGGACGATGAGCGGCGCGTGATGGAAACTCAGGTCAACGCGTCGGGCAGCGGCGCGACGCTGGAGCAGATGCTGACCGAGGCCAGCCAGATGCTGTCGGGCCTGTCTCGCGGTGCCGGCATGGTCCTGGCCACAAAAAGCGAGGCGGCGCTCAAACATATCGAATTTATCCAGCTTGAGCCCACCAAGGCACTGGCGGTGCTGGTGTCGCAAAATGGTGATGTCGAGAACCGCGTCGTCGATCTTCCGGCCGGCGTCACCACCTCGCAGTTGCACGAGGCGTCGAACTTCCTCAATGCCCATATTCGTGGCCGCACACTTTCCGAAGCACGCATTGAGATTGCGCGACTGCGCAAAGACACCAAGGCAGCGCTCGACACGCTGTCACAGGATCTTGTCGACAAGGGCCTGGCAATATGGGCCGGCACGGAAACCGATATGCCGGCACGGCTGATTGTGCGCGGGCGCGGAAATCTGTTGGAGAACGTCACTGCCCAGACCGATATCGAGCTGCTGCGCCATCTGTTCGAGGATCTGGAGACCAAGGACGGGCTGATGCAGCTGCTCGACCTTGCCGAAGAGGGCTCCGGCGTGCGGATCTTCATCGGTTCGGAGAACCGGCTGTTTTCCCTTTCGGGTTCCTCGCTGGTGGTAGCGCCCTATCGCGACAAGGATTCGCGCGTCATCGGCGCGCTGGGCGTGATCGGTCCGACGCGGCTGAATTATGCGCGTATCGTGCCAATGGTGGATTATACCGCGCAACTGATCAGCCGGATGCTGCGTTAGCACCTTCACGAGCCCGACAACCCTTGATTTTTGGAACTTGAACCTCGATATCGGGGCTTGAACACCCGCATGAGTGAGTAACTGGAAGCGACGATGAGCGAACAGGAAAATAATCTACCCGACCCCGAAGAGGCAATCGTGAGCGAAGCGCTCGAGGCTGAGGCGTTCGAGGGGTCTGAAATGCCGGGCGACGGCGGCGATTATGAGGTCGTTGTGCGCCTGATGAAGGAAAACGACGAGCTGAAGGACCGCGCGCTGCGTGCTGCTGCGGAAATGGAGAATTTGCGTCGCCGCACAGCCCGCGACGTGCACGATGCGCGCGCCTATGCGGTATCGAATTTCGCCCGCGACATGCTGGCAGTTTCGGACAATCTGCGCCGCGCGCTTGATGCGATCCCAGTTGAGGCGAAGGAAGCTGGCGATGCTGGCTTTGCCGCGCTGATCGAGGGCGTCGAGATGACCGAACGTGTCATGCTGTCGACGCTGGAACGTCACGGCGTAAAAAAGCTGGCCCCTGAGGGTGAAAAGTTCGACCCGAATTTCCACCAGGCCATGTTCGAAGTGCCAAATCCGGATGTACCGGCCAATACGGTGGTGCAGGTGGTGCAGCCTGGCTATTCCATCGGCGAGCGCGTGCTGCGCCCAGCCATGGTCGGCGTGGCCAAGGGTGGTCCCAAGGCGGCCGCAGCTGAGACCCCCGCTGAACCAGGCCCTGTTAATGAAATGGCTGAAAAAGACGCCTGATTCTGGCGTCTTTTTCAGCTGATATCAGCTATCGACCAGAACGCCCGCATGGACGGCTAGCGCCATCAAGGCTGTGCGGGCTTCTTCGGCGGTCTTCTTGCCTGCGATAGCAGCTTCCACTACTTCGCGCGTCGACTGATAAAACGGTCCCCGACGCGCCTGCGGCCAGTCGATTAGCACTTCACACGCATCCTTGACAGATTGAACTGTCCTGATGGTGTGTTCATTGCCGACCGTAAGTTTCACGTCACTGTCAAAGTGGTCCGTCATGGTGGTGCCCTCAAACTGATATGAAGTTTCTAGCGGTGTTTTGACGAGCCCTGCTCGAGAAGGTTCGCTTCCATTGCGGCGGCTTCGAACGCGGTTTGTGCGTCGATCATCGATCGATGACCGTCGAGTACCTTTAGGCACGCGTCGAGCGCATCCCGGTGGCGCGGGCCGTGGTTGGCAGGCCACCAGTACATCAGACAATCCAGTGCCTCATGCGTATCGGCAACCGTTCTGGTTCTCCCATACTCCGTGAAGCAAACCCGGATCGGTCGGGTGAAGGATTTGTGTTCCATGCACCGAAAACGCGCTCATGGCCTCCCGGTTCCGACGTCTCTCATCACATATTCTTACGAGAAGGTGGGTTCCCGTTCAGTGGCTGCGAGTAGCAGCGTTGACCCGCCCGCAGCCAGCATTAGCGCCCTTGAGAGTCATGAGCCCGCTGTACATATCGGTTTCTGTTGGCCAGCAAAATGGGGAGTTGACGCTTCAGGAACGATGTTTTGCATTTAATTCAAAATTTACCTTGTGTTAGCGCGGAGCGCCCATTCTTGGTTTTCTGGGGAACCAACGCCGATGGCAGGGATTGACCATGCGTAACAGGAACAGGACCATGATGCCCCGCAGCCCAGACCAACCGGCAAGCTTGCCCGCAACGATCAGGAGACAAATTCGCTCAAAAGCGAATGTCAGCTACCTACAATCGCTGCCGGCGTTTCGGGTGGACGAGGAGCTGCCGTCCGATATCCAGCAAATGCTAAACGCTATTGATGCAGCTGCCGCCAAAAAATCGTCGGGCCGTGAACAATAGGTTTTTTGGTAACCTGAACTCAGCTGCCGGTTCTCCGGCGCCGCCACGAATAGGCCTCGCCTGCCTCGGCAGCTTTCGCAGATGGCTGGTAATGTAACGCGATCCCGCCTGCCACGCCCTGCTTGAGGCGTTTTAACAGCACCGGATGCGTCACTTCAAATTGATCGAACCCGACACGTAGCATATGGGGCAGCTGATCAATCAGCACCTTCCCGCTAGCGCGCACAACGCCCTCAAAGCCATAGCGACTGCGCAATAGCTCGGCCTTTGAGAAAGAGCGCCCGTCAGTAAACGCTGGGAATGCCAACGCCACCAGCGTCAGGTTGCCCAGATGCGGCAGGAGCGCCTCCAGCACATCGCCCGGCTGCAGCACCACGCCAAGACGCTCGCTGGCTGAGATACGGGTTTCTGCGTCAAGGGCCAGGAAAGCGTCGAGCGGCAGGATCACACGACCATTTGAAGCAAGCGCGTCGGCTGTGTCGGCGTGGGTCCACTCATCCTCGACAAAGCCGGCTGGCGTCCACAGACGCGATGAAGAATTCTCGGTTTCGTTCATCACGCGTTTCCAGCAGTAGCGAGAGATTTGTCGAGCACGGGCATGTGGATGCCGCATTCGGTTTTGTTGAGGCCGGCCCAGCGACCACTGCGCGCATCTGCGCCTGCTTCCACGACCTTGGTGCAGGGAAAACAGCCGATGGACAGGTAGCCATAGGCCACCAGCGGATTTTCGCGAAGATTGTGGGCTTGCATATACGCGCCGATGTCATCCGGAGACCAGCGCGCGAGAGGATTGACGCGGGCGCGGGGCCCTACCGCTTCGAACACCGGCAAGGCTGTGCGCGTGGAGGCCTGGAACCGCTTGCGCCCGGTGACCCATGCTTTATAGGGCTCAACCCCCCGCGCCATCGGCTCGACCTTGCGGATCGCGCAGCAGGCATCGGTGTCGCGCTGGTGCAGCGTGCCGTCTCGGTCGTCGCGGTTGAGCGCCAGTTGCAGGGGACCGATGACCTTGATGTTGGTCAAACCGAAATCCTCTGCCAGCGCATCGCGATAATGAAGCGTTTCCTCAAAGTGCTTGCCTGTATCGAGAAAAATGACAGGGAGCGAGGCATCGACGGTGGCGATCATGTGCAAAAGCACCGCCGAATCCGCGCCGAAGGATGAGACCGCGGCGATCTGGTCTGGAAAATAGCGAAGCGCGGCGCGCTCGATCACCTCGATCGGCTCAAGGTCACCGTAACGCTGGTCAAGCAGCGCCGCCTGCTCGCCCATCGCGCGATCTGCATCATCGACGGTCATATCAGGCGGCCTTGGCTTCAGCGCCGTACAGTGCTGCTTTGAAGGGGGCCGCGCCGACCCGGCGATAGGCTGCAAGAAAAGTCTCATCCCGGTCTTCGCGCAGGCCAAGATAAGTCTCTACCACAGTCTCAATGGCATCCGTGATTTCCTCAGGTCCAAAACCACGACCGACAATCTCGCCAATCGACGTGTTTTCGTCGCCAGAACCGCCAAGCGTAACCTGGTAGAGCTCGGCACCTTTTTTCTCGACGCCAAGAATGCCGATATGGCCAACATGATGGTGGCCGCAAGCATTGATGCAGCCGGAAATCTTCAGCTTCAATTCGCCGATGTCGCGCTGGCGCTCCAGCGAGGCAAACCGGTTGGAGATGTTCTGCGCCACCGAGATGGAGCGCGCATTGGCAAGCGCGCAGTAATCCAGCCCGGGGCAGGCGATAATATCGGAGATCAGCCCGGCATTGGCCGTCGCGAGCCCTGTTTCAACCAGCGCGTCGAACACGGCCTTGAGGTCGGCGCGTGCCACATGCGGAATCACGAGATTCTGTTCATGGGTTACGCGGATCTCGTCGAAACCGTAGCGTTCGGCGAGGTCGGCCACCGCCTCCATCTGGCTGTCGGAGGCATCGCCCGGCACCTCGCCGATGCCCTTCAGCGAAATCGTCACCGCCGCATAATCGGCATTGCTGTGGGTGGTGACATTCTGGTCCACCCATTCGGAAAAACTGCGGGAATCAAGCCGCGCCAGCCGCACCGCGTCATCGCCATCAGCCCGCACAGGCAGTGCCGGCGGCGCGAAATAGGCTTGAATGGCGGCGATGTCGTTTCCCGGTAGCGTCAAGTCGCTGTCCTTCAGCGCGTCAAACTCAGCCTCGACCTGTCGGGCGAATTCTTCGGTGCCGGTCTCGTGGACCAGGATCTTGATTCGGGCCTTGTATTTGTTGTCGCGCCTTCCGTTCAGATTGTAGACGCGCAGAATCGCGGTAGCGTAGGAAAGCAGGTGCTTCTCTGGCAGGAAGTCGCGGATCTTCTTGGCGATCAACGGCGTGCGGCCCTGACCACCACCGACATATACGGCAAAGCCGAGTTCGCCCTCAGCATTCTTCTTCAGATGCAGGCCGATATCGTGGGTCTGGATCGCCGCGCGGTCGCGCTCGGCTCCGGTTACGGCAATCTTGAACTTGCGTGGCAGATAGGAAAATTCCGGATGCACCGACGACCATTGCCGCAGGATCTCGGCATAGGGGCGCGGATCCGCGACTTCGTCGGCGGCAGCGCCGGCGAAATGGTCGGCGGTCACGTTGCGGATGCAATTGCCCGAGGTCTGGATCGCATGCATTTCAACGCTGGCGAGATCATCGAGGATGGCCGGTACGTCTGACAATGCCGGCCAGTTGTACTGGATATTCTGGCGTGTGGTGAAATGGCCATAGCCGCGGTCATATTTGCGCGCGATGTGGGCTAACATCCGCAACTGCTTCGCATTCAGCGTGCCATAGGGAATGGCGACGCGCAGCATGTAGGCATGGAGTTGCAGATAGACACCGTTCATCAACCGGAGCGGGCGGAACTGCTCTTCGGTGATCTCGCCAGCCAGCCGGCGGTCGACCTGATCGCGAAACTCGGCGACACGGGCGCCGACAAACTCGTGGTCGAACTCGTCATAACGGTACATGATCTACTCTTTCAGCTTCAGGCTGCTTGAGAAATTTTCGGACGGGCCTGTTTGCCAAGGTCGTTACGGTTGGTCGGGCCCGAAGCGCGGATGCGCTCTCGCAGGCGGATAGGGACGATGGCACCGCCGACAAGCTCGATGTCGACCATGGCAACGTCGACGACGAGGTTGCGGTCGTGCGCTGCCTTGCCGATGACCTCAAGCCGTTCCTCGTCCGCCTTGTCGGCAGCGACGGTGGCGGTATCGATCATTTCAGCCCAATGGTCGCCGGCATACCAGACAGCTTCGCCATCGATCAGCCGGTTGGCAGTGAGTATTTTCATGCGTGGGCTCCCTGGGCAGTTTTGGCTAAAAGCGCACGTTGGCTGGTCAGCGGTTCTGAATTGGCAAAGTTGGCGCCGGCAACGGCATCGCCGATGAGTGTCATGACCGGGCCAGAAAGTTCATCGCGGTGCTCCAGCGCCGGCAGATCGGCGATTGTGCCGTGGAACAGTCGGCGCGTGCCAAGGCTGGCGTTTTCGACGACGGCCACTGCTGTATCCGGGGACAATCCGGCCTCGATCAGGCGGCCCGCAACATCTGCGGCGACCGAGCGTCCCATATAGACAGCGACAGTGGCACCCGAGATTGCCAGTCTGCCCCAGTCAGGCAATGTCTCGCCCTTGAGGTCGTGCCCGGTGGTGAAGACCAGCGAAGAGGCAACGCCGCGCAGCGTCAATGGCAGCTCGAACTCGGCCGCGGCTGCAAATGCGGCGGTGACGCCCGGCACCACTTCATAAGAGATGTTTGCATCGCGCAGCGCCTGCATTTCCTCGCCCGCGCGGCCAAACACCAGCGGATCGCCGCTCTTCAGCCGCACCACGCGCTTGCCTTGCTGACCAAGCGCGACGAGCAGATCGTTGATCTCAGCCTGGCTCTTGGAGTGACAACCCTTGCGCTTTCCAACCGGAAGGCGCTCGGCATCGCGCCGACCCATGGCCACCACGGCCTCGGGCACCAGTGCGTCATAAACAATGAAATCGGCCTGCATGAGCAGCCTCTGGGCGCGCAGCGTCAACAGATCCTCCGCGCCGGGGCCAGCACCCACGAGCGCGATGTGGCCTTCAGCTGCGGTGCGACGTGCAAGCAACAGATTGGCAGCTTCCTCGGCCTCAGCGGCATGGCCGATTTCCAGTGCACGTGCAGGCTCGCCCTCGAAGAAATCGCGCCAGAAGCGGCGACGAGCACTGCCGCGCGGCAACAGCGCCTCGGCACGCTCGCGAAAATCGGCGGCAAGACTGGCCAGCCGGCCAAGCGTGGGCGACAGCATCTGATCCACGCGGGCGCGGATCATCTGGGAAAGCACCGGCCCTGCGCCCTCGGTACCGATCGCCACGCAAACCGGTGCGCGGTTGACGATGGCGGGCGTGAAGAAGTCGCACAGATCTGGGCGGTCGACTGCGTTGGCTGGAATTTTGATCGCCCGCGCATCGGTAACGATCCGCCGGTCCAGCGCTTCATTGCCGCTTGCGGCGAAGACCAGCGCTGCCCCGTGGAGCTGCGCTGCGTCATAGGCGTCAGCTATATGCACGGGACGGTTGGCGGCGATCCACGACCACAGCGCCGGCTCGGGCTTTTCAGCGATGATTTTGAGGATCGCGCTCGACTGTGACAACAGCCGCGCCTTGGCCAGCGCCTCCTCGCCATTGCCGACTATGACCACAGACTGGCCGTCCACCCGCATAAAAACGGGGAAGGCGTTAAGCTTTGCTTGTTCTGTCGTCATGTGTGGACAGCCTTTCGGAAGCGGATCTAAAATGTACATGCGCAACTCAACCCCAAGAAGGAATGCGCTCGCGCCACCTTTCCAGCCCAGCAATCGCTTTTGCGGCAACGAGTACGACAAGAGAATTTTTTTCCGGCGCAGCCCGAACGCGCGCTGATAGCGCCCAATCCATGACCGGCTGGTCATGCCGCCCGGGTTCGTTTAGCTTTCACTCAGGATTATTGGTTGAGGGGCCGTGAACCTTTGCGAAGCATGATGCGACAAAGCCTCAGGAAGCTGTGGCCATGAGCCATTCCGGTGGCCAGCCGACAGACGGCGAACTTGTTGCCCGCGTGGCAAAGGGTGACCGTGCGGCGGTGCGGCTTCTGTTCATGCGCCATCATGCCCGGGTATATCGGTTTGTGGCGCGCCAGACAGGATCGGAATCAATGGCAGACGATATCGCCAATGAAGTGTTTCTGGAATTGTGGCGGCAGGCGCCGCGCTTTGAGGCGCGCAGCCAGGTCTCCACATGGCTGCTTGGCATTGCCCGATTCAAGGCACTTTCACATCTGCGCAAGCGCAAGGAAGAATGGCTGGACGACGACAAGGCCGAAACCATTGCCGACGGCGCCGATACGCCCGAAGTGACCGCCATGAAAGACGACAAGGGCGCGGCCCTGAAGCGCATGGTCACTGCACTGCCGGAAGAACACCGCACGGTCATCGATCTCGCCTATTATCATGGGAGTTCGGTCTCGGAGATTGCCGAAATACTCTCCATTCCCGTGGCAACCGTGAAGACCCGCATGTTTTATGCCCGCAAAAAACTCGGCGAAGCGCTCAAGGCTGCCGGTTATGACAGGGGCTGGCCATGAGCGCGAACCCGATGAATGCGGGCGACGCCATGCAGGCGCTGCTACCCTTTTACCTCAACGGGACGCTGGAAGGCGCGGATCTTGACCGCCTGGAACTTTGGCTGGCAACCGATCCTGAGGGCGCCGAGGCGCTGGCTGAAGCGGAGGCCGAGCTGTTCAGCACCATGGCGGCCAATGATGCGGTGCGCCCGCCCGCCGACGCCCTGACGCGGTTCTCCAAATCGCTTGATGACGAAGCGGGCAGCGAGCGCACCGCCAGCCAGACCTCGCTGTTTGCACGTCTTTGGAGTACGCTTGTCGGCTTGCCAGTCGGCCTCGCCTGGGCAACGGCTGCCGCAGCCATCGTGCTGGTGCTGGTGCAGGGCAGCATCAAGCCATCCAGCCAAAACCCGGATTTCGAAGTGGCCGGCAATGCTGCCGAGCAAGCCAACTGGCCGTTCGTGTTCATCGTCTTCAAGCCCGATGCCAGCATGGCCGAAATCACCGGCCTGCTCGACGGCCAGGACGCTGTTGTGTCCGACGGGCCAGGCGCGGGAGGTATTTTCCAAATTTCGTTCCCGGCCAAGACCGGCGCTGACTATGAACGGATCGTGAGTGTTTTCTCTTCCGCTCCCGTTGTGGCGGAAATCCTGCCCGGCAGGAAGCCGCCCAATGGCTAGAGCATCACGTCTCAACCTCGCCTGCCGGCACCGACAATGGATATCGGCCACCGCCTTCGGGCTGGCAACTCTGATGTTTGCCGGGCAGGCATTGGCGCAGGTGACGCCAACGCCGCGGCCAGACCCGAACAGTTCTGCAAGCGCACCGGCGGGGCCGGTAGTCCTGCCAGCCATTCTGGTCGACCTGTTTGACCCTGCCGCCGCCCCGCCGTCCCCCAACCCGCCTCCGGTCGCGCCACTGGCCAATCGTCCGCTCTTGCTGGTTGCACCACAGGCAGTCTCTGGCGCGTTCGTTCCCGACGAGGTGCTGGTGTCGATCAATGGAGACCCGCAGGCTGCGGCAACTGTGGCTGCAGCCCTCGGCCTGGAGGTTCGCTCGATGCGCCAATCCGCCCTTCTAGGCGTCACGGTGGCGCGGTTCGGCATTCCCGATGGACGCCCGGTCGGCGTGGTGCTGGCGCAGCTCGCCGGCGATGCGCGCATCCTGTCGCGCGCGCCCAATCATATTTACAGCCTGCAGCAGGCTGCCACTATCGGCAGCTACGCTTTCGGGCGGATCGAGATCGCGGCAGCTGAGGCAAGGGGAACCGGGGTGCGCATTGCCGTCATCGATACCGCCGCAGACGAGACGCATCCGGCCCTTGCCGGCGTGATTGCCGGCACCTTCGATGCCATGGAGGAAACGCCGGTTGCCGACCGCGGCCATGGCACCTCGATCACAGGCATTCTGGCCGGCATCGGTGTGTCGCCGGGCATTGCACCGGGTGCCGTGATTTTTCATGCTCGCGCCTTTGAGGGTGGCCGCTCAACCATGTCTGTCATCCTATCAGCGCTCGACTGGGCGGCAGAGCAGGATGTGCGGCTGATCAAT
Source organism: Mesorhizobium sp. NBSH29 (assembly GCF_015500055.1). Classification (NCBI taxonomy): domain Bacteria; kingdom Pseudomonadati; phylum Pseudomonadota; class Alphaproteobacteria; order Hyphomicrobiales; family Phyllobacteriaceae; genus Mesorhizobium; species Mesorhizobium sp. NBSH29. The sequence continues at coordinate 1,125,529 of NZ_CP045492.1, forward strand.
ATGAGCTTTGTCGGGCCCGCCAATGACCTGATGGCGCGTGCGGTGGGGGCGGCACGCGAGCGCGGAATCCTGTTGGTAGCCGCCGCCGGCAATAACGGTCCTCAGGCGCCCTATGGCTATCCAGCCGCCTATCCCGAGGTGATTGCGGTCACCGCGACAGACGACGAGGATGGGCTAATGGAGCAGGCCAATCGCGGCCCCTATGTCTATGTCGCAGCGCCCGGCGTGCAACTGGTCGCGCCGGTGCCTGGCGGCACAGATCTGGTCACCGGCACATCCTTTGCGGCAGCGGTGGTTAGCGGCGCAATTGCAAACCTTCTGTCCGCTGCGCCGGACCATTCCGCCGACTGGGTGGAGCACGCCCTGGCCAGCACAGCCCACGATCTTGGGCCCGCAGGCCGCGATACTGATTTCGGCTTCGGCCTGATCAACACAAAAGCTGCAGCGGCTGCCAGGTAAGCCTATATCCGCACGGCTGAGACTGACCCGCGCACGATGAGATCCACCGGCCAGATCTCACCAGTAGGTTCGCTCTCCTGTCCTGAAATGCGGGCCGCCAACCGTGCTGCGACGCGCGCCCCTGCAGCCCGGATCGATGAGCGTGTCGTTGACAGCGGGACCGAGAAGTTTTCCGGCTTCAGCCAGGGAAACACGTCGTCGTGGGCAATCAGCGACACGTCGTCGGGGATGGTCAGTCCGAGATCGCGGATGGCGCGAACCACGCCGAGGGACATGAACAGGCTGGAGCAGATGATCGCAGTCGGCGGCTCTATACTTTCGAGCAGCCGCCGGGTGGCGCGGTAGCCCTGCTCCTCGGTCATCGCTGTAGAGACCAGCCGGTGGTCAGGCAGGGAGAGGCCAGCCGCCGCAAGCGCATTCTTCATGCCGCGCTCGCGATGGATGGCAAAGCTGTGCGTGTTGTCGCCATTGATCAGCGCCATCTTCGTATGGCCAAGCTGGATAAGAAGTCGCGTCGCCTCCTTGAATGCTGTTTCATTGTCGATGTCGAGAAAAGGATAATCGAAGTCCAGCCCGTCGGCGCGGCCATGGACGATGTAGGGGAAACCAAGCCGGTGAACCAGTGTAACCCGCGGATCGACCGGTAGCGGCGAGGAAATATAGAGAGCGTCCACCTGCTTGTTGGCTATGATTCGGCGATAGGTGTCTTCCTCGTCGTCCACCGTTGTCGGGCTCAACACAAGGTCAAGTTCGTGGGTGCGGGCATAGTCACCCAGTCCCGACAGGAACTCGACAAAATGCGGGTCAAGATCGACGGTCGCCCCGGTGGGCATGACATAGCCGATCATGCCTGCCTTGCCGGTGGCCAGCCTCCGCGCGCTAGGATTGGGCCGGTAGCCATGTCGCTTGGCCGCGTCCATAACCCGCCGCCTTGTATCTTCCGATACCTCCGGATAGCCATTCAGAGCCCGGCTGACCGTAGTCTGCGATAGCGACAGAAGCGTGGACAGTTGTTTCAGATTCACCGGGGCCAGCTGCTCAAAGCGCTTTCAAATTCATATGGAAATCAACGCCATGATAGACAGAGTTGAGCGATTGCGAAAGATGTCTCGTATGGTGCAGCGCGGTGGATGCGTATTGCAACGCACCTGAAACGCGCAACTAAATCGATTGTACCAACTTCTCACTTGACTCCTACGCGCATAGCTGGCGAATATAAGCCAAGCCAAAGCGCTTTGGATTGTTGCATAGATTGCAAAATTTGAGCGAGGGCGCGGATGGGATGGAGGTCCTGTCCAGATCATAAATGGTCCGACCGGGAGGAAGATCAATGAATAAGACCCTTATGCTTGGGGTTGCCGCGGCAGCTCTTGTTTTTGCAGCACCGGCTTCTGCCGAGCTGAAATTCAAGCCGGGCGAGGATGCCCGCTTTCATTGGGACAATTTTGAAGACCTGAAAAAGCTTGATCTCAAGGGCGAAACCCTCTCGATCTTCGGGCCATGGCGCGGCGAGGATGAGGCGCTGGTGCGCTCGATGCTGGCCTATTTCATTGAAGCAACCGGCGTCACCATCAATTATTCCTCGTCCGAAAACTACGAGCAGCAGATTGTCATCGACACGCAGGCCGGTAGCCCGCCCAACATCGCCGTGCTGCCTCAGCCCGGCCTGCTGCAAGACCTCGCCTCCAAGGGTCTGTTGTCGCCCTTGGGCGACGAGACAGCCGCTTTCGTCAAAGACAATTACGGTGCCGGCCAGTCATGGGTCGACCTTGGCACCTACAAGGACAAAGACGGCACCGAAAAATTTTTCGCCTTCCCCTACAAGGCCGACCTGAAATCTCTGGTCTGGTACGTGCCAGAAAATTTTGAGGAAGCCGGTTACAAGGTGCCCGAGACTTGGGAAGACATGCAGGCGCTGACCGACCGGATTGTCGCCGATGGCGGTGTGCCATGGTGTATCGGCCTGGGCTCCGGCGGTGCTACCGGATGGCCGGCGACCGACTGGGTTGAGGACATCATGCTGCGCACCCAGCCCCGTGAGGTTTATGAAAAATGGACCCGCAACGAGATCCCCTTTACCGATCCGGCGGTGGTCAACGCGCTGCAGATCTTTGCCGACATCGCCACCAAGGACACCTATGTCGATGGCGGCAAGGCGGCTGTGGCAGCGACTGACTTCCGCGACAGCCCCAAGGGCCTGTTTGGCCTGCCGCCCAAATGCTACCTGCACAAGCAGGCGTCCTTCATCTCGTCCTTCTTCCCGGAAGGCACCGAACTTGGCGTCGATGCCGACTTCTTCTATCTGCCGCCGATGGCCTCCAAGCCAGAGCTTGGCAAACCGGTTCTGGGTGCCGGTACGCTGTTTGCCATCACCAAGGATTCCAAGGCCGCGCGCGCCTTCATCGACTTCCTGAAAATGCCGTTGGCGCATGAGGTCTGGATGGCGCAATCGGGCCTTTTGACTCCGCTCAAGACCGTCAATCAGGACGCTTATGCCAATGAAGCGCTGAAGAAGCAGGGCGAAATACTCGTCAACGCCTCGACCTTCGGCTTTGACGGCTCGGACCTGATGCCCGGCAAAATCGGTGCGGGTGCCTTCTGGACCGGCATGATCGACCTCGTCGGCGGCAAGCCGGCAGCCGAAGTCGCGGGCGAAATCCAGAAAAGCTGGGACGCCATCAAATAGGTCCTCCCGGGCCAAGGCTCCAGGCGCGCCCGATTTTATCGCGGGCAGCCTGGAAGCCGGACCGATCTGCAACAAATGGCGTGAAGCGGGAGGCGCATGAACATGGCAGCTCAGCTGTTCTCGGCAGTTTTCGTCATCATTGTCGGCGTCGGCGGCTGCGTCGCCTATTTCTGGGGCGCCAACAAACTGGTCGACCTGGTCTTTCCGGCACGCGGCGTCACGGGCGCGGCAGCCATCGACAGTTTGCGCAGGCAGGGACTGGTGCGCCCATGGCTGTTCATCGGCCCCGCTTTGTTGATCCTCAGCGTCTACCTCATCTATCCAGTGGTCGAGACGGTGCGGCTCTCGTTTCTGGATCGCAGCGGCGACGCCTTTGTCGGCCTGGCCAATTACAGCTGGGCTTTCGGTGATCGCGAATTCCGTATCTCGATCCTCAACAATCTGCTTTGGCTGGCAGTCGTGCCGGCCACCTGCACCTTTCTGGGGCTGGTTATCGCAGTCCTTACCGACAAGATCTGGTGGGGTACCCTTGCAAAAAGCCTGATCTTCCTACCGCTAGCCATTTCGTTTGTCGGTGCCAGCGTGATCTGGAAATTCATCTATGAATATCGCGGCGAGGGCCAGACGCAGATTGGCATTCTGAACGCCATCGTCACCGGTCTTGGCGGTGATCCGCAGGTGTGGATCTCAATTCCCTTCTGGAACAATTTTTTTCTGATGGCGATTCTGATCTGGATCCAGACCGGCTTTGCCATGGTGATCCTGTCTTCGGCGCTGCGCGGCATTCCGGAGGAGACGTTAGAGGCTGCCGTCATCGACGGCGCCAACCCGTTCCAGATATTCTGGAAGATCATGATCCCGCAGATCCGGGGCACCATCGCGGTGGTCTGGACCACCATCACCATTCTGGTGTTGAAAGTGTTCGACATCGTCCTGACCATGACCAACGGTCAGTGGAACAGCCAAGTTCTGGCCAATCTGATGTTTGACTGGATGTTCCGCGGCGGCGGCGATTTCGGCCGCGGCGCGACGATTGCCATCATCATCATGATTGCCGTTCTGCCGATCATGGTCTGGAATATCCGCCAGGCCAACAGAGAAACCGGGGGGCACTGAGATGACCTCTCAGCGCGGATCCACCCTTGGCCGCTACGGCGTCCACATCGCGGTGCTGTTTTTCGTCATTATCTGGACCATCCCGACGCTCGGCATTCTGGTGTCCTCGCTGCGTGACAAGGACCAGATTATCGTATCCGGCTGGTGGACCGCACTCTCCAGTTCCTCACAGACCGAGGCCGGTCGCCTGCCAGCAGGCGCAGAGGCGGTGGCGCGCGACGGAAAATTCGTCCTTGAGGGCGCGCTATTTGAAGAAGGCGACAAACGCAGCATAAGTGCCTTCGGCATCACCTCGCGCGCTCCGACCGAGTTCGACGCTGGAACAATTGCCGATGTTGGCGACGGCGAGACGCTGCAGCTCAACGAGGATGGCAGCTTCATCGCCACCTATCCGCAGGCCTCCGACGACAAGCGTGGCCGGCGCATCTATTTCTCGGCAGAGCTTCCACCGCGCTTCACCACTGAAAACTATGAATCCGTGTTGTTTTCGGAGGGCATTGGTCGATCCTTCATCAACTCGCTGACGGTGACCATTCCCGCTACCATCATCCCTATCATGATCGCTGCCTTCGCCGCCTATGCCTTAGCATGGATGCGCTTTCCGGGCCGCGCGCTGTTGATCGCCGTTATCATAGGCCTTCTGGTGGTGCCGCTGCAGATGACACTGATCCCGCTGCTGAAACTGTACAATGGCGTCGGCGCTTTCTTCGGCGTGCCGTCCAAAACCTATCTCGGCATCTGGCTGGCCCATACCGGTTTTGGCCTGCCCTTCGCCATTTATCTGCTGCGTTCCTATATGGCCGGCCTGCCGCGCGAGCTGATGGAATCCGCCCGTATTGATGGTGCCAGCGATTTTGAGATTTTCATGAAGATCGTTCTGCCGCTGTCGTTTCCGGTGCTGGCGTCCTTTGCCATTTTCCAGTTTCTGTGGGTGTGGAACGACCTACTGGTGGCAATGGTATTTCTTGGCTCGGGTTCGCAACAGCTGGTTCTGACCGGCAAGCTTAACGCGCTGCTCGGCTCGCGGGGCGGCGACTGGGAAATTCTTACCGCTTCGGCTTTCGTGACCATCATCGTGCCGCTGATCGTGTTCTTTTCACTGCAGCGTTATTTCGTCCGCGGCCTTCTGGCCGGCTCAGTCAAGGGAGGCTGAACAACCATGGCTGATCTATCGCTCAAGAGTATCAAGAAGGCTTATGGAAGCCTCACCATTCTCCATGGCATCGACCTGGAGATAAAATCGGGCGAGTTCATCGTCTTTGTCGGTCCCTCCGGCTGCGGAAAATCCACACTCCTGCGCACCATCGCAGGACTGGAGGAGATCAGCAGCGGCACGCTGGACATCGCCGGCGAGACCGTCAACGACGTGCCGCCCTCACGGCGCGGCATCGCCATGGTGTTCCAGTCCTACGCGCTTTATCCGCATATGACCGTCTACGACAATATGGCATTCGGCATGAAGATCGCGCGCGCGCCTAAGGAAGAGATTGACCGCCGTGTGCGCCAGGCTGCCGAGATTTTGCAGCTGACCAACTATCTCGACCGCTTGCCCAAGGCGATGTCAGGCGGCCAGCGCCAGCGTGTTGCCATTGGCCGCGCCATCGTCCGCAATCCAAAGGTGTTCCTGTTTGACGAGCCGCTCTCCAATCTGGATGCAGCACTGCGCGTCGCCACCCGAATCGAGATCGCCAAGCTGAAGGAATCGATGCCCGATACAACGATGATTTATGTCACCCATGATCAGGTCGAAGCGATGACGCTGGCTGACCGTATCGTGGTGCTGAAGGATGGACGCATTGAGCAGGTGGGGTCGCCCATGGAGCTCTATAAGCGACCGGGCAACCTGTTCGTGGCTCAGTTCATCGGCTCACCAGCGATGAATATTTTGCCGGCAAAGATCATCAATTCTGGGGCTTCAACCGAGGTGACCCATAGCGGAGGCAACCGCCTGCGCGTGCCGATTTCCACCCCTTCGGATGCGGCTGGCAATGCAATCAGCTTTGGCGTTCGGCCCGAAGATCTGTACGTCGCCAAGGGCAAGGATTGCCTGTTTGAAGGCAAGGTCGATTATATCGAGCAGCTGGGCGAAGTGCAGCTGGTCTATGTCGACATCGGCCGCGGGTTGGAAGAACCACTGATCGCCAAGCTGCCCGGCAATGCGACCATCAAGCGCGGCACCCCGATCAAGCTCGATGCAGACGCCAACGATCTGCACATTTTTAATGCCGATGGTCGCTCATTTGCAGCAGGCCAGCAAACCGCCAAGGCAGCCTGAGCGGGATCACACCGGTATGAGAGGCTTCAGGCTTGCATCGGGATCTGCGGCAAGTTGTTTCGGAACCGAAATACCCGCAGAAAGGAGCCGGCGCGCAGCCATATGCTCGGCAGCACTGTTGACGCTTTCCACCGCCACGAGCCGTTCGCCCGCATAAAGAAAGATCGAAAACTTCTGGCTGGCTGGATCGCCGCGCAGCACGCATTCATTATGACCGTTCGCCATACCGGCGATCTGCAATCGCGCACTTCCCTGATGCGACCAGAACCATGGGAGTGCGGCATAGGGCCGTCGCGTGCCGGTCAGCCGGGCTGCCAAGGTCCGGGCCTGATCGACGGCATTCTGCACGGATTCCAGCCGCGTGATGCTGCCGGTCCAGCTGTTGGGATAGGCTGCGCAATCGCCTATTGCGGAAATGGCGGGATCCTCGGTGGCCAGGAGACTGTCGACCAAAATGCCGTTATCAGCCGCGAGCCCGGCCTCGGCTGCGATCTCCACATTGGCTTCGACACCGGCTGCCACCAGCACTGCGTCCACCTCGAGTTCCGCTCCGTTTGACAAACGCAATGCTGAAGACCGTGGCCCATGCTCGACATGGCGAACCAGCGTTTCAAGGTGAAGCCTTGTGCCGAGCGCTTCGTGAAATTCCCGGAAAAAGGCCGACATAGGCTGCGATAAAACGCGGCCCATCAGCATCGGCGCCGCCTCGATCAGGTCGATTGTAACCCCGCGTGCGCGCAACAAAGCCGCCATCTCCAGGCCGATGAAACCGCCGCCAATGATGGCTGCGCGGTCAAGGCCGTCGAGCCGCTGGATCAGACTCCGTGCGTCAGCAAGACTGCGCAGTTGAAGAGCCTTGCCGGGCTCCAGCCCTGGGACCGGCGGCACGCGGTTGCGCGCGCCGAGCGCAAGCACGAGGTGGTCATAGCCAAGCTCCGCCCCGTCGCTTAACACCACATGGTGGCTCTCGCGATCGATCCGACTGACGCGCACGCCAAGTCTGAGCGCGATGTCATGGGCAGGAAAAAACGCCTCTCCCTTTAATGGCAAGCCGGCGTCGTCGGGGCCTTTCAGAAATTCCTTGGAGAGCGGAGGCCGCTGATAGGGCAAGTGAGGTTCGTCGCCGACAAGTGTGATGGCGCCTGTGTAGCCATCCTGCCGCAACGCGCTCGCTGCTTCGACACCGGCATGTCCGCTGCCGACAATGACAATTCTGTTCAGCTCCGCCGTCATAGGTCCGCTCCACTTAAGGCGAGCCATGCCGGGTTCGCGGAAGTTTTTCAAGGCACTCCCTTCTTGGCGGCTGACTTTGCAACCTCTTCGCATCTGAAGCATAGTCGCGGAATGAATGGACAACTGATTCACAGGCGCGATTACGAGCAGGAATTGCGCGCTTCCGGGGTGCGTATTACGCGTCCGCGCCGGGTCATTCTGCGTATCCTGTCCGATACCGAGGGCCATCCCGACGCGCTCGAAATCTTTCGCCGCGCAGCCGAAATAGACACCACCATTTCGCTATCGACCGTCTACCGCACGATGACGCTGCTGGAGGGACTTGGCGCGATCCACCGCCATGCCTTTGAGGGCGGTCCCTCGCGTTTCGAACAGGCAAGCGGCGACCACCACGACCATCTGATCGATATAGAGACCGGCGATGTCATCGAGTTTCAGTCGGACCGTATCGAAGAGCTTCAAAATGAAATCGCCCGCGCGCTGGGCTACGACATCGTCCACCACCGGCTAGAGCTTTACGGCCGCAAACTGAATGCCAAGCGCTCAAAGTCGGCTGGGAAGTAGCGCTAGCTCCGATAAACCGGCTCAACCTCGTCCAGGATCGCCTTCAGCTCGGCGAGATGCCGATTGGCTTGGCCGGGGTAGTCATCCATTTCGCTGGCGGCCTTTTCGGCGATTTCATCCGAAAGCGTACGCAGCGGGCGGCCTGTCCAGAGGGCCTTGATATAGGTCTCGCAGGCGCGTTCGAAATAGTAGAGCCGGTTGAATGTGTCTGCGACGCTGTCCCCGATCACCATCACGCCGTGGTTTCCCATGATCATCACCTTGATTTTCGGGTCGGACAGAAGCTGCGCGCAGCGCGCGCCTTCTTCCTCGAAGGCAAGGCCGCCATAGTGGGGGTCCACCACCTGCCGATTGAAGAACATCGCCGAATTCTGGTCTATCGGAGGCAATGTGGAATCGGCCAGCGAGGCAAGCACCGTGGCGTGGATTGAGTGAACATGCATGACGCAGCGCGCGTGCCGGCAGTGCCGGTGCACTGCTCCATGCAGACCCCAGGCTGTCGGGTCCGGTGCGTCGGGCCGGTTCATCGTTTCAGGATCATTGGCATCAATGAGCAGCAGGTCGCTTGCCTTGATGCGGGAGAAATGCACCTGGTTAGGGTTCATCAGAAATTGCGATCCGTCTTCATTGACGGCCAGCGAAAAATGATTTGCTACCGCTTCATGCATGTTGAGCCGCGCGGTCCAGCGGAAGGCGCAGGCGAGATCGACGCGCTCCTCGTAAAAGGGAAGATTGGTGCGTTCCGAAAGGCGAGCAAGGATCATGGAATTTCCCCTGTTTTGGCCAGCATGACGCTCGCGCAGCGTCAGTGCAACGGCTTTTGGCAACCAGTCAGGCGGTTTAGCGAGTCTGGTCTAGTCTGTGGCCGCCTTCAGAAGGATTGCCGCCGCGTCTCCCGTTCTTCCGGTCAGCACCTCCAGCCGCGCGGTTGCGCAGACGTTTCAGGTGGATTGCGTCATCGCGAAAGTTCCGACAAGGCAAGGATTGCAAAGCCCAACCCCATGACAAGGCAAAGCGGCGCATAATATTTCCGGTCCAGCGTAGCGAAAGGTTGGACCGGGGCCAACCTGCGCCAGAAAGGCATGAACCCGGCAACGCCTCGTCCGAGAAATACCAATGCGATGAGGACAGCCGCAGCCGCCAAGCCGGTACGCGAGAAGGGGCTCGCTACGATCCCGATCATTGCCAGCGGCCACAGCGTGGCCAGTCCGAGGCAGGCGGCTACCGAGAAAGACGCAAATGCATCCGGCATTGCGTTGACACCGCGAAAGCCGACAACGGCGTGCGCACAGGATCGGGTGTCAGTACCCGGCCACACGCCACCTATGCCCCAATACACATGCAGCGTGGTGAGAATGAGAAGAATTGCGGAAAGGGAGAGGGCAAGGACGTAGATCATGAGCGGAAATCCTTAAATATCGGGTCTCGTGGCGCTCAGGCAGCACGGCTGCCGCAGCCTTCAGCCTTCAGCACCCGTTTGGTGGATGCCGGATTGTTCACAAGCTCGGCAGCAGGCCGGATCGGCCGTGGCGAGAAGTTGCCGCCGCAGTTGGGGCACACGCCGACCAGCACCGTGTCGACGCAGTCACGGCAAAAGGTGCATTCGAAAGTGCAGATCATCGCATCCGGTGCTTCCGGTGGCAGGTCCTTGTCGCAGCATTCACAATTGGGTCGAAGTTGCAGCATGATATATTCCTCCCTATCGTGCCGGCTGATGGACCGTGACGAGCTTGATGCCGTCCGGGAAAGTCGTTTCTACTTGCACATCGAGCCCGACGAGGCTGGCTGTTTCCGCAGCAACAAGCAGTAGCGTTGCCATGGCAATGTCACCACCCATCACAGTGGGATGGCACAACATATCAGCGATCCGAGGTCCAATCAGGGCGAAGCCATTGCGCTGGCCGGTCGCCTGCCTGGCAAACCCCGTTTCCTCACTGATCAAACGCAGATGCATACTCCTCAACCCGCAATTGGCTCTGGCCTCCCAGCTTAACCCGAGCCTTCTCGCAGGCGGCCCAGCCGAAACGCGTTGTATGCCAATGTCTGCAAGCTTAATGATGATTGCCCCAACGGATGCAACCTTGTGCCTCGAGGCGGCATTGTCGAGATATCGCTTGTTGCCTCAGCTCGTTTCAGTTTCTATAGGTTGCCCCACTGTTTGCCACCGTCGGCGGATCGATATTTCAGCCGGCAGCGCGTGTTTCTGGGGAAATAAGCGGAGACAAGCCGCAGAATTGGGGAAACGCCTTGCAGGAAACGAAAACGATGACCGACAAACTTGCCAACGAGATCATCGAAAAGATCAAGACGCATGCGGAGCCGGAAGGCGAGGAAATCACGCTGGGTACCGAATTGACCGCTCTTGGCATTCATTCGCTGGAGCTTACCGAGATCGTTTTCGACCTCGAGGAAGCCTACGGGATCGAGATTGAGATGAACACGGTCGAGGCATGGAACAATCTCAAGGATGTCGGCGACATTGTCACCGCCGTACGCACCCTGATCGACCAAAAAGCCTGACATGCCACGTCAGCGCATTGTCATCACCGGTGTGGGTGGCCTGTGCGCGCTGGGAACGGACGCGCCGTCCATCTGGAGCGCGATGCGCGAGGGCCGTTCCGGCATTGGCGAGATAACCACCGCACCGTTGTTTGAGCTCAAAGTACGCATCGGCGCTGAGATCAAGGCGCTTCCCGACCACGGGCTGGCGCGCAAGCGGCTGATCACCATGGACCGTTTCAGCCTGCTTGGTGTGATCGCTGCCACTGAGGCGCTGCGCCAGTCCGGCCTCACCATCGATGCCGGCAATGCCATGCGCGCAGGCGCAGTTGTCGGCACCGGTATTTATGGCGGCCGCACGGCGGAGGACAATTACCGAGCCATCCTGCTTGAGGGCCGGCCACGCGCCGATGTGTTCACCGTACCGCGCATCATGCCTGGCGCTGCCGCCGGGCAGGTCTCCATGGTGCACGGCCTGCGCGGTCCGGTGTTTGGTGTCACCTCTGCCTGCGCTTCTTCCAACCATGCCCTGGCGGCTGCAGCCGACCAGCTGCGGCTTGGCCGGGCCGATATCATGCTGGCGGGCGGCACCGACGCTCCTCTGGTCTATGGTATCCTGAAGAGCTGGGAAGCGCTGCGAGCACTGGCCCGCGAGACCTGCCGGCCCTTCTCGGCCGACCGCGACGGGCTGGTGATCGGCGAAGGTGCGGGCATGGCTGTGCTGGAAACCTTTGAACATGCTACCGCGCGCGGCGCGACTATTCTGGCAGAACTTGCCGGAGCCGGCATGTCAGCGGACGCCACCGATATCGTCGCGCCGACACTCGAAGGCCCAATGCAGGCGATACGCCTGTGCTTGGCCGATGCAGGGCTGGCACCTGAAGAGATCGACTATATCAACGCCCACGGCACGGGCACCAAGGTGAACGACCTGATCGAGACGTTCGCTATCCGCACCGTCTTCGGCAGCCATGCCGATAGGCTCTCGGTGTCGTCGACCAAATCGATGCATGCCCATTGTATGGGCGCCTCAGGCGCGCTGGAAATGATCGCCTGCGTCATGGCCATTCGAGACGGCATCATTCCCCCGACCGCCAACTACCGTGAAAGAGACGCCGAGTGCGATCTGGATGTGACGCCAAATGTTGCAAAGGTGCGCCCTGTGCGCGCGGCCATCTCCAACGCTTTTGCCTTTGGCGGCACCAACGCGACCGTGGCTTTCAAAGCGGTCTGATCGGGCTTTAGGCAGTCTCACAATCGCGTGCGCCGCTTTGCCAGCCGTTGATGAATCGGCTGCCGCTCCCTAGATGCGGTTCCAATCGCCCTCCGAAAAACCTTTTCAGGAACACCCATGTCCGATCTGAGCGCCTTTCCGATCACCGCGCGCTGGCCAGCCAGTCATGCTGACCGGCTGCAACTCTATTCGTCACCCACCCCCAACGGCGTAAAGGTGTCGATTGCGCTTGAAGAGCTCGGCCTATCCTACGAACCGCATTACATCGACATCGGCAAGGACGAGACGTGGGAGCCCGAATATCTGGCTCTTAATCCCAACGGTAAAATCCCCGCGATCATCGACCCAGACGGCCCGGGTGGACAGCCGCTCGCGCTGTTCGAGTCAGGCGCGATCCTTGTCTACCTTGCCGAAAAGACCGGCCAGTTGATGTCCCCAGACCCCGCACTTCGATACGAAACGATGCAATGGGTGTTCTTTCAAATGGCAGCCGTCGGGCCGATCTTCGGACAGGTCGGCTTCTTCCATAAATTCGCCGGCCGTCACTTCGAGGACAAGCGTCCGCTGGAACGCTACGCCACCGAGGCTACAAGGTTGTTCGGCGTGCTTGAGAAGCGTCTCACCGAACGCCAGTGGATGATGGGCGATGCGTTCACCATCGCAGACATCGCGCTGATTGGCTGGGTGCGCAACATGGGGGGTTTTTACGGCGCCGGCGAACTGCTTGGGTTGGACCAATTCACCGCTACCCATAGGTGGCTGGAACGCGCGCTTGCCCGCCCCGCCGTCCAGCGCGGCTTGACCGTTCCACACAAGCAGGCCAGCCAGGCGCAGTCTACTCTCACATCGAAGTGACCGCTGCTCTCCCAAGCGTGCATTGACCGTGTTTTGTAGCCCGTGCTCAATCGGCTATGTTCTGTATGCCCGGGAGGTTGGCTTGTTTCAAAAATTGATGGTTTGCGCCGCAGCTTCGCTGGTTTTGTCAATGCCGGCCCTTGCTGGAGACCCCGATGCGACCAAATGGAATGCCGTATTGGAAGATGCGCGCGGCGAAACCGTTTACTTCAACGCATGGGGTGGAGCGCAGAATATCAACGCCTATCTTGAGTGGGCTGGCACAGAGATTGAAAAGCGCTATGGCGTGAAACTGGTTCATGTGAAACTGGACGACACGGCCAATGCGGTTGCCAAAGTGGTGGCTGAAAAAGCCGCTGGCAAGAACAGCGGTGGCACGGTCGATCTCATCTGGATCAATGGCGAAAACTTCGCCGCCATGAAGGCGCAGGGCCTGCTATTTGTGCCCGGCTGGGCCGAAGATCTGCCAAACCGCAAATTTGTCGATGTCGAAGATAAGCCCACCATAAAGTCGGATTTCACGGTACCTGTAGACGGGCTGGAAAGCCCATGGGGCATGGCCAAGCTGGTGTTCTTTCACGATAGCGCAAATACAGATGTCGCAGAGCTGCCCAAATCGGCAAGTGAGCTTCTCACTTGGGCGCAAAAACATCCCGGTCGTTTTTCCTACCCTCAGCCACCGGATTTCATTGGTTCTTCCTTCCTGAAGCAGTTGCTCATCGAAACGATTTCAGACCGCGCGCTTTTGCAAAAGCCGGTGGATGAAGCAATGTTCAGCGAAGTTACAGCGCCGCTCTTTGCCTATCTCGATGTGCTCAACCCACTCATGTGGCGTCGCGGAAAAGCGTTCCCGCAGAACTATCCCGCCATGAAGCAATTGCTGGCCGACAATGAGGTTGACATCATCTTCGCCTTCAATCCATCGGAAGCATCCAGTGCCATTGCGGCGGGGGAGCTGCCGGATACGGTGCGCTCATTCACCTTTCCGGGCGGCACCTTGTCCAACACCCATTTTGTCGCCATTCCGTACAATGCAGCGGCAAAAGCCGGCGCCTTGGTTCTGGCCGATTTCCTGATCTCACCAGAAGCCCAGGGGCGCAAACAGGACCCCGCCATCTGGGGTGACCCGACAGTTCTCAATGTCGCCGCGTTGTCCGTGGCCGACAGGGCTCGTTTTGAGACGATAGATCTGGGCGTTGCAACGCTGAAACCCGATGAGCTTGGCCCCACGCTCGACGAGCCCCATGCTAGCTGGATGGAGCGTATCGAGACCGAATGGAAACGCCGCTATGGTGCTGCCAATTGAACGGCGCTATCCCATTTTCAATGGGGGCAGCGCTTGAAGCGCGCATGAAATGCTGCCCCGTTTAGGCCCACCACTGGCGATTCTATTGCTCGCTGGACCGATCATCGCTGGTCTTTTGGGCACGCTTTTGCCAGCCTTCGGCTATCTGCCCGCACTTGGCGGGAATGATTTCACCACGAGCCACTTTCAAAAACTGGCCAACGAGCCGGGCATTGGCACGTCTGCTGCTTTGGCCATCATCGCAGGTCTAGTCACCACCGCCATTTCGCTTGCCGTAGTCATGCTGTTCGTGGCCGGCTGGGCCGGCACGCGCATCTTTGCACGGATACAGCAGCTCATTTCCCCGCTTCTGGCAGTCCCCCATGCTGCTGCTGCCTTCGGTCTGGCATTCCTGATTGCGCCCTCTGGAATGCTGTCGCGTCTTGTCTCGCCGGAACTGTCGGGCTGGCAGCGGCCGCCGGATCTGCTCATCGTCCATGATGCAATGGGCCTGTCCATGATTGCGGGTCTGGTGGTGAAGGAAATTCCCTTCCTGCTTCTGGTCACGCTTGCCGCTCTGCCACAGGTGGATCTGGCGCGCACGCGCCTGCTCACTGCTTCTCTGGGCTATGGCCGCGTTTCAGGCTTTGTCTTTGGCGTCTGGCCACCCGTCTATGCGCAGATCAGACTTGCCGTCTTCGCCGCCATCGCCTTTGCCACCTCGGTGGTTGATGTCGCTGCGATCCTTGGTCCCACAGCCCCGGCAACGCTTGCTGTGCGCCTCACCCGCTGGATGCAGGACCCGGACCTTTCCATGCGCTTCTTTGCCTCCGCGGGCGCACTTTTACAGCTTGGGGTCACAGTCTCAGCGCTCCTTGCCTGGGTCGGCATGGAACGTGTTGGCAGCGCTATCTGCATGGCTATGTCTGGCCGCGGTCATCGCTTCCGGCATGATCGTACCCTCCGCAACCTGGCACTGGCAGCCATGCTGCTCGCCGCCCTCACTGTCGCCTCTGGGCTTGTCACGCTTGGCATCTGGTCCTGCGCGGGTCTTTGGCAATTCCCCGATATGTTGCCCCAGCAATTCTCAGCGCGCGCGTGGCAAAACACGGCCCCACGCATAGGCGCACCACTGGCCACCACTTTTCTGGTCGCTGCCCTGTCCACGCTCATTGCTGTCTTTCTGGCTGTGCTGTGTCTTATCCGGGAAGGGGAGACAGGGCGCTCAAATGGCCGCTCGGCGCTCCTGTTTATTTATCTGCCGCTTATTGTTCCTCAAGTGGCGTTCCTGTTTGGCCTGCAATTGATGTTCGTGCTGTCGGGCACAGTCGCCAGCATGCCTGCATTGGTGTTGGCCCACCTCATCTTTGTCATGCCCTATGTCTTCCTGTCCCTTTCAGACCCATGGCGCGCCTATGATCGCCGCTATGAGGCAGTTGCGGCGGGGCTGGGCAAACGCCGCTGGACAACGCTGTTTCGGGTAAGGCTGCCCATGCTGTTGCGCGCTGTGCTCACAGCCGCTGCCGTTGGGTTTGCCGTATCAGTCGGGCAATATCTGCCAACCTTGCTCATTGGCGCCGGGCGGCTGGATACCATCACCACCGAGGCCGTGGCACTGGCTTCCGGCGGCAATCGCCGGGTTATCGGGGTCTATGCATTTTTGCAGCTCATACTGCCCATTCTGGGGTTCGCTGTTGCCACCCTGCTGCCCGCACTGATATTCCGAAATCGACGCGCTTTGCGCGCTTGAAAATCTGACGGGCAAGTTGATGAACGAAAAAGCAGGCGAGCTTGTTCTCGATCACATTGCCATAAGGCTCGGCACTGTCGAGCTTGTGTCGCTCAATTGCAGCATCAAGCCGGGCGAAGTGCTCACGGTCATGGGCCCGTCCGGCTCGGGCAAATCGAGCCTTCTTGCCTATATTGGCGGCTTTCTCGATAAGGCTTTCACCGCCAGCGGAAAGGTGTTTTCCGGCGAGCTGGAGCTAACGGCATTGCCCGCCGAAGCCCGTCACACTGGTATATTGTTTCAGGATCCGCTTCTGTTTCCACATATGTCGGTGGCTGGAAATATCGTCTTTGCCATTGTGCCCGATGTGAAGGGCAAGGCCGCGCGCCTCAAGCGCGCCGAAGACATGCTGGCCGGTGTCGGCCTTGCAGATATGGGCGCACGCGATCCAGATACTCTTTCAGGCGGCCAGAAGGCGCGCGTGGCCTTGGCCCGCGTTCTCGTATCATCGCCGCGCGCACTGCTTCTTGACGAACCCTTTTCCAAATTGGATCAAACCCTGCGCGAACAAATGCGCGCGCTCGTGTTCGAAAAAGCGCGTGAGGCGGGTCTTCCCGTCATCATGGTCACGCATGATGAAGCGGATGCGGTAGCTGCCGGTGGCGCGATCATCCGGGTTGGCGCATGAAACTACCAGAACTGCCGGTCACAGAAGTTCTGGGCCAGCTGGTCGCCGCGCTCGAAAAGACCCCCAGCGCGGTTCTTGTCGCGCCCCCCGGCGCTGGCAAAACCACGCTTGTGCCGCTGGCTCTGCTTGCAGCTGGCTGGCTTGGCGCTGGCCGCATTCTTCTTCTGGAGCCAAGGCGTCTTGCCGCGCGTGCGGCTGCGCGGCGCATGGCAGAAATTATGGGCGAAGAGGTCGGCGGCACAGTCGGCTATGCCATGCGCATGGAAAACCGCACTAGCGGCAAAACCCGCATCCTCGTGGTGACGGAAGGCGTGCTCTCGCGCATGATCCTGGATGATCCAGAACTCACCAGGGTGTCTGCCGTCATCTTCGATGAGTTTCATGAGCGCTCGCTCGATGGCGATTTTGGCCTTGCCTTGGCGCTCGATGTGCAGGCGGGCTTGCGGCCAGATCTGCGGCTTGTGGTCATGTCGGCCACGCTGGATGGCGCGCGTGTTGCCCAATTGCTCGGGCCAGACGCCCCGGTGATCGAAAGCGCAGGGCGCAGCTTCCCGGTCGAGATACGCTACGAAGAACGCGCCGCTGGCGTTCCGGTGGAAGACGCCATGGCCGCCGCCATTCGCGCCGTGCTGGCAACAGAACCCGGCAGTGTGCTCGCATTCCTTCCCGGTCAGCGTGAGATTGAGCGCACCGCAGAAAGGTTGGAAGGACGCCTTGGCGCAGATACAGATCTGGTGCGCCTCTATGGCATGATGGATGGCAAGGCGCAGGATGCGGCCATCAAACCCGCACCGCAGGGCCGTCGCAAAGTCGTGCTCGCCACCGCCATTGCCGAAACTTCCATCACCATTGATGGCGTGCGGGTGGTCATTGATTGTGGCCTGTCCCGCCTGCCAAAATTCGAGCCGGCAACCGGCCTTACCCGGCTTGAAACGGTGCGCGTTTCCCGCGCCGCAGCAGACCAGCGCGCTGGCCGTGCCGGCCGCACTCAGTCCGGCATTGCCATTCGTCTGTGGCGCGCCGAACAGACCGCCGCATTGCCACCCTTTTCACCGCCGGAAATATTGGAAGCAGACCTTTCGGGCATGGTGCTCGATTGCGCGGCCTTTGGCCTATCTGACCCGACAGCATTATCATTTCTCGACCTGCCACCTTCTGCGGCCTTGGCAGAAGCGCGCGCTCTGTTGCTTGCTTTGGGTGCGCTGGATGAGGATGCCCGCCTGACAGAAGGAGGTGCTGCGATGCGCCGTCTCGCTCTGCCGGTTCGGCTCGCACATATGGTTGCGGAGGCGGCCAAAACCGGCAATGCAAAAACCGCCGCTGAACTGGCAGTATTGTTGACAGAGCGCGGTCTGGGCGGCGATGGAGCCGATCTGGAACGCCGCTGGCAGCGCTTTGCCACCGATCGTTCACCCCGTGCGGCTTCGGCCCGCCAGCTCGCATCGCGTCTTGCCAAGTCGGTTGCCTCTGCCACGGCCGGTGAACCCGCATCAATCGGCGCACTGCTTTTGCACGCCTGGCCAGACCGCGTTGCCAAGGCGCGCGGCGAGCGCGGACGTTTCGTGCTGGCCAATGGGCGCGGCGCGATGGTTGATGCCGCAGATTCACTGGCGGGCGCGGCCTTTCTTGTCGTCGCAGATCTTCAGGGCAAGGCGCAGCAAGCCCGCATCGCCTCAGCGGCTGTCGTGGAAGAAGATGTCGTGCGCACGCTGCTGGCAGATCGTATCGCACGACGCACAGAAACCCTGTTCGATGCCGCCAAAGGCGTGGTGCGCGTGCGTGAGCTGGAACGCTTGGGCGCCATCCAGCTCACAGAGCGCATGCTTCCCGCGCCAAAAGGCGCAGAAGCAGATTGCGCTGTGCTTGAGGCGGTCAAAGCGCATGGCATCCAAATCTTGCCGTGGGGCAAGGAGGGCGAGACGTTGCTGCGCAGGCTCACTTGGCTGCATCAGGCACTGGGCGCGCCTTGGCCAAATGTTTCCAATGAAGCGCTGACGGATGCGCTGGAAGATTGGCTGGCACCCTTTCTCACCGGGCAAGTCAATCTTGCGCGCATAGATCCATCTGTTCTGCGCGATGGCCTGATGGCGCTTGTGCCGCATGATTTGCAGCGCAGGCTTGGCAAGCTTGCGCCCACCCATTTTGATGTGCCCTCGGGCAGCCATGTGCCAATCCGCTATGATGAGGAATGGCCGGTTCTGGCCGTGCGCGTGCAGGAACTGTTCGGCATGGACCGCCACCCTTCAATTGCAGATGGCAAGGTGGCGCTGACATTGGAATTGCTGTCGCCAGCCCACCGCCCGATACAGACAACCCGAGATCTGCCGGGTTTCTGGCGCGGTTCATGGGCAGATGTGCGCGCCGATATGCGTGGCCGCTATCCCCGCCATGTCTGGCCCGAGAACCCGCTTGAGGCGCAAGCAACCAGCCGTGCCAAGCCACGCGGCAAATAGCGCTTGGCGTGGCATGCAGGCGGGGGCATAAAGCAACCATGCTGGAACTGCCTACTCCCGATCCGCGTCAAAGCCACAGGCTACGCCTCAACACGCTGATCAATCTGCGCTGGCTGGCGATTGTCGGCCAAAGCGTTGCCGTGCTGGTGGTGGCCTACCATTTCAACTTCCCGCTTCCGGTAGGTATCTGCTTCGCATTGATTGCCGGTTCAGCGTGGCTCAATCTGTTTCTCGCTTTTCGCCATCCCGCAACGCACCGGCTACGCCCCTTCGCAGCGATCGGCATCATGGTCTTTGATGCACTGCAACTTGCGGGACTGCTGTATCTGACCGGCGGGCTTACCAACCCCTTCTCCCTATTGATGACGGTTCCGGTCGTGGTGTCGGCGACCTCGCTGCCGCTGCGCATGACGATAGTGCTGGGCGCATTGTCGCTTGGTCTTGCCACGCTGCTTGCCTTCTTCCACCTCCCGTTGCCATGGTATTCGGGCACCGAGCTACCGATGCCACCTGTGTATGTGGCAGGGATCTGGATTGCTGTGGTATCGAGCATTACCTTTACCGGCATCTATGCATGGCGGGTTGCGGAAGAAGCGCGGCTTCTGGCCGATGCGCTCGCAGCTACTGAACTGGTGTTGCAGCGTGAGCAGCATCTTTCGGCGCTGGATGGGTTGGCCGCCGCCGCCGCGCATGAGCTTGGAACTCCGCTCGCAACCATTGCATTGGTGGCCAAAGAGATGGAGCGGGCGCTTTCAGGCGATGAGCGCTATGCCGAAGATGTACGCCTGCTGCGTTCGCAAAGTGAACGCTGCCGCGAGATCCTGAAACGCCTGACCAGTCTGTCGAGCGAAAATGAAGTCCACATGGCGCAACTGCCATTCACCTCGCTGATTGAAGAGGTGATTGCACCGCACCGCGATTTCGGCGTCACAATTCGATTGGAGCCGGGCACGGCGAAGGGCGCTGAGCCGATCGGGCGACGCAACCCTGGTGTAATCTACGGGCTGGGCAATCTGATTGAAAACGCCGTCGATTTTGCCCGCGAGCAGGTGACCGTGCGCTGGAGCTGGGACCATGATCGGGTTTTGCTCGACATTTTTGATGACGGTCGGGGCTTCCCGCCCGAGATCATAGACCGGATTGGCGAACCCTATGTGTCGAGGCGTCCCGGGGCGGACTCGGGCGGCGGGCTTGGGTTGGGCCTGTTCATCGCTAAAACACTGCTTGAACGCTCCGGCGCTACCCTGCGCTTTCGCAATGCCATGGAGCACGGAAAAGGCGCCGTGGTGGAAGTCGCCTGGCCGCGTGACGCCTTCCGGGATCCGGGTTTGCTCCAGCAGATGCTGGCCGATCGCGGGTGAAGGCAGACGCGCCGGCACACCGCGCTTAACCACATTACTAGTGCAACCGCACGCCAACGCTGGGTCGATTGGCGATTCCCGTTCGGTTGTCCTATATGAGGCCTATATTTTAAGCAGAAACGGACCATCACGATGAACGCCGCCACCGAGATCGACACCAGCCACGAATTGGGCGAGGACACCACGCTCCTGCTGGTCGATGACGACAAGCCTTTTTTGACGCGGCTCGCCCGCGCCATGGAAACCCGCGGATTTGTCGTAGACACAGCTGAAAGCGTTGAGGAAGCGATTGCTAAGGCCCGCGCCAACCCCCCAGCCTATGCTGTGGTGGATATGCGGCTGGGCGATGGCAACGGCCTCGATGTAGTCAAAGCGATCCGTGAAAAGCGCGAAGACAGCCGCACCGTCATCCTGACCGGCTACGGCAACATCGCCACAGCGGTGACAGCCGTGAAACTCGGCGCCATCGACTATTTGTCAAAGCCGGCCGATGCCGACGATGTCTACGCGGCGCTGATCCGCAGCGGCGGCGAGCGCGTGGCGCCGCCGGAAAACCCGATGTCGGCAGACCGCGTGCGCTGGGAACACATCCAGCGTGTCTATGAAATGTGCGAGCGCAACGTCTCCGAAACCGCCCGTCGCCTCAACATGCACCGCCGCACTCTGCAGCGTATCCTGGCCAAGCGCGCTCCGCGGTAGTTCACTCGCAACGCACAGTTCATTCACTCTCGCCCTCAAGCGAGGGCACCGCAATACCCGCCAGTTCTGCCGCGAGCAGACGCGATGCGCCGGCGCGTGCGATGCGCAGCATCAGCGCCTTACGGGTTGCTGCCGCCAGACGATGCTCGGGCGCCTCGCGCAAAATCTCGGCCCCATAGCCATCTGATAGGATGAATCCGCATTCCGGCGGAAATATCTCAGCCGGAACGTCCGGGTGAGTGGCGAAGAAGAAGCGGTCGGCATGAAGCCGGTATTCCGGCCACTTGCGGTCGACGCGAAAGTCCTCAACCGATGATTTGATCTCGATGATCCAGATATCGCCCTGCCTTGTCAGCGCCACAAGGTCAGCACGCCGTCCCGTGGAAAGCGATAGTTCAGGCAGCACATGGGCGCCCATCTGCACCATTAACCGCTGGACACCACGACGGATAACTATGGCCCGCTCGGACTGACGCCCGTCGGCTATCGGATTGTTGAGTATCGGCGAAACAATGGGCATCCGTAGACCATGGCAGTAAATGCATGTTCTTGCAATGTTCCCTTTGGTGATTGAGGCTGAGCTGGGCGTTGACGCTTTGCTTCGATTGCTCGCGGCTGTATGAACCGAGCCCATTGCCGAAGCATCTCGCTAAATCTTCGCCATGCACACCGACGTATGTCCGGCGCCGATAAATCCCAGCTGGCGGGCGGCTGCTTTGGAAAGGTCAAGGACGCGGCCTTTGGCGAAGGGGCCGCGGTCGTTGATACGAACCACCACGGCCTTGCCGTTGCGCTTGTTGGTCACTTTCAGCTTGGTGCCGAAGGGTAGGCTGCGATGGGCAGCGGTCATTGCCGCCGGGTTCATGCGCTCCCCAGATGCTGTAATGGACGTCAATGCATACCAGGAGGCGCCCCCGCATTGCGCCGACGCTGCGCCAGACGTTGCAAGCAAGCCGAGCGCTGCGACAAGTGCCAACGCGGCAGATTTGTTCGAATAGATCATGCAAGAAAACCCCAACTGTTTGTGAAGCGGCGGGTCTTAGGCATCAAATGCGGCGAGAAATACGCCTGCCGGTTGTGGGTTCCATATTGGCGTACAACTTTGATGACGCTGCGTTATGGAATGTCAGGACGGGAGACAGAACGCGGCAGGATGGTCTGGCAGAAATCCTTTGCTACGATCTCGTTCTCGGCACCCTTCCATCGGGGCCCGACAAACCCGCTCTGACATTCAAATCGCACCGAAACGTCCGTTTGCCGAGAGGTCTGCGCGGATCGGGGTCACCCCTGTACGCGGTGGGGCGAGGCTAATACATGCCGCTATGCAGCGACGACATCAACTGAAGCATTAAGTCTGCGAAGCCCTGTTTGAAGTGCGGCGACGCAATCGGGATCAAAGGCGCTACCAATGTCGTTTTCAAGTATTGCCAGCGCCTGAGCCACTGGCATCGCGGCCCGGTAGGGGCGCTCTGCGGTCAAAGCGTCGAAAACATCAGCCACTGTTAGAATTCGAGTTTCCAGCGAAATCTCGTCGCCTTCCAAACCGTATGGATACCCTTTGCCATCCAAACGTTCATGGTGAGATCCGGCAATAGGGGCGATGTCACTAAATGCTGATACTCGCTTCAATATGCACTCACTTTTAAAGGGATGAGCACGTATCGCCGCCCATTCTGTGTCGTCGAGTTTGTCGGGCTTATCGAGGATCTGGTTGCTGACAGCCAATTTTCCGATATCGTGCAGGAGAGCTGCGCGTCGCAGCCACCGGCGATGGTCACCGCTCAAGCCGAGTTCTTCAGCAATCATATCGGAATAAAGGGTAACGCGGTTGCTATGATCAGCCGTAAATGAACTCTTGGCATCCACCACATCCGAAAATGCGGATGCGATATCGTCCAGATAATTTTCGTCTATAACGACCGACAGCTGACCCGGTGCCATTTCGAAAACGATTTGGTCGAGATCCTCGTTGCTGAAGCAGTTCCAAAAGCCAGGGGTATTCTGCAACACTTCAAAAGCCTCCACCAGTTGAGGCGAAAACCATGTTCCGGACCGCTTTTTGATCTCGCTTAGGGCTCCTTCCCGCCCTTGTTCAGTGTGGAAGATATCGATCACCTGAGACAGCAAGGCAATATTGGAGTTTAATGGAATATCGTTACCGACAAGCGCCTCTGGCTTGCCACTACCATCCCAATGCTCATCCAGGCCGCGAATTCCATCTTGTACAGCTAGAGAAAAGCGCATCTTGGCCGCAATTTCTGCACCTCTGTGGCAGCGGGTTTCGATGAGATTTTTGGCAATTTCACCGCCGTTCTGGATTATGTTTACGATGGCGCGAATTCGGTCACTCAGACCAGCTTCCAGTCCAGTCTTGGCGAACACAAAGCGTAAAGCGGCACTTAAACTCCCATCAATGGTTTTGAAGTCGCGTTTGAAGGTTATGTCATCTGCAAGATACAGCTCGCAGATACGTGCTGCATTGCTGCTGCAACCCAAGTCTTTCATCAAAAGCGTGAAATAGAGGTCGCTGAGTTCAATGCCATTCAAGCCAATCGCAGCACCAATTTGGGTGCCAATCCAGCAGCAACGTATCGAATGTCCCTGGGGCTGGCCTTCAGTCATGTCCAGCGCAAAACTCAAAGAACCAATAAGCTCATGCAGGCTGAGATCATTAATTGGCCTAGCTCCACCATTTGCAAGATAGATGCTTGTGCTCGCCATGTGCCGTTACCCTTTTCCATCACGTATATTTTGCGCACTTTAAAGAAGGGTAAGCGCTGTGAAGCTTCTGAATTTCCGACCATCCCCGTGCAGGCGCGCTCGTAGCGACTCCCCCAACTTGGGACCCACATGTCATGTATTGGATGCGGATGCGGTCAATCATTACCGATTTGCTGCGTCAGCAGATTGGTATTTAAAAAACTTTCTGAACATTTCTTGCTATCGGACGTTGCACATCTGCTCCTCGCCTAAAGCACAACGAGTTTCTTGATGACGCAAGATGAACGATATCACGCCATTAAAATGTTAGAGATCGCTCTTGTGGTCGCTTACCATGCAACGCTGCAGGCGAAAGCTATCAAGCTCCGGGACGCACCTTTGTACGCTGAAGTAGCCTTGTCTTGGCTGGAGGGGGAGGATTTAAAGTCGTGAAGGCAAGCCCTCGAATTCAAGGTGATGAAGACTCGGTCCTATCGCCGAAGTAGGAACAGGCGTCCGACCCGAACAACCGTCCGGTCATCGCTTTGCCCGGCCCTAGTGTAGCCTGTGTGTGGTGCCAACTTTCAGAAACCACCCTTGGCACGGTTGGAAACATAACGCCCTACGGCTTTAAGGTCTCTGGTTTGTCGGGGAAAAAAGGCTCAACCATCGTTGTGAGCGTCGAATGTGACTTTCAGGAACAAGCCTGACGACAACCTCACCGAGGTGAACGATGGCAGCGAAGCCGGCCTTCGCCGCGCTAGACATAAGTTGGTGCCGGACTGACTAATGCCGCAAAAGGCTTACGAATCAACGCTTTCGGAGGCGTAAGCTTGCTGTAGTGTACCTCGGTCAAGATACTGGCCGCAGTAAGCCCCAACCATATCCCACATCGTCACCACCTTCGACTCGTATGGAGTGACGGGGTAGGGATCAGCTGACACCTAGAGCGCCTCATCCGTCAACGGTCAAAAAGGGCGTACGCGCAACCGGGGTGAGTATGGCCGTAACTGCTGCTACCCACGACCTCATATCACTAGGCTGGAAAGATTGAGCGAGATCCAAGTGTAGTCGGTCTTGGTGTATGGTCTCGCATTCCAAAACCTCGACAGCCGCTTTAGCGATATTTGCCCTGTCTATGGCAATGTTCCGCTCAAACTTCCCAGATTTCAATCTTCTATTTCCGCATGGTCGCCTTCTTTCAACCGGCATGCCGATGCCAGAAACACTCATGGACCCACGAGGCACAGTCGGGGAAATACGACGTCGGGGCTCGCTTTCACAAAAATAACTCAGCTGACAGACCGTGTCAGTTGGCATGTGCGAACTAGAGTTTTACAAAATTGGAGATTCGAAAATGAAAAAAATACTGTTTTCAGCAATTGCCTGCTTATTGCTATCAAGCACTGCCAATGCACAAGAATGTGGGACAAAGACGAGCCAAGTGCCTGCCGTTGCAGAAATCGCTCAATTTCGGTTAGCTGAAAATATCACGGATGAACAATTTTTGATCGCAGCGAAAGATACAATGACTTATCTATGTTCGATAGACGGTTTTATTCGGCGCAATCTATCAAAAGACGAGACTGGCCTTTGGACAGATTATGTGGAATGGACTGATGCAAAAATTGCCCAATCTGCTGCTGAAAATGCTATGAAACGCGAAGACATGATGACTTTCATGACAACAATTGATCCTGATTCAATTTCAATGAAGTATTCGGACATACTTCCATTAAGTAAGTGAATGCGCAGAACAGACCGTCTTTTTAGCATTATTCAACTTTTCCGTGACGGACGCTTGCACAAAGGCGCAGATATCGCGGAAAGAATGGAGGTATCCCTTAGGACAATCTATCGTGACATCGATACGTTGATAGCATCTGGCGTTCCAATAGACGGGGAGCGAGGTGTTGGGTACTTGATGACAGAGCCGGTCTTCCTTCCTCCGCTCAACCTCACTCCAGGCGAATTGGAAGCGTTAGAGCTCGGATTAGCCTTGGTTCAATCGGGTTTTGGTAAGACTTTGTCGGAACACAGTCAGAGCCTTGGTGACAAAATACGTGCCGTTTTGCCCAGACCTGAAATGCTTGATCCCGAACGGGGTGCAATTGGCATCTATGCGCAGCGCTATCCTGATGCGGTTCAGAAAAATTTAGAAGTTGTCCGGCGAGGTATTCTCAGCAGAACAGTGCTTGAATTCGATTATAGATCGATAGCCCAAGTTGATACACGCCGGATCATTCGACCTTTAGAGATAGAGGCGTGGGACAACGCACTGACCTTGACAGGATGGTGTGAGGATCGGGGCGACTTTCGTGTTTTCCGGCTGGATCGCATCACAAACCTGCGAATTTTACGACGTGGGTTCAAACCAGAGCCGGGCAAGCGCCTCAAAGACTATTTGAAAGAACACAATGACAGACTTGATGCCAACGAAAATTCTAACTGATCTTTTGGACCGCTATGAAGGAACTGTGGCTGTAAAAGCTTGGGGTGAAATATCACTTTTTTACAATCCAGGAGCAGTGCTGCCACGCGGCGTTTATTTCGCAACGATAAAAGAAAAAGACGGCGAAAATGACCGTGCCTCAATGCTTGATCGGGATGGCATTTTTCGTCTCAATATTGGGACGAGCAAGCCTTTATATTTTGAGAAGTTTGGCCCACCACCTCCACGCCCCAGTAAAGGTAGGATTGTCGAAGGCGGTTGGAATTTCACAAAGCTGGATGAACTTACACCCCATCCTATCTATGGCTGGATGAGTTGGATTGCAGTCTTAAATCCTAGCATGGAAACGCTGGGAGACATCCGCCCGTTGATAGATGCGGCATTTGATAAGGCAGTTTTTTCGTTCAAGAAGGGTTGTGTCGCAAAGTTTCGCTGATGTTAAGAAGTAGAAATTCTGGGCAGATTTATGCTGCAAGCGTCGCAAACTGCTGAAATGCGACAGGCTACTTTCACCGAACTGTCGCTTGCGTTCAGGGAAATCATGGTGCCCAGGAGAGGACTCGAACCTCCACGCCTTGCGGCACACGGACCTGAACCGTGCGCGTCTACCAATTCCGCCACCTGGGCAGGTGTGCCGGCCCATGTAAGCGGGCGGGCATCGGGTGTCAACGCGCTTTTTGCCGGCGGTGCCGATTGGGGACGCGTCGTTTGAGTCTCAGAGGACTTTCTTGGATTTGATGGTCGAGTCGGCGTTCAATTCATAGACCATTGGGACGCCGGTGGTTAGTTCCAGATTAACGATTTGGGGCCCCGAAATGCCTTCCAGCGCCATGATCAGCGCGCGCAGCGAGTTGCCGTGCGCGGCTACCAGCACCGTTTCTCCGCGCAGCACATGCGGCTGCATTTCATGCATGTAATAGGGCCAAACGCGGGCGCCTGTGTCGCGCAGGCTCTCGCCGCCGGGCGGCGGGGTGTCGTAGGAGCGGCGCCAGATGTGCACCTGTTCGTCGCCCCATTTGGCCCGCGCATCATCCTTGTTGAGACCATTGAGATCGCCGTAATCGCGCTCGTTTAGCGCCGCATCGCGGATGGTCTTCAGGTCGCTCTGGCCGGTCGCATCGAGAATGAACTGGCAGGTGCGCTGCGCCCGCTTGAGCGCCGAGGTATAGGCGATGTCGAACTTCAGGCCGAGATCGGCGAGTTTGGCACCGCCGGCCTTGGCTTCCGCCACGCCCTGTTCGGTCAGGTCGACATCGCGCCAGCCGGTGAACAGGTTCTTCAGGTTCCACTCGCTTTGGCCGTGGCGTACGAGAACTAGCGTTCCAGACATTTCTTTCCCCTTCATAATCGAAACTGGTGTCAGGTGAGGCCGAGCACATCACGCATGGAATACAGGCCGGGCTTCTGGCCGTGTGCCCAAATCGCAGCCTTGAGGGCGCCGCGGGCAAAGATGCCACGGTCTTCGGCGTGGTGGCCAAGGGTGATGCGTTCGCCGCTGCCGGCAAGCATGACGGAATGATCGCCGACCACTGAGCCGCCACGCAGCGTGGCAAATCCGATGGCGCCCGCCGGCCGTGCGCCGGTGTGGCCGTCGCGCACTCTCACGGCACGGTCGTCCAGTGTGATGTTGCGGCCGGCGGCTGCCGCCTGGCCGAGCAGCAGCGCAGTGCCCGATGGCGCATCCACCTTGTGGCGGTGGTGCATTTCCAGCACTTCAATGTCGAAATCGTCATCAAGCGCGCGCGCCGCCTGCTCCACCAGCACCGCCAGCAGATTGACGCCAAGGCTCATATTACCGGATTTGACGATGGTGGCGTGGCGCGCGGCGGCAGCGATCTTTGCGTCGTCCTCCGCGCTGCAGCCGGTGGTGCCGATGATGTGGGCAATACGCGCCTGCGCGGCATAGCCTGCCAGCACGACCGAAGTGGCAGGAGAACTGAAATCGAGCACGCCATCGGCATGGGCAAACAGCGGCAGCGGATCGTCGGTTATGGGAATGTCGAGAGACCCGGCACCAGCCAGTTCGCCCGCATCGCGGCCAAGTGCAGGTGATCCCGGCCGCTCCAGCGCACCCGCCAGGGTGACGCCATCGGCCTCGTGGATCAGCCGCACCAGCGTCTGCCCCATGCGCCCTGCAGCGCCCACAACAACCAGTTTCATGCCACCGCTCATCGCCCGCTCCGTACTCCCGCTTTGGTAGCCCGTACGGGCTTCAGCTGCGCCACCTTGGTGTCTTCGACGATGCCTAGCCCCTTGTCGTCCTGCAAGCGATAAAAGCGGGCGTAAACACCGTGTGGATCGGCCAGCAGTTGCGCATGCGTGCCTTCCTCCACCAGCCGACCTACGTCCAGCACCACAATGCGGTCGGCACTGACGACGGTGGAAAGGCGGTGGGCGATCACGATGACGGTGCGCCCTTTCATGACACCGGCAAGGGCTTCCTGCACTTTGGCTTCGGATTCATTGTCGAGCGCCGATGTCGCCTCGTCGAGCACCAGGATCGGCGCGTCGCGCACGATGGCGCGAGCAATCGAAATGCGCTGGCGCTGACCGCCCGAAAGGGTGACGCCGTTTTCACCGACCAGCGTATCATAACCATGTGGTTGCTGGCAGATGAACTCATCGGCCTGCGCCTGACGGGCGGCCTTTTCGATCTCGGCATCGCTGGCGTCCTCGCGCCCGTAGCGAATGTTGTCGCGGATCGAGCCCTCGAACAGATAAGGCTGCTGCGACACATAGGCGATGGCCTTGCGCAGCGAGCTTTTAGTGACGTCGGCAATATTTTGGCCATCGATGCTAAGCGTGCCGCTGTCGAGGTCATAGAAGCGCAGCAACAATGCCGTAAGCGTCGACTTGCCGGCACCGGATCCGCCGACAATAGCCGTGGTCTTGCCGGCAGACGCACGGAAGCTGACGTCCGAGAGCACCGGCGCGCCATCGCCATAGGAAAACGTGACGCGCTCAAAGGCAATCTCGCCCTTCTTGACCGCAAGGTCTTGAGCGCCGGGCACATCGCCCTGGTGCGGCTCAAGATCGAGGATCTCGTAAATCATGCGTGCATTGACCAGCGAACGCTCGAGATTGACCTGCACCCGCGCCAGGCGCCGCGCCGGATCATAGGCCAGAAGCAGCGCTGTGATGAAGGAAAACACCGATCCCGGGGGGGCGGCACCGGCAGCCGAACGATAGCCCGCATAGGCGATTACGCCGGCAATAGCGAAGCCGGCAAGAATCTCGGCAATCGGCGTAACGCGTTCTGAAACGCGGGCGATCTTGTTGGCGCGCGCCTCTGCATTGGTAACCAGATCCGAGATCTTGGCCGATAGCTGGGCTTCCATGGTGAACGCCTTGACGATGGCGATGCCCTGCGTGGCCTCCTGCATGGCGCCGATAAGCCGCGAATTGATCTCGACGGAATCGCGCGTGATGCGGCGCAGCCGGCGCATCAGATAGTTGACGGTTAACACCAGCGGCGGGCCGATAAGAAGCGCGAACAGCGACAGCATCGGCTCCTGCAGGAACATGACGATGATCAGGGCAACCAGCGACACCGCGTCACCCGCCACTGACTTCATAGTCATGCCGAGAAGGTCGCGGATCCCGTTGACGTTTTCATTGATGCGGGCGGCGAGCCGGCCTGAGCGTGTGTCGTTGTAGAAATTGAAGCCGAGCGTCATCAAATGCGCGAAAATGCGGCGCTGATAGCGCGCCACCAAATTGTTGCCGACCTTTGCCAGCAGTACCGACTGGCCGTAGGTGGCAAAGCCGCGAATGACAAAGGCCGCAGCGATCGAGCCGGCGACCACCAGGATGAGATCCTGACGCTTTTCGTAAAATAGCTTGTCAATGACATCGCGCATGATCCAGGCGCTGAAAGCCGTCGTTGCGGCAACTGCCAGAAGGCACAGCGCCGCCAGCACGTAGCTCCCAACATATTCGCGGCCATTTTCTGACAGGATTCGTCTCAGCACCGCGACGACTTCGCCCGGATCGGCTCGCTTCTTGGTGGAAACTGGCAAGGTCAAATTCGGGTCCGTTCAGCGGTCAAGGCGCCGGAGTTGCTTCTCCGGGCCTCTCTTAACCGCATCGCCAGCCCTTGCCTATGGCAGATGCGCAACGATCAAGACGCAAAGCCACCGAAAGCGTCTACGCTTTCCAGCGGCGCCCTTCCGTTTCCACACCAAATCGCATTGGCGTTCTGGCATAAGCGGCAAGCCCGGCAACAGCTGCCAGCGGATGCGTGATGACATAGACGGGCATGTTGCGCATCAGTTCGCGGTGCGGTGCCTTGTCTTCGAAAGCTGCGCGAAACGCGCCGGTTTGCAGCGCCGGAACGATTTTCTGGGCAATGCCGCCCGTAAGGTAGACGCCGCCGCGGCTCATAAAAACGAGCGCCAGGTCGCCAGCGGTTCGGCCGAGGCAGGTGACGAACAACTCCACCGCTTCCTCCGCGACCCTGTCGCTCTTTTCGAGCGCTGCGCCGGTAATTTCAGCTGGCGTGGTGAAACGAGGCGTTGCGCCGTCGGCCTTGGCGACGGCACGATAGACACTGACGAGGCCGCGTCCACACAACAGCTGCTCGCCGGAAATACGGCCTTCAATTGGTTCTATATGAGCAAATATCTCGTGGTCACGCGCAGTGCGCGGGCCGATGTCCATGTGGCCACCTTCACCCGGAACCGGTATCCAGCGCTGGCAGGCGCGGATGAGACCGGCAACGCCAAGCCCGGTACCGGGCCCGAGCACAACGCGGCCCGCATTGGGGTCCGGCTCCCCGGGCCCGATCTTTTCCATATGCTCTTCTCCAAGCGCCACGACTGCCAATGCCTGAGCCTCAAAATCGTTGAGCACCACCACGTCGACAAGGCCAAGTTCTTTCATCATCGCGTGCGGGCGCACCACCCAGGGGCAATTGGTCAGCTCAATCTCGTCACCATCTACCGGACCGGCGACAGCCAAAACCGCCGAGCGCGGCTGGACTGAGGTGCGATCAAGGATCGTTGACTGGATAGCTTCGTCGATGGTGGCAAAATCGGCTGTCTGCACGACCGGGAAATGTGTCGGCTCGGCAAAGCTATCGATCAGGATGGCAAAGCGCGCGTTGGTGCCGCCAATGTCGCCTATCAGAATCGGAAACTGCAGCACGCTCTCGTCAGCCAGCTGATGTGACATGGTAAAAGTCCCTCGTGACGGCGCTTAGCCGTTCTTCTTGTTGTCGATGATGATTTCAGCAGTGGCAAGGTTCAATGCCATGGGAATGTCGTAGACAATCGCGAGCCGCATCAAAGCCTTGACGTCGACATCATGCGGCATCGGGGTCAGTGGGTCGACGAAGAAAATCACCACATCGATTAAGCCTTCCGCAATTAGCGCGCCGATTTGCTGGTCGCCGCCAAGCGGCCCGCTTTTGAGGCGGCGCACAGAAAGCGACGGACAGGCGTCGAGGATGCGCTGTCCGGTGGTGCCGGTTGCTACAATATCGCAGACGGCCAAAAAGTCTGCATGCGCGACCGCAAAGGCGACAAGGTCGTCCTTCTTCTGGTCATGCGCGATCAGCGCAAAGCGAAGCGGTTGAGTGGCCATTCGGACCCGGGCGGAATGAGTTAAATCGGTTGAAGAGGCGCGCCCATTCCGTGCCAGAAAAGCGCGCGCCACGCAACCGGTTCAGTTGTCCGGTCGCGTCTCGGGAACCGGGATCGACGTTTCAGGCGTGTCGGAAACGCTGTCTGCGCCCTTGGCCAGCTTTTCGGCAAGCGTCGTGGGGATTGCCGTCTGCGCCATCCCGCCGCCGCCAATGGTAACGGCTGCTTCGGATTCGGGTGCTGGGGCCTTCAAGATCGCCAGACAGGCTTTTGGCATGTCATTGAGCGTGATGCGGTCGCGCGCCGGCGGCTTGGGCGGAGTTTTGCTCGGCCGCCACGGTTCTTCGGTAAACCACCACGCAAGCGCAGAATCGCAACCCTCGCCGCCACCAGCGGCCTCCTGCTTCTTGCAGCCAGGTGAGCCGGCCTGGCAGCCGATGCGGATGTGAAAATGATAGTCATGGCCCCAGAATGGGCGCACCTTGCGCAGCCATTTGCGGTCACCCGTGGCGGTGTCGCAGAGCTTTTTCTTGATGCCGGGATGAACGAGGATGCGCTCGACTTCCGAGTAGCTGGCGGCGCGCCGCAATATACCCAGATGGGCCGGAGTCCAGACGCTTTCATCGACCACCAGACCGCCCTTCTTGATCATCAACGTGGCGCTCAGGTCTTCGCGCTCTGCCGTCGACAAGCGGCGCTTGGGCATCGGCGTCATCCAGATATCGGCGTCGAGGCCGATTTGGTGCGAGGCGTGCCCAGTCAGCATCGGGCCGCCTCGCGGCTGCGAGATGTCGCCGACGAGAAGGCCCGGCCAGCCATCCTGAACTCCGTCGCGCGACAGTTTTTCGATCAGCTTTATCATTGTCGGATGCCCCCAGCGGCGCCCGCGCGACAGGCGCATGGATTGCCAGGTCGGCCCGTCCACAGCAATCGCAACACCGCCGCCGAAGCAGCCTTTCGAGTAGAAGCCGACCGATTCAGGGGAGGTCGCAGCCGGCAGCCTCTGGCTGCCGAACGCATTCTTGGCGAGTTCTGCGGCGTGGCCTGCGTTTGCAAGCAGTGTCGCTGCCAGCACCAACAATGCAGCTGCGAAAAACCTGGGAAAGAATCTTTCTGGGTCGATCATCGTCAAGACTTCCAGTTTCAACCAGTAATTGCCTCATCGTATTGATACGCGAAATATAACATGCCCGTTACGGATCGAGGACAGTTCGGTATCGGCACTTTTCTCGCATGCTTAATGGCTATCCGTTTAATTTTAACAAGTTGCGAACGCCGGCGCGACACTGATCCCTGAAACTCTGATTTTCAACCGGGTCGCATCGGACTGCGGGAGTCGGTGGTGCCGGTGCCGCGCCATGTCTCCTCCTGCCACATATGGTCCAGCGCTGTCTGGTAGTCCGGGTAGCGGAACTGGTACCCCGCAGCCTTGATTTGGGCATTCGAGACGCGCTTGTTTTCGCCATAGAAGGACCGCGCCATGGGTGACAGTTCTGCTGTGGCAAAGTCGATTTCGGGCGGGGCCTCGACGCCCATGCAGGCGGCGGCATAGGCCACGACATCCTGCGGCGGGGCCGGGAGATCGTCGGTGACGTTGAAAATTCCGCCTTCGTTTTTTTTGACCAGATGCCAGAGCGCGCCGGCGATATCGTCGCAGTGGATGCGGTTGAACACTTGATCGGGTTTGATGAGGCGGCGCGCGGTGCCATTGGCGACGTTGACCAGCGCATTACGGCCCGGCCCATAAATGCCCGAGAGGCGCAGGATCGCAAGAGGACAGGAAATCTCAACAGCCAGCGCCTGCCATTGCTGCTCAGCCTCGAGGCGCGCCACTGAGCGGCGCGAGACGGGACGGCACGCGCCGTCCTCGTCGACCCAGTCGCCCTGATGGTCACCGTAGACCCCGACGGTGGACAGATAGCCGATCCATTGAAGGCTGGGCATTGTGCGCAGGTGAGATGCAGCAGCGCGCAGCACCGGGTCACCGGTGTCACCCGGGGCGATCGAGACGATCAGATGGGTCGTGATGGCGAGCGCATTGGCGATGCTTTGCGTTATCGTCGTCCCGTCAAACACCAGCGGGCGGATACCTGCCTGTTCCAGCGCTGCAAATTTTTCCGCAGAACGCGTCGTCCCGGTGATGTCAGTTTCGCCCGGGTTGGCGGCGGCGAAAGCCTTGACCGAGTAGCCGGCGCCAAAACCAAAAATAGTCATGCTGCCGTGTCCCATTCGCTGCGAACTTCCGCGTCCGTTTCGCTCTGGCGTGCGCGCAACCGGGCGAATTCCGCCGCTGGCAAAAGCTGTGCCAGCGCCCAGACGGCAGCGCCGCGCACCAGCGGAGATGCGTCTGCCAACAGCGCCGTGCACCGCGCGGCAAGGTCGGGGTCGCAGCTGTTGCCTGCGGCGATCAGCACATTGCGGACAAAGCGGTCCCGCCCGATGCGCTTGATCGGCGAACCTGAGAAGAGGGTCCGAAACTCCAAATCATCCAGCGTCAACAAATGATCGAGTGCCGGCGCGCGCAGATCGTCGCGCGCAACAAGCTTCATCTCCGAAGCCACGCTGGCAAACTTGTTCCACGGGCAGATGGCCAGGCAATCGTCGCAGCCATAGACACGGTTGCCGATGGCCTTGCGGAATTCATGCGGAATCGGTCCCTTGTTCTCGATGGTGAGATAGGAAATGCAGCGCCGAGCATCGAGCCGATAGGGTGCGGGAAACGCCTGGGTCGGGCATATGTCGAGGCAGGCGCGGCACGAGCCGCAATGGTCGGGTTCGGGCGCATCCGGGACCAGCTCTGCGGTGGTGAAGATCGAGCCCAGAAACAGCCAGGAGCCGAAATGACGGCTGACCAGATTGGTGTGCTTGCCCTGCCAGCCGAGCCCGGCAGCCTCGGCCAGCGGCTTTTCCATCACCGGCGCTGTGTCGACGAACACTTTGACCTCTGCGCCTGCGCGCGCGGCAAACACTCCGGCGAGCTGTTTCAGTCTGCCCTTGACGACGTCGTGGTAATCGCGGTTTTGCGCGTAGACGGAAATGGTACCGCGATCTTTCTGACCCAGCATCGCGATCGGGTTCTGATCAGGGCCGTAATTCATGCCGAGCATGATGATGGAGCGCACCTCCGGCCAAAGCGTTTTCGGGTCGCCACGACGCGCGACCGTTTCGGCCATCCACTCCATGCTGCCATGCTGGCCCTCGGCGACGAATTGCTGAAGCCGACCGGGCGCCTTGGGGATTGCATCGGGGGTGGTGACAGCCACGCAGTCGAAGCCGGCTTTCGCGGCCTCGCGCTCGATCAGGTGCCGCAGGCGCGCCGGATCGGCGTTTGCCACGGCGGTGGCCATCAGAAATCGAGATCCGCGTAGTGGGAAACCGGCGACATGCTGCGCACCCGGTCCCCCAGCAAGGGGCGGAAGGAAGGACGCGACTTCAGCCGCGTATACCATTCCTTGGCCTGCGGATAATCGCTCCAGTCGATCTCGCCCAAATAATCCAGCACCGAAAGCATCGAGGCTGCCGCAAGATCGGCATAGGTCAGGCGCGATCCGGCCAGCCAGTTACGGGTACCCGCCAGCCAGTTGGTATATTTCATATGCTGCTTGATGTTGGAGCGCGCAGCGCGGATGGCGCCGGAATCGGGCGAGCCGCCGCCGTCAACGCTTGGAATCAACGGCTTTAGCACGCGCTCGCGCACCAGGTGGCGGGTGACCTCCGTCTCGGCCTTAGTGAGATACCAATCGGCGAGACGGCGAATTTCAGCGCGATGCATCGGGTCCTCGGCAAACAGCCGCCGCTCGCGCTTCAGCACGCCGCGGGTCTCGTCGAGATATTCGGCGATGACCGAGGCGCCGACAATCGGAACATCGCCTTCGGCCAAAAGCACCGGCAATGTGCCGGCCGGGTTCAGCGCCAGAAATTCCTTGCGCCGCAACCACGGTTTTTCTTCAATCAACGCAAGCTCCTCGCCATATTCGCCAAAGGCGAGGCGGACAAAACGGCTGGAGGCGAAGAGGGGATAGTGAAAAAGCGTCAGCATCATACCGCGATTAATGATCAGCTCTGGCCATTTCATGGCAGCGCCAGTAAGTCTCTGTCCGCCCGATTTGGGCAGGCAGATGCGTCGCGAGCTATACGGGCTGTCGCGCGCCATGACAAGCAAGCGGTGTTTTCTCTACCGCATCGAGGGTTTGATGGAACATCAAAGCATTCTGGACGCGCTTCTGCTTGGTCTACTGGAGGGTTTGACCGAGTTCATTCCCGTCTCCTCAACCGGCCATATCCTGCTTGCGGGCCATTTTCTGGGCTTTGAATCGACGGGCAAGGCATTTGAGGTGCTGATCCAGCTGGGCGCGATCCTGGCGATCCTCAGCGTCTATGCTGCGCGACTGTGGCGCCTGGCTGTCGATCTGCCCAGCAGCGCAAAAGCACGTCGATTCGTGCTCGGCATTCTGTTGGCGTTCCTGCCCGCTGCTGTGATTGGCGCGCTGGCACATGATTTCATCAAAACGGTGTTGTTCGAAACACCGATGCTGATCTGCATCATGCTCATCCTCGGTGGTTTCGTGCTTCTTTGGGCGGATCGCCACGCGTTCGAGACCAAATATAGCGATATCATGGATTTCCCGCTCAAGACCTGCCTCGCCATCGGCTTCTTCCAATGCCTTGCGATGATTCCCGGCACGTCGCGCTCTGGCTCGACGATAGTCGGTGGGTTGCTGCTGGGTGCTGACAAGCGCTCGGCGGCGGAGTTTTCGTTCTTCCTGGCGATGCCGACCATGGCCGGTGCCTTCGCACTCGACCTGTTCAAGAACCGCGACATTTTGTCTGCCGCCGACCTGCCGGTCATCGCGGTCGGATTCATCGCCGCCTTCGTGGTGGCGCTGATCGTTGTGCGCTCTCTGCTCGGCTATGTGTCGCGCCACGGCTTTGCGCTGTTTGGCTGGTGGCGGCTGATCGTCGGGAGCCTCGGACTGATCGGCCTTCTGGTCTGGGGCTGATCCCTCAGCCTAGAAGGCGGCGGCAATGCCGCGCCGCAACAGGTCGAGCGCCAATAGCGTGAGCCCGATGCGAAACCATTTGCGAAAGGTTTCTTCGGGCAGGCGATCGAGCCATTTGGTGCCGTAGACAGTTCCCAGAAAGCCGGAAGCGACCATCGCCGCGATCAGCGGCAGCCAGCGCCAGAAGGCAAAGCCCGCCAGGCCAAAAACAAGTATCTTCAGCCCGTGCTGCACCGTCATCGCCGCGCCATGGGTGGCGACCAGAGCCTTGCGGTCGCCTGGAATAAGCTGTGCCAGAATAGGCGACATCAGGGGCCCCGTGGCGCCCACCACCATGGTCGCCAGAGCCAGCATGGAACTGGCTCCCACAAGTCCGACGCGCCCTAGTCTGGCGATACCGGGAATTTTCGCCCAGGTGACCGCGATGACGAACCCGCCAAGCAGGATTTTCAGAGCCGCATCGGGCAGTTGTACCACAAGGAAGAAGCCGGCGACCGCGCCCAGCACGCTGCCGACGACAAAGGGCCAGGCAATATCGAGCCGGACATTGGCGCGCTGATGCCAGGCGCGGCCGGTGTTGGAGCCAAGCTGCACCGCTCCATGTACGGGGATCAGCGCTGCTACTGGGACGAACAGGCCAAGCAGCGCCAACATGGCGATGCCGCCGCCGAGCCCGAAAGCTGCGGTGAGGGCCGAGGTGAAGAAGCTGGCAACGACCAGCAAAACCGCAGAAGCTGCCCCTAGGCCGTCCGGCAACAGGGGGGCAGCGGTCTCAAACATGCTCTATCAGGACAACGCTGTCAGGACAGTGTTTTGGGACTGAACTGGCCGGCCGCTCTAAATCTCCACAAATAGGTCGGCACGATCACCGCGCTGGATTGTGGCTGGATACCGAGCCCGGCAAGTGTGCGCCCCTGTTTTTCTGCTTCCAGGGATACGATGCTGTCATCCTTCAGCTGCGCGACCTGGTCTGTGGTCAGGACCGGGTTCGGCAGCAGCCCAAGGAAAGATGCCTTCAGCTCGGCCAGCCACCACGGCACGCTGATCAACGGGCGTTTGCGCCCGGTGACGCGCAGGATCTCCTGCATGCAGTCGCGAAAGCTCATCACTTCGGGCCCGCCAAGCTCATAAACACCAGGCTTGACCTTGCCGTCGACCGAGCGGGCGACCGCCTCGGCGACATCGCCCACGAAGACGGGTTGCATCAATGTCTTGCCGCCGCCGATCAGAGGCAGTAACGGCATGAACCGCGCCATATTGGCAAACCGGTTATAGAACTGGT
The DNA here is from genome assembly GCF_015500055.1 of Mesorhizobium sp. NBSH29. NCBI lineage: Bacteria > Pseudomonadati > Pseudomonadota > Alphaproteobacteria > Hyphomicrobiales > Phyllobacteriaceae > Mesorhizobium > Mesorhizobium sp. NBSH29. The sequence continues at coordinate 1,163,681 of NZ_CP045492.1, forward strand.
CTTCAGGGCCAAAAATAATCGAGGGGCGGAAGATCACGGCCCGCTTCGCAGCCGCCTGTACTGCTGCCTCGCCCTCCACCTTGCTGCGGGCATAGCCCGACGCGCTCTCTGAATGGGGACCGAGCGCCGAAATTTGGGTGAAACCGGCCTTCGCCGCTGTGGCAGCCTCAGCGATGGCGCGGGCGCCTTGCGTCTGGATATCGGAAAATTTCTGGCGACCGCTTTCATGCAAAATGCCGACGAGATTGATCACATGGTCGGCGCCCTCGACGGCGCGGTCAATCGACCAGCGCACCCGCACATTGGCCTGAACAGCCTGAATCTGGCCGACATTGCCCAGCGGCTGAAGGTGGTGGGCAAGTTCGGGGCGTCGGCAGGCGACGCGCACGCGGTAGCCGCGCTTGGCCAGCGCGCGCACCACGTGGCGGCCGACATACCCCGAGCCGCCGAACACGGTGACAAGTTTTGGGGTTTCGCTGATGACGGTCATGGCGGCAGCTCCAGTCAGAATGTTGCCTCGTCTCATAGTCGGTTTTTCAGGCAAGGCAAAGGCTGTGATTGCCGAGTCTGTCGCCCGAGGGCCGCTATCTGAGGGACCAAGTGAAGCAGTCCTTCATGGCACCATAATCTCGATCAGGCATGGCTTTCTCAGGGCGGCCGCACGGGACAGCGCGCCAGGCAGGTCCGCGATATCGACCAGGCGTTCCGCGGGCATATTGTAAGCATCCGCTATACGGCAGAAATCCGGCGGCGCGGGCGAGACACCCACGGGTTCAACGCCGGCATCCCGCATCGAGGTTTCGATCTCGCGATAACCGTGATTGTTCCAGATAACAAAGATGACATTGGCTTCAGCGTCGATGGCAGCCCCTATTTCGGGGAAGGAAAACTGGAAGCCGCCATCGCCTGAAAGACTGATGACCGGCACTCCGGGTTCCGCGATCGCTGCGCCAATGGCAGCTGGCGGACCGAAACCGAGCGCGCCATAGCCGGTAGCGGCGTTGAACCAACCGCCGGCGCGATCATGGTCGTAATAGAGATTGGCGGCATAGACCGGCTGCGTTGAATCGCCGACGATAAAGCTGCCGGGAAAGACATCGCGGATCATCTCGACCACCTTGGCCTGCGCCTGCACATCGGGGCCGATTTCGACCCAGGCAGCATCCCTGGTGACCTCCGCCCGCTCCGAACCTCGCGCCGATTTCTGGGCCAGACGGCAGGCGACGAGCGCTTCAAGCGCCGCTTTCGCATCCGCCTCGATGGCGAGCGTTGCTGGCCAGCGCGCAAGCTGCACGGCGTCGATGTCGATGCGTATGAGGTTTGGCGGGCAGACGAAACCACCATCGACATACATGTCGTAATCCGTCGGGCCGAACTCGGTCCCTACCGCAATGACCAGATCAGCCTCGGCCATCAGTTTACGCACCGCTTTCAGGCTCGGGCTGGCGGGCACGGCGAGCCGGTGCGCGTACAAAAGGCCACGACCATTCGCGGTCATCACCACGGGTGCATCGAGTTGCTCGGCAAGCTGCTTGAGCGCCAGGGAAGCCTTTCTCGCGCCTCCGCCGGCAAGAATCAGCGGAGCTTTGGAGGCAGCGATCAGCGTCTCTGCCCGTTTAATCACTTCGGCATCGGCGATTCTGGTAGCAGCGGTGGTGCGCCAAGAGCTGATCCCAGCGGCCGGAAGACCCATTACGTCGGTCGGAATCTCAATATGGACCGGGCCAGGCCGGCCGGCACGCATCATCTCAAAAGCCCGGGCAAGCGCTGGCTCCAGCTCTGCCGGGCTCTCTATGCGCTGCGAAGAAAGTGCTACCTTTTCCATCAGGCCGCGCTGGTCGGACAGTTCGTGGAGCAGGCCAAGGCCCTTGCCCAGAGTGTCGCGCCTGTTGACGCCCGATATCACCAGCATGGGCACCGAATCGGCACGCGCCTGCGCCATTGCAGTGATGGTGTTGGTGAGCCCAGGACCGGTGATGACTAACGCCACTCCGGGTTTGCCCGAGGCACGCGCATAGCCATCGGCCATGAACGCAGCCCCCTGCTCGTGGCGCGGCGTAATGTGGCGGATCGAGGAACCGGCAAGGCCACGATAAAGTTCGATCGTGTGGACGCCGGGAATACCGAACACCGTGTCGACGCCATGCGCCTCAAGCAGAGTAATCAGCGCCTCGCCTGTAGTTTTGGGGGTCATCGCGCGCGCTTCCTCACTGGTGCCGAAACAGATCTGGGCGCCGGCTTGATCGCCCGGACGGGAAATGCCTTTTGCCTGACTGACAAGCCCAGAAGCGCTTCGATTGAGACAATGGCAATGTCTGCCAATTCCTCAGGCTCGAACATGTCGCCGGCCAGACAGCCCTCGATCCACAGCCCGTCAATGATGGCATTGATGGCAATGGCATAACGACGCGTTTCAACCAAGCTTGCAGGACGACCGGCATCCACGAATACGCCCGCGACCAGCGCCTCCACCTCGTCGCGGTAGCCGAGATAGCTGTCGCGGTGGGCGGCGGCCAGCACGCTGTCGGCACTGGCACGGCCGATGAAATTGGCCCATTGCGAGAACACTTTGGCGTCCACGACAGGCGAGGTCAGGCTGGCCGCAACGAAGGCTACAAGTCGCTGCCGCGGGTCCGAGGCCGCCGAAGCAAGGGCCGATTTGGCCTGCTCGGTCATGCGCGCCATGATAGTCTTGTAGGCTTCCTGCAACAAATCTTCCTTGCTGGGGAAATAGTGGCGGATGAGACCTGCGGTGACGCCGGCACGCAGGGCAATTGCCCTGACGGTCGCCCCCTGCAGGCCGCGTTCGGCGACACAATCAAGCGTTGCCTCGATCAGGTCCAGCCGCCGCCTTTCCTCACCCTCGCGGCGAAATGTCTTGCGACGCAGGGTCATTCCCGCCGCAGGATGGGACGGGTCAGGCAGGTCGGTCCGCCCTCGCAGGCAATGCAAAGCGCATCGGCCTCAAACGTCGTGACGGTGCAGCCGGCGCGTTCCATGGCAGCTTTGGTCTTTGGAAATCCGGCAACCGCAATGACCTGACGGGGGGCGGTGGGCAGAACGTTGAGACTGAGGCCATTCGAAGCTGCAAACTCGTCCGCATCCCCTTCAACCAGTTCAACACCGCGCGACTTGAGCAATTGATAAAACGCAGCCGGGAGAAGTGGCGCGTAAACCAGAGCGAGTTTTTCAGCGAGCGGCGATATCACCGACATCAAATGCAAACACGCATCCTCACCGCTCCACAGCGGCAGATCGAACCCCAGCACCTCGACACCATGCGGCGATAGAAGGGCTTCCATCTGGCGGATGCCGGCTTCATTGGTGCGCACGCCACGACCGATTGCGAGCGTGTTGGCATCGACCCAGACGCAATCGCCTCCCTCGACTTGGCCCGGTGCCTCGATGCGTCCAAGGATCGGTACACCAAGCCGCCGATACGCTTCTTCGTGCAGTGCCGGCTCCGGCTTGCGCAGCACCTTACCCATCGACAGGATGATGGCGCCATGATCGCTCATCAGCGACGGATCATGCGTGAAGATGGAATCGGCCAACCCGTCATCCGCATCATCGATCCACTCGATCGCCGCGCCGGAAGCGGCAACCAGTTCGGCGAAGTGTTGATGCTGGGCAGCCGCTTTTTCTGGCTCGAAACCAGGGCCGTAGTGCCATTCGTCATGGCGGGCCTTGCGCATTGAGTTGCGTGCCGATCGCATCAGCACGCGCTGTAGCGGTGCCGCCATGGACTGTGAGCCGTAAGCGTTCAAGATTTCATTCCCGGATTTGGCTGTGGCTGGATTTCGCATTATTTATACACTTGCATAACAAGCCGGCAAGTGCCGTAATGGGAGAAACAAAAACGGATGGGGCCCGTCGACGTTTACACGCGGACCAGAGCCCCCCGCCACGGGGAACGCGATTGACTATGATGAGCCGAGCCAGCGGCATCCATGAAGTTTTAGCTTTTGCGGACAGGCACGCATGAGCGGCGCTGCTGCAGTTGCGCTGAAAGAGGCTGCTGACCCTGACGCTAGTCAGGAAGCTATTGTCATTCAGAATCTGCACAAAAAGTTTGGTTCGCTGCATGTGCTGAAGGGCGTTTCCCTCCATGCGCGAGAGGGCGACGTGGTCGCCATCATCGGTGGCAGCGGTTCGGGGAAATCGACCCTGCTGCGCTGCATCAACTGCCTCGAAAACCCCACCAGCGGGGTGATCTGCGTCAATGGCGAGGAAATCCGCCTCAGAGCCGACAGCTACGGCAATACGGTTCCCGCAGATAGGCGCCAGATCGAACGCATCCGTTCGCGTCTTGGCATGGTGTTCCAGACGTTCAATCTATGGAGCCACATGACGCTGCTCGAAAACATCATCGAGGTTCCGATGCATGTTCTGGGCGTGAAAAAGGCAGCCGCGGTAGAGGCCGCCGAGGCGCTGCTAGAGCGTGTCGGACTTTCTGACAAGCGCGATGTCTATCCGGCATTTCTTTCAGGCGGGCAACAGCAGCGCGGTGCGATTGCGCGTGCGCTCGCCATCCAGCCTCGAGTTATGCTTTTCGATGAGCCTACATCGGCGCTCGATCCGGAACTTGTGGGCGAAGTGCTGAAGGTGATCGGCGATCTCGCGCATGAGGGGCGCACCATGATCCTTGTCACCCACGAGATGAAATTTGCACGCGAGGTGGCCAGCCATGTGGTCTACCTGCATGAGGGGCGCGTGGAGGAGGAGGGCCCGCCAGCCGAGATTTTCGGCGCGCCTAAATCGGAGCGGCTGAAACAGTTCATCGCCACTATCGGGTGATACAAGGTCCATAAGATCGGGAACCACAAACGGGAGATATGCGAATGAAGAAGTTTCTTAAAATTGCAGCGCTTGCGCTGATAGCCGGCAGTGCAGTTCTTGGCACGGCGCAAGCGGAGAAGATCAAAGTCGGCATGGCGCCAGAACCCTATCCGCCATTTGAGTCACCCGACGCATCGGGCAAGTGGACCGGTTGGGAGATCGACTTTATCGACGCGTTGTGCGCCGAAGCCAAGCTTGATTGCGAGATCACCTTTACCGCTTGGGATGGTCTGATCCCTGCGATGACCTCAAAGAAGATCGACGTGATCATCAATTCCATGTCGATCACCGAAGAGCGCAAGAAATCGATCGATTTCACCAATAAATATTACAATACGCCCACCGCGATCATTGGGGCCAAAGACCAGACGTTCGGCCCGGCGCCGGAAGATTTGAAGGGCAAGATCCTTGGTGTGCAGGGCTCAACGGTACATGCAGCCTATGCCAAGAAACATTTTGGAGATGCAGCCGAAATCAAGGAATATCAAACTCAGGATGAAGCAAATCAGGATCTGGCAGCGGGCAGGCTCGACGCTGTGCAGGCGGATTCCATTGCCCTTGATTCATTCCTGAAATCCGATCAGGGCAAGCAGTGCTGCGATCTCAAGGGCACCGTTGCCGCAGATGACGAAGTGCTGGGCCCTGGTGTGGGCGTAGGTGTGCGCAAGGAAGACACCGAGCTCAAGGCCAAACTGGACGCAGCGATTACGGCGATCCGCGACAACGGCAAATATGCCGAAATCACCAAGAAATATTTCGACTTCGACATCTATGGCGGCGACAGCCAGGCGAACTGAGACCACTGCCGCGCCTGATCAGGGCGCGGCAGCTTCACGCATCAGAGCCAAAGTCCGGGGGCTGTTCTGAACGACGCACTTCTTGCCGTTTCCGCCAGTGGACTCATCGAGCTGCTGGCCTTTCATCCCCCCGGCTGGGGCGGGGTGCTGTTGGCCGGCTTTGTAAGCTCGCTGCAGATCGCGATCGGTGCCTATCTGCTCGGGCTGACGATTGGCATCGCGGGTGCCTATGGCAAGCTCTACGGCGGCCCGGTGACGCGCGACCTGCTCGGAATCTACACCACCGTAGTGCGCGCGGTCCCGGAATTGGTGCTGATCCTTTTGATCTATTATGCCGGCACTGATCTTTTGAACCGCGCGCTTGCGCTGGGCGGCATAGACCCTGTCGACATTGGCGGCCTGACTGCGGGCATTGTCACCCTCGGCTTCGTCCAGGGTGCCTATTCGACCGAAGTATTGCGTGGCGCGATCCTTGCTGTGCCGCAAGGTCAGATCGAGGCGGCGCGCGCCTATGGCATGGCACCCTGGCTGATGATGCGCCGCATCACCCTACCCGCCATGCTGCCCTTCGCGATCCCCGGCCTCGCCAATCTTTGGCTGATCTGCACCAAGGATACCGCCCTGCTGGCGGTGGTGGGTTTCAGCGAGCTGACCCTGATGACCCGCCAGGCCGCCGGAGCAACCAAGGCCTACTTCACTTTCTATATGGCCGCTGGCGCTCTCTATCTGGCGCTGACGCTGTTTTCCAATCAGATTATCGGCTGGGTTGAGCGGCGGTCGCGGCGCGGCATGCCCGGGGTGGCAGAGGGCTCCTGATGGCGGCGGAGAACAGCCTGCGCGCACGCACGCTTGGTCGGATCGAGCCGCACCGGCTGGTGATGCTTGCCATCGGTGTGGTCATCCTAGTGGTGGCAGCCACAACCATGCGCTGGAACTGGATCCCGGCCTATTACGACCTCGCACTCGAAGGTATCTGGCGCACACTCTGGCTGCTGGCGGCGACCAGTGTTTTGGGTTTCCTTCTGGCAGTGCCGCTTGGGCTGGCGCAAGCGGTGGGTCCGCGCTGGCTGGCCTGGCCTGCGCAGACGTTCTGTACCGTCATTCGCGGCACGCCGCTCCTGTTGCAGTTGTGGCTGCTCTATTATGGGTTGGGCTCTCTGTTCCCGCAATTCCCGTGGATACGTCAGTCAGAGCTCTGGCCCTATCTGCGCCAGGCATGGCCCTATGGCGTGCTGGCGCTGACGCTTTCCTTTGCCGGCTATGAAGGCGAGGTGATGCGCGGCGCCTTTGCCGGCGTGCCGCGCGGCCAGCTGGAATCAGCGCGGGCCTTTGGAATGAGGCGTTTCACGATTTTCCGCCGTATATGGCTGCCTCAGGCGATTCACCGCGCGCTACCGACACTGGCGGGCGAGACCGTGCTGCAACTGAAGGCAACGCCGCTGGTCGCCACCATCACCGTAGTCGACATCTACGCGGTCTCCTCAAGGGTGCGGCAGGACACTTTCATCACCTATGAGCCGCTTCTGCTGCTGGCGCTGATCTATCTGATCATCACTGGGATCCTCGTGTTCCTGTTTAAGCGGCTGGAGATACGTATCCCCTCGCGGCTGGGCTAGGTGCTGCAAAAACACTCGTGAACCTTACCAGCGGGCGGGACGACTGATGTCCAGGAACAGCAGTTCCACCGCGAAACCTATTGAGGATCACACCAAATGAATATTTTCCCGATCGCTAAAATCGCTCATGCAGCCGCCGTCGGCGTTATCATCGCCGTTTCGATGTCCGCATGGACCACCCCATCGCTGGCCTATGCCTGCAAGGCTCTTCCGGTGCAGGCGGAAGCCCTGTCGATCACCCAGACGTCAGCCCGCGCCCAGGCACTCAAGAACTGGTCGGCCAAAACCAAGGACAAGTTCCATCTCGCCTGGTCGGTATGGGACATCTCCAAGGACAAGTCGTTGACCTGTCGCAAGGGAGCCGGAAATTGGAGCTGCAAGGCCAAAGCAAAGCCGTGCCTCTACGTCGTTCCATAAGGCGCCCCGTCAACCGGTTCACGCCTAAGGCTCGCTGCACGGCTCGTCAGATCTGTCTGGCGGGCCGTCGTGTGCTGGGCGCCGCCACTGTCAACGTTTTTTTAGTCCGCCCCGCCACGATCCCGCTGCTCGATCTGCATGAAATCAATGGCCTCTGTTACTAGCGGGCAAATGACCCCACCTACTTACAACCGCCGTGTACCCGGTCCGCGCGACTACAGCATGGGCCCGGCAAGGTCCTCGAGAGCAGGGCATATGAGCCGCTCAGGCCTGACAAAGGTTTCCAGCGTCTTGAGCATGATTTCGATTTCGCGGGTTCTTTTCGGCGATTTGGCCGACATGCGCTTTGGCGATGGCTCGCACTTTGGCTAGCGAGACCGCGATCTCGGTAGAGCGCCATCAACTGGCAGCACTCGTCGATAGTAAAACCAAGACTGCCCTCGCCACTCAGGAAGGTCAGCCGGCGAATGTCTTCCGTTGAATAGTCACGGTATCAATTGCTTGCGCGATCCGGAGCAATAAGCGCGATGTCCTCATAATAGCAGATGGTCTTTGCCATCAGGCCGCTCAGTTTCGCTGCTTCGCCGACGGTCACCGCTCTGATGTCCTTCCTAAACCAACCGAAATGACGTTCGTATGTCTTACAAACTGTTGCTAAATTACCATAGGCCGCCATGGTTAAGCGTCCAGGCGCCTCCCATCAAGGGGATGCATCTTGGAAAGCGTGAAAGGTCAATTAAGAATAAAGGCGAAATTGCGGCCCGAATCGGGTGGCAATCCAAGTGAATGGTGGGGGCCGCAGACCGATGCAGATGAAAACACTTGCAACGCTGGCAGGTTTGGCGATCGTCACCATGCTTGCAGGCTGCTCGACCGATGGCTCGATGCAGATGTTCTCCAGCGACTATGGCATGCGCCGCGACGCGGGCTATACGCTTCCCACAATTCCGATCAGCAAGTTGGATCGCAAGTTCCATCGCCAGGTTGTGCGCTACGAGACGAAGGAAGTGCCGGGCACGATCGTTGTCGATACCAAGTCGAAATTTCTCTATCTGGTTCAGCCTGGCGGAAAGGCGATGCGCTACGGAATCGGCGTCGGCAAGCAGGGCTTTGAATGGAACGGCACCGCGCGCATCGCGATGAAGCGCGAATGGCCGGTCTGGACACCGCCTGCCGCAATGATCAAACGCCGCCCAGACCTGGCGAAATACCGCGACGGCATGCAGCCCGGCATCGACAATGCGCTGGGTGCCCGCGCGCTCTATTTGTTCAACAAAAACGGCGACACTGGCTACCGGTTGCACGGCACCCCTGAATGGTTTTCCATTGGCAAAGCGATGTCGTCGGGCTGTATCCGCCTGATCAACCAGGACATTATTGACCTGCACAATCGCGCTGAAGTGGGCGCCAAGGTTATCGTGATGTAGCAGCCGCCGGCGCCTTGGGTGCCGGCCAAAAATTTACGCGAGCCGTCTCGGCAACACAGACGCCGCAAATAAAAAACCGGGCCTTCAAGCCCGGTTTTTTATTGGATGAACTGCGTGTGGCCTGAAAAATCAGATCTGTTCGACCTGCTGCACTTCCGGCACGAAATGGCGAAGCAGGTTCTGGATGCCATGCTTTAATGTGGCGGTGGATGAGGGACAGCCGGCGCAGGCGCCCTTCATGTGCAGAAACACGGTGCCCTTTTCGTAGCCACGGAAAGTGATATCGCCGCCATCCTGGGCAACTGCAGGGCGCACCCGCGTATCGAGCAGCTCCTTGATCGTCAAGACGATCTCAGCGTCAGCCTGGTCGAAGAATTCGGCGGTCTTCTCGCCATCATCGGCGGCGGCCTGTGCGCCCGAGCCCATGACCGGCTGGCCGGACATGAAATGCTCCATGATGGCGCCGAGGATCGCAGGCTTCAGATGCTGCCAGTCCGGGCCGTCCTTGGTGACCGTGACAAAGTCGTAGCCAAAGAACACGCCGGTGACACCGGAGATATCAAACAATCGGCCAGCCAGAGGCGAGGCCTCGCGCGCGCTGTCTGCATCACGAAAATCGGCGGTCCCGGAGGCAAGGACCTCTTTGCCGGGTAGGAATTTCAGGGTTGCTGGGTTGGGCGTGGCTTCGGTCTGAATGAACATCATGGGCTCCGCGCCCAGCTCTGATAGCGGGCAAGTTTTGGAATAATTCTAAATAGGCCCGTTGAGAGCGTAGTTCAAGCCAAAGATGACCGGCGCGTCCGGCGCGGACGGAACAAATTTTCTATGCCAGGTTTTCGATATCCTCATCAGAAAGGTTTTGCGGCACCACTGTGACGGGTATCGGAAACGCGGCGCCCTTGCCGGCAATCGAGGCAACTAGCGGACCCGGACCCTCTTTGGCCGCACCTGCAGCCAGAACAAGTATAGCGATATCCTGATCATCCTCGATCAGCTTGTGGATCTGCTCGTCGGGCCGACCTTCAAGTACCACCTGCTCCGGTTCAATGCCGAGCGCTTCGCGCACCACTTTCGCATGGCCGTCGAGCGCCGCATTGGCGGTTGCTGTCGCCTCATCTCGCATGATCTTTTCAACACCCAGCCAGTGCTGAAAATCACCGGGCTCAATGACATATAGCAACACCAGCACGCCATTCGTGCTCTTGGCACGGCGCGATGCATAGGCGACTGCGCGCTCGCATTCGGGGGTGTCGTCAATGACCGCGAGAAATTTCCGTCGGTGTCCGGCTTCGCGGCTCAAACGTTTCGAGACCATGCACTACCCCTGAAGGTGAAGAATCGCGCGCAATCTGCCATTCGCGCGGTGCAGGAGCAAGCCGTCAGTGGTCGCGTGTGTTTCCCGGGCTGGCAGTCCGCCCCTTCAGGCCCGCCCACCAATGTTTGAGTTTTACATCAATACCGATGGGTTGAAGCTTCACATCCCCAACTCCCAATCCCTGCCTGCCCGTGCGCAAAGCCTGTTCACGGGAGAGACGCAGGGTGATCACCGAATAATCATCTTTTGCAAGCGGCGCGGCGAAACCGGCACGCGTCATGTAGAGCGCGTCCTTTTCCTCCGCAACGCCCATGGAGACGGCGACAGAACGACCGTTGACGCACAGGTTGAGCGCGTTGAGAGCAAGCCGATGATGATGGAAGAAAGTGACTGAGAAGAACGCTTTTCCTGCCCTGCGAAAGGGGATGAGGATCCGCGGACGCGGATTGCAGCCAACGAAGCGGATGCCCGGTGTCGGATCCGCAGGCAATTGCCAGTCCAATGCCCGCGGCGCATCATCCTGCAGGAGTGTTTCGGGCACCTCAAGCGTTATAAGATTTGGGCGCAGATTGCCCTTCACCCGCGCGTTGGCTGTCGCGAAATATCCCGTGGGGTATTGATCAAAATCGAGATGGCGCACGTGCATGAAGGTGCCCGCCTGGTGCGCGCGGCGCAGCTGCCCCTGCAGGTAGCTGTCATGTCGCGGACGCTGAATATGCTCCAACATACGTTCCTGCTCGCCGGATTCGTGAACCAGATAGCTCAAGTAGCGGTGACCGGCAGCGAATTTATGCACGCTGATCGCCTGTGTGGAACGAAAGCGCAGGCCAGCCCGTGCCGCCCGCAGCAGAAAATCAGCATCCACGGGCGCTCGGATGTTCTGTGGGTGCTTCCAGATACCAATGCGGTCCGTCACATGTGCGCGATGCGCAAAGCTCGAAGGCGGAAAGAAGTGCTCAAAGGGCGCGTCGTCGCCGGCAAACAACCCTGTAATCTCCCGGAAATCACTGCCGCGCGGGCCATGGAATATCGCCCCTCCCACCGCGAAATCCAGGCCACGATCGGTATCAAACAGGCTTGCAAGTGTTGCGAGGTGGTTCGGAAGCCAGATATCATCATGTCCGATATAGGCGATGATGTCGCCTTTCGCTGCCGCGATGCCTGCATTGTTTGGGAAGGACTGGCTGCCGCATCTTTCGCTGAGATTGACCCAGCGCACCCTCTCACCCAGAAACGGGCGCACGACCTTTTGCGTATCATCGGTGCAATTGTCGCCAACGATCAGCAGTTCCAAGTCGCCATGGGTCTGAGCGAGCACCGAACGGATGCTCGGAACGATATGGCGACCACGATTATAGGTCGCCATGATGACTGAGATCACGGCGCCCATCCGGCGAACTGGTAAGGGATGCCGGGATGATCATAAGGCACCCGCAATTTGTCAGGGTCGGAGGGATCATAGGCGCGGGTGGGCATGTTTACGAAAGTCGCATCACGATCACCGCGGTTTTGAACGCCGTGCACCACCTGAGGCGGTATTGTGAGAACAATCTTGTTGGCACTGCCCACGTCTAGAATGTTCAGCTTTCCATAGGTCGGGCTTTCAGCTCGCAAATCGTAGAGCACGACGCGAATACTGCCATTCGTGAAGGCCAGTCGGTCATGTTGACGCTTGTGGTAAACCCAGGCTCGGACCGATTTTGCCGCTGCGGTCACCAGGTAGACGTGCGGTGAGTTCTGCCCCGCTTCGTTGAGGTCAGACAGCAGGACCGTCAGGTCGCCGCGCTTGTCGAATTTGGTCACCAGACGCTGGAGGCGTACACCTTCAATCTGGTTGTCGAGTGAAATGTCGGCGAGGACCGGTGCGGTCTCGATCCATGGCGTGTCGTCGGTAAAGTCGTCCAGTCCAATGTTCACGGCACGGCCCCCTTAGCTCGTGAGGAGGCCTAGGATAGGCCAGCCTCAATTTCCATTCAAATAAGGAATGCCCCAAATTTAATCCGTCGATCCTAGTGCTGGAGGAAACCCATGATCTCGCGCACGCTCTTCATCGTCGCTTCGGCGCGCGCGCCGGCTCGCTCGCCACCATCGCGCAGCACGCTGTCGACATAAGTACGATCCGCCGAAATGCGGCGCATTTCGCCGGCGATAGGCGCCAGCTTTTCCACCGCAAGGTCGGCCAACGCCGGCTTGAACGTCGAGAATTGCTGCCCGCCAAACTGCTGCAGCACCGCTTCCTTCGTCATATCGGTGAGGCCCGCATAGATCCCGACAAGGTTTTCGGCCTCGGGCCGACCTGCCAGTCCGTCCATTTCGCTTGGCAACGCGTCGGGGTCTGTCTTGGCTTTGCGTATCTTTTTGGAAATCGTGTCGGCATCGTCAGTCAGGTTTATGCGCGACAGGTCAGACGGGTCGGATTTCGACATCTTCTTCGAACCGTCGCGCAGGCTCATAATGCGCGCAGCCGGTCCGCCGATCACCGGCTCGATCAGCGGGAAGAAGCCATTTACGGTTTCCTCGCCGACCTGCATTTCCACGCCGACGCCAAGCTCCGCAATGCGGCCTGAAAAATCGTTGTTGAATTTCTGAGCGATATCGCGTGTCAGCTCGACATGCTGCTTCTGGTCGTCGCCCACTGGCACGTGCGTGGCCCGATAGACCATCATGTCAGCCGCCATAAGGCTGGGATAGGCGAGCAGGCCAAGCGAGGCGTTCTCGCGGTCCTTGCCGGCCTTGTCCTTGAACTGCGTCATCCGGTTCATCCAGCCGATGCGTGCCACGCAGTTGAACACCCAGGCCAGTTCGGCATGCTGCATGACCCGGCTCTGGTTGAACACGATGTGCTTCTTGGGGTCGATGCCTGAGGCCAGAAATGCTGCGGTGATCGAGCGCGTCTGGTCGGCAAGGTCCCCATGCACCAGCTGCGCGGTGATCGAGTGCAGGTCAACCACGCAATAGATGCAATCGGATTTTTCCTGCAGCGCTACAAATTTGCGGATGGCACCGAGATAGTTGCCAAGATGCAGATTGCCGGTCGGCTGAACACCGGAAAAGACGAGGGGCTGGAAGGCGGTCATGATGGTGTATCCGTGGCTTGTGGAGGGCCGTTTCGCGCGCGGCGAAATGCGAGCGGTGTCTATGAACGAGCACGGGCCACGTTTCAAGCAGTTGCATCTGACACGGCGGGCTTTGAGGTGGCTAGCGACCGGATAAAGCTACGGATGTCACGCGCAAATTCATCGGGTTGCCCGAGCGCGCCGAAATGTCCGCTGCGCTCCAACCGGGTCCATTGCCGAATATCGCTGAAGACGTGGTCGGCAAGTGAGCGTGGGGGACGAAGAAGCTCGGCGGTCCCTTGCGGTAGGCGACCGGTTCACGCTGTTTCGCTTTGCTGCCATCGCCATCTTTGTCGGCATTGCTGACAGAGCGCGAGCCGGGAGCGCGGCGTCGGAAAACGCCCACGAAGTTGGCGCGGATTAACTTATCCAGACCGCGTAGCCAAACCGCCAGCACTGACGTCTGACACCGGTGCCGGCACCGGCTTTTCCGGCAAGCCGGTGAGGGCGCGCAACGGCCACGGCAGCCATTCAGCGGCTATGCTAAAGGCCAGGGAGCCAACGAGCGTCATGGTGAGCACCGCTCCATACTTGGCTCCAACGGACCCCTCCATCGGTAGGATATAAAACAGTGCTGCCACGATGATCGTCTGATGGACGATGTAAAGCGGGAAGATTTTTCTGTTGAGCCATGTGACTGTCGCGTTGCTGCGGTCGAGGTGGCGGGCGGCAAACCCGACCAGGGTAAGGATCATCGACCATGCCAGCGCAAATAGAAGGGTCTTGTAAAGAACCGTCATGTTCTCATAGTCGCCAATCGGGTGCGCCGTGCCGATGCGCCACGAATAGTGATAGAGCACTACCGTCAAAAGGAGCGCCAAAACCGTGCTCGTCCAGCGCTGCTCGACGATGCTGCCAATGACCGCACGGTGATGCTTTGCGACCAGAAATCCCAGTCCGAACCAGGCTGTCCAGGCTGCAAACCACGCGCCATCATTGTAAAGTGCATTGGTCTGGCGCGGAAACAGCGGCGACAGCGCAAGGTTGAGCGCCAGCGGCAGGAGAAACAGGAGATAGATGCCCGCCGAGCGCGCCGTGGCCTCGAAGGCTTCACCGACCCTGCGGAACCGCGGCTGGAGAAGAACCTGGAACAGCGGGTAGCAAAGAACAGTCATCACCAGCAGATAACCGACGAACCACATATGGGCCCAGGTAAAATTGCCGGTCGGGTATTTGCCTTCGGTGAAATAGCGTGTGAGCCAGAACGCGCCGAGCGAGCCGTGATAGCCGTCTTCGTACATGCGCTCGTACCAGACCTGCGGCACGACGATTACGCACATCGCAAAGATCAGCGGGATGAACAACCGAGCGAGACGCTCATACAGAAACTGCACGCTGCTATGGGATCGGAAGGCAAAATAAGTGCCCATGCCTGACACGAAGAACAACAGCGCCAACCGCCATGCGCGGGGAAATTTCATGATCTCGGACAAAAGCGCGCTGGTATCGCTGCTCTGGATCAGCCAAGTCAGGTCCGGAAAAAACGCGACGGACGAATGATAGAGGATGAGGAAGAGGAAGGCTCCCACCCGGAGGGCATCGACATAGTGGAGACGGCCTGACGATTGCATACGATACCCGCGCGCCAACAGGCCGGCGCATGGCCGCACCTGGTTTCAGCATTTGTGTCGTGCAAAGTTTAAGAAACCGAAGGGGAACTCTCTAAAATTTTCAGAGACGGGCACTCAATCCGGTGCGGCGGGGGGTGCAACCCTGCGACGGATGGAGCGGCGGAGCATGCCGAGATCCGCACCCCCGGTGCCAAAGGCAACCACGAAATAAATCAGCGCTGCGCCACCGACGAGCACGCCCACCGCGCCGGCCTGAATAGGCAGCGGCGTCGTGGATGCCAGATAAGGCGCCATCGGCACCATGGCAAAATGGATCGCCGCCGCCATAACGCCCGCCGCGAACACAAGGCGGGGAATGCGGGTCAAAAGCGGACGGTCGGTGCCCCAGTGTCCGCGCTTGACGAGGAAGGCGAGCAGCAGGATCGCGTTGATCCAGCCCGCCACTGCAGACGCCACCGCAATGCCCGGCGCGCCCATATCGGGAAACAGCGTAAGCGCGATGGAAATATTCACCACCACCGAGATCGCGGCAAAGATCATCGGCGTGCGCGTATCTTCACGAGCGAAATAGCCGGGCGTGAACGCCTTGATGAGCACGAAGGCCGGCAGGCCAACACCAAAGATGGCGAGAATGGCCGAGACCGTCGGCGTGCTGTTGCCCGCAGCAAACGCGCCACGCTCATAGAGCAGACGCACAATCGGCTCCGACATTACCAGCAGCGCGGCTGCCGCCGGCAGCGTCAGGAATAGAGTGAACTCCACTGAACGGTTTTGTAGACTGGCCGCTTCCTTCTCGTTGCCTGCTTTTAAGGCCCGCGCCAGTTCGGGCAACAGAACAATGGCCACCGCAATGCCCACGACGCCGAGCGGCAACTGGTAGACACGGTCTGCATAAGTGAGCGAGGACACCGCGCCATCCTGGCCGGACGCTATCGCCGTGCCGATCAGCTGGTTGATCTGGGTGATTCCGCCGGTGATGGCAGCGGGAAAGGCAAGCACCAGCAGGCGTTTCACATTGGGTGTCAGCTTTGGCTTGCGAAAGCCGATTGAAATTCCGGCATGGCGCACAGCCGCCCAGACGATGCCAAGTTGCACGAGCCCGGCAGCGAGCACGCCCCAGGCCAGCGCATAGCCGACGCGCAACCCGTCATGACCTTCATACCACGCATAGCCCAGCACCATGATCAGGATAATGTTGAGGAACACCGGCGCCACTGCGGCGGCAAAATAGCGGCGCAAAGAATTCAGCATACCGCTCATCATGGCGCCGAGTGACATACACACCAGATAGGGGAACATGATCGTTGCGAGTGCCTTGGTCAGCTCGAATTTTTCCGGATCGTCGGTGAAGCCGGGCGCGATGATGGTCGCCACCAGGATTGGCATCGACAGCTGCATAACAATGGTCAGCACCAACAGCACCGAAAACAGGACGCCAAACACCTCTTCGGAAAACTTTTTCGCGCCCTGCGTTCCGCCTGCCTCGATTTCTTTGGCAAACAGAGGAACGAAGGCGGCGTTAAATGCGCCTTCGGCAAACAGCCGGCGAAAGGTGTTGGGAAACTGGAATGCTGCGTTGAAAGCATCGGCAATAGGCCCGGTGCCGAGTGCTGCCGCCATTAGCATTTCGCGGGTAAAGCCCAGCAGCCGGCTCATCAGCGTGCCGGAGGCGACGGTGGCGAATTTCTTGACCAGGCTCATGGGTGCCTTCGTGAAATGTGTGGCATGATTTTCATTCTGCCGCGGCAGCAGTCGAGGTTCGGGCTTTGGCTGTGCGCGCTGCAGCGGGCCCCAGGAGCGTGACAAGCAACGCCTTGCGGATCGTATCGAGCCGGGCAGGACTGACGATCTTCTGGCCGGTCAAGTCCGTGAGATAAAATGTGTCGACGACCTTCTCGCCAAAGGTGGTGATGTGGGCTGAAGCGATATCGAGCGACAGGTCGGAAAGCGCACCGGTGATTTCCGACAACAGTCCGGGGCGGTCGAGGCCGGATACTTCCACCACTGAAAACCGGTTAGACAACGTGTTGCGGATTTCGGCACGGGGCTTGATACGGAATGTCCTGGCGCCGCGCCGGGGCTTCGTGCGTTTGGCGATCATCTCGGGCAGCCAGGTCCGGCCTGACAAAACTTCCTCGATCAGCTTGCCGACGCGCTCGGCGCGCCGCCGCTCATCATCATCGCGGTCAAACTCGCGATTGATAAGGATCGTATCCAGCGCCCGCCCGTCCGACGTGGTGAAAATCTGTGCGTCGACGATATTGGCACCAGCGGCAGAACAGGCGCCGGTGATGACCGACAGCAGGCGCGGGTGATCCTGTGCCAGTACAGTAATTTCGGTGACTGCCTCGAATTCATGCATCTTGACCATGGTCGCAAGGCGATGGCCGGCTTTGTCGGCATCATGGATAAATCCGGCATGGCGAACCTGGTCAGAGAGGTCGACGGTCAGAAGATAGTTTTCATAGTGCAGCCCAACGATGCGCTTGCGCTCGGCCTCGGTCCAGTCGGCCAGCGCTTCGGCAAGATGCTCGCGCGCCACGGTAATCCGCTCGGCCCGGGTCACTTCCGAGAAGCCGCCGGTCAGCAAAAGCTCGGTCTCGTAATAGAGCGTACGCAGCAATTGCCCTTTCCAGCCGTTCCATACGCCGGGACCCACACCGCGAATGTCGCAAACGGTAAGGATCAGCAAAAGCTTCAGCCGCTCCACTGATTGCACGATGTCGGCAAAGTCCTCGATAGTCTTGCGGTCGTTGAGGTCGCGCGTCTGCGCGGTCATCGACATCACCAGGTGATTTTCCACCAGCCAGGCCACCATCTCACTGTCAGTGCGCGACAGGCCCATATGCGGGCAAATGCGCCGTGCGATTTTTGCACCGGCTTCCGAATGGTCCTGCGGCCTGCCTTTGGCGATATCGTGCAGAAGCACGGCAACATAGAGCACCTCGCGCTGATGCCGCACCTCGCCGATGAGGCGGTGGGAAAGTGGGTGGACCTTTTCACCGTCGCCGCGCTCGATCTCCGATAGCACGTCGATGCAGCGCAAAAGATGTTCGTCGACAGTGTAGTGGTGATACATGTTGAATTGCATCATCGCGACAATCTTGCCGAAATCGAGAATGAGCCTGCCGAGTAGGCCCGCTTCATTCATGCGTCTGAGATTGAGCTCCGGCTTGCGGTCGGAGGTCAGGATATCCATGAACAGGCGGTTGGCTTCCTTGTTGCGCCGGAGGTTGCGCTCGACGAGCTTCAGCGACCGAGTGACCAGCTTCAACGCGTCGGGGTGATACTCCAGCCCGTGCTTGTCTGCAAACCAGAACAGGCGCACCAGATTAACCGGGTCTCGTTCGAACACACCCTCATCGGCGATGTTGATGCGGTCATTGTCGATGATGAAATCGCTGGTGCCGGCAAGTTTTCGACGCCTCCGTGTGAAGGTGGAAAAAAGGCGGTTAAAGCCCGAGACATGGCTTGCCTGTTCTTCCTCAAGCGCGGCGCAGAAAATGCGCGTCAAATCGCCGACATCCTTGGCGACAAGGAAATAGTGCTTCATGAAACGCTCGACCGCTGACAGGCCCGGGTGGCTCTTGTAACCCAGCCGCTCGGCAATCTCGCGCTGAATGTCGAAATGCAGCCGCTCTTCAGGCTTGCCGGTGAGAAAATGCATATGGCATCGTACAGCCCACAAGAAGTCCTCAGCCTTCAAAAACTGCTTGAACTCCTCGCGCGTGAAAACCCCTTGTGCCACTAGTTCGCCGACCGAACGTTCGCGGTAGAAATATTTGCCGATCCAGAACAAGGTCTGAAGGTCACGCAGACCACCCTTGCCGTCTTTTACGTTGGGTTCGACGCGGTAGCGGCTTTCACCTTTGCGGCGGTGACGTTCATCACGCTCGGCGAGTTTGGCCTGTGCATATTCAGCGCCCGTATCCTTGACTACCTCTTCATCGAAGCGGTTGATGAGATCATCGAACAGTTTTTTGTCGCCCCGCACGAACCGCGCTTCCAGAACGGCAGTCCGGATGGTCATATCGGAGCGTGACAGGCGCAGGCATTCGTCCGTGTTGCGGGTGGCGTGGCCAACCTTAAGCCCCATGTCCCACAGCATATAGAGCATGTATTCGATAATCTGCTCACCCCAGGGCGTCTGCTTGTAGGGGAGGAGGAACAGCAGGTCGATGTCTGACCCCGGCGCCAGCGTGCCCCGGCCATAACCGCCAACTGCCACAACCGCCATGCGCTCGGCAGAAGACGGGTTTTTCGAGCGATAGACATGCGTTGTAGCAAAATTGTAGAGAGCTTTGATCACCTCATCCATCAGATGCGAAAGACGTTGAGCGCAGGCTGCGCCACTGCCATCGTCATGCAGCATTGCCTCGGCAACAGTCCGCCCATCGGAAATTCTTTGCTTGAAAATATCGAGCGCCTGCGCCCGCACCGTGTCGGACGCGCCGTCACCGCCGGATTTTTCCGTCAGCCCGCTGAGTGCGCTTCGCAAGGCGTCACCGTCGATCAGTTCATCGAATTTGAGAGGAGTTTTCGCCATCAGTCACTGGTGAATTTCATTGGGCCGGGTCTATAGCGCGTTTTTGCTCGTCTGGGTATGGCGGCATTGCTGCCGATTTTGCCTCGCGCAAGCCTCGACATTGCAACCCAAATTGTGTACCCGCACCCCTCCCCGCAAAGGGGTTCGCACGTTTCAGCAATCATACAAAAGGACAGACCATGCGACCGGTCAGCGGCGGCATCGATTTTGGCACGTCCAATTCCACAGTGGGCGTCATGACAAATGGCAAGCCGAGGCTCGTGGCGCTGGAAGGCGCTGAGCCGACTTTGCCCAGTGCCGTCTTCTTCAATTTCGAAAATAACACGACCTGTTTTGGCCGCAAAGCGATCGCCAGCTATGCTGGAAATGTGGAGGGCCGCCTGCTGCGTGCGCTGAAGAGCGTGCTTGGCACATCTTTGATGGCAGATAAGACCCGCATCAAGGCGCGCTCCATCGCCTTCACGGAGATTATCGGCTCGTTTCTCGAACATCTGAAATCTGCGCTTGATCGCAACGTCGGTCAGCCGGTCGAACATGTGGTGCTTGGTCGACCAGTTCGCTTTGTCGATCAAGATGATACCGCTGACCAAAGCGCCCAGGATGCTCTGGAACAGGCCGCGCGCAAGCTCGGTTTTCGCAACATCGAGTTTCAGTTCGAACCCATCGCCGCAGCCCTCGACTACGAGCAGAGCGTTTCGCGCGAAGAGCTGGCGCTGATCATCGACATTGGCGGCGGTACATCGGATTTTTCAATCGTACGCGTCTCGCCTGAGCGTGCCGCCACCAGCGATCGCAAGGATGACATCCTTGCCTCCAGCGGTGTGCATATTGGCGGTACCGACTTCGACCGGCTTTTCTCGATTTCGCAGATTATGCCGCATCTCGGCTACCTGTCGCCCACCAAGGACGGCAAACGTAACCTGCCCGCAGGCTATTTTATCGATCTTGCCACATGGCCACGCATCAACCTGCTTTACACGACCAAGGCCAAGAACGATCTGAGATCCATCCGCTTCGAGGCAGCCCGACCTGATCTGGTGGAACGCTTGATGGATATTGTTGAGCACAAGCAGGGTCACGCGCTGGCCGGTGAAGTGGAACGTTCCAAGATAGACCTGACAGATCAGGATGCCGCGCGCATGGCACTCACCCTGACAGATGAGGTGCTGGACATCGCGCTCACGCGTCAGGGCTTCGACGACTCAATTGAGCGCGCAGTTACCACCATTTCGCAAACCATCACCGCCACCTTGGCAGATGCAGGCGTCGATGCCTCGCGTATTACCACCTTGTTCCTGACAGGCGGCTCGACATCCGTGCCGCTTCTGAAGGAGACTGTGCTTGCCATGTTCCCCGGTGTAAATGTTGTCGCGGGTGATATGTTCGGCAGTGTCGGGCTTGGCTTGGCGCTTGATGCCCAGCGTAAATTCGGCGCTTGATCACGAGAGGCGGGGGGCTGACAATTGGAACTTCCGCCGCTCCTTAGGCAGGCCGTGGACAAGGAACTGGACGGTGTGCCGCTTGCGGATCTGAAGCGGGCATCGGACACGCTATCACGCCGCTATCGGGGTGAAGTTCGCGACGGTCGGCTGCATCTGTCAGATAAGCTTGCAGCCCATGCCTATCTGGCAGCGCGTCTTCCGGCCACCTACGCCGCCGTGCGTGCCAGCCTTGCTGCGGCATCAAAAATGCGCCCAGATTTTGTACCCCGCACCCTCCTCGACATAGGCTCCGGCCCCGGCACAGCGCTGTGGGCTGTACAGGATTGTTTCGAGACGTTGGATAGCGCCACTTTGGTTGAGACAAGCCCTGCCATACGGGCCATGGGCGAGGCGTTGTCAGTCCATACAGCACTTGCCAGTCTCCAATGGGTTTCAGGCGACATTGCCAAAGGCCTGCCTCCGCTCCCTCGTGCGGATCTGGTAACGCTCGCCTATGTTCTGGATGAGCTGACGGATCAGGCATTGGCGCCTCTGATCGAGCTTTTATGGGCGCAGACACAAGGCATGCTCTTGGTTGTCGAGCCCGGCACGCCCGCCGGCTGGCAGCGCGTTCTGGCCGCGCGCCAGGTGCTGCTTGCCGCCGGCGCACAGATTGCCGCGCCTTGCGCGCATCATTCGGCATGTCCAGTGACCGCGCCTGACTGGTGCCACTTCTCACGGCGCGTGGCCCGCTCACGTTTGCACCGTCAGACCAAAAGTGCCGAAGTGCCGTGGGAGGATGAGAAGTATATTTTTCTCGCTGCCACTCGACTCCCTGAAGCGGGTGCATCAGCCGCGCGCGTCCTGGCACCACCGCAGGGTTCAAGCGGAATGGTTCGGCTGAAACTCTGCCAGCCGGATGGCTCGCTTGACCAGCGGGTTGTGACCCGTCGTGAAGGACAGGCATTCAAATCCGCCAGCCGGCTCGATTGGGGGGATGTCTGGCAAAAAAGTTAGCGGGCACGCGGCCACAACCCGCAAACCCTTGCCGCTGCCAAACTTTTAACACCATTCATAAACTTCTGCCTGTCATGGTCCGGCAAAGCATACTGCAATGCATGGTGAATAATGCACACGTTGTTTGGCGCCGGCCAAAACAGCAGCGAAAACCAGGATCTGGCCTATACGGATCCGCTGACTGGCCTCGGAAATCAAAGACGGTTCTTCGATAAGGTCAATCGCCTTATCAGCGACAGGTCGGAAGACCCGGCGCCCTTTACCGTGGGTATCATCGACCTTGACGGTTTCAAGCCCATCAACGACCTTTTCGGCCATAAGGCGGGCGACGATATCCTGATCCAGGTAGCACTTCGCCTGCGGGCTGCGATGGACGGACATTCGGCGGTGACGCGCATCGGTGCCGATGAATTCGCCTTTCTCTACCCTATGGTGTTCAGCGAGGAAGCGGCGGCTGAAAAAGCTCGCATGCTGATCGAGATTCTCTCTGCTCCTTACGATGTGGGAGAACGCACCGCGCGGCTTTCGGCCTCAGTCGGCTGCGCACTCTATTATTCCGGCGATGAGACGACCGAGATATTGCTGCACAAATCCGAAACTGCGCTTTACCAAGCCAAGCGGGCGGGTCGCGGACAGGTTGTAGTCTATACGCGCGAGATGGAAGAAGCCGCCACCCGCGTCACCCGCATCGAGCAGGCGTTGCGCCGCGCGGTTTCGGCAGGTGAAGTCGAGCCGTATTTTCAGCCGATCGTCGACCTAAAGAGCCGTGAAGTGATCGGTTTCGAAGCGTTGGCCCGCTGGACGGATCGTGACCTTGGCCCCATTTCTCCGGTGAAATTTATCCCCATCGCCGAAGAGCGTGGCATCATTGGACCGCTCTCGCAGTTGGTGCTGCGCAAAGCCACCGAAGCAGCCCGCAACTGGCCGGAACATCTGTTCCTCTCGTTCAACCTGTCTCCTTCGCAACTGGTCGACCAGAACACCGGCCTGCACATTCTTGCAATCCTGCACCGCACCGGCTTTGACCCGCGCAGGCTGGAAATCGAAATTACCGAAACCGGCTTGATGGGCGATCCTGTGTCGGCAGAAAAGATCGTTGCCGATCTGCGCCGTGTCGGCATCAGAGTCTCTCTTGATGATTTTGGCACAGGCCAATCCTCGCTCGGCCGGTTGCGCGAATTTCATTTCGACAAGTTGAAGATTGATCGCGCTTTCGTGTCATCCATTCTGGACGACCGCCCGTCTGAACACATTATCCGGGCAATCTTGGCCATGTGCGAGGGGCTTGGCATGGATGTCGTCGCCGAAGGCATAGAGGAAGAAGCGCAGGCCGAGCGGCTCATCGAATTTGGCTGCGCCGGTGGCCAGGGCTATCTATTCGGGAAGCCCGCTGATGCCGACGCAACGCTAGGCTATCTGCGCGACCAGTTCCGCGGCGCTATGCGCGCGAAGGCGTTCTGATTTCAGAACGCTTTGAACGTCAGGGTTGTCAGTGACCGGACGATGCCCGGCACATTGGCAACATTATCGTTGATGAATGTGCCGATATCCACATCTGCATCGACGTAGATCTTCATCAGCAGGTCATAGTCTCCGCTTGTCGAATATAGCTCCGACGCCACCTCGCGTTCGTACAGCGCACTGGCAACCTCATAGGTTTTCCCGGGTTGGCATTGAAGTTGAACAAAAACTGCACGCATAGATTGCCTCACAAAAAGGGTGCAGCCGAGATTAGATCAACCGGCGCGCCTCATCCCGCTGCTTTTGGCCATATCCGCCCGCCTGTCAACTCGCTCAATGGCAGCTGAACGTCAGGAGACTTTCGCCCGGGCGCTGAATATCAGCACCGTTGGAAGCCGGGAGTTCGGGCGTCGCGTGATCAATGCTGGCTAACCGTAGCAGAAGTGCACCAATCGAAAACGAAGCGTATGCCTTGCAGTTGGACGCCTTTTCGTCCAGGAATTCCGGCATGACGAACCGGGCATTTTCCCGGCGTCTAGAATCAAGGCGGGCTGCCATAGGCGCCGGCCACCCGGAAAGATCCGACAATGTCTTCGATCCAGACCGGCGTAAGGGCGCCGGAAAGTCTATGGCGCCGCGAATTGCGCGCAATGATTGCTTTGAGCTGGCCGATGGTGATGACCAACCTCGCCCAGATCGCCATGAATGCGACTGACGTGATGATGATGGGCCGGATCGGTCCAGACACGTTGGCGGCGGGGTCGCTTGGTTCCAACCTCTATTTTGCGCCGCTGATCTTCGGGCTAGGCCTGATGCTGGCGACCTCTCCAATGATGGCCACCGAGCTTGGTCGTCGCCGTAATTCGGTGCGCGACCTGCGCCGCACCGTGCGCCAGGGCCTTTGGGTCGCCATTCTGGTGTCCATCCCGATATGGCTGTTGTTGTGGAATACCGAGAGTATCCTTCTATGGATGGGGCAAGAGCCTAATCTGGCGCGGGACGCAGAGCTGTATGTGCGCTGGCTGCAATGGGCGGTGTTGCCGTTCTACGGATATATCGTGCTGCGGTCCTTCATTTCGGCGCTGGAACGACCCGCCTGGGCGCTGGCAATCATGTTTGTAGCGGTCATCTTCAATATGCTGTGCAACTGGGGTTTGATGTTCGGCAATTTTGGCCTGCCGGCCTTCGGCATTGCCGGAGCCGGCATGGCCACCACCCTGTCCAGCATGCTGATGTTTATCGGTCTTGCAATTGTCGTTTCGGTCGAAAAGAAGTTTCGACGCTACCGCCTGTTCGGTCGCTTCTGGCGCGC
This sequence comes from Mesorhizobium sp. NBSH29, assembly GCF_015500055.1. Taxonomy (NCBI): domain Bacteria; kingdom Pseudomonadati; phylum Pseudomonadota; class Alphaproteobacteria; order Hyphomicrobiales; family Phyllobacteriaceae; genus Mesorhizobium; species Mesorhizobium sp. NBSH29. The sequence goes on from NZ_CP045492.1 coordinate 1,188,536, forward strand.
TGACTGGCCGCGCTTTCGTATGCTCTGGCGACTGGGCGCGCCGATTGCCGGAATCTTGGCCTTCGAGGTGACCATTTTCAACGCTGCTGCGCTGCTCATGGGCCTGATAGATGCGGCCTCCCTGGCAGCCCATGCCATCGCCATCCAGATTGCCTCTGTCACTTTCATGGTGCCGATGGGCGTTGCGCAGGCTGTCACCGTCCGTGTCGGCCTTGCCTATGGCGCCAAAAACCCCGACGGAATCAGCCGCGCTGGCTGGACCGGATACGCCATCAGTGTCGGCTTCATGACGGTGATGGCTCTGGTGATGGTGCTGTTCCCGCACGCGCTCATAGGCGCTTTCATCGACCTCAATAATCCCGTCAACACTGCGGTGATCGGGCTTGCGGCAACCTTTCTGTTTTACGCAGCGCTGTTCCAGATAGTGGACGGTATGCAGGCGGTTGCATCAGGCATGTTGCGCGGCCTGCACGATACTAAAATGCCAATGGTTCTGGCAGCTATTGGCTACTGGGGCGTCGGCCTGCCGCTCGGCGTCGTGCTTGCATTCCATTTCGACCTCAAGGGAAGCGGAATCTGGATTGGCCTTTCGGTCGGGCTGGCGGTGGTGGCGGTGCTGCTGCAATACCGCTGGCTGCGCCGCGACAGGCTTGGGCTGACTCGAAACCATTAGCAGGCCTTGCATCACCGACAAAAATCAAGCGCCCTCACTGCCGGATCTATATCAGGCATTGAACCACGACCACTCATTGTGCCAGCATTCTCAAGCGACAAGCGTCGATCCGAATTCGATGCTATAGGCGCATGGCCGCGCGGCGCGCGGCGGAAGCTTGGAGGCAGACGATCATATGGCAAGAACCGACATAGCGCGGCGTGTCTATAACCATGCATGGAAGCTCGATCCGATCGCTCGATCTCTGCTCGACACGGATTTCTACAAGCTTTTGATGCTGCAGATGATCTGGGGCATGTATCCCAAGGTCGATGCAACGTTCTCGCTGATTAATCGCGCCAAGAAAGTCCGGCTGGCAGACGAGATTGACGAGCAGGAGCTGCGCGATCAACTTGACCATGCCCGCTCGCTTCGCTTCACCAAAAAGGAAATGATCTGGCTAGCGGGTAATACCTTCTATGGCCGCAAGCAGATTTTCGAGCCCGAATTCCTCGTCTGGCTGGCAGATTTCAGACTGCCTGAATATCAGCTTTCAAAGCGCGACGGGCAGTATGAACTGGAATTCCACGGGCCGTGGATGCACACCACCATGTGGGAGATTCCGGCGCTGGCGATCATCAACGAGTTGCGCTCGCGCGCAGCCATGAAAGTGTTCGGCCCGTTCGCGCTCGATGTTCTTTATGCACGCGCCAAAGCGAAGATGTGGGCCAAGACCGAACGGCTGAAAGCACTGCCGGACATTCGGATCTCCGATTTCGGCACACGTCGGCGCCACTCTTTCCTGTGGCAGCGCTGGTGCGTGGAGGCGTTGAAAGAAGGTATCGGCAATGCCTTTACGGGCACCTCTAACGTGCTTCTGGCTATGGACAATGATCTGGAAGCGCTAGGAACCAATGCGCATGAATTGCCGATGGTTCTGGCCGCGCTTGCCAAAACCGACAAGGAACTTCTGGCCGCCCCCTACAAGGTGCTGCAGGACTGGCAGCGCTATTATGGCGGCAATCTTCTGATCGTGCTGCCCGACGCCTTCGGCACGGCTGCCTTCCTGCGCGATGCGCCCGACTGGGTAGCTGATTGGACAGGTTTTCGCCCCGACAGCGCCCCCTCCATTGAGGGCGGCGAACGCATCCTCAAATGGTGGCGCGAAAAGGGTAGAGACCCGCGCGACAAGCTGCTGATTTTCTCCGATGGCCTTGACGTCGACACCATTGAGGAAACCTACCGGCATTTCAAAGGCAAGGTGCGCATGGCGTTTGGCTGGGGCACCAATCTGACCAATGATTTCGAGGGCAGCGCACCGGTGAAAATTGACGGTTTGAGCGCCATCTCACTTGTCTGCAAGGTTACGGCCGCGAATGGCCAACCGGCGGTAAAACTTTCCGACAATCCCGCCAAGTCAACAGGCGATCCAGCTGAAATAGAGCGCTACCTGAAGCTGTTTGGCGAAGCGGACAAGCGCGTCGAATTGCCCGTTTACGTCTAGGCCGCTCGCATGGGTGGCCGGCGAAGGAACATCGGCTCGGCTGTGCTGGGTGCCGGCGTGATGCTGCCGGCTGAAGCCCTTGCTCATGCTTCCGATCGTGGGCACGTGCTCCTGCTGCCGACCGGCACTTATCTCATCGGTGGGGCAGTGGCAGTCGCTGCCAGCTTCGCGGGTCTGGCTTTGCTTTCGCCCGACAGCGTTGAGCGCCTGGCTCGGCAACGGGTCGGCCTTGTCGCGGCACCGCTGCGCTGGCGGCTAACCACCAGCATGGGTTCGTTTCTCGTAATGGTCATTCTGATAGCCACCGGTCTCTGGGGCAGCCGGGACCCACTTTCCAATCCGCTGCCGCTTGTCGTCTGGACATTGTTTTGGGTCGGGCTAACGCTTGTCCAGGGCATTTTCGGAAATGTCTGGGCATGGATCAATCCCTGGACTGGGCCGGTCTGGTTGTTGCGAAAGATAAGCGGCTTTAGCGGGCACGGTCGGCGCCTGCCTTTCTCGATAGGCACTTGGCCGGCGGTACTCCTGTTGTTTTGCTTCGCCTGGTTTGAATTGGTTGACCCTGCGCCCGATGATCCGGCACGGTTGGCGAAGGCGGTGACGCTTTATTGGCTCTTCAACACCGCGATGATGCTCCTGTTCGGCACACGGGCATGGATGCGGCGTGGCGAGGCTCTATCAGTATTTTTCACCATGATCGCGCGGCTATCGCTTTTTTGCGCGCGCCCCGGTCGCTTCATTTCCGTTGGCTGGCCAGCCGGCAAGCTGGTTTCAGCACCGGTCCTTCCCCTCAGCGGCGTCGTTTTCCTGCTGCTTGCGCTCGCCGCAGTCTCTTTTGACGGAACCTCGAAAACCTTTTTCTGGCTTGGGGCCAACGGAATCAACCCGCTGGAATTTCCAGGGCGTTCGGCCCTGATGACAACAAACACGATCGGCCTTGCCGCTTTCGCCATGTGTTTTACGGTGCTCTATCTGGGCGCAGTCAGCGCTGGTGCCATGTTAGCCGGCACATTGAGCAACTGGAAACGCGATGCCGGACAGCTTGTCTGGTCGATGGCACCGATAGCGCTTGCCTACCACTTTGCCCATTATATCACCTTGCTGGCGGTCAACTCACAATATGCGCTGGTGGCGATCTCCGATCCCTTTGCCTTGGGCTGGGATCTGTTTGGCACAGCCTACGCGCAGGTCTCTCCTGGCATCATTGCTGGAGCAGAATCGGCGCGGGTGTTGTGGAACCTACAGGCCGGCGCGATCATCGTTGGCCATGTGCTTGCGGTGTTTGCCGCTCACCTTCTCGCATGCCGCAACGGGGATACACAATCGAGAATCACCAGGCGACTTTTGCCCCTCACCGTGCTGATGATCGGCTACACGGTGTTCGGACTTTGGCTTCTCTCAACGCCTACCGCTGGGTGACGTTGCGGCAGCGTCTATTGCCACGCGAATTGTTTGATGATTAGTTTGTACACATGCAATTTTTTCGGGCTTGATAGCGGCCCTTATCCGCTGTGAATTCGGTCACAACTTTAAAAAAATGGGGAACAGCATGACTGGAAATCGCACCAACAAAGGCCTTCTGGATAAATCAATCACGCGCCGTACGGCCCTGACGGGGCTTGGCGCTGCAGCAGGGCTTGGCCTTGCTCCCGGCTTCGTCCGCTACAGCCAGGCGCAATCCTCGGCGCCGATCAAGATCGGCTTCCAAGCCCACCGCACAGGCATTGGCGCCGCTTATGGCCGCTGGTACGAAAAAACCACCAATGCCGCCGTGAAGGCGATCAACGATGCGGGCGGCATCACCGGCCGCCCGGTCGAGATCATCATCGAGGATGATGGCACCGACCCCAAGCGCGGCGCGGAAGTGGTGGCGAAATTCGCCAGCCAACACAAAACTGACATTGTCTTCGGCACGCTGTTTTCGCATGTGGTGATCGGCTCGGCGCCGGCGGCTGGCGAGATGAAGATCCCCTATTACGTGGTGAGCGAAGGCCACCACGTCGCCTCCACGAAGTTGAACCGTTATTGCTTCCAGCCCGGCATCACCGATGTTAAGAGCCAGGTCATCGCTACTGCGCCCTGGATTGCCGCCAACGCCGGCCGCAAGGTGACGATGATTTTCCCAGACTTCGCCTTCGGTCATGATCACCGCGATTACCTGCCGCCCGCATTGAAGGCCGAAGGTGCGGAAGTGATTGCGCAGATCGCCATCCCGCCGACCGAAAGCTCCTTCACCAAGTATTTTCCGCAGATCCCAGCCGAGACTGAGGTGATCTATCATGTGATGGTAGGTCCAGCCGTGTTGACCTTCGTCAAGGAACTTGGAGAGTTCTACGGATCGAACCGGCCGCAACTGTTCGGCTTCCTCGATTCGCTTGAGGCGGTCGATATCAACAGCCCGGGGCTCGAATTTCTCGATGGCAGCCATTTCTGGGAGGGTTCGCCGCGTTATGCCCAATCCGACGATACGGACGCCCAGAAGGCCTACCGCAAGGCGGTCGGCATCGACGATAATGGTGCGGCGGCCGGCGACCCCAAGGATGTCTCCACCGCCTCTCACATGTTCGGCTGTTGGGAAACGCTTTACGTTGTCAAGAAGGCGATGGAAGACGCCGGCTACAAGGGTCCCGAGGACCGCGCGAAACTTGTCGAGGCGACCGAGGCGCTGACCGAGTTTGCCGAGGGGCCTGAGCACCCGCAGGGCAAGAAACTGTTCAACGGAAAAATTCACCAGTGCTTTGGCCGCCAGAACATTTCCAAAGTGAGCGGCGGCAAACTGGTGGTCGTTCATCGAACGGCTATCGAGGATGGCATGTACGAACCAGAGGGCGATTACACGACACAGGCGTTGTGAGGCGGTTGGGTGACGGCAAGGTCACATCCATGAAGCTCTCGCCGGCAGACCCGTCCTAAATGTCCTTTGGTCCGCATCTCTTCCTGGCCGTTCTGGAAGGCCTCGTGACCTCGGCTGTGCTGGCGCTGACGGCGCTTGGCCTGTCGTTGGTGTTTGGTGTCATGCGCGTCGTCAATGTCGCGCATGGCGAGTTCTTCATGCTGGGCGCCGTATCGGCCTGGTTTATCTCCACCGCGCTTGGCGGTCATCCTGCGATCGGCTTTGTTGCAGCCCTGATCATCAGTCCGCTTCTTGTCGGGGCGCTGGCGCTCTTGTCGGAACGGCTGGTCCTGCGCCGGCTCAACTACAATCCCGAAGCGACAATCGTCGCCACTATCGGCATGCTCTATATCATCCAGCAGGCGGCTTTGACCTTTTACGGCCCGGAAGCGCGGCCTGTGGAGCCGCCGTTCAACCTTCGGGTTTTGTTCCCCTGGTTCGGCTATTCCGGCTACAAGCTGTCGATCATCGTAGCTTCGATACTGCTGATGCTAGGCACTTGGTTTGTGCTGACGCGCACCCGCATCGGGCTCATCATGCGCGCTACCCAGTTTGACAGCGAAACAGCTCAGGCTTTCGGCATACCAGTCGACCGCGTTTATGCCGGCGTCTTTGCACTTGGCGCCATGCTGGCGGCCATCGCCGCCGTGCTGATTGTGCCGATCCAGCAGGCACACTATTTGATGGGACTTGATCCGCTCTTGATGTCGTTCATCGTCGTGATCATAGGCGGGCTCGGCTCGCTGCGGGGCACTGTCGTCGCGGCGGTTCTTGTCGGGCTGTCCGATGGCATCATTTCGGTCTTCTTCTCGCCGACACTGGCAAAAATGCTGGCAACGCTTTTGGTGGCAATGGTGCTGGTGTTTCGTCCTCAGGGTCTTTTCGGGGAGCGTCAACGGTGAGCCGGACCGCTGCCGCATGGGCGCTGCATCTCGTCGTAATCGGGATTTTGTTCCTGCTGCAGTTCGTGCTGCCGGAATATCATCACGGCGTACTGGCCCGCGTCATGGTGCTGGCGGTTTTTGCCATGGGGTACAATCTTCTGTTCGGCTATGTCGGGCTTCTATCGCTCGGCCATGCGATGTTCTTCGCCGCCGGGCTTTACGGCGCTGGGCTCACCGTCGAGCACTTTGGATTTGGCATGGTGCCAGCCTTTGGTGCAGGGCTTGCGGCCGGGGCGGTGTCTGGCCTGGTGATCGGACTGCTGGCGCTGCGCACCACAGGGGTCGCTTTCATGATCGTCACCATGATGTTCGCGCAGGTGACCTATCTGGCCATCCTCTATTGTGCCGAGTGGACGCGCGGCGATGATGGCTTCGTGCTGGCCCAACCCCTGCGCAGCGTGAACCTTGCTGGACTGCAACTCGATCTGACCAACCCGGCGACGCGCTATTTCGCGGCACTGGCGCTATTTGCCGTCACTCTTTTAGTGACGCTCGCCGTCGTCCGCTCATCCTTCGGGCGCGTGCTGGTGGCGATCCGCGAAAACGAGGAGCGCGCACGCATGCTGGGCTATGATGCCTTCGCCAACAAGCTGGTGGCGGTAGTTGTCTCGGCCACCATCTGCGCGGCAGCAGGTGCTGCCTATGCGCTTCTGTTCGGCTATGTCGGGGCGTCCTTTGCCTCGGTCCAATATTCCATCCTGCCGCTTCTGTGGGTTCTGCTCGGCGGCGCGGCAACGGTACTCGGTCCTTTTTTGGGTACGCTGTTCATGTACTATGTCGTCGATGTCACATCCGGGTTTACCTCGGCCTACCTGTTCATCGTTGGCCTCGCGCTCATCCTCCTCGTCCTGTTCTTCCCGGCGGGCGTGCTGGGCACCATCCGGGCGCGCTGGCTACGGTGGCTGCCATGACGCCGCTGCTTATTACCGCCGGAATCAGCCGCCATTTCGGAGGACTGAAAGCCGTCCAGAACGTCGACTTTCAGATCGTGCCAGGCGAGATCCGCGCCATTATCGGCCCTAACGGCGCGGGCAAGACCACCTTCGTCAGTCTCATCTGCGGGCGCATTGCCCCGAGCTCTGGTGCCATTGCATTCGACGGCGTCGACATTACTGACCTGCCGGCGCATGAGCGCGTGCGCCGCGGTATTGCCTACACGTTCCAGATCACCAGCATCTTCGCCAAGCTCACGGCGCGAGAAAATGTCGCGTTGGCCGTGCAACGCCAGCTGATAGACGCAGGCACTGGCATGCGAGCTCAGGCATTGAAGCGAGGTGTTGCCGACGCGCTAGAGCGTACCGGTATCGCCGCTTATGCCAATACCGAGGCAGGCACGCTGTCCTACGGCCATCAGCGCCTGTTGGAAGTGGCGATGGGCCTCGCGTTAAAGCCACGACTTCTCATACTGGATGAGCCGACGCAGGGTCTGTCCGATGGCGAGATCGAGAACTTCATCATACTGGTGCGCAGCATTGCAGGCACCAGCACGGTGCTGCTGATTGAACACAATATGCAGGTGGTGATGGCGCTGGCGGACCGCATAACTGTCTTCGATCGGGGCAGCGTTCTGGCCGAAGGGCTGCCGGTCGATATCCGCAACGATGACAAAGTCCAGCGCGCCTATTTGGGAAGCGCCATCGATGACTGATGCGCTCACCATTTCCGGGCTCGACTGTTTTTATGATGCCGTCCAGGTCCTACACGGCATAGATCTGACGCTGCGCGAAGGCGAGGTGCTCTGCCTGCTCGGTCGCAACGGAGCCGGAAAGACCACGCTCCTCAGGGCAATCATGGGGCTGGTGCCTGCGCGCGCGGGTTCGATCATGCTGGGCGAAGCCGACCTTAGCCGGCTGCCGCCCCACCAGGTCCCGAAATCCGGGGTCGCCTACGTTCCACAGGGACGACGACTGTTTTCCGAACTGACCGTTTCCGAAAATCTGGAAATAGGCCTGATGGCGCGCAGCAGGGGTGCCGCGACCCGCGAGCGTGTGCTTGCGCTCTTCCCGGTGCTGCGCGAGCGGTTGAAGCAGCGCTCAGGCACGCTGTCTGGTGGTGAACAACAGATGCTGGCCATGGCCCGCGCGCTCTGCCTCGAACCGACAGTACTTCTATTAGACGAACCGACCGAAGGCCTGATGCCCTCAATGATTGCAAAAATCCGGGAGACTGTATCCGGATTGCGCGACCATGGCGTTTCAACCATCCTTGTGGAACAGCGGGTCGATGCCGTTCTGCCTGTCGCCAACCGCGTCGCATTCATCGAAAACGGCCGCAACCGCGAAACCGTGGATGTTGCGTCTCTGCGCGCAGACCCGGCACTCGTCCACCGCTATGTAGGTGTGGGATGAACCCGGAAATCTGCTACGGTAAACGCCAGCCCAGAAGTCGCTTCTCAAGAACGTTGATCGCAAGATTGACGCTTAAGCCAAGCGCCGACAGAAGAAATATTCCGGCCAGAAGAGCGTCTGACGCCATCAGATTGCCGGCCTGCAGCACATAGGCCCCCAGACCATATTCCGCGCCGATCATCTCGGCTGCAACAAGCAGGATGATGGCAATGGAGGCCGAGATGCGAAAGCCTGCGATGATGCCGGGCATGGCGCCGGGCACGATGATTTTTCGAACGATGGCAAACCAGGGCAGGCCGAAGGACTGCGCCATCCGGATCAGGGTGCGGTCGACATTGTCGGCCCCGGCACATGCCGCGATGATCGTCGGAAAAAGCGTGCCGAAAAAGATCGTTGCAAATTTGCTCTCCTCACCAATGCCGAACCAGACAATGAAAAGCGGCAGAAGAGCAATCTTTGGTATCGGGAATATCGCGGACACGAACGGCAATACGATGGATCGCAGCGGGGTGAAAAGGCCGGCACCCAAACCGACAATCAGGCCCACACACGTTCCCGCAGTCCACCCTAGCGATAGACGCTGGAGCGAGGCGCTGAGATGAAGCCAGATGTCACCCGAACGAAACAGGCGGTCTAGCGCGCCAACTATTTCCGAGGGCGGCGGCGCGGTGATAGGGCTGATGAAACCGGAACGCGCGGCCCACTCCCAGGCCGCAAGCAGGAAAACAAAACCCGTTGGGGCAACCCAGCGGATAAGTTTTGGGGCAAAGCCTCCGGCCCTGAACACGATCTTTTCGGCAGAGGCCATGGCTTTTCTCCGGGTCAGGTACACTGGTTGCTGAGACAGCGCAGTTTTTCTGCTTGTAAGGCGACGTAATCGGGGTTTTCCCGGCGTTCCGAGACCGGCATTTCCAGTTCCAGCAAGTGTTCAACTCGCCCTGGTTCCGGCGACATCACCACGACGCGGTGGCTCAGTTTCACAGCGTCTTCAAAACTATGCGTCACGTAGACTGCCGTGAAAGCATCCTGCTGCCAGAGGCGGACCAGATCATCCACGAGCATCTGCTTGTTTTTCCCGTCCAGCGCCGAGAGCGGTTCATCCATCAGAAGGACGGCAGGCCGCACCGCCAGCGCGCGCGCGATAGCAAGCCGCTGCTGCATGCCTCCACTCAACTGACCAGGGTATTTGTCGGCGTATCCTCCCAGCCCGGTCCGCGAGAGCACGTCGCTGACGATGTCACGCCTTTGGCGGAGAGACAGCGGGTGGTGTTCGAGCGCGAGCGAAATGTTTCCGGCCGCCGTTCGCCACGGCAGCAGGGCCAGATGCTGAAAGATATAGGTAACCGGGTTCAGGCAGTTTTCCGCAACCGCACCGGTGCAAAGCACCACGCCTTTAACAGGGCGCAACAACCCCCCGACGATCCGCAGCAGAGTCGATTTTCCGCATCCCGATGGTCCGACCAGCGAAAGAATGCTGCCCGACGGAATGGTAAGTTGAATATCTTTCAGCACCTGCACGCCATCGTAGGAATGCGAAATGGATTGTAGTTCAAGTTTCAAGGAAGCCGCCTCCACGCCTTGGGTCCACTCCAGCCTTAATGCACTGGAGCGGACCCAGGGATGTTATTCAGCTCCGACAAATTGCGGAGCCACGAGCTTTTCCATCGTCAGACGGTCGGGCACCAGCTGTTTGTCGATGGCCCATTGCAGTTGATCTGCGATGCTTGCCATATCCAGCCTTGCGTCCTTCGCAAAGGCGACGGCACCAGCCGCGATCAGGGGCCGGGCCTCATCCGCTGTCTTGTCGCTGTAGACATATTTCTGGATGATCTGAAAGACTTCATTCCGTTCGACCGGGTCTGCGCCGTCGGCTAACGCCCTGGAGTAGTCATCGATTGCTCTCTTATAGGCGCGCATGAACGCATCGACGAGCGCGGGCTTGTCGCTAACATTTGCCGACGAAGTAAAAATGGTCGACACCTGATACGGCTTCTCAAAATCGCTGATATTGCCAATGATCCGGGCCTCACCCGCATCGGCCAGCGGTTTGGCAATATGAGGAACAATGGCCGAAGCGTCGACATTACCGGTTTTGAGTGCGGCAACGAGCGCCCCATATTTCTGCAATGGAACAAGCTTTACCGTGTCGAGGTCCAACTGATAATCCGCTGAGATCCTCTCAATCATATATTCGTGCGAGGAGCCTTTTTGCGTCATGCCCCATGTATGGCCCGGCAACTTTTCCGGCGATGTCAGACCGGCATCAAACGCCTTGTTGGACGCCATGATCGCCATGCCGGGCTTGCCCTTTTCTTCGGTATAGAGACCACCGATGACCTTGAGGGCCCCCTTGTCCGCGAGATTGAAAAACCCACCGGTCAGGGCAGTGATGCCAAAGTCGATATCGCCCGAAGCGATGGCCACGGAAACAGGCTGCGCCGCCTGGAAAAACTTGAGGCTGGCATCCAGCCCCTCGTCACGAAAATAGCCCTTTTCAAAGGCGATGAAAGTTGGCGCGTGGGACGTGAAGCGCAATGCGCCGATTGAAATCGGCTCGGCATAAGCAAATTGGGCCCCAGCAGTGCAAATGGTCGCAGAAAAAATCGCGGCATAAAAATTCTTGTGTCTCATCAAAACAGCTCCTCAGACCTCCCCCCGCGGGGAGACCCGTAGCCGCTTTGCAACCTATGGCGCAACCCGTGGCGTAGCCGTGCTGGCCCGTATCTCGAGATGGGCGTCGAGGACGGTTGTAGTTGAAGCCAGCCGCCCGGCGCCGTTAACACCGCTGATCAGGTCTATCAGCGCGGCGGCGGCTTCTTCGCCGATTTTCATGCGTGGCTGGTGGACGGTAGTCAGGGCCGGAATAAAATGCTCGGCAATGTCGATGTCATCGAATCCGACGACCGACACTTCGTCCGGCACACTGATGCCGTTGCGGTAGAGCTCCGAAATGAAGCCGCAGGCTATCTCGTCGCTGGCGGCGGTGATACACGTCGGTCGGTCAACCATCTTCAGCCATTGCTGCGCCGCGCGTGCGCCGGCTGCAAGAGTGAAGTCGCCATCAAACAGCCAGTCCGGGCGTGGCGACAATCCATGCGCTGCGAGCGCGGCCTCAAATCCGCGCAAGCGCTCGCGTGTTAGCACGTTTTCCCATGGCCCGAGCACATGGCCGATATGGCGGTGGCCGAGCGCCAGAAGGTGCTCAACAGCCAGTCGCAAGCCACCGGCATTGTCAAAACGGATAGAGGGCAGCGTCGTGCCCTCATTCCATTCACAGGCATAGACCACCGGCGGATGCGCACGCCCTGCGGAGGCAAAGAAATCATCCGCCAAGGAGCCATCCAGCACCAGAATTCCGTCGGCTCGGTTGTTGTGCAGATAATCACCAAGCCGCGCCTGTTCTGCTCCCGGTTGTATGGTGTCGGCAATCAGCACGTTGAGCCCGGCGCGCGAGGCGGTTGCCTCTATACCGGCCAAGATACGCGAGAAAAAAGGGTTGCCCAGATTGGGCACCAGCACAACGATTGCGCCGGCCTGCTGGCGGCGAAGATTGCGCGCGGTCTGGTTGACGCGATACCCTGTCAGTTCGACCGCCTCCATCACGATGCGGCGCGTATCCTCGGCCACCCGCTCAGGCGTGGCCAGCGCACGGCTTACCGTGGCGGTCGACACGTTGGCGAGCCTTGCCACATCCTGAATGGTGGGCGTCGCACGGTGCAGCATCATGAAGCTGCCCTAGCCAAAAGTTTTAGAGGCCGGAATCGAGAAGCCGCTTGACAAGAATTTTTTTCGGATGTCAAAATAAATGTAATCGATTGCATGATGGAGCTTAGTCCGCTCGCGATCCGATTACAATCTGCCGGAATGGAGGCTGGCTGATTGTTGAAACGCCCCTGGCGCCGAGCGCTTGAGGGGGTCCAACGGGAGGAAGTCATGAAAGCATTCAAAGCTATGATTGCGGCTGCGACCGTGCTTGCCACGGGCAGCGCCTACGCAACCGATCTTGAAGTCACGCACTGGTGGACATCGGGCGGCGAAGCGGCAGCCGTCGCCGAATTCGCCAAGGCATTTGACGCCACCGGCAACAAATGGGTTGACGGCGCCATCGCCGGTTCGGGCGGCACCGCCCGCCCTATCATGATCAGCCGCATCACTGGCGGAGACCCTATGGGTGCCACACAATTCAACCATGGCCGCCAGGCCGAAGAGTTGGTCCAGGCCGGCCTGATGCGCGACCTGACTGACCTTGCTACCAAGGAAGGCTGGAAGGACATTATCAAGCCGTCTAGCCTGCTCGACAGCTGCACGTTGGACGGAAAAATCTACTGCGTGCCGGTCAATATTCATTCCCAGCAATGGCTGTGGCTCAGTAATGCCGCGTTTGAAAAGGCCGGCGTTGCCGTCCCGAAGAATTGGGATGAATATGTTGCCACCGCACCAGCGCTGGAAAAGGCCGGCATCATTCCGCTGGCAATCGGACAGCAGCCTTGGCAGACCACGCTTGCCTTCCAGGTGATCTTGGTCGCGCTTGCCGGACCAGACGCCTACAAAACCGTATTCGGCGACCATGATGCGACATTTGCTGCCGGTCCTGAAATGACAAAAGTGTTCGATGCTGCTGACAAGGCGCGGGCCATGTCAGCCAAGTCGAACGCGCAGGAGTGGAACCAGGCCACAGGAATGGTCATCAGCGGCCAGGCCGCCGGCCAGATCATGGGCGACTGGGCGCAGGGTGAGTTCCAGGTTGCCGGTCAGGTTGCCGGCAAGGACTACACCTGCCTTCCAGGACTCGGCGTCAACGAAGTGATCCAGACTGGTGGCGACGCATTCTACTTCCCCCTGCTCAAGGATGCGGAAAAGTCGAAGGCACAGGAAGCTTTGGCTTCCGCGATGATATCGAAGGAAACCCAGGTCGCCTTCAACCTGAAGAAGGGTTCGCTGCCGGTACGCGGCGATGTCGATCTCAATGCGGCCAATGACTGCATGAAAAAAGGTCTCGACATCCTTGCCAAGGGCGCCATCATTCAGGCGCCCGACCAGCTGATGTCGGCGGATTCGCTGAACCAGGTGAACGATCTGTTCGTCGAGTTCTTCAAGAACCCTGCCCTTACGCCAGCTGATGCGCAGAAGCGCTTCGTCGACCTCGTCGCCGCAGCAGACTGACTTTAGCGACAACCCTCCCGTTCACCGGTCCGGCTTCATTGCCGGGCCGCTGGACGGCGATAGCACGCCTTCAGGTCAGTGAGCCATGTCATCTTCTGTGAGCAAACGTCCCCCGCAGCTTTTGCGCAATATGAGCGCCAAGATAGCCTCGATCCCGATGATCCTGACGGCGCTCGTCATCTTCGTCGGCGGCACCGGCTGGACGGTTTTGTACTCCTTCACCAACAGCAAGCTTCTGCCGCGGCTGAACTTCGTTGGCCTTGACCAGTATGAGCGCCTGTGGGCGGCTCCGCGCTGGACCATCGCCATCGAAAACCTCGCCATCTATGGAGTCTTGTCCCTGTTTTTCTCGCTTGTCGTCGGCTTCCTTCTGGCGACATTGCTCGACCAGAAAATCCGCTTTGAAGATACGTTTCGAACGATCTTCCTTTACCCTTTCGCACTCTCATTCATCGTCACGGGACTTATCTGGCAGTGGCTGCTCAATCCCGATTTCGGGATCCAGAGCGTCATCCGCGCGATGGGCTGGACAAGCTTTGATTTCGATCCGCTCTACAATCCCAACATTGTCATTTACGGCATCCTGATCGCCGGCCTGTGGCAGGGCACCGGGTTGATCATGTGCCTGATGCTGGCCGGCCTGCGCGGGATCGACGAAGACATCTGGAAGGCTGCCCGCGTCGACGGCATTCCGACTTGGAAAACCTATCTTTTCATTGTCATCCCCATGATGCGCCCGGTGTTCATCACCACTTTGGTCATCATCGCCAGCGGCATCGTGCGTGTTTACGATCTTGTCGTTGCGCAGACCAGCGGCGGCCCCGGCATCGCGTCGGAAGTGCCGGCCAAATATGTCTACGACTACATGTTCCTCGCCCAGAATCTGGGCCAGGGCTTTGCCGCATCCACCATGATGTTGCTCACCGTGGCAATCATCATCGTGCCGTGGGCCTATTTCGAATTCGGGAGGGGCAAACGTGGCTGAAATTTTTCCCGCCGGGACTGGCGCCCAAGACATTTCGGGCCCAAGCGGTCCGCGCCCGCGCAAGATCTTGTCGCGCCGCAACATCTTTCTCTACGGCACACTGATCGTCGTAGCGCTGTATTATCTTCTTCCCCTCTACGTGATGGTCGTAACATCGCTCAAGGGCATGCCGGAGATCCGCCTCGGCAACATCTTTGCACCACCGATGGAAATCACCTTCGAGCCGTGGGTAAAAGCCTGGGCCACCGCCTGCACGGGGCTGAATTGCGATGGCCTCAGCCGCGGGTTCTGGAACTCCGTCCGCATCACCGTGCCTTCCGTGGTCCTCTCCATTGCCGTCGCATCGGTGAATGGCTACGCGCTGGCCAACTGGCGGTTCAAGGGCGCGGACCTGTTCTTCACCATTTTGATCGTCGGTGCCTTTATCCCCTATCAGGTGATGATTTACCCGCTCGTCATCGTTCTGCGCGAGATCGGGCTCTACGGTTCGCTGTGGGGGCTGGTGATCGTGCATTCGATCTTCGGCATGCCGATCCTGACATTGCTGTTCCGCAACTATTTTGCCTCAGTCCCTGAGGAGTTGTTCAAGGCAGCCCGCGTCGATGGCGCCGGCTTCTGGGGCATCTATTTCAAGATTATGCTGCCGATGGCGCTGCCGATCTTCGTTGTTGCGATCATCCTGCAGGTCACCGGCATCTGGAACGATTTCCTGTTTGGGGTGATCTACACCAAGCCGGATTCCTATCCGATGACCGTGCAGCTCAATAACATCGTCAACTCCATGCAGGGCGTGAAGGAGTATAATGTGAACATGGCCGCGACCATCCTCACCGGCCTGGTGCCGCTGATCGTCTATTTTGCATCCGGCAGGCTATTTGTCCGCGGTATCGCCGCCGGCGCAGTAAAAGGCTGAGCCGATGACCAGTGTCCTGATCCGCGACGTCTCTCTTGCCTTCGGTGCGGTCGAAGTGCTGAAATCCCTGAATCTCGATGTGCCGGAGGGAGAGTTCCTCGTCCTGCTCGGGCCCTCGGGCTGTGGCAAGTCGACTTTGCTCAACTGCATCGCCGGCCTGCTGGATGTTTCCGACGGCCAAATCTTCATCAACGGCAAGAACGTGACGTGGGAAGAACCCAAGGATCGCGGTATCGGCATGGTGTTCCAGTCCTACGCGCTTTACCCGCAGATGACGGTGAAGGGGAACCTCTCCTTCGGCCTGAAGAATGCCGGCGTCGCCAAAGACGAGATCGAAAAGCGCATCGCCCGCACCGCCGAGATCCTGCAGATCGAGCCCTTGCTTGGTCGCAAGCCGGCGCAGCTTTCGGGTGGCCAGCGCCAGCGTGTTGCTATCGGGCGCGCGCTGGTGCGCGATGTCGATGTTTTCCTGTTCGACGAGCCTCTGTCCAATCTCGATGCAAAGCTGCGCTCGGAGCTGCGTGTGGAGATCAAACGCCTCCACCAGAAGCTCAACAACACGATGATCTATGTCACCCATGACCAGATCGAGGCGTTGACCCTGGCTGATCGTATCGCGGTAATGAAGGGCGGCGTGATCCAGCAGCTCGACGCACCGCAGCAAATCTACAACCGCCCGGTCAATCTGTTCGTCGCCGGCTTCATCGGCTCGCCCGGCATGAATTTCTTTAACGGGCACATCGAGGTTCTGGACGGGGTCGCGCAGTTCACCTTCGACGGCCACGCCGTCCCGCTCACCAACTACCAGTTCGACGCGTCCGGTCCGCAGCCGGGCGCGGCCGTGCTCGGCATCCGGCCCGAACACATTGCCCTGAACAGCGGAGAGGGTTGGCCTTTTTCGGCGCAACTGAGCATCGAGATTGTCGAACCTATGGGCTCCGACGCGCTGGTCTGGGCAACGCTTGGCCAGCAGAACGTCACCATCCGTGTCACCGCCGAGCGCACACCGCGCGTCGGCGAGACCGTCACCATTGGCTTTGACCCGATGAACGCGTCGCTGTTCGACGCAGCCAGCGGCGTCAGGCTTTGATTGCAGAGGAACACTTATGAACTGGTCATTCCAACTTTACAGCGCCCGCAATTTCCAACCGTGGGCAAAAGTGCTGGAGACGCTGGGCAAGCTCGGCTACACTGAGGTCGAGGGTTATGGTGGGCTTTATCAGGACCCCGCCGGCCTGCGCGCCGAGCTCGACAAGAACGGCTTGAAAATGCCGAGCGGCCACTTCTCGCTCGACATGTTGGAAAATGATTTCGATACCGCGCTCAGCACGGCCCGGACGCTTGGGATGGGACTCGTCGTCTGCCCGCATATCGCGGCAGAACTGCGCCCCTCCGATGCCGGAGGCTGGAGAGCCTTTGGTGAGCGGCTTGGCAAAGTCGGCAAGCGCTTTGCTGGCGAGGGGATCACTTTCGGCTGGCACAACCACGATTTCGAATTCGTCAAGCTCGACGACGATACGGTGCCGCAGGAACATATTCTGGATGCCGCTCCCGATATTGCTTGGGAAATAGACGTTGCCTGGGTGATCCGTGGCGGCGGCGATCCTATGCTCTGGATCGACCGCTATGCCGAGCGCATCGCAGCCATTCACGTCAAGGATATCGCGCCCGAGGGCGAAGCAACCGACGAGGATGGTTGGGCCGATGTCGGCTATGGAACCGTTGACTGGAAGGGGCTCGTCAGGACGCTTCGCGACCGGACTGCAGCCAAGTACTTCGTCATGGAACATGACAATCCGAACGATTTCGAGCGATTTGCCAAGCGCTCAATCGACGCTGCCAAGATCTTTTAGGAGTTTACTCACATGGCGAAGAAACTGGGCGTCGGCATCATCGGATGCGGCAATATTTCGGCCACCTATCTCGGCCTTGCGCCGCTCTTCAGGGGCGTCGAAATGCGCGCCTGCGCCGACATCAACATGGATGCGGCCAACGCGCGGGCGGCCGAATATGATGTGCGCGCTGAAACCGTTGAAGGACTGTTAAGGGCAGGTGACATCGATATCGTGGTCAACCTCACGGTGCCGGCGGTGCACTATGCGGTGTCGAAGCAGGTGCTTGATGCCGGCAAGCACGTCTATTCCGAAAAGCCCTTCGTCCTGGACGTGAAGGAAGGCCTCGATCTCAAGACCCGCGCCGAGAAGAAGAAACTGCGCGTCGGCTCGGCGCCCGACACCTTCATGGGCGGCGCCCATCAGCTTGCCCGCCAGCTGATCGACAGCGGCGCGGTTGGCAACATTACCAGTGGCACCTGCCATGTGATGAGCCATGGTATGGAGCACTGGCATCCAAACCCGGACTTCTTCTTCCAGCCGGGGGGCGGTCCAATCCTCGATCTTGGCCCCTATTACATTTCCAACCTTGTGCAGCTGATCGGTCCCGTGAAGCGGGTGGCAGCACTTGCCACCATTCCGTCAAAGGAACGCACCATCTCCTCGCAGCCGCGTGCCGGCGAGAAGATCCCGGTCTCCACGCCCACCACGATCGTCGCGCTGATGGAGTTTCAGAACGGCGCGGCAATTACCTTCAACGCCAGTTGGGACGTGTGGAACCACGGTCATGCGCCGATGGAGCTCTATGGCGAGGAAGGTACGATCCACGTTCCAGACCCGAACTTTTTCGGCGGTGAAGTGCGCTATTCCAAGCGCGACAAGCTTTTCAAGAAGGCGGCGAAATGGGCGCATCCCTTCGGCGTCGCCAACCAGAAACACGCACGCGGCATGCAGGCTAATTACCGCACTGCGGGGCTGGCTGACATGGCGCTCGCCATACTGGAGGACCGCCCCCACCGCTGCTCTCTGGAAGCCGCCCTGCACGCCATCGACGTGATGACCGGCATTCTCAAGTCAGGCGAGACCGGAAAGTTTGTTGACATGACTACCACTTGCGAGCGGCCGGCAGCTCTCGGAATCCGCGAGGCAAAGGCACTGCTGGCGAAGAAGAAATAGTGCCATGGCCTGCATCGGTGCGAGCCTTGGACCAACGGGATGGCAGCTAGGGATGGACGCAGGACGAGCAGACGAGATTAGCGTCAGACTTCCAGTCTCAATCCATACCTCCCTCCCGACAATGCAGCTTCGCTGACCACGCGAAACGGCCAAGAAAGAATGGCGAGAAACGATAATGCTCTGGCACCCATCCGACACGCGTTACGATACCATGACCTATGCCCGTTGCGGCAATTCGGGTCTCAAGCTCCCGGCAATCTCGCTCGGCCTCTGGCATAATTTTGGCCATGACACGCCGCACCAGACCAAGCGCGACATCTGCCGCACCGCATTTGATCTTGGTATCACGCATTTCGATCTTGCCAACAATTACGGTCCGCCTCCGGGCTCAGCCGAGGTTGCCTTTGGCGAGATTCTGCGCACGGATTTTGCCGGCTATCGCGACGAGCTGATTCTCTCCACCAAAGCCGGTTACGAAATGTGGAAGGGGCCTTACGGCGAATGGGGCAGCCGCAAATATGTGCTGTCGAGCCTAGACCAGAGCCTGAAGCGGATGGGCGTCGACTATGTCGACATCTTCTATTCGCATCGTTTCGACCCGGATACACCGTTGGAAGAAACCATGGGCGCGCTCGATCACGCGGTGCGCTCGGGCAAGGCGCTTTACGCTGGCATATCGTCTTATAATTCGCAGCGCACCCGTGAGGCTCTCGCGATACTGAAGGATCTCGGCACCCCATGCCTGATCCACCAGCCCAGCTATTCGATGCTCAACCGCTGGGTCGAGGAAGATGGCTTGCTCGACACTTTGGACGAACTGGGCGTTGGCTCGATCGTATTTTCGCCGCTAGCGCAGGGCATGCTGACGACGAAATATCTAAAGGGCATTCCCGAAGACAGCCGCGCCAGCCAGGGCAAGTCGCTCTCCACGTCGTTCATCAACGAGAAGACCCTGGAAAACATCCGCGCCCTCAACAGCATTGCTGAGAAGCGTGGCCAGACGCTGGCGCAGATGGCGTTGGCCTGGGTACTGCGGGGCGGCCGGGTCACCACCGCGCTGATCGGAGCCAGCAAGCCTAGCCAGGTTGAGGACTGCGTCGGCGCGCTGAACAACCGCGACTTCACCGATGCCGAGCTCGCGGAGATCGACACCTACGCGCGCGAAGCCGATATTAATCTTTGGGCACAATCGGCAGAGCGGACCGGTCCGGCGCGGCCGGCTAAGAAGTGACGCTGGCCGGCAAATGATCCGCAACCCGATCCTGCCCGGCTTCAATCCCGATCCATCGATCTGCCGGGTCGGGCAGGATTACTATATCGCGACCTCGACCTTCGAATGGTATCCTGGCGTCCAGCTCCACCACTCGACCGACCTCGCCAACTGGCGCCTGGTCAAGCGGCCGCTTGATCGGGTCAGCCAGCTTGATATGCGCGGCAATCCGGATTCCGGCGGCGTCTGGGCACCTTGTCTTTCCTATGCCGACGGTTTGTTCTGGCTGGTCTACACAGACGTCAAACGCCTCGACGGAAATTTCAAGGACGGCCACAACTACATCGTCACCGCGCCTTCAGTCGAAGGCCCATGGTCGGACCCGGTGCATATCAATTCATCCGGCTTCGACGCGTCGCTGTTTCACGATGATGACGGGAAAAAATGGTTTCTCAACATGGTGTGGAACCATGTCTCGCATGGCGTTGGCGGCAGCCCGAAACATTCGTCCTTCGCCGGAATCCTGTTGCAGGAATATGATAGCGGTGCCGGCAAACTGGTCGGCGCGTCAAAGAATATCTTTGCCGGCAGCCGGCATGGGCTGGTTGAAGGGCCGCATTTGTTCAAGCGCGACGGCTGGTACTATCTCACCACCGCCGAGGGCGGGACGGGCTACGATCATGCGGTGACGATGGCGCGCTCGCGCACCATCGATGGACCCTACGAACTGCATCCCGATACCCATCTGATCACGTCGAAAGACGCGCCCGAAGCGCTGCTGCAGCGCGCTGGCCACGGGCAGATCGTTGAGACGCCGGACGGGGAATTTTATCACACGCATCTGGCTTCCCGTCCGCTCGCCGGTCTGCGGCGCTCGCCGCTGGGACGCGAGACAGCGATTCAAAAATGCGTCTGGGACAAGCATGGCTGGCTGCGGCTGGCGGGCGGTGGTGTTGTGCCTGCGTTGGAGGTCGAGGCTCCGGGGGACGCGCAGTCGGCTCCCCAAGCGCGCTCAGTGCACCACGACTTTGATAGCCCTACACTTCCCGACGATTTCCAATGGCTGCGCACGCCGTTTACCGAGCGCCTGTTCTCGCTTACCGAGCGGCCCGGCTGCCTGCGCCTTTACGGGCGCGAATCCATTGGCAGCTGGTTCGAGCAGGCGCTAGTGGCACGCCGGCAGGAGCATTTTGCCTTCAGCGCTGAAACGACGCTGAGCTTTTACCCGGAAAACTTTCAGCAGGCTGCCGGACTGGTGCATTACTACAACCGCCACAAGTTTCACTTCCTGGCGGTCACACATGACGCCCAGCGCGGTCGGGTTCTGACGGTGCTGTCCTGCCCGGGCGACTGGCCGGATGGGAAACTGTCCTTTCCACTCGGGGCGCCGCTCCCGCTGCCGGGCGACGGTCCGGTCGGGCTGCGCGCCGAAGTCGACAGGGGCGAACTCCGGTTCTTCGTGCGGCTAGAAGAGCGTTGGCACCCGGTCGGTCCGGTGCTTGATGCCAGCGTGATCTCAGACGAAGGCGGGCGCGGCGAACATGGCTCGTTCACCGGCGCATTCATCGGCATGGCCGCATTCGATACCAGCGGCGCGGCAATACCGGCCGACTTTAAGAACTTCATCTACACAAACCGAGACGGCTGACAACAGATAATGAGCGGAGGCAAGGATGGCTAAGACTATGAAGGGGCCGGGACTTTTTCTGGCACAGTTTGCAGGCGATGAAGCGCCATTCAATTCGCTTCCGACCATGGCCAAATGGGCCGGCGACCTTGGCTATAAGGGCGTGCAGATCCCGACCTGGGACGGGAGACTTTTCGATCTGGAGAAGGCCGTTTCATCAAAAGCCTATTGCGACGAGGTGATGGGCATCTGCGCCGATGCAGGCGTCGAAATCACCGAACTGTCAACCCATCTTCAGGGTCAGTTGGTGGCAGTGCACCCAGCTTATGACAGCCAGTTCGACGGCTTTGCGCCGGCGTCGGTCCACGGCAACCCGGCAGCGCGCCAGAAGTGGGCTGTTCAGCAAATGGAGTTTGCCGCCAAAGCATCTCAGCACCTCGGGCTGAATGCCTCGGTCTCGTTCACCGGCTCACTCGCTTTCCCCTACCTCTACCCGTGGCCGCAGCGGCCAGCTGGCCTGATCGATGAAGCCTTTGGCGAGTTGGCGAAGCGGTGGAAGCCGATCCTCGATGTCTATGACGAGAACGGCGTCGACCTCTGCTACGAGATTCACCCGGGCGAGGACGTGTTCGACGGCGCCACCTTCGAGATGTTCCTCGAGGCATTGGACGGCCACAGTCGGTGCAACATCAACTACGACCCTTCGCACTTCCTGCTGCAGCAGCTCGACTATCTCGAGTTCATTGACATCTACCATGAACGCATCAAAGCGTTTCACGTCAAGGATGCCGAGTTCAACCCGACCGGCCGGCAGGGCGTCTATTCTGGCTACCAGAGCTGGACAAACCGCGCTGGCCGCTTCCGCTCGCTGGGCGATGGGCAAGTGGACTTCTCGGGAATTTTCTCCAAGCTTGCGCAGTATGACTATGACAGCTGGGCTGTGCTGGAATGGGAATGCTGCCTGAAACATCCTGAAGACGGTGCTGCCGAGGGGGCGCCGTTTATCCAGCATCACATCATCCGGGTGACAGAGAAGGCGTTTGACGATTTCGCCGATTCCGGTGTCGATAAGGCGGCCCTGCGCAAGATGATGGGCCTTTAGGCAAATTTACTGCAGGCGTCCGGTTGGTGGCGCAAGAGAAAGCAAAACAATGGTCAGCGGCAAAAAACTCGAAAAGCATAGCGGTCCGATCCGCTATGGCATGGTAGGTGGCGGACAGGGCGCCTTCATCGGGGCGGTGCACCGCATCGCCGCGCGCATGGACGGAGAATTCCATCTGGTCGCCGGAGCGCTTTCCTCAAACCCAGAGCGCGCCCAAGCCTCAGCGGCGGAGATCGGGCTCGACCCCGAACGCAGCTATTCTTCCTACGCCGAGATGGCGCAGGCCGAGGCAAAGCGCGCTGATGGCATCGAGGCCGTGGCGATCGTAACGCCAAACAATGTCCACTTCCCGGCCGCCAAGGCGTTCCTTGAGGCCGGAATTCACGTCATCTGTGACAAGCCTCTGACAGCAACCCTGGCTGAGGCTAAAAAGCTACAGGCGCTGGTGGAAAAAACCGGCAAGGTATTTGTGCTGACCCATAACTACACAGCCTACCCGATGGTACGGCAGGCACGCGAAATGGTAGCGAATGGCCAGCTCGGCGAGATCCGTCTGGTCCAAGCGGAGTATCCGCAGGATTGGTTGACCGAGGATCTTGCAGCATCGGGCCAAAAGCAGGCGAGTTGGCGCTCGGACCCGAAACAGTCTGGCGCGGGCGGCGCTACCGGCGATATAGGCACCCATGCCTACAATCTCGCACGCTTCGTTTCCGGGCTGGAACTCGACACGCTCGCGGCCGACCTTGACGCCTTCGTTCCTGGGCGGCTTCTCGACGACAACGCTCATATCATGCTGCGCTTCAAAGCCGCCAAGGCAGGGCGCGCACCTGCAAAGGGCATGATCTGGGCAAGCCAGGTGGCGCCCGGCCATGAAAATGGTTTGAAACTGCGCGTCTACGGCACCAAGGGCGGAATCGAATGGGTGCAGGCCGACCCCAACTATCTCTGGTTCACGCCATTTGGACAGCCCAAGCAACTGATAACCCGCAACGGTGCCGGTGCTGGACCAGCGGCTGCGCGCATGAGCCGTGTGCCGTCCGGGCACCCTGAAGGCTATCTGGAGGGTTTTGCCAACATCTACGCCGAAGCCGCCCGCGCCATCCGCGCAGCGCGTACCGGCGGTGGCAAGCTGTCGAAGGACGTCATTTACCCGAGCGTGGCCGATGGCGTTGAAGGCGTCGCCTTCGTCGAGGCCTGCGTGCGCTCGTCAAAGAAGAACGCTGCCTGGGTGAAGCTTTAACGCCGCGAGTGTCGCCGGTCGCTGGCAACACGACGAACAAAAAAGGCCGGCGAAAATCGCCGGCCTTTTCGTTTCGGTCCTAAGCCTATTTCGATTTTTTGCCGCCGCCGAGTGCCTTCGCGGCCATTGACATGGCGCCCAGCGCGCTGGTAGCCGCGGCCTTGACGCCGCTTTTCACCTGCGATGTCACTGACTTCGTTTTCGCCTTGGCAGACGTTTCTACCTTCTTTGCGGCGGCCGGCACCGCCGACTTTACCGCGGCTGCCTTGCCGTTGGCATTAGCGGCAGCACTTGCCACGGCTTTCTTAACCGGCGCTGCTGCCTTGCTCGCTGATTTTGCAGCAGACTTCGCGGCAGACTTGGCCGCCGCTGGTGCCTTGGCGGCCGCTTTGGTGGCCGTCTTGGCTGTCGACTTCACAGCTGACTTGGCTGAGCTTGCTGCCTTGGCTGCAGACTTGGCAACTGCATTGGTTGCTGCTTTTGCAGGAGCTGCTTTTGCTGACGGCTTTTTAGCGGCAGCAGGCTTAGAGGTCTTTGCAGGAGCCGGCTTCTTTGCCGGCGCCGCAGTTTTGGTCGCAGCTTTCGAAGCCGCCGGCTTGGCAGCGGGCTTCTTGGCCGTCGCCTTCGTTGCACCCGTCGCCGCACTGGCGCCGGTACTCGCTTTACCCGATTTTACAACTGCTGCTTTCTTGACCATGACGTACCCCTTCTCCTCTTTTGCGAGTATTCGCGCTAAACATAACGAATACAAGGTAGTTCCGTGGTTTTCGACAGATTTGACGGCAAAGCTTCAGTCGGCGCGCTCCACAGCACTTTCCGGGAAAAGTTTATGGTCCAGTAGCGCGCGTCCAAACTGGTACAAGAGATCCGCAGCATCGTCGTCGCCACGTTTTTTCAGCCGATTAAAGGCTTTTCCCGCAGCAAAATTCATGCGTTGGGTAGCAGAAGAATCCGTTTCGTGAAGCGCCTGCGCAATACAGACGGCGATTTCCATTACTGCCATCTTCAGCTGTTCGGTTTCGCGCGGTGCCATTTATTTGAGAGAGGGTCCAAAGCATGCCGGAATGGAAGAAACCCGGCAGGACAATTCGACATCATTTGGTTTAGCGATGTGCACTGCGCCGGCAAAAGCTCCTGCAAAAGCTACAGCATTGAGGCGCACGATTCCAAGATGCGGCAAGGACAAGCGCTTGCTCCTTCGGGCCTTGTGGCGAGGTCGATGCGACTTGCGACCGGTCGCGGTTCCTGACGCAACCATTCAACTGTCATTGCGATTATAAGAGCGCAGGATTACCAGTGACTTAACGGCAGCTGTGGCCACAGCCGCCAGACCATGAGGAGTTTCCATGTCGAAAAGACAATCTATGGACACAGCGCCGACAGATGGGCGCAAGGTTCGGGTGTTCTGGACCGATTTCGACGGACAGGAGAATTTGTCCTGGGCCCATTACCGCAGTCTGCCGCAATTGCAGCGCGCCGGGGGTGATTGGGAAGCCAGCCATGCTGGATGGTGGACCTTTGTTGACAGCGACACCCAAAAACGGATCGAGCCGCAGGGCTGGGTTTCGGCGACCGATGATGACGAGGAAGTGTAACTTTTATAGCGCACCATCAGCCTATATACGCATGCCGTCGCCGACCGCCCAAGTTCTGCCTGCATTGCTCGTATTCGGTGGGGCATGACGCAGCATTGTCCGCAGGACCGTCCGCACTATGTCGAACCGATGAACAGGCTTTTTCTGATTCTGATTGCCACAAGCCTCGTGAGCGGCTTCACCACCGGCTGTACCCGCACGTCCGATGGCTCGGTGGTTATGGCAAAGCAGGTAAAACTGCCCCGGATGCTGCGACGCGAGCCAGCCGGCCCATCGTTTTCCGAAAGCGCTTTCCCGCGCGCGCCTGAGCCAGCTGTCGTTTCTGCCGCCGCACCGGCACCGGCGCCAACGCGCCGGATGGTCAGTGTGAACGCGTGGAAACCGACGGTCAAAGCGCCGTTTCATCGCGCCAACCCGAACCGCCCGATGAATTGCTCCAACGAAACCATCGGCGGCCGCATCAAAACCGTGTGCCGCTAGCGCCGCGGTTTCATCGTTCCGATATCAACCGAAACACTGCCCGACACCTTTACATCCCACTCACCAACGCCGATCGCGTCGGCAGGCCTTACCTCGTCCGGCTCGGGTTGCGGTTCCACCGGTTTGACGATGCGATAGCCGCCCTCGACGCCGGGCAGTGCGGTGCTGCCCTCGGCCACGCTTGCTGCGCCTGTCGCCAGAAGCATAATGCCGGCGGCTAATAGTCGGAAGATGAAAGGGGGCGGGGACAAGAAGCTCATCGTGCCAAGATAGGGGGCCAACTGTCATACGCCAACAGTTAAGGCGTATGAACGCAATGAATTTGAATTTGGACGAAAAAAATTGGTTGTGGAGGCAGTCGGGAGCGAACCCGTCTCTGGTCTGCGTTCCCTGAAATACAGGGAATAACAGGAATTGTAGCTTATTTTGACGCTCCAAAGCTAATTCCTGCGTCGAACCATCACGTGATAACAATGACTTGGAGAAGAATTCCTAGTTGAGGTAACAGGGAATTCAAAAACGATATCAGCGAAAGAAAAGTGCGCGACCAAGGAATTGGCGGCAATGGAACAGGCACGGGAGGTGATCTGCCAGCCCCTTGATAACCGTAAATGACGGATTGGCAGAACGCCCCCGTTCCAGCTCCCAAAAATGGGTCTTGGTGACGCCGACGGCGTCGGCGACATCCTGGAGCGATTCTTTTGCGTTACGCCTGAGTTCCGCGATGCGGGCAAAGGACTGCTCCATGCCCGACCCGATCATAGAGATGATCCTGCCTCACACCTCAAAGCCCTGAACGAAGAATGTACGCACGCATTCGACGAAGCAGTTGAGGCAGATCGCGGAGAGCATCCGGACTTTCGGCTTACCAACCCGGTTCGGCCGATCCGCGCACCAACGCCCATGAACATCCGTCACTCCCAAGCCTGGAGTCTCAACGCCATTTCCATTTTAAGATGCATGAATCCTCCGGGAACTGCTTCGCTTGTTGAAAGTCGTGCAATCTATTGCCCCTGAGCAGCAGAGTCAGCATCGATCCCTCGCTGCTGAAGCCATCTGCGCATTTGCTCGATCTCCTGCTCCTGTTCCTTGATGACATGTTCCGCGAGTTCTCGGTTTTCGGGATTTACGCCGTACTTGAGCTGCACCCGTGCCATGTCTATCGCTCCCTGATGATGGGATATCATCCCGAGGACGAAGGCCACGTCCGTATCCGGATGACGTATGCCGTCCATCATGGGGCCATGCATTTTTTCAAAAGTCGCCTCGAATTCCGCAGTTGCCGGGCTCTTTTCACCCGTCGCGACAGCCTTCCCGGTCTGACCTTGTTCGGCGCTGCTCGCGTCAGCAGCTGGCGAGCCGCCTTTTGCCTGGGGTCCATGCGGTTGCTCGGGATTATAGGAGTGGGTTGAAATCTCAACGGCGGGGACCTCACGCCCACTTGGACCGTAGAATGCGAGGTGAAGTCCCCAATAGCTTCCGGACACAAGCACCAGCGCCGCGGCCAATCCAACCGGAATGCTTTGCAATGACCCTTTCAATCTGGGGAGAAAATGTATTTCCCTGGTATGGTCGGCAGCGATGACCACGATGATCGCCATGATGAGCGCGTGGCCGATCATGTCGATACGGCCGAACGGGTAGACCGCGGCGTTGAAGATGATGAACAGCGTGATTGCCGAAAGCCTACGGATGAGCGGCGTCCAGAGGAGACCGAAGCCCATCGTGAACTCGGCCACGCCCGCCATCGGGATGAAAACGTCGCGGGGCAGGCCGAAGGTCAGGAACGGCTTCTCGACGACGAGCGGGTAGAACCAGTCCGGGTAGGCAAATTTTTCGAGGCTTGACCACATCAGGGCGATGGAAACACCCCAGCGCAGAATTTCGAACCGGTGCTTGCGCCATTCCGGATTGCTCGACGACGCGAGAACCAGGTAGCCGGCGACCGCAACGCCCAGCGCCAGATAGTCGAGCAGGTGGAAGAGGTCATAATCGCGCAGCGCGAGCAGCCAGAGCAGAATGATGCCCGCCGCGGAGAACGGCATGGTGCGCTTCGAGAACACCCCGAACGCGATCAGCAGCTGGAGCCAGGACACCCATTCAGCAGGTGTTTGCAGATCAGGCGTCAGATAGACGCCACCGACGGCAAAGATCGCGACGAAGAAAGCGCCGATAACGACCCGGACGAAATCGTCTAGTCGGTTCCAGAGAGGGTCGGAAATCTTGTCCATACCGGCAAGCACCGTCTCGCCGAATTGACTTTTCTCGACAGCGCGTGTGGCGACAAAAAATACCAGCACCAGCAAAATTGCTGTCCAGAACCAGACATTGCCAAGCGTACTCCCTATCGGCGCCGGTGACGCTCCCACGATATAGGGTGCGAACCATTTGACGTGCGCGGCAGCTTGAGACGTGCCCCCAAGGCTCAGCAGCCCAACGGCGCTGGCGCGCGCAACCCAAGAGCCGGCCCATCCTGCCTGTATTGGCATAGTCGTAGAAATTGGGTGAAGGGTTGGACTTGCAAGCATTTTAACCTCTGGAATTGACGACATGTTAGGGGGTTATTTGCGCGTGCGCGGACGTCCACGCGGTGGCGGAATTACCGAGTCTTCCGCGTTATTCACACATAATGCGAAGGGCATCGGGCTTACGGATTTCGACCACGCGCAGGCCATGAAATTTGAGAATGCCCTTGTCGCGCAGCCTCGAGAGGACGCGCGATACGGTTTCTATGGTGAGGCCGAGATAGTCACCAATATCCTGTCGGGACATCGGCAACTCAATTTGTGCAAGGTCGCCTTGGCGGTCGGACATGTCCATCAGGAAGGCGCCGATGCGCTCGACGGAGTTCTGCCGACCGACGACGAGAAGGTGTTCCTGTGCGCGGACCATGTAGCGAAGCGCCAGCGGCAGCAGTTCGCGCGACATGTCCTCGCCAGCGGCGGGACAATGGGTCCGCAGGCCAGTCGCCATGATCGCTTCCGCAAAAAAATGGTGGGTGCGGTCAGCTTCAAACCCGAAAGTTTCACCGGCCAGGTGAAACGCGGTTATCTGGCGGCGCCCATCGCAAAGCAGGCGGTAGATGCGGACCGCCCCGAACTCGATTTGGTGGAAACTACCCGCCTTTTCGCCCTGCGCGTAAATTTCGGACCCCGCCGTAAAGAACGACATAGGATGCGGACGCGAGAAGACGGAGGCGGGCGCTCCTGACCCCATCGCTGCTGCAGCTGAAAGGATTTCGTAAGACAGGTCGGAGTGTACGATGGCGTTCATGCTGTTTTCTCGGGTTTGAGTGGATAGCAATCGCGCGAATTCGTCGCCGGCGAAATTCGGTTATGTCCTTACGGGGATTCACGTAGGAGCGATCAGAGGGCGGAAAGCCCCTGGAGGGCATCGGCCAGATCACTGCCGCACAAAGGTTTTGTCAAAACCATCAATCCCTTTCTTGCCACTGCCGTCGAGATTTCGTTCGCCAGCAAGATGACGGGTCGTGGGATCATATCAAGCGACCGGGCTGGTCCGGCTCCGCTTCCCAGCACGCTTTCGTCGACAACCGCGCACAGGGCGATGGCGATCGTGGGAGATCGTTCGGCTTCTGACAGCTGCGCATGCGATTCGACTGAAAATCCCTCAACTTCCAGGGCGAACTCGAGCGAGCGCCTGAAAGCGCCTTCCGGAGCCACAACGATGATGGTTTTGGCGATGGCCAAGACGCAATCCCTGAACAATGCAAAACGGAAGATTCCCGTCAGTCGCCTGCATCAAACCAGCAAGGGCCGAAAAGCGCCTTGCGTTAGATCAAACCATCCAAGGCAATTCAGTCAGGTCCGAATCCGGCGGACAGCGCCATCCGGACCAGCTGTGGCAGGCTTTTCGCCTGCATCTTCGCCATCACGTGCGCGCGGTGCACCTCTACTGTCCTAGGGCTGATGTCGAGGTCGTATGCGATCGACTTGTTCGGCAACCCGGCGACCACTCCGGACAGGACCTGCCGTTCCCGTTCGCTCAGGCATTCCAGCCGTGAATGGATCGCCGAAACATCGTGGCCTTCCGTCGGCTTGTCGACGAGCTGCTCGGCGGCGCGGTGGATCGCTTCGATGATGACGACGTCTTCGAATGGCTTCTCAATGAAGTCAATCGCGCCGGCCTTCATTGCCTCGACCGCCATGGGCACGTCGGCGTGGCCGGTAATCACGACTGCTGGCATTATCGCCTGGGCAGTCACCAGATTGCGCAGCAGTTCCACCCCTGACATGTCCGGCATCCGAAGATCAGTCACCAGCACACCGTTTCGTATCGCAGGAGCAGCAGCAAGGAAGTCAGTCGCGCTGTCATGCATGCGGACCGCGAAACCAGCCATCCCAAGCAAAAATGCCAGCGATTTCCTGACAGATTCTTCGTCATCGACGATGTGGACAATATAGTCACCCGTTTGCATTGATGCCATCTTCCTCGATTGTCGGGAGCGTGAACCGGAAGGTCGCGCCGCCTGCTGCGTTGCAGCTGACTGAAATCGCGCCCCCATGCGCTTCTACTATGCGCTTCGAAATCGACAGGCCAACCCCCATCCCGCTGGGCTTTGTGGTTACAAACGGCTTGAACAACTGCGATGCGATCTCCTCAGAAATGCCCGTGCCCGTATCCTCGACGACCACGGCAATCTCGCCCGGTCCCGCAGGCTGAGTTCGCACCACGAGTTCACGTTTTTCCCTGTCGCGCATCGCTTCCATGGCATTGCGCATGAGGTTGATGAGAACCTGCTGGATCTGGATTCGATCGACCATCACAGTTTCGCTTACCGACGCAAAATCGAACACTGTGCGTATCCCCCGCTCTCGCGATCCGACCAGCGCCAGAGCTCCCACTTCTTCTATGAGGCGCCTGATGTTCTCCGGAGCTTTTTCCGTTTCGCCCTTCGTCACGAATTCGCGCAGGTGCCGAATAATCTGTCCGGCGCGCAAGGATTGCTTGGCCGCCTCTTCCAGCGCGCCCCTCATCTTGATCGCGACCGCGTCGTCCATCTCGCGAAGCAGCCGTGAGCAACCTTGTACGTAGTTGGCGATGGCCGACAGCGGCTGGTTCAACTCGTGTGCGAGTGTCGACGCCATTTCACCGAGCTCATTTACGCGGGCGAGCCTTGCGAGTTCACCCTGAACTTCCTGAAGACGCGCGGCGGATTCTTCCCGCTCCGTCAGATCTCGGATAAACCCCGTGAAATAGGTCTTGCCACCGGACTTCATCTCGCCGACAGCCAGTTTCATCGGAAACGTCGAGCCGTCCTTGCGCCGCCCGACGACGACGCGGTCAATGCCGATGATCCGCCTTTCTCCCGTCTCCAGATACCGCTTGAGATACCCGTCGTGCTCTCGTCGATAGGGCTCGGGCATCAGCAGACGTACGTTCTGGCCAACGACCTCCACCTCCGAATAGCCGAACTGGCGCACCGCCGCTGCATTGAATGAAACGATGGCACCGTCCTTTTCGATCACAACCGTCGCGTCCAGGACCGTGTCCAGAATGGATCGCAGATGTGCTTCACGGGCGTCCAGAGCGCTGTCGGCCATATCGATCGCGTGTCGCGCATGGTGAAGCATCTCGCCCATCCACGCGATGGTCAGGCCGACGGTGGCGAAGATCGCAAGATCGACCGGATTGTTGGAGTGCTCGATTTGCAGCCCGTCCAGCCAGAAGGCCCCAGTCAGCGAGAGCGCTACCGCCAGGATTCCCGGCCTGATACCACCGGCGATAGACGCCACCAGTATCGCCGGCGCAAACAGCGTGAATGTGGCTCTGTCATCGAGCACGCCCTGCAACTGAAAGCGGATCACAAAGGCTGCCGCGACCGCAACAAAAGCAAGGATGTAGCCGTTCTTCCCCTCGAAGCGACTGGACAGGACTGCCTGGGTGAAGCGTCCTTTTATTCCGGCGATGTCCCGCGCAGGCATCAGATAATTACCGATCGGCAAGTGAACTGCTCGCGATTCGGTGCATAGACCACGAACCTGCAATCCTCATTCTACATGATATTCCGCCCGCAAGCGATTCAGCGATCGCCCCAGAAAGGACGGCGCGTAAACGTCCGGCTGAGGCGCCTCGACGACGCACGGGCTGCTTAAAAAATTATTCGGAGATTTGCGCCAGCGCAAACCCGATGCGGTTCGGTCGGGTAGATTGCGGGCGACGGTGGATGCCGTGATGAACAACAAGGATAAGCAGATGAGATTTCCCCTGATTGCCGCCGCCGCCACTGTAATGCTCATTTTCGCGGGCGGAGCGAACGCCGAAGAACATGTGGTCAACATGCTCAACAAAGGCGCGAAAGGCTCGATGGTCTTTGAACCAGCGTATGTGAAGGCCTCCGCCGGAGATACGGTCAAGTTCGTGCCGACTGATAAGTCGCACAATGCCGAAACCATCAAGGGAATGCTCCCCGACGGCGCCGAGGCGTTTAAGGGCAAGATGAATGCCGAGGTCATCGTGACGTTGACACAGGAAGGCGTCTACGGAGTCAAATGCGCCCCGCATTATGGCATGGGCATGGTGGCGCTGATCGTTGTCGGCCAGCCGGTCAACCTGGAGGCCGCGAGTGCGGTCAAGCAGACCGGAAAGGCGAAAGCGACATTCGCCGATCTGTTCAGCCAGGTCGCAGCGCCAAACTGAGCGCTCTTGTTACGACGGCAAGCCCCTCGGCGCCGGCTTGGTCGGGCGGCGCAGGCCCGATGCCCAGGGAGGTGGTCTCTGCGGCCCTTTCGTGGAGGCCAAAATGGCAATTCCGAGACTCCGATCCTATGCGGGGCCAAGCATACTTTCTTATGGCTTCCGCCCCTTCTTCCTGTTGGGTTCGCTCTATGCCGGACTGTCGATCCTCTTCTGGCTGCCAATGTATGCCGGCCTGGTTGAGACCCACAGCGCGTTCGCTCCCGTCGACTGGCATGTCCATGAAATGCTTTTCGGCTATCTATCGGCAGTCGTTACCGGGTTCCTCTTCACCGCGATCCCCAACTGGACTGGACGGCTCCCCGTACAGGGGCTTCCGCTTCTTGGGCTCGCACTGCTCTGGGTCGCTGGCCGACTGGCTGTTTTCTTCACGACCGAAATCGGCTGGGCGACAGGTGCAGTCGTGGATGTGGCGTTTCTGGCCACGGTTGTGGTCCTGATTGCGCGCGAAATCATCTCGGGCAGAAACTGGCGCAACCTCAAGGTACTTATACCTTTGCTCATACTCTTTGCCGCAGACATTGCCTTCCATCTGGAGGCGCATTTCGGCGGAATGTCGAACGTCAGCCGCCGCTTGGGCATCGCTGCCGCCATTATGTTCATCACAATCATCGGTGGCCGCATTATTCCGAGCTTCACACGCAACTGGCTTGTGCGCGAAAATCCTGGCCGCCTTCCTTCGCCGTTCGGTCGGTTCGACGTTTTCACGATAGCTGTCACAGCCGCAGCGCTCGCCTCGTGGACGATCCTGCCCTGGAACCGCGTGTCGGGAGGGTTTCTTTTCGCCGCAGCTTTTTGCCAAATGATCCGCCTGGCACGTTGGACCGGATACCGAACCATCAGGGATCCCTTGGTCGCCATGCTGCACTTGGCCTATGGTTTCGTGCCGCTCGGCTTCCTCCTGCTCGCGCTGTCGGTCTTCTTCCAGGAGGCAGTGCCGCAAGCCGCGGGAATCCATGCCTTCGGCGGCGGGGCGGTGGGATCTATGACCGTTGCGGTGATGGTCAGGGCGACGCTCGGACATACCGGACGCCCGTTGAAAGCGGGAACCGGCACGGTATTTCTCTTCGCAGCGATCCTTCTCGCCGGAACATGCCGTGTCTTTGGCGCGGTGGCGCCCCAGGCCGATGTCATTACCGTCGCTGGCATCTTGTGGGCAGCAGCATTCCTTGGTTTTGCAGTCATCTACGGACGGGCGTTGCTTCGTCCCAACCTGCGCTAGTGGATTGCAGAAATCGGCGGCGCTGGCGTTTCGCAAATAAGCTGGCGCATTCTTTGAAGGTTTGCGCCAGCGCAAAGACGCAGCTCACCAACGATGCAAATCTCCATGCATCAACCAGTCCGACGCACGAAGGAGACCAACATGCTTACGAGACGCGAAGCTCTTATGGGAACGGCAATGGCCGCTGCCCTTTCGGTTCTTCCGGCCATGGCCGCGGCAACAGACGTAGCAGGGCTCCCACGCGTCAAGGTCAGCCTTGTCGCACCACCTTTCGTGCACGCTCACGACCAGGTCGCCAGGGGCGGTCCCAAGGTGATCGAGTTCACCATGAGGATAGAGGAGAAGCCTGTCGTCATCGACGGCGAAGGAACAACCCTGCGAGGCATGACCTACGATGGGTCCATTCCTGGTCCGATGATGGTCGTCCACGAGGGCGACTATCTTGAACTCACGCTGGTCAATCCCGAAGCCAACGAGATGGCCCACAATATCGACTTTCACGCCGCCACAGGTGCCCTCGGCGGCGGCGCGCTGACCCACGTCAATCCGGGTGAACAGGTTACCTTGCGCTTCAAGGCAACCCGCACAGGCACCTTTGTCTATCACTGCGCCCCAGAGGGAATGATCCCTTGGCATGTCGTGTCCGGCATGAGCGGAACCGTCATGGTATTGCCTCGCGATGGCCTGAAGAACGACAAGGGCGAACCCGTCCTCTACGACCAGATCTACTATGTCGGCGAGAATGAGTTCTACATTCCGCGCGACGAAACCGGGGCCTTCAAGAAGTACGGATCCCTGGGCGAAAGCTACGACGAGACGATGGCCGTCATGCGCGGCCTGATCCCGACTCATGTTGTGTTCAACGGCGCGGTCGGCGCGCTCACGGGAGAAAACGCTCTCAAGGCCAAGGTCGGAGAAACCGTGCTGATCGTCCATTCGCAGGCCAATCGCGATACGCGACCGCATCTTATCGGAGGGCATGGCGACTATGTCTGGGAACAGGGCAAGTTCGCCAACCCGCCAGCCAAAGACCTCGAAACCTGGTTCATCCGCGGCGGATCGGCCGGCGCTGCCCTTTATACGTTCCTACAGCCCGGGATCTACGCCTATGTGAACCACAATCTGATCGAAGCCGCAGAACTCGGTGCGACCGCGCATTTCATGGTCGAAGGCGAATGGGACGACGATCTCATGACGCAGGTCGCCGCCCCCGGCCCGATTCCGACTCATTGATCTAACGTGAAATGACTGCAGCCGCGACCTTGTGGAAAGCCCTCGAGGTCGTGCCTGTGTTCAGGGGCAAGTCCATGTCACTCGCCGCCGTTGTCTGCATCGCCATAGTATACAGCGTCGCTTCCGAGATCCCGTGCTTGCGGAAAGAACGCCAGCCCGCTCCCGCCTCATGCTCGCGCAAAACCGCGATGATCGAGGTTGATCTGCGGCGATGCTTTACGTCGATGAATAGGCAGACATTCGCGAGAGTCGAGCGCCGGCTTGCAGGACTGAATGCTTGGCGCTTTTGAAAAGGAAGATCGCGGGCCTCGCGGAACGGTAGCGCTGAGACCATTCACTGCCGACGACGCGGTTACGCCACAACGAGCTGCGACCGACAGGCATCTCTCACCAGCGGTCTACGTTACAACACCATCAATTGTCTTGCGACTGTCCAATCGTAAGTGCGGTGCCTGAAACCAGGATCAGCCCGATTCCAAGCATGGCGAGCAGGTTGGTCTCCAGCCCCCAAAGCATGAACGCCCAGAGGCTGGCGAAGATGAGGAACGAATATTCCACCACTGCGACGTGAGAGGGGACGCCGATGCGGTAGGCTTCGGCTATGCAGGTCACCGCAATGACGGCGCCCACGGCCTGAAAGAATGTCAGCCAGATAAGGCGCCCCGATGGCGCAACCCAGCCGCCTGTAAGGAAGTTGGGGGTTTCGACAGGAAAGAGACTGAAATAGATCAATATGGCCACGCTAATCATGCCGATAACCGCAAAGACGCCGGCGGCCAGCACAACCGGGCTTTCCTCGCCACAGAGGTGAGGCGTCAGCAACATGCCGAGACCATAGCAAACGCCTGCAACCAGAGGCAGCAAAGACAGCAGGCTCAGTGATTGCAGGTCAGGTTGCAGCAACATCAGCACACCGGCAAAGCCGGCGGCGATTGCGAGGGTTTGAAACAGCGTGATGTGGGCAGAAAACAGAACAATCGAAAACAGGAGTACCCAGATTGGTGCGCTGAACAATCCGGCCCCGGCCTGGGCGACGGGCAGTATCCCCAATGTCGCAAAATAGATCAGCAGACCGGCTGAAACGACTAGGCTTCGCAGCGCGGTTTTGTGAAAATTAACGGGCCGCAGGCTTTGGCCGGAAATACTCCCGATCACCACCAGCAATGGAATTGCAATCAGCGTCCGGAGTACCTGGAACTGCCAAATTGCAGCTTCTTCCGCGACGCTCCCGACGAAATTGTCGATGAAGCTCAGGATTGCCGAGGCAAACAAGGCCAGAACCGCGGCACGGGTTCGCGGACTGCCCAGCCAGAACTGCTTGCAGCGTTTCGCCGGACCCGCTGTTGCGGGGCCGTGTGGTGCAGTGGATTTGACCGTCATTGTCGGTTGGCTCTATTCCGTCGGGACCTGGCAGACCCGGCCTGGCAGTGCTGCACGGCGGGGAGCCGCGATGTCAGCGTTGTGCGTCCATCGCCTGGAGCACTTCGTCCATCTGACGAACAGCGCCGGTCTGCAGATATTCCATCGCCCGCAGAGAGGCATTGTGAGCTTCAAGACTGGAGCCGCCGACGCAGTCTTCGATGACGCGGCAGAAATAATCACCCTGATGCGCGTCGGCATAGGTGTAGTGGACGCAGACATCGGTGAGGCCGCCGGTCAGGATCAGCGTTTCAGCCTTCAAACCCTTGAGCAGGATTTCCAAATCTGTGCCGTAAAATGCCGAGTAGCGGCGCTTCTGGATCAGGTAGTCATCCTTGCGAAAGCCCAGGACTTCCTTGGCGACTTCGGTCTCGGGGTTGCTGTCGAGGCAATGGACATCCTCGTCGCCGTCGAGTTCGCGACCGAAATCGATCAGGTTGGCGCGATGGATCTCCTGGATGAAGATCACCGGGATACCCACTTCGCGGGCCTTGTCGATGACCGTGCGCGTGCGCGCCATGCGCTCTGCATAGTCAGGCATGTGATCGATCGAGCGCACTTCCTTCTTCACAAAAG
Organism: Mesorhizobium sp. NBSH29; assembly: GCF_015500055.1. Lineage (NCBI taxonomy): Bacteria > Pseudomonadati > Pseudomonadota > Alphaproteobacteria > Hyphomicrobiales > Phyllobacteriaceae > Mesorhizobium > Mesorhizobium sp. NBSH29. The sequence continues at coordinate 1,225,367 of NZ_CP045492.1, forward strand.
TCGACTGCTGGATATCGATGACAATCAGCGCCGATTTGCCCTCAATCAGTTCTCTCTTCTTGCCGTTCGGATTGGCCATGGTTTTCCTCTTTCATGTGGTCCCACGGGATTGGTGGGAAACGGAGTTTGGGTGTGAAGTCGTAGGGATCAGGTTTGGGCGACCAGCACCGGTCCGGCCTCTGTTTCGCGGGGGCGCAGATGCCCGAGATAGCGTTTTTCCGCATAGGCAAAGAGGCGCGTGATCGCGAACACGATGATCATGTAGAACACCATCGCGGTGACGAAGCCTTCATAAGCGAGGTAGTAGCGGCCATTGAGCCAGCGGCCGACGCCGAGCAGATCCTGCAGCGTGACAAGGCTGGCAATGGCCGAGCCATGCAGTGTGAAGATGACCTCGTTGGAATAGGCGGGCAGCGCACGGCGAAAGGCGCTGGGCAGGACAATCAGGCGCATTCGCGTCAACGGCGACATGCCGCAGGCCTTGGAGGCTTCGATCTCGCCTGCAGGTGTGGTCTCGATCGCGCCGCGCAAAAATTCGGTGGTGTAGGCGCAGCTGTTGAGGACAAACGCGATCAGCACGCACCACCAGGGACTGCTGAGGACCGGCTCCCAAAGGAAGCTTTCGCGCACCGATTCGAACTGGCCCAGCCCGTAATAGAACAGATAGACCTGAACCAACAGCGGCGTGCCGCGAAACAGATAGGTGAAGCTCCAGATGGCGGGATTGAGCAGCGGGGTTTTGTAGGCCCGCGCGATCGCCATCGGAATGGCCAGCAAGCCGCCCAGAAACAGTGCCAGAAATGTCAGCTCAAGTGTGACCAGCGCACCATAGAAAAACCGGTCGAGATGATCATAGACCAACAGGAAATCCAGCGGCGACATAATCTCGCTGAATGAGCGCAGATAGTCGAAGAATGTACGTTCCTGTTCCATGCTTCTAGCCCCTCGCCAGACCGACGCTGTATTTGCGTTCGACCCATCTCAGCCCGATGTCAGAAATGGCGGTGATCGCCAGATAAATCAGCAGGACGGCGATCATGAACGAGAACAGCTGGTGCACCGATCTACCGGCGGCAACCGAATTCCAGACCAGATCATGCAGGCCGATCACCGAGACCAGTGCGGTGGACTTGACCAGAACCAGCCAATTGTTTGCAAAGCTGGGCAGTGCATAGCGCACCATCTGCGGCCAGGTCACGACAGTGAAGACCTTCGCCAGGCTCATGCCGGCTGCCACTGCTGCTTCCAGCTGGCCTTTCGGGATGGCCATGATGGCGCCGCGAAAGGTCTCAGCCATATAGGCGCCAAAGATGAAACCGAGCGTGAGAACACCGGCGAGGAACTGGTTGACGTCGACATAGTCCCACCAGCCGGTCCGGGTGCCCAGAGCATTTACCGCGGCCTGTCCGCCGTAAAATATCAGCATCATCAAAACGAGTTCGGGAACGCTGCGAACAAGGGTCGTGTAGCCATTGCCGAGATGTCGCAGCAGGGGTGTCTGCGACATTTTCAGAAAAGCCCCGACAAGGCCGCAGATGATCGACAAGAGAAGCGAAAGCAGCGCCAGCGAGATGGTCACGAGCGTTCCGCTGAGTATTACCTCTCTATATTCGATTACCGCGTTCATCCAAGCCTCTCCGGCTGTGTTTCGAGCTATTGGTAAGCGAGGGCAACGCCATGGCTGCCCTCGCTGTCACTGAAGGCGCAGATCAGTTCCCGTAGACGTCGAAAGGGAAGTACTTGTCGTTGGCGGCCTTGTAGGTGCCGTTCGTGCGCATCGCGCTGATGGCCGTGGAGATTTCATCGGCCAGGGGGTCGTCCTTGCGCACGGCAACGCCGACGCCTTCGCCCAGGCAGGCTGCATCATCGAGATCGCCGCCGATGAAATCGAAGTCTTTTCCGGCGTCGGTCGACAGAAATCCGTCAACCGCCTGGATCGAGTTGGAAATCTGCGCATCAAGCCGCCCGGCAGCCAGGTCGGTGTAGACATCTTCCTGATTGCTGTAGAGGCTGATGACGGCGTCTGGCGTATGCTTTTCAACATAGCACTGGTAGGTGGTGCCACGCAGAAGACCGATCCTCAGGCCCTTGGAGCCTTCCTTGCTGAAATCATAATCGGCACCCTTCTTGGCAATGAAGCGCGTCGGTGTCTGGTAATATTTTTTTGAGAAGCTAACCTTCTTCTTGCGATCTTCGGTGATCGACATCGAGGCCACGATGGCATCGTATTTGCGCGAGATCAGGGCCGGGATCATGCCGTCCCATTCCTGCTCGACCAGTTCGCATTCGCGCTTCAGTTCGGCGCAGATTGCCAGGGCGATGTCGATATCAAAGCCAGACAAGGTTCCGTCGGCTTCCTTTTTCGAGAACGGCGGGTAGGCGCCTTCGACGCCAATTCGTAACGGCTCGGCAGCGATTGCCTGGCTGCCAACCAGCATTGTTGCGCCGATCAGTGTGGCGGAAACGATTATCTTGAAGTTCATTGCTCTTCTCCCATTGAGTGTGGTGGTCGTATTTCTTTGCCCATCCGATCATTTCGGACTGGCACCGCTAATTTCGTGTGGTCGACAGAAATTGCTGGAACCGTTCTGATTGAGGATTTTCGAACATGGTTTGAGGCGCGCCGGCCTCTTCGATCAGTCCCTTGTGCAAAAAGATGACCCGGGACGAGACATCGCGGGCAAACGCCATTTCATGGGTGACGACAACCATTGTGCGGCCCTCATCGGCGAGCGACCGCATTACCTTGAGAACTTCGCCGACAAGCTCCGGGTCGAGCGCGGATGTCGGCTCGTCAAACAGCATGACTTCCGGCTCCATGGCCAAGGCCCGGGCAATGGCGGTCCGTTGCTGCTGGCCGCCGGAGATATGGGCAGGGTAATAATTGCGACGCTCATACATGCCTACGCGGTGCAGCATGGCGTCGGCCTTCTCGATGGCCTCCGCTTTCGACTTGCCGAGAACATGGACTGGACCGGCGGTGACATTTTCCAGCACGGTCATATGGGCCCAAAGATTGAAGCCCTGAAACACCATGGCCAGCCGTGAACGGATACGCTCGACCTGGCGTCGGTCCGCAGGTCTTGACGCCCCGGTGCCGTCCGGGATCATGTTGATGACTTCGCCATGCACGGTCACGGTGCCAGAATTGGGCATCTCAAGCAGGTTGATGCAGCGAAGGAAGGTGCTCTTGCCCGATCCGGAGGAGCCGATCATGGAAATCACGTCGCCTTCGTTGGCGTGAAGATCGACGCCCTTGAGCACTTCGATGGGGCCGAAGCTCTTGTGCAGGTCTTCGACGACGAGTGCTGGCGTATCCTCGGACATGAACTTCCCCGTGGTGATTGCTGCGCGTTTCTGCAATCCAGATGTCGTGATAAAGCCTAGCCGCCTCAAACTCTCAGCGTGAGTGCAAAGTCCTTTACCTGAGCATTAGGTCAGCTTACGCTACAATGATGAGATACAAGCTTCCTCCACTGTCTGCATTGCGCGCTTTCGAGGCGGCTTCGCGCACCGAGAACTTTGCAGAAGCCGGTCGGGAACTGGGCGTGACGCATAGCGCTATCAGTCAGCAGATCCGCACGATTGAGGACTGGCTCCAGGTCAAGCTGTTCGAGCGGCATGGCAACCGGGTTGGTCTTTCCCACGAAGGCGCGGCTTTACGTCCACGCATCAATGACGCATTCGAAATCCTTGCGGAGGCTTGCGCCTATATACAGCGTGCTCGAAGAACGCTGTCGCTGAATGTCAGTGCAGAACCGGCCTTTGCATCACGCTGGCTGCGGCCCCGTCTGGTCGATTTTCGCGAACTGCATCCGGAGATCGAAGTTCACCTGTTCTCGGGATGGGATCAGAAATCGCCGCAGGGTACTGGTGTGGATGTCATCATTCATTTCGAGGAGCGGCTGAAGGAATTCGTTCACATCTCCGATCGATTGTTCCCGGTCTATGGCTACCCGGCCTGTTCGCCCGCGTTCCGGGAGAAAGTTACCAGGGATTCGACACCTTTCGATCTGAACACAGTGCCGCTGATCCATGACAACTCCAGGATGATGTGGCGGCGCTGGTTCAATGAACATATGCCCGGCAGCACGGCATGGCGGTCCGGATATGTCTATTCGGATTTGTCGCTGGCGATCGATGCAGCGACGGATGGAGAAGGAATGTTTCTTGCCGATGACATCCTCTGCAAGAACGAAATCACCCAGGGCAACCTGATAAGGCTTATGCCCGAAACAATGTTGTGCACATGGTACTGCGCCGGCGTCGCTAATGACAGAAACACCAATACGGCGGTGCGGGTGTTTCTTGACTGGCTTATCTCAGCCAGTCAAGGACGTCTTAGCCCGCCTGATGAACAGCGATGAGCGTTGGTGCGCGAACAAGATCTCAACGATTTTTGCTTATGGGGCTGAAATCCCCACTAGCTTGAATGAACCAGCATGCCGCACAAGCATAACGCCGGCCGCGCAGCGCGGTTTTGTGAAAATTAACGGGCCGCAGGCTTTGGCCGGAATACTCCCGATCACCACCAGCAATGGAATTGCAATCAGCGTCCGGAGTACCTGGAACTGCCAGATTGCAGCTTCTTCCGCGACGCTCCCGACGAAATTGTCGATGAAGCTCAGCATTGCCGAGGCAAACAAGGCCAGAACCGCGGCACGGGTTCGCGGACTGCCCAGCCAGAACTGCTTGCAGCGTTTCGCCGGACCCGCAGGTACGAAACCTTGTTGTGCAGTGGACTTTACCAGCATCGTCAATCGGCTCCACACCATCGGGACCTGAACCTTTCAGTGCTGGGAGTCCATCGCCTGGAGTACTTCGTCCATTTTGCGCACGGCGCCGGTTTGGAGATACTGCATCGCGCGCAGAGAGGCATCATGCGCCTCAAGGCTGGAGCCGCCGACGCAGTCTTCGATGACACGGCAGAAATAGTCGCCCTGATGCGCGTCAGCAAAGGTGTAAACCCGTCCCCGAAGCGGAGATGTCATCCGCAAAGGCGGTTTGTGTCCCAGCTCCGAAAGCTGTCGCCATGGAGACGGCAGACAACGCCGCCCAAATCTTCAACTTCATCACCAAGCCATTCGTCAAAAACCCGAGAACAGTAAGCAGCGAATATATGTTTGCTGCAAGCTAATCATCGCATTGCGGTGAACATCACCTTGACCCGAACGCCAAATGCTTCATGAACCGGTCGCCAGGATTGCAGCAATCGCCATCACCCCGATAAGGGCAATCAGTGCAAATTTTTCAGCAACCGTTTGCTGACCTATGTTCCAGTGACTGCCCCGAAAATGGTGAGCGATGTGGCGGCCAGTTGCGGTGAGGCGTCACATGGTCTCTTGAGTACGTTATCGCGAGTGCATCGAGCCAGTATGACCGGTCGCTACTACCTGTTTCCTAGCATGTAGGCCCGCTGCGCATGTCACGCGGGTGGTCAACGCGATGGCCGTTCTCCATGTCGATGTAGAGAACGTCACTCTGTTCGCATTCAATCGAGCCCGTAACCACCACAAGCAACGGCAATGGCCAGAAATGCCGGCTCCCATTGAAATATAGTTCATCCACTTGGATGACAAAATAGCAGGGCTGCGCGAGAGATAAGAGGGGAACGTCGTGGGGAAAGACCCCCTGCAAACCGAGACGCTCAATAATTTCAGACACTTGGAAGGGTTGTTTGGTGGAGCCAAGCGGGATCGAACCGCTGACCTCCTGCATGCCATGCAGGCGCTCTCCCAGCTGAGCTATGGCCCCATTTTTCCGGTTTGTGGCCGGCGCCGTTGCGGCGGTCTTTTGCGCAGGTCTGGCATCTGCGCAGTCGAACGCGGCTTCTAACCCCGCCCATCGTCAAGATCAAGCCCTGCGCGCGCTCCTTTTTCGGGCCGCGCAGGTGCCTGTAGGATCAGGTGTCGTCGTCGTCGTCGCCCACGCCGATAATGTCGGCGACGTCGTCATCATCTTCCTCATCGTCATCAGCAAGGAAGGTGTCGTCGTCATCGTCATCACCGAGATCAACATCGTCATCGTCGTCGCCATCAGCGGTGTCGGCACCGTCGGCCTTGGTCTCTTCATCGGCCTCTTCGAGCGACACCACTTCCACGGCGTCATCTTCGGAGTCGGCTTCCTTCTCTTCAACCTCTTCCTCGGGCTCGGCCATGCTATCCGTCACTGATTCAAAATAAGAGCGCGGATATGACTTACCCGTGTAGGGCGAAACGATCGGATTCTTGTTCAGATCATAGAATTTCTGGCCCGTTTCCGGGTCAATGCGTTTGGTGCCAAGTTCGGGTTTAGCCACGGTCCAGCCTCGTCATAAAAAGGTTGGTCCCCTTAACCAAGCTTTGCGGCCCTGTCAAAGCCTAATGGACGCACATTCAAATGAGCCCGAAAACCGCGGGTTCGAGCCATTATTCGAGGGATGACCGCACCAAGCGCTCATGCTAGGAGACTGCCCGGCAACAGCTTTACAGTTCACGCAACGCAAGGAACTTCGATGTCGCACAGTCATGCACCCCGGCCCGCGACGGCCCGCCGCTCGCGCGCTTTGTCCGGCACGGTGCGAGTTCCCGGCGACAAGTCGATCTCTCACCGCTCTTTTATGTTTGGTGGGCTGGCATCGGGCGAGACACGCATTACCGGCCTGCTTGAGGGCGAAGATGTCATGCGCACCGGCGAGGCGATGAAGGCGATGGGTGCGCATATACAAAAGACCGGAACCGAATGGGTGATCCGCGGCACCGGGAACGGCGCCTTGCTTGAGCCGCAGGCGCCACTCGATTTCGGCAATGCCGGCACCGGCTCTCGGCTGACCATGGGTCTTGTAGGCACCTATGACATGGAGACAACCTTTATCGGTGACGCTTCGCTGTCAGGCAGGCCGATGGGCCGTGTTCTCAATCCGCTGCGCGAGATGGGTGTACAGGTGCTGGAGGCTTCACCCGGCGATCGCATGCCCATCAGACTGCATGGCCCGAAGGTGGCAGCACCGATTGAATATCGCGTCCCCATGGCGTCCGCCCAGGTCAAGTCCGCCGTTCTGCTTGCCGGGCTGAACACGCCGGGGGTCACCACGGTGATCGAACCGGTGATGACGCGTGACCACACCGAAAAGATGCTCAAGGGCTTTGGCGCCAATCTCGAAGTCGAAACCAACAGGCAGGGCGTGCGCCATATCCGCATCGAAGGACAAGGCAAGCTCACCGGCCAGACCATCGCTATTCCGGGCGACCCATCGTCCGCCAGCTTTCCGCTGGTGGCCGCGCTGATTGTCCCAGGCTCCGACATCACCATTGAAAACGTGCTGATGAACCCGACCCGCACAGGCCTTCTGCTTACGCTCCAGGAAATGGGCGGCAAGATCGAGATCCTCAATTTACGCAATGAAGGCGGCGAGGAGGTCGCAGATCTGCGCGTGCGCAGCTCGGAGCTCAAGGGTGTCACGGTGCCGCCTGAACGCGCGCCATCGATGATCGACGAGTATCCGGTGCTGGCAGTGGCTGCCGCTTTTGCTCGGGGAGAGACGGTGATGGACGGGCTCGACGAATTGCGGGTCAAGGAAAGCGACCGCCTTGCGGCAGTCGCGCGCGGACTAGAAGCCAACGGCATCGACTGCACGGAGGGCGAGATGTCGCTCACCGTACGCGGCCACCCGGATGGCAAGGGGCTTGGTGGCGGTACCGTTAAAACCCATCTCGATCATCGCATCGCCATGGCGTTTCTGGTGCTGGGCATGGCTACTGACAAACCGGTGACCATCGACGATGCGGCGATGATTGTCACCAGCTTCCCAGAGTTCATGGGCCTCATGTCGGGACTTGGCGCTGAGGTCGCATGACGGGAAAAACGCTTACCATCGCCATCGATGGTCCGGCCGGCGCCGGCAAGGGCACGCTAGCAAGACGGCTCGCCGATCATTACCGGCTGAACCTTCTCGATACCGGCCTGACCTATCGCGCGGTAGCGCATGCGCTGTTGCAATATGGCCTGCCGCTGGACAATGTCGCCGCTGCCGAGACTGCTGCTCGGCAGGTCAATCTTGGTGAACTGGACCGCACGGTGCTTTCGGCCCATGCGGTGGGAGAAGCAGCATCCAAAGTGGCGGTTATCCCGACCGTTCGGCGCATCCTTGTGGAAAAGCAACGCGCCTTCGCCAGCACCCCACCGGGCGCCGTTCTGGATGGGCGCGACATCGGTACGGTGGTGTGCCCCGAGGCGCGCATAAAACTCTACGTCACCGCACGCGCCGATGTGCGAGCCCGCCGTCGGCTGGCCGAGATCGAGGCGATGGGTGGGCAGGCGGAGTTCGAGACGATCCTCGCCGACATTGAAGGCCGCGACGCGCGCGACATGGGCCGCGAGGATTCTCCGCTGCGCCCCGCGCCCGACGCCCACTTGCTCGATACGTCAGAAATGGCTATAGAGACCGCGTTTCTGGCAGCCAAATCCATCATTGATGGCGTCTTGCAGCCGCGAAACACAGCCTGAAGCATCGCATGACGCTTTGATTGCCGTCTTACCGGCACGCTTTGCCATTGCAAGCATCAGGATGGGACGACAACCGCCTGCCAGCATTCATTTGCGCCGGAACAGCCGCTGACGCGGCACCAAGGTCTTCATTGACCGGGATACTGGCCAGGCAAACGCAACGCTAACCCACGGCGCAGGCCTGGCTTTTTTGCCGGGCTCTCAGGAGAAACAATGTCACAAGCTAATCCCACCCGCGATGATTTTGCCTCGCTGCTCGATGAATCGTTTTCCGACGGTCATTCCGGCGAAGGCCAGGTTGTCCGTGGCCTGATCACGGCCATCGAAAAAGACATGGCCATTATCGATGTTGGCCTCAAGGTTGAAGGCCGCGTGCCGCTGAAGGAATTCGGTGTTCGCGCCAAGGACAACGAACTGAAAGTCGGCGATTACGTCGAGGTCTATGTCGAGCGCATCGAAAACGCGCTGGGCGAAGCCATGCTGAGCCGCGAGAAGGCCCGCCGCGAAGAGAGCTGGGTCAAGCTCGAAGAGAAATTTGCCAAGGGCGAGCGCGTTGAAGGCGTCATCTTCAACCAGGTCAAGGGTGGCTTCACAGTCGACCTCGACGGTGCTGTGGCGTTCCTGCCGCGCAGCCAGGTTGATATCCGCCCGATCCGCGATGTCACGCCCCTGATGCACAACCCGCAGCCCTTCGAGATCCTGAAGATGGATCGTCGTCGTGGCAACATCGTTGTGTCGCGTCGTACCGTGCTTGAAGAGAGCCGTGCAGAACAGCGTTCGGAAATCGTCCAGAACCTTGAAGAAGGTCAGGTCGTTGACGGCGTCGTCAAGAACATTACCGATTATGGTGCGTTCGTTGACCTCGGCGGCATTGACGGGCTGCTGCACGTCACCGACATGGCATGGCGCCGCGTCAACCATCCGACCGAGATCCTCAATATCGGCCAGACGGTCAAGGTGCAGATCATCCGCATCAACCAGGAAACCCACCGTATCTCGCTCGGCATGAAGCAGCTCGAGAGCGATCCGTGGGAAGGCATCGGCGCCAAGTACCCACTTGGCAAAAAGATCACCGGTACCGTCACCAACATCACTGACTACGGCGCATTTGTTGAGCTGGAGCCAGGGATTGAAGGTCTTATCCACGTTTCAGAAATGTCGTGGACCAAGAAGAACGCGCATCCCGGCAAGATCCTTTCGACCACGCAGGAAGTCGACGTGGTGGTGCTCGAGGTCGACCCGACCAAGCGGCGCATCTCGCTCGGTCTCAAGCAGACGCTCGAAAACCCATGGGAAGCCTTTGCCCGCAACCACCCGACGGGTTCGGAAGTGGAAGGCGAAGTCAAGAACAAGACTGAGTTCGGCCTGTTCATTGGCCTTGAAGGCGATGTCGACGGCATGGTTCACCTCTCCGATCTCGACTGGACCCGTCCAGGCGAACAGGTGATCGAGGAGTACAATCGTGGCGATATGGTCAAGGCTCAGGTACTCGACGTTGATGTCGAGAAAGAGCGTATCTCGCTGGGCGTGAAGCAGATGACGGGAGCTGGTGCCGGAGCCGGAGCCGGAGCTGGAGCTGGAGCCGGTGGTTCTGCCGGCGCACCGGAAGGCCCGACTTCAGGCGACCTGCGCAAAAATGCGGTCGTCACCTGCGAAGTCATCGGCGTCAAGGATGGCGGGTTGGAAGTGAAGCTCGTTGATCACGACATCGAAACCTTCATCAAGCGTTCCGACCTGTCGCGTGACCGTGACGAGCAGCGCCCTGAGCGTTTCTCGAATGGCCAGAAGTTCGACGCCCGCGTCATCGCCTTCGACAAGAAGACCCGCAAGTTGCAGGTCTCCATCAAGGCGTTGGAAATCGCTGAAGAGAAGCAGGCGGTCGCGCAGTATGGCTCGACCGATTCCGGCGCGTCGCTCGGCGACATCCTTGGCGCGGCTCTAAAGAACCGCAACTAGGCTTTTGCCCGCCGCGTTTTGCGGCACACAAACAAAAAAGCCCGCCATGCGCACGCATCGGCGGGCTTTTTCATGAAGGTGAGGACCGCTCTTTTCCAGGGGTTTTGTCGTTCATCTCGCGGCGTCGGTCTGCGACAGCCGGAAGATCCGGTCATCACTTCTTGGCAGTCGCCCGGCTCGGTGCGGGCGCAGGGGACGCCATCCGGCAAGCGCATCGTCGAGATAGAGCGTGATGGTTCTTGCCACACCCATACCGATCGGGAAGTCGCCGGCTTCGTCGGCGAACGAACCATCGGCGATGATTTCGACAAGGCTATTTTTAGCCTTGGCACCTACAATGTCGCCAGATAATCCTTAAACTCCTTGCCAGTTTCTGGAGCGAAGCGTTCCTTGGTCGTCTTGACCTCGATCAACCGGTCGGCACGAAAATTTCTAAATGCACCTCTGGCCTCGCACCAAGCCGTCAAGAGCCAGATTGAATCGAACCCAGTCATGCCCAGTGGTCGAACATATCGTGTGGTGGTGTGTTCATTCAGGTCGGTATACGTGATGTTGAGCATCAGGCGTCGTTTGATCGCATTGCGTATCGGTCCGAGGAAAAGCTGCGCCTTGGAGGGCGCCGAATAGGCTATGACCCCCGACTGCCGGACGCTGCCTCGGTCTGCAACCGGCAAGACCGCTTCAAGTTTCGCTGCAACGCGCTCTGCAGCACGTTTGAGGGCATCATCGCCGCGCGCGCTCACAAGTTGAATGCCAATAGCGACCGCGTCGAGCTCATCTTCGTCAAAATGCAATGGCGGTAGAAAATAACCCCTTTCCAACTGGTACCCGATGCCGCCCTCTCCCCGTATCGGCGCCCCCATCGCTTGAAGGGAAGCCATGTCGCGATAGATCGTCCGCTCTGTAACACCGAGCAGGCCACCGAGCGCCTTGGCCGAAACCGGCTTGCGGTTGAAGCGCAACTGGTCAAGCAATGCAAAAAGACGCGCAGCGCGCATATCGACCCCTGACAGAACCTGTCCATGCCTTTGCCTATTAGACCTCGGGGCAACCGCTCACAATAGCGTAGGCATAGGAGGAAAGTACGTGCTTAAGAACGACAGGGGACCAATCCGCGTCTTGGGGTTCGCCCGATATGAGAAACGTCATGACGCTGCTCCCGTGGACGTCGTCGCTGCGGCGCTCAGGTGGCAGGAAGAGTTTTTGGCGCAACAGGATGGCATTGCTTTCCATGCCTTTTTTGGGAATTTGCGCGGCGGCTTTGCAGATCTGATCCTGGCACGAGACGACGCTGCCTTCGCAGAGATGACAAGTCGCTATGCCGAAGCGGAAAGCGCCCGCAAATTCGTCGACTTGCTGGATCGAGAGAGCATCCGGCTTTGCAAGAGCACCATCCTCAAGGATCCGCTTTCACTCCCGGATGGCTTTTCGTGTGTGGAGTTTGGGACATTTCGCATACCAGCGGGTCGCGCAACGACCGCGCAAACAGTTAAAGACGCATCCGACCACATCGAGGCAACCTACCTTCGAGGATCGGACAATACGCGCGAACACTTTGTCGGTCTCATCAATGACGAAACCTATTGTGAAGTCGTTTTCGGTCGATCTCTTGCTGAGACACGCCGCACCTGTCTGGGATACCTGGACAATCCGGACTGCCAAAAACTGCTCACTCTCTTCGACCCCGAGAGCGTCGATCTCGATTTCTGGTACCTGCTGGCCTGAGCCTTCCAACGTATGTGGCAGATCACACAACTGCACTCCGGTTCCACCTAGGCGCGGCTTTTAGCCAGGCGCCTCGTTGACGATCGGAAGGCACGCTTTGGGCAATTCCAACATATCTATGGAGAAGCGACGTCACCTCCAGTGCGGTCACACCCGTCATCCGCAGTGCCGGCCACAGGTCGGAAACGGCCAGCCTGGTCCAATGACACGTTGCCTGAAGGAAATTTACCTTCAGGCAGTTCTTGCGTAGATGAACTGGGACGAGGCCCGATGAGCGGCCCGTGCTTGAATGAGCAGTCCTTGATTGACGGGCGGGATATGAAAATGGTCACGGCACGACATCTGGGCATCGATGTGGGGCGGCTGACGCCTGGCCCGAACAACGCAATCACCGATGTGCCGGGTGTCCTGATCGGCCACAAGACGATTGTCGGGGACGGACTGGCGACGGGCGTCACGGCCGTGCTGCCGCATGGCGGAGACCTGTTCCGATCTAAAGTCAGAGCGGCGGTCGAGATCATCAACGGTTTCGGTAAATCTGCCGGGCTGATGCAATTGGCCGAACTGGGCACTGTTGAAACCCCGATCCTTTTGACCAATACATTCTCGGTAGCGCCGTGTGTTGAGGCGCTTATCAGGCGCGCAATTGCCGCCAACCCCGGAATCGGGCGAGAAACCGGCACAGTCAATCCCGTTGTGTGCGAATGCAATGACGGCGGCATCAACGATATCCAGGCAATGGCCGTCACCCGGCAAGATGCCGAGGCGGCGTTGGACGCAGCCAGCGCCGGTCCGGTCGAGCAAGGCAGCATCGGCGCCGGCGCCGGCATGACGTCCTTTGGCTTCAAAGCCGGCATTGGCAGCGCATCCCGGTTGGTCGAGATCGGCTCTCGCCCCTTTACACTCGGCGCCCTGGTCCTCTCCAATTTCGGCAGAACCGGTGACCTCATTCTCCCGAATGGCCGCAGAGCCGATCCCAAAGGGCCGTCGCAGCCGGAAAGCGGATCGATCATCATCATTCTCGGCACGGACCTGCCGCTCGACGACCGGCAACTGAACCGCGTCGCGCGCCGTGCCGGCGCCGGCATTGCCCGTCTCGGTTCGTTTTGGGGGCACGGCAGCGGCGATATTGCCATCGCCTTCACGACCGCCGATCCCTTGCCGCATGCCTCTTCTTCGCCGTTCAGCTCGATCTCACGTATGGACGATCGACACATCGACCTCGTTTTCGAGGCGGTTGTGGAAGCAACGAGCGAGGCCGTTCTTAATGCTCTGTGCGCCGCGCAAAGCGTGATCGGGCGAGGGGGTCGCGAAATTCCGGCTTTAGCCGACTGGTTAGAGAGGACCCTTTGAGCATGAAGATTTTCATTTCCGCCGATATCGAAGGCACCGCGGGCATTCAATCCTGGGATGAAACAGAAAGAACGCATGCCGATCACACGGAATTTCGCGAACTTATGACCGCCGAAGTCCTTGCGGCCTGCGAGGGCGCGCAGGCGGCAGGCGCTACCGAAATCGTGATCAAGGATGCGCATGATAGCGGGCGCAACCTCATTCTCGAACGCATGCCGTCATGCGCGCGCATCATAAGGGGCTGGTCGGGACATCCGGACGCAATGATGTTCGGGGCCGACGAAAGCTTCGATGCTGCGCTCTATACCGGCTATCATTCCAAGGCCGGCGTCGAGGACAACCCGCTCGCACACACTTCGACATTGCGCATATCAAGGCTGATCCTGAATGGAGAAACAGCCTCCGAATTCACCTTGAATGCGCTATGTGCCGCGCGTTATGGCCTGCGGTCGGTGTTTCTCGCTGGTGACGAGGGCATTTGCGCTGATGCCAGAGCCCTCGTCCCGGGTATCGTTACTGTCGAGACGCTCAAAGGCGTCGGCGCATCTACCATCTCCCTTGCGCCGGCGGCAGTACGCATTGCCATACGAGAGGGTGTCGAAAAGGCGCTTGGCGACACGATGCAAATGGCTCCGCCCGTGATTCCTGAAAGCGTGGAAATCACCATCGAATTCAGCAATCCCGTCGATGCTTACCGCGCCTCCTGGTATCCCGGCGTGCGCCGGGATGGGCCGCGCGCCGTCGCCTTTTCGTCAGATAACTTTTTCGAGGTGCTGCGCGCCTACCGTTTCATGAAGAGTTGAGTCTCTAGCCCAGCTTTTCCCGGCCAGCGCCTTGGAGGCTTGCCAGATCGCTTCCACCGTAGGGCTGCGCGTGTTGTCCGAACTGCGGTACAGCCGTATTTCAAGATCGAGCATCCAGGTGGAGTTGGTTGAACAAGCGACGAGGCCGCCACTCGAAATGTCTTTCTCGACGAGACTTTCCGGCAGCCAGCAGATGCCGGCGCCTGCCAGCGTCAGTTCCCTGAGACCTGCACTGATCGTACTCTCGTGCACCGTTTGACGCCGACAGGGTGAGTGTTTCGAGAAAAGCCGTCCAAGCGCCACGCCGAAGAAAGAACTATGACCGTAGCCTAGATACGGCAGAGGCAGGGTCGCCGTGTCCGGTTTGTCCAAAATACCTGACGCGGGCAGCCCCGACTGTAATTCTGGCGCAGCGACGGGGATCAGACGGTCAGCACCGATGGTCAAAAAGGCGAACTTGTCGCGGTCGAGGTGAAACGGAACTTCACGATGTGCGTAGGTAAGAAAAAAATCGGTTTCATTATCAATCAGCGCAGCCAGGTTCGCTTCGATACCGCCCCTGTCCGCGATGAAGGACGTGCCAAACTTTCGGGTGTTGCGCTGCAGTTCCTTTAACCAGTCGGGGAAAAAAGTGATGGTCAATGTGTGAAGGGCGGCAAAGCGGACCAGTCCCTGTTCGGCGGGCGGACGCAACGACTCGCGAACCGAATAGAACATCCTGATCGCATCCTGCGCCATCGGAAGAAAGTTGCGTCCAGCAGGTGTCAATTCTGCCGGTATGGTCGCGCGGCTGATGAGCGGCGCTCCGACCCACGTCTCAAGCTGCTTAATGCGTCGGCTGAAGGCCGGTTGAGTGACATTGCGTATTTCAGCAGCGCGCCAAAAGCTCGATGTTTCGGCGAGCGTTACGAAATCTTCCAGCCATTTAATTTCCACTTAGTTCCCCTTAACCGCCGATTGTCAGCCGCAACCAATCTGTATTTCAAATAATTACGCTGTTATGCAAATTTTGCATCGGTTATTGCGAAAACCGAATTGGCCACGGACCGGCAGAGACCGCAACGTGAGATGAACAAGCTGGCATTGAAGCTGGCGTCCGGGAGGGGACCATTTCAAAATCCGCCATCGATCGGGCCGAACTCGCGCATGCCGTTGACACATGCGACACTACCCAGCTTACTGGGCATCATTGTGCGGCAAAGGATGACGTGACGGATCGGAACATCTCGTCAACCAAAGCTGGCGACGCGTTGCGTGCGCCTGGGGGCAGAAAGCAACATGAATTCCGTAAATAGGGCCGATCTCGTTCTGCATAGCGGCAAAATTTGGACCGGTTACGGTAATCCGGTCGCAGAGGCGATTTCGGTTGTTGGCAACAAGGTGCTGGCCAGCGGCTCGAACACAGAGATCATGGCGTCGATTGGCCCGGATACGAAAATTGTAGACTTGGCTGGGCGCTTTGCCATGCCAGGTTTGAACGACGCGCATCTGCATCTGATCTCGACGGGACTCCTCCGTGGCAAGGTAGATGCGACGCCCGATGCAGCGCCGACCCGTGACGCACTGCTTACCGCGCTTCAGGCGCGTGCCGCCGAAACGCCCAAGGGCGAATGGGTAACCGCGCGCGGATTTGACCAGACCCGATATGCGGACGGCCAGATGCCCACCGCAAGGGAATTGGACGCGGCGTTGCCCGATCACCCGGTCTCGGTCACGCGCGCCTGCGGCCACGTCACGATCGTCAATTCTTTGGCGCTGGCGCTGGCGGGCATCGATTTTAGCACGCCCGATCCAGATGGCGGCCTCATTGGCCGCGAGGGTGGCGAGCTTACCGGAATGCTGGCGGAAAACGCCCAGAACCTCGTTTATGATGTCCAGCCAACGCCGTCACTTGCCGAGATTATCGATGCAATAGAGGCGGGTGGCCGTCACCTCCTGGAGTTCGGTATTACCTCCTGCATGGATGCAGCTGTCGGCCAGGTCGATGGGATGACCGAGATCGAGGCTTATCGGCAAGCCGAAGGCAGCGGCCGACTGCCGGTCCGGGTTTGGGCGACGCTGCTCGGCGACCCCGGATCGTCCATCGTGGACCCCTGCCATGCCATGGGCCTCGTCACCGGCAGCGGAAGCGACATGTTCCGCATAGGCGGCGTGAAAATATTCACGGATGGCTCCGCTGGCGGGCGAACAGCCTGGATGCGCCAACACTATATCGGGCAACCTGACAATTTCGGTATTCGAATGCTCCCCGATACCCAGTTGTTCGAACTGGTCGATCGCTACACTGCAATGGGCTATACCATGGTGTGCCATGGCATTGGCGACGCCGCCATAGACCAGCTCGTGCGTGCTTATGAACGGGTGCGCGCTGCCAATCCGGATCACAAGCACCGGCACCGGATAGAGCATTGCGGCTATGTCGATGATGCTATCAATCAGCGAATGCTGAAGGCAGGTATCCTGCCTGCGCCGCAGCAGGTTTTCATCTACGATTTCGGCGACGCCTACGTCCTGGTTCTTGGGCCGGAGCGTGGGTTGCGCTCCTATCCAATCGGGACCTGGGAACGGCTGGGCATGAAGCCGTCCACCGGCAGCGATTCGCCGGTCTGTTCGCCCAATCCCTTCCCGGATCTCTATGCCATGCTGACGCGCAAGACGCACAAGGGCACGGTGATGGACGCGTCCGAGAAACTGACGCCCGAACTGGCTTTGCGCGCCTATACCGAGCATGGCGCCTACTCCCAAGGTGCGGAAGCGGTGAAGGGCCGGCTGGAGGCGGGAATGCTCGCGGACATCGCGGTTTTTTCCAACGATCTCCTAACGGCCGCGCCCGAGACAATTCTGCGTGAAACACGCTGTGTTATGACAATTCTGGATGGACGCATCGTCTATGAAGGAAGTTGAGGCCGGATGCCTCGCGGATCTGCCTCTGAAGGAAACTAACAAGAACCACACAGGGAGGAACTGAGAAATGTTGACCAGACTTAGCTTAATTGCGGCGCTTTCGCTCGGAACGGCGACCATCGCGCTAGCGCAGGACGCCACTCCAAAGGATGGTGGAAAATTTGTGTTCATCGCGCCTTACGGCAGTTCCATCACATCGCTCGACATCACGGCGACCCCGCATACCCAAGACGAAATCGTCGCCAAGGCGATCAATCGCTCGCTTTACAAATGGAACCCGGAGAGCGGCAAACCTGAGCTCGACCTTGCGGAATCGGTCGCGACGTCGGACGACGGCAAAACCTATACATACAAGCTTAAAGAGGCGACCTTTCACAATGGCGACAAGCTCGACGCCGATGACCTGATCTGGTCCTACAACCGTCTCGCTGATCCCAAGAAAGCGTTGCCAGGCGCCGAGCAGATGCTGCAGATTGCTGGCGTCGCCGAATTTCAGGCCGGTAAGGCCGACCATGTTTCTGGGTTGAAGAAGATCGACGACAGGACCGTCGAGATCACGGTCAACAACCTAGCCGATCCAGGCTGGAACCTGATGTCGAACTATGCGCCTATCTATTCCAAGGACTATCCGGAAGATCAGCTTGCCTCCAAGCCGAATGGCCTTGGCCCGTTCAAGCTGACAAACTACGTTCCAGGCTCAAAGGTCGAATTCGAGAAGTTTGACGGCTACTTTGAGAAGGGCAAGCCGCACCTCGACAAGCTCGACATCATGCTGATGGGCGAAGCCTCGGCCCGCGACGTTGCCTTCCGCAACGGGGAGATCGACGCTAACGTTCTCGGCCCGGTACAATATGAGGCCTATGGTCAGGATGCGGCGCTGAAGGACCACATCCTGGAAGTGGCAGAAGTTTACACCCGCAACATCGGCTTCAACACGAAGGTCGAGGCGTTCAAGGACAAGCGCGTCCGCCAGGCGATCAACTATGCGATCAACAAGGATCTCATCGTCGAGAAGCTGCTGAAGAACAAGGCCTATTCGGCGGTCTCCTGGCTGCCAGTTTCGTCGCCGGCCTTCGACAAGGACGCCAAGCCCTATGCCTATGATCCGGAAAAAGCCAAGGAGCTGCTCAAGGAGGCGGGTTTCGAAACTGGCCTCAAGTTCTCGGTAACCGCGACCTCGAATGAAAGCTGGGGCTTGCCGATCGTCGAGGCAATCATTCCCATGTTGGCAAAAGTAGGCGTGGAAGTCACGACAGACCCGGTGGAAAGCTCTGTCCTGTCCGACAAGATCCTGTCCGACAACTTTGATGCATTCATCTGGTCGAACTCGTCGGGTCCCGATCCCCTGAAATTTCTGACCTGCTTCCAGTCAAAGACGTCGCAGACCGCCTGCAACTACGTCAAGTTTAACAATGCCGACTTCGACAAATTGATCGAGCAGGCAGGCAACGAAACCGATGCGGCCAAGCAGAACGATCTCCTCCGGCAGGCGAACAACCTGCTGCAGGAAGAGGCGCCAGTCTGGTTCTTCAACTACAACAAGGCCGTTATGGCCTATCAGCCTTGGGTCCATGGATTGAAGGCGAATGCCATGGAACTCGCGATCCAGGATTACGAAGACATCTGGATCGATGCCGACGCGCCCGCGTCGCGCAAGTAGTGGGGTAGCTTGATTTCTGGCGGGACCGCATATGTCAGTCCCGCCAGTTCCATAGCGACCGCCCAATGAAAGGCAAAACCGCGGATGTTGCGCTTTATATTTCGCCGCTCGCTGCAGATGATTCCCACATTGCTGGCGGTCGTCCTGATCATTTTCGTGATATTCAGCGTTGTTCCAGGCAGTTTCATATCAAGTTTGATGTCCGAGGGGCGTAACGCCACGAATGCGGATGTCATGGCGCACCTGAACGCCCAGTTCGGACTGGACAAACCTCTGCTGGTCCGCCTGTGGGATTATCTGTGGGGGCTGGCGCATTTCGACCTTGGAATTTCCTACCGGACCCGCGAACCGGTGTGGAACGTTATTGAGCCGCGGCTCTGGCCTTCGATCACACTCGCACTGGCAGCCATGGGTTTTGCCGCAGGGATCGGCATTCCTCTAGGGTTCATCGCGGCACTGAAGCCTGGCAGCGTGTTTGATACCGGCACGATGGTACTCGCTATTTCCGGCCTGTCGCTTCCCGAATTCTGGTTCGGCCTTCTCCTGATGTATTTCTTTGCACTTCAGCTGGGCTGGCTGCCCAGCTTCGGGTACCAGGCCGGCAGCATCCAGTACATCATATTGCCTGCCATCGCGCTCGGCGTATCTCCGATGGCGCTGCTGGCGCGGACGACGCGGGCGGGTGTTCTGGACGTGATGAACGCCGATTTCGTGCGCACGGCGCGCGCCAAAGGGTTGACCGAGACGCGTCTGGTGCGCGCCCATGTCACCCGCAACGTTCTGGTACTGATCCTGACCACGCTTGGCCTTCAGATCGGATCGCTCATGGGGCAGGCGATCGTCGTCGAGAAACTGTTTTCTTGGCCAGGGGTCGGATCGCTTCTGGTCGACAGCGTGTCCACGCGTGACATTCCCGTCGTTCAAGGTGCCGTCATCGTGATCGTGTTATGGTTTCTCGTCATCAACATGTTGGTCGATGTCGCCTATGCCGTGATTGACCCGCGCATCAAGGTGGATTGATCCATGCGGCTGCGCTTCAATTTTGTCTTTGGGCTGACGCTGGTACTGATTGTGGTCGTCGCGGCGATCAGCGCAGACTGGATTGCGCCGTACGATCCGATATTCGACGCCGACCTGATGAATTCAGAAATGCCTCCCAGCTGGGAACATCTCTTGGGTACGGATGGGCAGGGCCGCGATGTCCTTTCCCGTGTCTTTTACGGCGCGAGGGTGTCGCTGACCGTGGGTCTTGTCTCACAGTTGATCAACTCGTTCATCGGCACGGCGCTCGGCGTTTCGGCCGGCTATTTCGGTGGCTGGTGGGACGATCTGGTCAACGGGCTGACCAACGTGATGCTTGCAATACCGTCGCTGGTCTTTGCACTCGCTATAATGGCGGTGTTGGGGCCGGGCTTGCCAAGCCTCCTGATTGCGCTGGGCCTGACCAACTGGTCGTGGACGTGTCGCATCGCCCGCAGTTCTACCCTTTCACTCAAGAGTCAGGGCTTCGTGCAGGCCGCCAAGGCAGCAGGCTTCGGCGATGTCAGCATCATGCGAACACAGATATTGCCGAATATCCTTGGTCCGGTGCTGGTCATAGCGACGCTTGGCATAGGCGGTGCGGTGCTGTCGGAGGCGGCGCTTTCGTTCCTTGGCGTCGGTATCCGCCCACCGCAGCCGAGCTGGGGCAACATGTTGTCCGATGCACGCGAACTGATGCGTGTCGCCCCTTGGGCCGCGGTCTTCCCTGGCCTCGCGATCTTTACCACGGTCCTTGGCTTTAATCTGCTTGGCGACGGTCTGCGCGACATGCTTGATCCCCATATGAGGACCGCGAGAACATGACCGGTATTTCACCCGATCCGGTCCTGTCGGTACGAGACCTGCGTATCGGCGTTGGCAAGCTGAACGAAATTCTTCACGGCGTCTCCTTCGACATCCTGCCAGGGGAGACCTATGGGCTCGTCGGCGAATCCGGCTCGGGAAAAAGCATCACTGGCCTGTCGGTCATGGGGCTTTTGAAGCGCCCGCTGGAGGTGACCGGTGGCTCAATCTTGTTCCAGGGCCAGGATGTGCTCAAGCTTGGCGGCCGCGCCAGGCGCCGCCTGCGCGGCGACCGTATGGCGATGGTGTTTCAAGAGCCCATGACGGCGCTCAATCCGCTGGTGACGATTGGCCGCCAGATCGCGGAAATGTTCGTCGTTCATAGGGGGCTTGGATGGTCAGATGCGCATAGGAAAGCCGTCGAAGCGCTGGAAAGCGTGCGGGTGCCGTCGCCCGAGGAGCGCGCCCGGTCCTTTCCACATCAACTGTCCGGGGGGATGCGCCAGCGCGTCATGGTTGCGATCGCCCTCGCCTGCCGTCCGGACCTTTTGATTGCAGACGAGCCGACAACCGCGCTGGATGTGACGGTTCAGGCAGGCGTGCTGGAATTGATTGCCGAGCTCTGCACGGCCGAGGGGACAGCCGTTCTGCTGGTTAGCCACGATCTGGGTGTGATCGCCAATATGTGCCGGCGCGTCGGGGTGATGGATCGGGGGCGGCTAGTCGAAGAACAGGATACCAGGGCTCTTTTCGAGAATCCGCTGCATCCTTACACCCGCGGCCTGCTTGCTTCGCGCCCTCGGCTAGGTTCGCGGACGCTTGCCGGGCGTGGCCGCCTGGCCGAACTCGACAAGGTCGTGGCCAGCGCGGAACGCGGTCGCGACACGGCGACGCTGACGACGCCACGCGGTTCGCGTCTGGAGGCGACAATATGAGTCTGCCCCTTCTGGAAATCCGCGATCTTAACGTCAACTTTCCGATGCAGCGTCGATCGCTGTTCGGGCCGAAGCGAACGCTCCGCGCCGTACACGGAGTGAGCCTGACCCTGAACGAAGGAGAGTGCCTGTCCATTGTGGGGGAATCCGGCTGCGGAAAATCCACCACCGCCCTGACCGTGATGGGCCTGCAGGAGCCAACTTCGGGAGAGATACTATTCAAGGGCAAGCCACTGACGGGACCTGGCGCTCCGACCCGGAAGGATCGGGCGCGCATCGCGCAGATGGTGTTTCAGGATCCCTATGCATCGCTCAATCCGCGCCAGACTATCGGCCGGATGCTGTCCTCACAGCTTGTCCTGCATGGGATAGCCAGGGGCAGCGAAGCCAGCCACCGCGTCGCTGATATGCTGGTGCGTGTTGGCCTGACATCGGACCATGCCGATCGTTATCCTCATGAGTTTTCGGGGGGGCAACGTCAACGGATCGGCATCGCTCGGGCGTTGATGCTCGACCCGAAAATTTTGGTGCTGGACGAGCCCGTATCGGCGCTGGACGTATCCATCCAGGCACAGATCATCAATCTGCTGATGGATTTGCAGGAAACGCTGGGCCTTAGTTACATTATGATTTCTCACGATCTGAGCGTGGTGGAGCATGTCAGCGACCGCGTCGCGGTCATGTATTTCGGCCGCGTGGTGGAAGAGGGCGACTGGCATTCGATTTTCAGCCGCCCGACGCACCCCTATACGCGGCGTCTCATCGGTTCGGTTCCCGATCCCGATGCGTTGCTGACCGGCGCACGCGCCTTGCCTCATGCTGCCGCCGTTCCAGACGCCGCCCGTTTTTCGCCGGACATTTCGCGCCCGCCAAAGCCTGACGAAGAGCCTGAGCCAAGCGCGCTTATCGAGATCGGCAGCGGCCACCGCGTTCGTCTCGCACAATAGAGACCGCCCATGACGTTTACTGTCCTTACTTGCGAATTCATGCACGAGAGCAATACGTTCTCACGCTATCGCACCGACTTGCCGCAGTTCCAGGTGGATACGCTACTCTATGGCGACGAGGCGATCCGCGCCCGGCGTAACGCTAATACCGAACTCGCTGGGTTCATCGATGTGGCTGATGCGGCGGGCTGGAACGTGATCCATGCGATTTCAGCGCATGCCGTGCCCGGCGGCCGAGTAACAAAGGCGGCCTATGACCACATTGCCGGTGTCATTGTGGAGGCAGCGCGTGCGAACAAGGGCCGTCTTGACGGCGTACTTCTCGGCCTTCACGGCTCGATGGTCCCGGATTTCTGCGATGATGGAGAGGGCTACCTGCTGGGCCTCCTGCGGGCAGAGCTTGGGGCAGACATTCCTGTTGCCGCGACGCTAGACCTTCATGCGATGGTGTCGGAAGACATGGTTCGGAACGCGCAGATCTTTGTGTCCTACAAGACCTATCCGCATGTGGATATGCGGGAAGCCGGGGCACATGCGGCTCGCATACTGGATCGTACCATGAGAGGTGAAATCGCGCCGCGAACCGTCAGGGCGCATGTGCCGACGCTGGATGAAGCGAATTCCGGCCGCACCGACATTCCCGAGACGCGGGCCCTTTATGAGCGTGCGCGCGCGGCCGAGGCTGAGGGCTTACTCGCGGTTTCCGTCAATGCAGCCTTCACGGGAGCCGACGTGTCCTGTGTCGGTCCCACCGTGCTTGCAACCTATGACAGCCGTGATCCCTTCGCCGAGGTCGCCGCTCGACGTGTGACAGAGGAACTTGCAGACAAGATCTGGCAGGGTCGGACCATGAAGCGAAACATTTTTATCGAGATCGATGAAGCCACCGCCGAAGCCCTCGCCTGGCGCGGCGACAGGCCGCTTGTCATCGCCGATTATGCCGACAATCCGGGCGCTGGCTCCTACGGCGACTCGACCGCGCTGTTGGAGGGCTTGCTCGATGCGGGTGTGAGGGGTGCAGTGCTGGCGCCAATGATCGACCCTGAAGCAGCGAGGGAATTACACCGCCACAAGGAAGGCGACACCGTGAAGGTAACGATTGGCGGCAAGGGTGATGCCAATTTCGGCGGTGGCCCGCTGACGGTGGCGGGTGTGGTGGCCAAGCTTTCGGAAGGCACCTACCTCGGCGACGGGCCGATCCAGGGCGGGCTTACCCATAGTTTCGGACCCACCGCCGTAATCAATGTCGAAGGCATCGAGGTCCTTGTCGTTTCGGAGGCGCAACAGATGGTGGACCTGCAGCAGTTGCGCGCGTTCGGGATCGAACCGACGGCTCGTCGCATCTTGGTGCTGAAGTCGATGCAGCATTTCCGCGCGGCTTTCGAGCCTATAGCGGGCAAGGTCATTGTCTGCGATACGGGCGCGCTAGCGACGCCGCGGGCCGAGCGGCGTCGCTATGTTCGCGCACCGCGTCCGCTCTGGCCGCTCGACAAGGATTTCGAGCGTCTCATTCGTCCCGCTTCCTTGTCCAACGCTCTATAACCACCTGGAGGAGTTTGCGTGCTCAGGTAAGCGGGGACTGCGGATCATCATCCAGAGAATGCCCTGTGGAGGCCAAGGCTGGCCTTGACACCGGCATTGTCGGAGCGCTCACAGAACTCAACAGAGCGACATATCGAAAAATGACGTCATCCTCACATGTTGGTACCGGCTCGAATGCCGAAGCCGATAGCATACTGCTCGATCTGGTTCAGAGGCAGACGTTTCGCTTCTTCTGGGAGGGTGCGCACCCGCTGAGCGGCCTAGCCCGCGATCGCCAGAAGACAACGGGTGACCCTGACAACGACCTCGTCGCTGTCGGTGGCTCGGGCTTCGGCATCATGGCGGTCATCGTCGCGGTCGAACGCGGCTGGATCACTCGCCACGCTGCGGTCGGCAGGCTGGACACGATGCTCTCATTCCTGGAGAGAACGCCGCGCTATCACGGCATGTTCCCGCATTTTATCGACGGTCGGACTGCGGCTACCATTCCGTTCAAGCGCAAGGACGATGGCGGCGATGTCGTGGAAAGCGCATTCCTGTTTCAGGGGCTTTTGTGCGCCCGCCAGTATTTCGACCAGGAGGTGGCCGCCGAACAAGACCTGCGGGATCGTATCAATCAATTGTGGCGGGAGGCGGAATGGGACTGGTACACGCGCGGCGGAGAAAACCGTCTCTACTGGCACTGGAGTCCCAATCACGGCTGGGCGATGAACCGCCTGATCGTCGGCTGGGACGAATGCCTGCTAGCCTTCGTACTTGCCGCAGGCTCCCCGGAACATGCGGTTGACGCCGATGTCTACCACGAGGGCTACGCCACGGGACCAGGGTTCCGCAACGGGCAAAGCTATCACGGCATCACCCTGCCGCTCGGCATGCCCTATGGCGGGCCGTTGTTTATCGCGCACTATTCTTTCTGCAGTCTCGACCCACGCGGGCTGACGGACCGCCATGCGGATTACTGGGAGCAAAACGTCCGCCACACCCGCATCAACCACGCGCATTGCGTCGCCAATCCGTACGATCATTCGGGTTATGGGCCGGACTGCTGGGGCCTGACATCCAGCCATGGCCCAAAAGGCTATGTCGCTCATGCGCCCGACAAGGACCTTGGGGTAATCACGCCAAGCGCGTCTCTGTCGAGCTTTCCCTACGCGCCGGTGGAGGCGATGCGCGCCCTCCGCGGTTTCCTGACAAAGCCGGAACGCCGCATCTGGGGTCGGTTCGGCTTCGTCGATGCCTTATGCGAAAACTCCGACTGGTATGCGCGTACCTATCTTGCGATTAACCAGGGGCCGATCATCATAATGATCGAGAATTTTCGAACCGGCCTGCTCTGGAACCTGTTCATGAGCGCACCGGAGGTTCGTTCGGGCCTGTTTAAGCTGGGCTTCCAAAGCCCGCATCTGTCACAGGCGTCAGTACCGCGCAAACCGGTGCCGACGTGACTGCGACATCCATGGAGACACAGGAAACTGCGCGAGGCTACAAACAGGGTTGCGGAATAGAGGGGTAACGAAGCTGCCTTTAGCCGGGTGGATCGCGCCACCTGTCGCTCAGTCCCTTCCGGCTCTCGCTAGGGTCGTTTATCAACGCCAGGCGATAGACCGCCAATGCGGCAGCCCAGCGTGCCCCGTTTCCGAGGCACGCCAATGAATTACTGCGCCAGAGGAATCGGCATCACTGTATTGATGGCAGAATCGGCAGCCGCATCAGCACCCAGCCATTGCTTGTGCAGGGCGGCCATGGTGCCATCCTTCTTGATGGCGTCAATCGCGCCATTCACCTTCTCCAGAAGCGGCGAGCCCTTCTTCATCATGATGGCAAACTTGTCGCCAGTCGGAATGGCTTCGACCACCTTCATGCCCGGCATCTTCGTAAACGCGAACTGGAAGCCAGCTATGTCTCCGACCGCTCCATCAAGGCGGGCCGAGGCGACATCGAGCAGCAGTTCTTGCTGGGCGTTGTAGCCACGAAATTCCTTGATGCCATATTTTTCAGTGTTTTCCTTGATCCAAGCTTCGCCGACCGAAGCAGAGATTGCTCCAATAACCTTGCCCTTCATATCGGCAAGTCCGGTCAGTGTGGTCTTGTCACCGGCGATCAGCGCGATATCGCTGTCGTAATAGCCCTGTGTGAACGCTTGGTTCTGGAGCCGTTCATTGGTTATGGAGATGGATGAAATCGCCATATCCACTCGGCCGGATGCGGTGGCTGCGAACAGCGCCTGAAAGCCAAGGTCTTGGAAAACAATTTCAGCGCCAAGCCGCTTTCCAATCTCCTTGACGAGATCGACCTCGAAACCCTCGAAATCACCGCTCTCTGTCTTGTTTTCCCACGGTGGATTGGCTGGATACGCGCCCACATTCAATGTCTCGGCGCTGGCAACAGTCGCCAGACCTAGACCGAGGGCAGCGGCGGCAAACGCGCCGATTAGTTTACGACGATGCATCAGCATGTTGGTTCCCCATTATTACCCTTGCGCGCAACCGCGGCGGGTTTCTTGTTACAGATCCGATATGACGCGGACCTTTCGTCATCCCAGCGCTGCCACCATACGGTCCAGCGCCTTGCGGATCTCGTTTTCGTCGCGCATCACACACATGCGAAGGAAGGACCGCGACGCATCGCCGAACAGGTAGCCGGGTGAAAGACCAACGCGGGAGGTTTCAAGAATATGCGCGCAGGCAGCCTTGGAATCTGGCTCTCTCTTCAGAGCGAAAAAAGCATACATTCCGCCTTTTGGTTTTGGCGGCAGCATTAGTGCATCAAGCGGCTCCAATGCGCTGTAGGTGAGATCGAGGCCACGTCTTGTGCGAGCCTTCAACTCCGCAACAAAGGACTCACCATGGCGTAATGCCGCCTCCGCGCCAGCTTGCGCAAAGGCTGCGGTACCACTGTTTGTATACTGCGTCATCGCCCCTATTTGCTCGGCTACGCCTGCCGGATGGGTCAGCCAGCCAACGCGCCAACCGGTCATCGCCCAAGCTTTCGAGAAGCTATTGATCGACAAGATGCGGTCCTCATCGTCCGCTATCTGCAGCATTGAGGGTGCGACATTACCTTCGAAGTAAAGCCGACCATAGACCTCATCGGAAATGATCCAGATGCCGGTACGTCGGCTGAAATCGAGTAACGCCTGCAGTTCGTCGCGGGTCGCGGTCCATCCTGTGGGATTGCAGGGTGTAGAGAGGAAGATGGCACGAGTGCGCGCATCACAACGCGCAAACAGCGCGTCAAGATCCAATTTCCAATCACCATCAAAGCGCAACGCCACGGGACGGGCCTCGCCACCGATCACATGAATCGCATGGTGAATGTTTGGCCATTGCGGCTCGAGATAGACAACATTAGTGCCGACATCGACCAGCATGTCGAGGGCCAGAAATAAAGCCTGCATACCGCCCGGCGTAATTGTAGAACGCTCAACCGGGATCGAGCGGCCATGAAGCGCGGTCTGGTATTGCGACAACGCCTCGTTCAGCGCCGTCGCACCACGCATATTGGGTATATAGAATGTGCTTCCAGCGTCGAGCGCGGCTTTAGCCGCATCACGGATGAAGCCGGGGGTCACAACGTCGCCCTCGCCATACCATAGCGGGATCACGTCGCCCAATGCGCCCGCCCGCACGGCCAATTTGGCAATGTTGTCTGTATGAAGATCCTGGATCTGCGCGCGAATACCCTCAAGAGCGGTACGTGCCGACAAATTCTGAGGGTATGAGCTCGTAGGTACGCGGCTAGATGCCATCATTAATCGCTTTCATGGAATACAATGGAGGCCCGCGCCGGATGCTACCGACTTCACGGAAAAGCAGCGCAGCTCTCCTATACAAGATCACCACAAAACCGTATACTGTTCAAGCGTATTCTTCATAGAAAACTCACGCGCGCCAAACATTGCGAGGCTAATAATTGATGGAAAGTGGGGATTTCTGCTAAACCACGCCAAATCAGCGTTGCGAAGCGAAAAGAACAGTATACAGATAGGCGTATGAAACCCGCCTTAGAAGAGATGAAAAAACCCAGGATCAACGGAAATCTGCGCGCAAAGGTTTATGATGACCTGCGTGATCGGATCCATCATGGATTGCTCGGGCAAGACGAAAAGCTCGTTGATGTGGATATCGCAAACCAGCTTGGGATTTCCCGAATGCCGGTGCGCGAAGCGCTGCTGCAGCTTACCCATGAAGGTTATTTGGTCGGCACGACGCGGGGTTTCATGCTGCCGCGGCTAACCGCAGTTGATGTCGCAAACATCTTTGAGGTGCGCCGGCTGCTAGAGCCTCGCGCTGCCGCTCACGCGGCGCGTGACATCAGTGCCGATGGCATGAAGCGGCTGGCTGAGGCCCTTGCCGATGCCGAGCGCGGTGCTGCGACTGAAGATGCCGAATTGTTGTTTGAGGCTAATGTTCGCTTTCGCCGCTGCTGGCTGGAAGCAGTCAACAATGATCGTCTCGCTTCGGCGATAGCACGCTTTGCCGATCACGTTCAGGTGGTGCGCCTTGGCACCCTCACCCACGCCCCAACGCAAGCGGTGGTGGTCACCGGCATGAGAAGGCTTCACCAAGCTTTTGTACGCCGAGATTCGATGGCTGCCTTTGATCATATGACGCGCTTCATCGAGTCAGCACAGGAGCGGTTCGTAACTCTAACCGAGCGCCTGGAGGCCGACGAGCCTGATACCCAGCAGAGACTGACACGATGATAAAGCGCCATCCACTCAAAGGCCCCAACAAATTCAAGCTGGGCGTCTTCTCCCTAAACGCCGATGGCGGACTGGCAATAACGACAGTGCCAGAACGGTGGCGCGCGCGCTGGGATGACAATTTGAACGCGGCCCGCATCGCGGACCTTGCGGGTATTGAGTTTCTGCTTCCTATTGCGCGCTGGCGCGGCTTCGGCGGCACGACGCGGGCCCGGGAATGGTCGTTTGAAACTTTTACCTGGGCGGCCGGCCTTGCGGTCGCAACCACCGACATTGCACTGTTCATGACCGTGCATGTGCCGCTGGTGCATCCCCTTCAGGCCGCGAAAGCGTTGGCCACCGTCGATCATATATCGGGGGGGCGCGCCGGCCTCAACATTGTCTGCGGCTGGAATCCGGACGAGTTTGCCATGTTCGGGCAGACGGTAGGAGAGCGCACCTACGACCAAGCGGAAGAGTGGATCACCATCATTGAGCGTGCCTATGGCGCACAAGAACCTTTTGACTTTTCTGGGTCGTTTTATGACCTCAAGGGCGTGATCAGCAAGCCGGCCAGCCTTCAGGTGCCGCGCCCTGTCACCATGAATGCGGCATTCGGCGCACCGGGGCGCGATTTTGCCGCGCGCCATTGCGACTTCCTATTCTCCACCTTCTCCGAGATCGAAGACGGCAAAGCCCATGTGGTGGACATTCGCAACCGCGCCTCCACGGTCGGGCGCGACGTTGGGGTCTATACCGTTTGTCACGTGGTGTGTCGCGAGACCCAGGAAGAAGCCGAGCATTACTATCGGCATTATGCGCTCGACAATGCTGACCACGGTGCGGTGGATGAGCACATGAAGAAGAAAAAGGAATTCGCCCATTCGCACGACAAGGCAGCATTCGATCTGTACCGCCAACGCTTCGCTGGTGGTGCCGGCACCTACCCGCTGATCGGCACGCCTGAACGCATTGTCGACGACCTTATCCGCATCATGGATCAGGGTTATGCTGGAGCCGCTCTCTCCTTCACCAATTACACCTATGAGCTGCCCTTCTTCTGCGATCGCGTTTTGCCGTTAATGCGGCAGGCTGGGCTGAGGGTGAATTGATGACCGCCCTTGCAGCACCGCGGCCAGCCGCCCTACAATTTCCCCCGACGATTGATCCGCGCGGATTTAAACAAGGTATGCGCGCTCTTGCCGGTGCGGTTGCTGTGCTGGCCGCCGAAGATGAGACGCATGGCAGCAGGGGGCTCACCGCAACCGCAATCTGTTCCTTCAGCGCCGATCCAGCATCGCTTCTGGTTTGCATCAATACTCAAAGCTCTATCACGCCCATGTTGCGCGAGGGACTGTCCTTTTCAGTCAACCTGCCGGGATCCGACCAAGACTTTGTGGCGCGCGCCTTTGGCGGCATGACAGTTGCAAAGGGCGTTTCCCGCTTCGCTTCGGGATCGTGGGTTCGCGGAGCAAATGGCGCACCGGTGCTTGTTGGCGCGCGCGCCGTATTTGAATGTCATGTTAGCGAGATCATCGCGCGGGCCTCTCACCTGATCGTTATCGGATTAGTGTCTGGCGTGACGCTTGATCGCGAGGATCGCGCCGCGCTTCTTTATTCTGATGGCAGCTTCGCAACCACCCAGAAATATCAGGAAACCGTGCGATGACTGATCTTCTTTCAGGGCATTTAAAGACACGTCTGCGCGCGGGTAATCCGCTCGGGTTGGTGTGGCTGTCCCTTGGCCACGCTTCTATCGCGGAGATGGCCGCCCATTCCGGCGCGGATGCCTTGGTCATCGATCTGCAGCATGGCCTTTGGGAGAGAGGCACCTTCGAAATGGCCGTTGGCGTGTCTATGGGTAAGGTTCCCGTGCTAGCCCGTGTCGCCGAAAACTCATCTTTTGCCATCGGCTCGGCATTAGACGCAGGAACCGATGGCGTTCTGGTGCCTATGGTGGAAACGGCAGAGCAGGCAGCTGCTGCCGTTTCGGCGGCGCGCTTCCCTCCCCACGGGAATAGGTCCGGCGGTGGGGTGCGGCCCTTATCCATGGGCTTCGGTGCCTATCTCGACAAGGCTGAGACCATCGTCGTTGGAGTGATGATCGAAACCGTCAAAGGGATAGCCAATGCCGAAGCCATCGCCGCAACACCCGGTCTGGATTTGATCCTTATCGGAACCGGTGATCTCAGCATCTCTCATGGCACCGCTAAAGGCGGCTCTCAAACGATGGAGGAGGCTTGCACTGTTGTGAAGGCAGCCTGCCAAAAGGCAGGCATTGCCAGCGGCATCTTTACCACCAGCGTCGAGGCAGCCGCTACGCGGCGCAAAGATGGTTATCAGCTCGTCGTCGTGGCCAATGATATTGATGCCATCAAGGGCTCTTTCGCTGTCGCAGTCGCGCAGTTTATGGAGGCCTCGTGACAAAAGTTCCATTTCGCGATCGTCTCGTGTTTGAAAACGATACAGGCGAAATCCAGGACGAGGGACGCCGCTACATGCTTGTGCGGCCCGAAGCACTGATGGGTATTTTCCGCCTGCTTGGAGATGATCTCCGCGCCGAGGCATTGGATGCGCTCGCTGCCTCGGTCGTCGAGATGGGCGGCAAAAGCGCGCGCGCCTACCGTGACGACGGACCGGGTGATCCTGAATCGCTTTTATCGACGGTCGCCATAACAGCTCCAGATCTGGGCTGGGGTATTTGGGAGTTCAGCCTCAACCCTGCAAAGCTCCACCTCAACGTGCGCAATAGCCCGTTTGCTATGGGTTATGGTGCGTCCGTGCATCCAGTCTGTCACGCCATTTCCGGAATGGCGACTGCGGTTGCGCGGCTTGCTCTGAATAGGGAAGACCTTGTTGCTGTGGAAACAGCGTGTTCAGCCTGTGGTGCTCCAGCCTGCACATTTGAGGCGAACCTTGAATGAATTAAACAAGACCACCACTCACTAGCTTCGCTACAATGTATTAAAATCCGCTTCAATTTGTTGAAGCAGAAACATCGGGAGGATAATTATGAAATCGAATGAGGCGCTTGGCGCTCTTGCAGATTTGCTTTTGTCTGGAAGTGTAGAAGTCGTGGATCTGGCTGCGGTTCTGGGACCAGATACACCGCTGATAAAATTGCCTCCTGAGCTGGCGGTCGACACACCGAAGATCGAAATCCATAAAATCTCTGCCTATGATGACAAAGGTCCCTGGTGGGCATGGAATTGGCTGAAGCTCGGAGAACATTCCGGTACCCATTTCGACGCGCCGCGTCACTGGATCACCGGCAAGGATTACAGTGACGGGTCAACCGATACGATTGCACCCCAGAACTTTGTCGCGCCGGTAAACGTCATCGACTGTTCGAAGCAGTCATCAGCTGATCACGACTATCTTTTAACGGCTGAGGACGTGAAGGCTTGGGAAGCTGAGCATGGTGCGATCCGTCCGGGTGAATGGGTGGTCATGCGTACCGACTGGTACAAGCGCAACGGCTCCGAAGCCGAGTTTCTGAATGCCAATGAGACTGGGCCTCATGCGCCTGGACCAAGCGTCGATTGCATTGAGTACATTATCTCGACCGGCGCCATCGGCTGGGGCAGCGAGACGATTGGTACAGATGCCGGACAGGCTGGCGGAATGGAGCCGCCATTTCCGGCCCATAGTCTTATGCACAAGGCCAATCGGTATGGTCTGGCTAGCCTTTGCAACCTCGACAAACTGCCGGCCAAGGGTGCTATCCTTATCGCGGCGCCACTAAAAATTGAAAATGGGACAGGCAGTCCCTGCCGCGTTCTGGCTCTCGTGCCAAAGGCATAGAGCACCACACCAAACCTGAGCCGGCACGACGCGCCTATGACCTGCGCATGACCCTATGAAGGAGGTTTCCAATGGCTGAACGTTCCTTTGTAAAGGAAGTCGAAAAACTGCGCCTTGGTGCCGGCGAAGAATTTTCAGGCGAAGGCATTTTGGCCATTACCAAGGCCCTTCTGGAATGCGGCGTTGGGTATGTTGGAGGCTATCAGGGAGCTCCGATCAGCCATCTGATGGACGTGCTTGCCGACGCACAGGATATACTTGGTGAGCTTGGCGTGCACTTTGAGGCAAGTGCGTCCGAAGCGACGGCAACT
The DNA here is from genome assembly GCF_015500055.1 of Mesorhizobium sp. NBSH29. NCBI lineage: Bacteria > Pseudomonadati > Pseudomonadota > Alphaproteobacteria > Hyphomicrobiales > Phyllobacteriaceae > Mesorhizobium > Mesorhizobium sp. NBSH29. The sequence goes on from NZ_CP045492.1 coordinate 1,258,299, forward strand.
GCCATGCTTGCCGCGTCCGTACACTATCCGATCCGCGGCGCGGCCACCTTCAAGTCGACAGTGGGGACGAATGTCGCATCCGACGCGCTGGCCAACCTTGCGTCAGGCGGCGTTACCGGCGGCGCATTGATCATAGTCGGCGAGGACTACGGCGAAGGTTCTTCGATCATGCAGGAACGCAGCCATGCGTTCGCGATGAAAAGCCAGGTCTGGTTGCTTGACCCTCGGCCTAATCTGCCGTCGATGGTCAAATCTGTCGAAGACGGGTTCGACTTGTCAGAGATTTCCAACACGCCGGTCATGCTTCTCGTGCGGATACGCTCTTGTCATGTGCATGGGCAATTCACCGCGAGGGACAACAAGCGGCCAACAACAACGGTTGCCGACGCGCTGGAATCCCCTCGCCGCGACACCAACCGCATCGTATTGCCGCCCGCTTCCTTTCGACATGAGAAGGAAAAAGTGGAAAAGCGTTGGCCCGCTGCTGTTGATTTCATCCGCTCGCGCAAAATCAACGAATTCTTCGGACCAGCAAGTTCCGGTGTCGGCATCATATGCCAGGGCGGCATGTACAACGCTGTTATTCGCGCCCTACAGCGGATCGGGTTAGCCGACATTTATGGCAGCACCGAAGTGCCGCTCTATGTGTTGAATGCCGTCTATCCACTGGTCGACGATGAGTTCCTCGGCTTTTGTGAAGGCAAGGAGAGCATTCTCGTTATCGAGGAAGGACAGCCGAATTATATTGAGCAGGCGTTCGGCAACATGCTGCACAAGGCACGCCGCGAAACGCGCGTCTTCGGTAAAGAATTCCTGCCAATGGCCGGTGAATACACAGGACAAGTTATGTTCGACGGCATCGGAGCCTTCCTGCGCGATACCGCCCCGCATATGCTGCCCGTACAGATAAGAGCCCCCAACAAGCTTGATCATGGCGAGGAGGTTTCTGATTTGACCAGTGTGGTACCCGGTCGTCCACCGGGCTTTTGCATTGGCTGTCCTGAGCGCCCTATTTTTGCCGCCACCAAGCTGATCGAACAGGAGCTCGGCCCGCATCACATCGCGTCGGATATTGGCTGTCATCTGTTCTCGATCATGCCGCCCTTTGAACTGGGTGCCACCACAATGGGCTACGGTCTGGGACCTGCCTCGGCATCTGCCTTCAATTCACCCGATGCCAAGCGGCGATCGATCTCCTTCGTTGGCGATGGTGGCTTTTGGCATAATGGTCTCACATCCTCGATCGGCAATGCTGTATTCAACAAGAATGATGGCGTCATCGTCATCGTCGACAACTTCTATTCTGCAGCAACGGGCGGGCAGGACATCCTCTCCTCGCGAGCAGGAAACCGATCGAAATCGACGAAACATCCGATTACCGAGGCGGTCAAAGGCATCGGCGTCAAATGGGTGCGCCATATCGAAAATACCTACGATGTCAGCAGGATGCGGGAAGTACTGCGCGAGGCGCTGACAACAGATGTTAGTGGACCCAAAGTCATCGTCGCATCCTCGGAATGCATGCTGAACCTGCAGCGCCGGGAGAAACCGCTCATTGCGAATGCCGTCAAAATCGGGAAGCGCGTGGTTAAGCCAAAGTTTGGTGTCGACGAGGATATCTGCACGGGAGACCATGCCTGCATGCGTCTCTCAGGTTGCCCATCGCTTTCGGTGAAATCCCTTGACGATCCGCTGCGGGATGATCCGGTCGCGCATATAGATCAGAGCTGTGTTGGCTGCGGAAATTGCGGCGAGGTGGCGGATGCAGCCGTGCTCTGTCCGTCTTTTTACCGTGCCGACATTGTTCACAATCCCGGCGGATGGGAGCGCTTTATCGGGTCCTTGAGACGCCAGTTGATTGGCTTTATGCAACATACACGTGAAAGCCGCCGGCTCAGTTTCTCCGATGCTTGAGATGAGCGAAGCACCCTTTTTGAAAAATATGCCCCCCCAGGAACATAGCATCATCAAGCTCGCGGTGCTTGCAGTCGGCGGACAGGGTGGCGGCGTTCTGACCGACTGGATCACGGACGTTGCCGAGCGCAGCGGCTATCTAGCGCAATCAACGTCGGTAGCGGGCGTTGCACAGCGCACCGGCGCCACCATCTATTACGTTGAGATGTGTCCCAACACGGGCCGCCGTCCCGTTTTTGCGTTGTCGCCGGCGCAAGGCGATGTCGACATTTTGATCGCCGCGGAATTGATGGAAGCCGGGCGCGCCGTCATGCGAGGCTTCGTCACTCCGGGTCGCACAACGCTTATTGCGTCCTCGCATCGTATTGCTGCGGTGTCTGAAAAGATTGAACCCGGAGATGGGCGCGCCTCGTCGCAAAAGGTGCAAGCAGCCGCACGAGAAGCCGCAAAGCGCTTTATTGCATTCGACATGGAAAAGATTGCCGTCGAGGCTGGCTCGATGATTTCGGCTAGCCTTTTGGGCGCTCTGGCAGGTTCAGGAGCGCTGCCTTTCGACCGCGTCGCGTACGAACAAACGATCGAGGCTTCGGGCCGTGGCGTCAGAGCCAGCCTCGTGGCATTTGCTGGTGCTTATGATCGTGCGCATAATCACGTTCAAGAATGGGCGGAAGAGGCGTTTCGTTCCAGCCTAGCCGACCATGATGCAATTGCCGGGCACAAACCCAATGCCGAACCTTCCCCGGCAGATAGCGTTAAAGGCCCGGATCGTCTTATGCGAGAATGGCAGTCGCTCGCCATGCGGATCAAAGCGTATCCCGACCCCTTGCAAGACATGGCTAGCCGGGGGCTTCGAAAAGTCGTGGACTACCAGGATCTGGCTTATGGCAAAGAGTATCTTGCTCGGCTCGATCAGGCAGTAGACATTGACGCCCCAGCGCGCGGCCACGCCCTTTCGATTGCCGCTGCCAAGCACCTTGCAAACGCCATGTGCTACGATGACATGATCCGCGTTTCCGACCTCAAAACTCGCTCGACGCGGGATGCTCGGGTGCGCAGAGAGGTGGGGGTCTCGGGCGGGACGGTGGTGCAGGTCACCGAATATTTTCATCCCCGTATTGAGGAGTTCTGTGGCGCTTTGCCGGTTAGACTAGGCCGCTATATCGAAAGCCGACCTAACCTCTCACACTGGCTGGATCGCCGCATCAACCGCGGGCGTCGCATTAGAACGGACAGTTTTCTGGGCTTTGCTGTGCTCTGGATTGTAGGCGGCCTGCGCCGTTGGCGACGCCATCTTCTGCGTCACCAGATCGAGGTGGAGCATCTGGAGCGATGGTACCGGCTCGCTCTCGATCATGCGGCGGCAGACTATGATCTGGCTATCGAAATAATCAATTGCCGTCGCCTGATCAAAGGGTACAGCGATACCCACCTGCGCGGGCAATCAAAGTTTGATCGGGTTCTTTCCGGCCTCACACTGCTCAAAGGACGTGACGATGCTGCCGATTGGCTGCGGCGTCTGCGCGAAGCGGCATTAAAGGATGAAAAAGGCGACATGCTGGATGGCGCGCTGAAAACGATTAGCACGTTGGGCTGATTGTCATTCAGGCCTTGCAAAAGCGCGCCGGCGGGATGCTCGAGCAGGTGAGTGTAGATATGTTGTCGGCGCAGCGAGGTGACCTGCCTAGCTACGTGCGATCAGATGAATGGGTGCAACAATGGAACTGATCGACACATTCTTCAATTGGGACATACTGGTCCGGTCATTCCCTATTTTGCTCCGAGGGCTTTGGAACACGTTGCTTCTTGGCTGCGCCAGCATCTTTTTTGGCAGCATTGCGGGCTTGCTTCTTTGTTTTGCACGCCTTTACGGGGTCCGCCCACTGAGACTTGTGGCGATCTTCTACATCGATATTTTTCGAGCTCTGCCGATCCTGGTGATACTCATTCTGATATATTATGCGCTGCCATTCGTGGGTCTGCGGTTTTCGTCATTCACCTCCGCCACTCTCGCCTTGTCGATGGTGTTGGCAGCGTTTACCGCCGAGATATGCCGAGCGGGGATAGAGAGCATTCCCAAGGGGCAGTTCGAAACTGCAGCCGCACTGGGTTTGCCGTTTTGGCTGGGGATGCGAAAGGTTATCCTCCCACAAGCACTCCGCGCCATCACAGCACCACTCACCAGCAATTGCGTTGCAGTTTACAAAGATACCGCACTTGCTTCGGTCGTTGCCATGCCGGATCTGTTGAAACAGGCGACCGATGCCCAGGCGTTGATGGCCAATCCAACGCCGCTCATCGGAGCGGCTATTATTTATCTCGCTTTCCTTTGGCCGCTCGTGCGAGTGGTGAGCTATCTGGAGGAACGGAGCAGGCGTTAACTCGATGAAAGTTAACTGGTTCGCGGGCTTCAATTGGCCACCGCTCGCTTGGTTGGCCTGTTTCCGGAGCCGGACGGCCGGCCCTTCGCCATTCTCTTCCACGATGATGACGCCGCCTCTTCAAGCGCGCGCTGGATCACGTCCAGCGTAGCGTTGCCTGGGAGCGATGAGAGATGCACTCAGAAAATAGAGACCGACCGGGATGAGGGCGCTATTCCCGTAGCCGAAGTAGGCGCGGAATGGCAGGAATTTCCCGCCGCCCGCTTCCTATGCGCTTCCTCCGCCGATGGATGACCATTGGAAAGAACGACTAAACCCGTGATTTTATTGGCGCGCCGTCTCAGGCGATGATGCGAAATATGTCTACTCCATAGCCCTCTAAGACCCTCCTTTTTGCGAAAGAGGCGGCTCTATACTCTCGAATGGCGGCCTCGCCCGCGGCAACCGGGCGATCATTCTTGCCGGTATCGGCGGATTGGGCTGGCCGTGATGGCATGGACATCTGGGACCCACCTTGGAGGATCGTCGTCACGGTCCTGCACCTAACCGGCGGCTAGGGGGCCGGGAGCGGTCAGTCATCTTTCGTGTTTTTTATACGGGCAAGCTACCACGGAATAACCGTTGTTGATGATCAAGCTGCCCTAACGCCGACAAGGAAAATGCGTTGGTGCTTCTTCTTGTAGATGCAGTACGTCAGCAAATCATAGGTGTTTGAGAAGCTGTATAGCCAGAAAACGTGCGGCTCGCCGTTTACGTCGTAAAAAATGCTTTCTCCTTCTCCCACCGGTCCTCTTTTTCGCGTCGTCGCGTGGTCGCAGATTGCCGAATAGGCGATGCCCGCAGTGATGCCCGAGAAGCGCTCTACAAAGGCTTTGGACCTCGGGAAATAGGCGACGTCATCGTTTCCGGCCTTCTTACAGATGTCGCTGTGATACGGGTGCCGACTGACCACGCCGAAGGCCGGAAAATCAGGATTACGCTCGCAAACCATTTGCCAAAGAGTTGTCGTCAGAGTGTTTCCGTAGCGCTTGCGCAACTGCTCAATGCTCTTCCATTCGGAGGAGCAGTCCAATGCTTCCCTTTGAAACTTTCCGCCAAGAAAGAGGAGATGGCGCCCGCCATAGTTGGCCTCCGCTTCCATCGTCTGGTGAAATGTCGGATTCAACGTTGACTCGTTGTCTCCCAGCAGCAGTGAACGGTGCCACGGCAGAAGGTCGTGCGTAATCTCATGCGCGATGAGAAAGCGCCGTTTCAACTCCGCAACATCGTCATCGATGAATATCCGCTTGTCGCCTTCCTTCGACATAAGCATGCCACGAAGGCCGTATTTCTTGACGACATCGACCATTCGCTTTGCGGTAGTTGTGATCTCGTTTCCAGCCATTCGCGCTCTGTGCGCAATCTCATCCAAGAGGTTGAGATTTGCTTTGCTATAGTAAGTGAGATCGAGCTTCTGGAGCGCGCGCACTTGCTCCAGCCGCAGAGGGGGCTCTGGATTGCCAAGATCCCTCAACAAGCGCGCGATGTGCTCGTGGATATCCTGGCGTTCGAAGTCCCCAATTGTCGGCTCGATAGCGGACATGCGTCATCCCTTCTTCTTATCGATCGACACAAGCACTTTAACGAAATCGTTGAACTCGCGCCTTTCAGCCTGACTTAGCTTCGATAGGTCGTCCGAACTCGCAGCAAAACGATGTGCCGCCTCGGTAAGATTGTCGTTTTGCGCAGCCGATGCCGCAGTCAGCCGTTCTAAGACACGTGCCGAAACCCCAATGAACTCGGCTAGCTGATGTACGGTACGTGGATTGGGGACATAGCAGGGCTCCTTCTCCACCTTCTCCAATTCCGCCGCATCAACACGAATCTTGGCAGCCAATTGCGCGATACTTAATCCACCCTTGCGTCGAAGCTGATGCACCAACTTAAAAAGCACAACAGATTTCTGCTCCGGAGCAGCGCCACTTGGCTGCCCCGGAATAGATTGGTGACGAGACTTCGCCTGCACAAGACGCTCAAGTGGAGCAGCATCGCGTAGCGGTAGTCCCGCGTCGCAATCGACATCTGGATCATTTTCGATATGGCTGCGTAGCCAATCGGCGGTGAAATGCAATTTCATGGTCGACTCCTCTTGTTAGTGTTGCACGGAAAGGAAGGTTGCAGCATCGCTGCTGGAAAGCTCGAAGTATCTCAGCCCTTTATGCACTCCTTCGCTATCCGTGCCGAGATCCGTCATCCGGATCGCATCCCGATAGAAAACTTCTGCGCCAGGAAGAGAATGCAGGCCGACACGGCCGCTGAATTCCTCTTCCATGCTCAAACTTACCGCCGTGCCGATGAGCACACGGCCTGAACCTTTATAGGTTGGTTCAGCTACCAACTTCGGTCGATTCCATGGAGCGGTTGCCAAGAACTCCACATAGACCAATGGTGCACGTTGATGTTCCGGATGACGGCTGAAGCAATCCGGGCCACCCTTGCGCGTCATCATGATCGCCTGTGTGCTTCCGCCGCATTCAAGCACGAAGAAGTCAAACAAGAGCGGGTCGTTCAGGGCAGCCAAGGCCTTCTTGCCCCATTCCCAATGAGCGTCTTCGGCGTTGACCTCCGCTAGGGACTGGCGGGACGCTTTCGCCTCTCTTCGACGCATCTCAAACATCGGGCGCCAGCGTCCCTCAATATGCGCGAGATTTGTGCTGTCTAGACCCCGAAACAGGTCAGCATCGTCGTACTGGCGCGTTGAGCGGTTAAAGAGAAAAACGCGATCGATCAGTTCCTTCATAGAACCATCAACTCTACTTTTTCTGACTTATCCGCGCTCTCCATGAATACCTTTTCGCCTCGCGCCAAGCGGTCATCCACGGACTTGTAAAGCCGTAATGCCTGCCGGACGAGGGCAGTTTTGGAGAGACCTTTTTCGTCGCACATGGCTTCGAGCGCGCTCATTTCTGTCTCCGACAAATTGAGCGTCATCGTACGCTTCATAGACACGCCTCCTTATGACCGGCATCGTCCATGTAGCCATAAATTCCATATCTGTCAATCAAAAAGACTTCAAAAAATAGCCATCTAATAGCTAGATAATAGCTAAAAATTACATATATGACGGTTGCACGCTAACCACCAAGGAGGCTTCGATGCCTGATACCTCGAACTTCACGTACAAGCTTGACGGCCGCTTGGTCGCCACCGATGACGCAATTCTCTCTGGGCGCGACATTCGCGGCAACGCTGGCCTCAATCCCATGAGTGACTACGTTCTCATTCAAATAGTCGACCGGGCGTCGCGTTCGATCGGGCTTGATGAAACGATCGACCTGCGAGAGGTGGACGAGCCCGAGTTTCTCTCTTTCAAGGGGGACAGGACCTTCTCACTCACTGTCAACGAACGCGGCTTCGAGTGGGGTGCAGCGACGATCTCCGCGGCCGACATCTACCGCTGCGCCAGTATTGATGAGGACCTCGAGCTAATCCTGGACAGCGCTGGCGATGCAGTCATTCCCGCCGACGGGGAGGTGACATTGAGCGAAAAGGGTGTCGAGAGGATCCGCGGCCGCGAGGCGAAGACGGTGATAATTAAGGTCAACGGTAGGCCGCGCACGGTGCCCAAGAAAAAGCACAGCTATCGCGAGATTGCCCTCCTCGCCTACCCCGACGCCGACTTCGATAATTTCAAATACACTATCACGTACCTGAAGGGCGTCCATGGCGCGGAAGGCGATCTGGTGGAAGGCGAGAAGATCGAAGTCAAGAATGGGATGGTCTTCAATGTCCGCCGAGCTGATAAGTCGTGATCCGCATCTGAACCGGCTGCAGGACGAGGGGTTTGAGCTCGAGGTGCGCGAGCTCGTTCTTCTCGTCCACAGCGTGCCCTATGTGAAACGTGACATGTCGCTCGGCCGAGGCACGCTCGTCTGCACGCTCTCGCTGGACACCGAAGGCCTGACATCGTCTCCACAGACCGACCACACGATGTGGTTCACCGGAGAGACGCCTTGCCATCGCGATGGCACGCCGATGACCAATATCATCAACAACAGCAAGGAAGCTACTGTCGGATTGGACATCAAGGTTCGCCATTATTTTTCGTCGAAGCCGGAAGGTACTGGCCGGTACGCCAACATTTACAACAAGGTGGTCACCTACGAATCTCACCTCGGCGCCGCGGCTCGGTCGCACGACAAGACCGCGAACGCGCGTACAGGCGTCATGCTAGCCAGTGCAGAAGACGATAGTCCCTTCGCGATCCCCGATTCTGCGTCAGCCCGCTACGGGATCGCCATCGCCAATCGCAAGCTCAAGGGTCGCATAGCGATCATTGGCCTCGGCGGCACCGGCGCCTATTTGCTCGATCTCGCAGCCAAGACCCGCGTTGCTGAGATACACATTTACGACGACGACCAACTTCTCAATCACAATCTTTTTCGCTCGCCTGGAGCTCCCGAACTGGCGCTGGCCAAGAATTTCCCCCACAAGGTAGACTATTATGCCGCGCTCTACGCGCGCATGCACAAGGGGGTGAAGCCGCATCCCGTTAGGGTAACGGCTGACAACATCGACGAATTTGCAGGTTATGACTTCGTATTTGTCTGTGTTGACAAGGGCTCGTCGCGGCGCGTGATTGCGGAAGGGCTGGTTCGTCTCAGCATTCCATTCGTCGACACCGGTATTGGTCTCGGGCTGGACGAGAACGCGCTCGATGGCTGCGCGCGTGCGACTTTCATCGCCTCCGGCACGTCTTGGGACGAAGTGGCGGCTCACCTGTCGTTCGGAGACGATGATGAAGAGGCCGATGTGTACGGAACCGAGATCCAGATCGCCGAGCTCAACTCGTTGAATGCGATCATGGCAATCATGCGCTGGAAGCGTTGGCTTACCTTTTATCGTGATGAGCGCAACGAAAGGAACGCGACATACATGATTGAGGGTAACAATATTACGAACCGGGGGGCATGATGGCTCGGGTGGATCGTCTTACAACGGTTTTTGTCAAAGACATTCCGGAACAGCTGGAAAACGGCGTCCTTTACGTGTCGCCCGAATGCCACGTTGCGCTGCATAATTGCGCTTGTGGGTGCGGCGAGGAGGTATCAACACCACTTGTTCAAACCGAATATGACTTCATCATGGAGGACGAGGGCGCCTCGATCTGGCCGTCAATCGGCAACCACGATTTCCCTTGTGGCTCACACTACATCATTAAGCGTGGCCGCATCCACTGGGCCGGCAAGATGTCTCGCCAGCAGATCGAAGCCGGCCGCGCCTATGACCGCCTAATCAAGCGCGGTGCCCAGCCGAAAGGTTTGGAGGCGATCGTCGCGTGGTTCAAGCGCCTGTGGGCCAAGTTCATCGGCTAATCAGCGTTCGGTAAGGGCCGGTGGTAACTTGCGGTTGGCCCGGACCGGCGCCGCTAAGGTGGTCACCGATTGGCTTTAAGTATGTGTAGATCTAGTGGTCGTTGACGATGCAGATCTGAATGAGCGGCAGGCTTTAGGAAGACGGTGATCCGGCGTCGGTGCCTAAAGGAGGGCGAAAGATTGCCGTTCAAAGGTACCTACGCGACTTCTGTGCAGAGAAAAATCGACAAATCAACCGGAAGCGATTCGAACTTTTCCCTGCCGAACGCCGTCGTTTCTACACCTTTTCGCGCACCGGCTGTCCCTCATTCTATGCAAAGGCGTATGTTCGGCGGCTATAGCGTATTGTGGAGGGCAATCGGCGGTATGTGGCGCACCCGACAGGATTCGAACCTGTGACCTCTGCCTTCGGAGCTGGTTTAAGGACCTATCCGAAGTGCACGATAGGGTACGCCAGAGCACGATATCAGCCTGTAATCACTAGACTTTTCTGATCGTCTCTCCGAAACCTCTATCCGAGAATACGCCTTGGTTTCCGTCCGCGTGCTTGCGTGGTGCTTACGTGAAATCCGGGCTCGGCAGGGAACAGGAGCATGGCGAAACTCACCAAACGGTTTGTGGAAGCGGTCGCGCCGCAGAGCAAGGGCCATGTCGTCTGGGATGATGAATTCCCAGGCTTCGGCTTGCGTGTCTATCCCTCTGGCAAGCGCAGTTACATCGTCCAGTACCGGTCGAGAGGACGATCCCGCCGTTATACTATCGGCCTTCATGGCCTGTGGACCCCGGAAACCGCGCGCCGCGAGGCGAAGGCCCTGCTCGGGCGGGCAGCGCATGGCGGTGATCCTGCGGAAGAACGTGAAGAAGAGCGCAAAGCGCTCACAATCAAGCAACTTTGCGAGCAATACATCGCCGACATGGAAGCCGGGCTCATTCTCGGCAAAGGCGGTCGCCCAAAAAAAGAAACAACCATTGCAACCGATGTCGGCCGTCTCAGGCGGCACATCGTTCCCCTTCTCGGGACCCGGCGCGTGCGAGACATCACCAAGCCTGACATGAATAATCTGATGAAAGACATCATCGCTGGCAAAACGCGGGTCACGGTGAAAACCGAAAAGCTCCGCGGCAAGGCCATCGTCCGCGGCGGCCCCGGAACAGCGATCCGAACGATGGGGCTTCTCGGCGGCGTCTTCTCCTATGCCGTTGAGGCAGGTATCATCGAACACAACCCGACGCACGGACTTCGCAAACCGAAATACAAGGTTCGGGACCGGCGGCTCAACGAATCCGAATATCGGACGCTGGGCGACATTCTTCGGCAGGGACGCAAAAGCAACCAACTCCGGATACACACCGACATACTCAGGCTTATCGCGCTGACAGGCTGTCGGCGCGGTGAAATCGTCAACCTCAAGTGGAGCGCTGTCGATCTCGAAGGGAGCTGCTTGCGTTTGGCCGACAGCAAGGAAGGCGCCACAGTTCGTCCTGTCGGATTGCCGGTCGTGGAGTATCTGGAGAAAGAACGACCGCACCGAACGGGAACCTATGTTTTTCCCGGCCAGGACATCGACAATGCAGTTGGTAATTTTCCTCAAAGCTGGAAGAAACTCTTCAAGGATACGCCCCTCTGGGATGTGACGCCTCACGTATTACGGCACAGCTTCGCCAGCATGGCGAACGATCTTGGCTTCACGGAAATTACGATCGCTGCGTTGATCGGGCATGCCAAAGGCTCGGTGACCAGCAAATATGTCCATACGCTCGACTCCACACTGATTATGGCCGCAGATACAGTCGCAGGGTACGTGAAGGCCCTTCTGGAAGGCGTTGAGTTCAGGCGCAACACCTACACGTTGGATCGTCAATCCCGGCAGAGCGCGATCGAGCAGATGCTCATTGAATCGAGACCGACAGGATAGAATAAACTAAGCATCCAAACTATGGGTTTTTCGTATATGCGGTCAGGTTTGGCTGTGAGTTGGATATGACTTCAACATTGGTTTCAGTTATGGCGGATAGGTCTGACGCGAAACGTACTCGGGAAACATTAAGCGGCAGGTCATCCCGAAGGGCTGGAATCTCTCTCAAGTCGAAGAATGCTATTGAGCCAGTTGCCAGCGTCAAATCGAACAATACATCGTCAGCTTGGCATTGTGCAGTACCCAATGTCTTTGCGACGACTTCCCGCAATTTCAGAATCGCATCAGGTCGTCCTGTCAGACGAGATTCGATCAAAGACTGGATTTCCCTGATTGAAGTGCCACGACCTGCCCGCTCAACAAAGATTGACGCCACAAGCCCCAAGGCCCCTGCTGGTGGAGTACACTGTTCAAAGGCAAATTCATGGACCCGCCTACGTGTCGATGTGCTTTTCACTTCAACCTTCAAATCATTTGAAGAGAAGTCATAGCGAGCCTCGTCGCTTTCGCGCCAGTCTCTTATCAACTCATGCGGCAACCGTGCCTGGTAGATTAAGCAAAGTTCTCCAAATAAGCCCGACAATGTTCGCGTAGGCGCAGCAAGCATCCTTCGAAATATTGCCGCAAGTCGTCGCATTGCCTTAGAGAGTTCATTGTCTTGGGGGCTATTGCCGAGCATATCGGCAATAGAATCACAAACCGAGAAGAAGACATCACGCGTCGCAGGATCGGTCGAGTTCAAGCGCATTACACTGCATTTAGCATTGGCGATTAGACCACCCGCAGGCTCGATTTTGCACGGTACGTGAAATTGAACATCCAAATTCTCGAGTCTAATTGGCGGTGGGTGACGGCTTGACGGAGATTCGGATTGTACCAGAATGGATGGGTGTTGTTGATCGTCCATTCCAACAAACCAGCTATCAAGCTCGTCACCGAGCGAGACGACTAGATAGGAAGCTTCAGAAGGTCTGCCGCCTTTCGCAGTTAAGTCAGCATATGCTTTTCCAAAGCGACCTGTCACTATTTCTGACCCTGCTGCACGACATAGGTCTCCGCGAGACTTCGCGGTAGGTAGACAGCAATTACGTAGGTGTCTGGTGATATGACACTTCCTTCATCATCTCTAAGATCAAGATAGTGTATCTGCACAGTGACACGGTCATCATTTTTGATTGCTTGGTCACCGGGATATATTGTGCCTCGCTGGGCCAAAGGCCGAACTGGCGCTTCACCTTGGTAAAGGTTCTTAATCTCCCCTTCGTGACCAACGCCACGAAGTCTCTTATGACCCGAACTCATTTGATACACGGCGCAAGTTTCGTTCGGATTTTCTTCAAGTACTTTGCTGAGTTGTAGCAACAAAGCCGTGTTACGCTGAGAGTCAGTCGCGCCTGTTACTCGAAAAGGAACGAGCAAGTTTTCCATTATAAACTGAAGTGACACCGTATCGGCCAATGTGTGACGTTGTATTTCAGTTCGGTCAGCATGTCCTTCATTCGGCACAAATGTTTGAGATTGAATAAATCTTTGAACGTAACCCCGGTTCGCTGAAGTTAGTTCAGGTGTCGTCAGCACGAAACGCGGCGCAATCCAGCGCGCCGCCAGAGGTACATGCATGTAGTCAAAATCCAAGACGCTTTCACGACATGGCTTTAACGCATTCGACATCACGAACGCTCGCTTCCAGTTATCCAAAGGTTGGCCGGCCTGCTGAATTGCCAGCAACTGATTTCGAATGTCCTCTTCGTGATCCACATAATCTTCGAACGCCTCTTTCGTCCCGTCCTCAAGGTAGACGCGGCAGTAACCGAGATATCCCCGCTTATAGCCAAAGAAGCGCGCCCGCTGTTGCACTGTATCGGCATTGCCGACACCAATACCACGCGGCATGTATGTCACCGTCAAGCCCTCAATGGTAAATCCACGATCCATGGCTGCCCCTCCCACCAAGATCCAGCCGAACGAGTTCGGCCAATCGACTTTCGGGGTTTTCCCAGACGTGGCATTCACCTCCATGATCTGAATACGGTTGATCGCAATACGAAACCGCCGGGCTAGCCTGTCGAAGGACGGCAGGCCGTCGCCAACCGTCAATTGCAATTCGGAATGGGCAATCCGCAAAGCTTCCGAGAGTTCCTGTCGGTCTGGATCGTGCTCAGGCTGATTCAAACAACTCTTCCAGTCTTCCAGACTATCTCTAATCCAGTTGTAAAAGTCGTTGTGTTGAGCAGTCAGATGGGAAGGATGCACCAACATTGAACGGTTGCCACGACTTTCGCCGAGTTCGATAGCAGCTGCGATCCCAACGACGAATATGCGCAAGGCGTCCAGTAGCGTTTCCGGTGGCTCGACGAGAGGGTTGTTTCGCGTCGGCACCTGCTCTGGCGGGATATTCGTTATGAGATGTGGGTTCTCTTTGAAAAAATCCCGTCCACCGACATAAGCCGGACCAGGCTCCAACACTTCCACAAAGTTCGGCGACAGACTGTCGATGATATTTATCAGCAAAGGTGCTTGCGGGGTCGCTGTATATTGAAGGTAAGTGTGCTGAGGTATAACGGACCGTAGCTCCATCAATCGGGCATAGGTCGTGCTTTCAGAATCCTGTGACGTCTCGTTGTTGAGACTGGCCTGATCGGCCTCATCGTCGATAATCAAAACCGAAACACCAGCCAAATCAAGGCGACTGAGCAAAGACGTAAGGTGCCCGAGCCGTTGGTGCTGTTTCAGCACTGTGACCAGTACAGTCCGCCGCAAATCGTCTGGTGTGTCTGGATCACGCCAGTCGTCGAGCGCGCTGCTCATGAACTGGACGGACTCATCATTATTGTTTGGGTTCTCCAACTGAACCCATCGCCGCGGTCGCGACGGATCCCTGAGACCCAGATCATTGGCCAAACGCTCTGTTGACTGATTAAGCAGGTTTGTTGTGACACCCGCGATAACGATGACGATTTGGAACTGATTATCACGTGCCAGCGCCGTTACTGTTTCAAACGACATAGTCTTGCCGCTTTGGACATAGCCAATGACAAGTCCGGTCTGTGTTCCTCGTAGTTCCTCTGGTGACACACCCTTTGACAGAATAGAAATGGCAACGGCTTCCAAAGATTCGCGGCTCTCTTCAGGTGCGGAGCGTATGAGAAAATCCATCGTTTCCTGACCGACATGCGGCATCCAACTGCCGTCACCTGACGTGTCTTGCGTGGTGATCGTCACATTAGGCGTATCAGTCATAAGTCCTATTCATCCTTCATGGCCCGGAGAGCGCCGTCATCAGCAAATCATTGAGATTGCGCCGCACAGTGCCTGCTTTTCGAACACCTGCGCTACGCGCCAAAACTTCTGACACAGCAATCCCAGCAGCTAATCGCAGGATTCCGTCAGTGTCCTCACTATCATTCTGGGCAAATCGCACCATAAAGGGGTGAGCCATTGATACGCGAATATCGATCCGTCGAGTTTCTCCGGTAGACTGATCCGTATCGCTCAAAACAAGCCACTGACTCTCGGATGGATCATTGGTCAGTTCGATTTCGATTTCCCAAGTCTGGCCTCTAAACGGCAAACTGATCGTCTTGCTCGCAAGCTTTTCTTGCGCTGGCGGCTCCTGTTGCGGCGTGTCAGCAGGCTCAGCATCAACGAGCCCAGCCAGCGCACCTGGCAGGCCTTCGCCCAATGCCTCAGCTGCACCGGTAACGGCCTTGAGCGCATCATCACGCAACTCAACTGCAGCCTTGCGTACGCGATAGCCTTCAGCCTGCTTTAGAAGCGGCAATTCATCATCGTCGAGATGTTCTCGAAGTAACTCCAAAAAGGGCTGTTCATTCTCGTCCCAACGAAATCCGTCCTTGGTGTGAGACACCTCGAACCCATCCAAATGCAACTCGCCAAAAAGTCTCTGATATCGATAGCTATTCGATTGACCAAAGATCAAAGGCGGTCGATAGCCGTCATCACCTGAGCCTTGAATAACACGTCCTCGTCGGAAGAGCCCGAACCCGGCTTTCCTCGTACTGGCTGTCTCACGAATTGCTGCGAAACCTCTCACTTTGAGATCCGGGCCGAGATCGAAAACAATGTCTTTCTGCCAGATCTGCGGCGGACTATCAGGCGTTTTGAAGTAGGGCTGGTGCAGAACAACGGGTGGTTGGAAGATCAAGGATTCACCCTTAAGCCGCAATTCCAATAAGCCGTCACGCACGAATACGCGATAGATGTCAGTCAGATGATCTTTGATCTTTGCGACCGTCCGACCTGCGGGAACATGGAATACGTCTTCGAGGATAACTTCCGTAAAATGGCTGTCGGCATCAGAGGGTTCCTCGATGATGTCGAGTTCGCGGATATCGTCCGCAACAATGTTTACAATGTCGAATTTGATTGTTCTAACGACCGGATCGCCAAGAGCGGATGTTCTCACTGTCCACTTCGGCGCGAACCAACACGCCGCGCTTTTCATCCCCATACCAAATTCAGCAAGGCCAGTCCGATCAGGCGGCAATGTTGCTGGGCGGAACGCGCGCGGAAAGTCCTTCAGCAAGATGCCCGCAGCGTTGTCTCTGATCGAGATACGTGGAGGATCGGCAACGTCGACATCAATTTCTACGATCAGTTTCTCGGTTTGATCTGAAAGGACATCGTTATTTTGCTGATAGCTCTGAACCGAATTATCCACAAACTCGGCGAGCGCGTACCAGGACTGGTAATTGAGGTGCTTGAGCACCGCCAGCATGCTTACGCCGGGCTGAATATCGACAGTATCGTTGCTCAAATTCTATGCCCCCAATCGGCTCTTATGCAGCTTTAGAAAGATCGATCTGTGCCTTGGAAGGATCTTTCTCACTGGCGCGAGTCGGATAGGTTGCAAGCAAGCGCTCGGCAATCGTTTTGACGACCTTCACATTGACTGCATTGCCAAGGGCTTTGAACGCCGCGGTCTGCGCGGCTGGCAAGTGCTCAAGTTCGCCCATGCTTTGCAATTTGCTGCATTCTCGGATCGTCATGTAACGTCGCTCCCATCCAATCACAGGAACCTGACTAGTGGTCATGGCCACTAATGACGGCGACGTTGTTGGCTGCTTGATCCGAATTCCTGACGCACGAAACTGAACCAGATAATTCCAGATTGCCCTTTCACCGCCCTTATGGTTCCATTCAAATTTCTGGAAACTAGGTGCAAAATCTCGAATAGATGGAAGCCAGTCATCGATCCATTCTTTGTGAGCAGCGTAGAATTCACGATTTTTGCGAATAAAGTCGATTTTCCACTTCGGAAATGCATTCTGCGGTTTGGCTGCATATGAGGGCAGATTTCCTCGTATTTCAGCTTTGCTCATGCCCTCAAACGGCACCCCAAAACATCCGCGATCAGACTGCAATTCGCTGGCGCTGCGCTTCAGAGGGAAAGAGGTTTCGTAGGGATAGGTCGCGCCAAACTCCATTGCCCATATTGGGAAAGAAGGCAGCTCATCATCCTTCGGGAACTTATCAAGAAATACTTGCCACGCGTCCATATATTGAATGAATCGGCCAGAAAGGGAGCGAGCATCATTTGGCTGCTTGTCGAGAATGGTACGGATAGAAGTCTCGACGTTTTTTGATCGTTTAGGCCAGGAAAACCCTACAAGCGCGTCGCGCGAACCAACAATAAAGGCGCGCTCACGGACCTGTGGTACTCCAACATTATGTGGGGATAACTTGCCATCTGAAACTTTGTAACCGGCAAGCCGTAGGCGGTGCAGGATCTTAGCCCAAGTCTTCCCACCGTTGTGCTTAATGAGATTAGGCACATTTTCGATCATCACAAACTGTGGCTTGCGAAGGCGAAGGATATTGATGATGTAATCAAAAAGGTCTCCCCACTGCGGGCAATCAAACCCCTTTTGATTACCTGCTTTTGAGAAAGGCTGACAAGGAAACCCAGCACATAGTATATCGTGTTCCGGTATGGATTTGAGATCGACTTGGCGGATGTCTCCATGAGGCTTGATACCGAAATTCTTTCGATAGAGTTCCGCCAGATCATCATCAAGTTCCGAAGCAAAAACGCATTCATGGCCCAACTGCGCTAAAGCTTGGTGAAAGCCGCCCAAGCCAGCAAACAAATCAATGAATTTCAAAGCATGTGTCATCTTTTTCTACGCTCAAAATCAAACTCCACTTGTTTGTTTTTGTGCGTAGCGATGAACTCATTCAAAGCATAAGATACAACATATTGAAGGGACAATGGCGGCTTCTGCGCATCCGCGACATGTTTCAGCGCGGTGTAGTCTTCCATGTCAAGCGAAACTGAAAATCGCTTCTTTTGCGTCTTTTGCATGAGTGAATCCTTGCCCCAACTCGGACAATCTAGCATAGTTTCACCAAATTGCACCAGAAAAAACCAACCTTGGAGATGACGCTAAGTGACTGAAAAAAATCACGATGTAGCGCTAATGGTACAATGATCCGTGCACAACAGGCTCGGCGTGTGCTGGCTGACTGCCGCTTGGTGCATCGTATGCTGGAGGACGAGACAGACCCTGATCAATTTCGGATTATGTGGGTTGGCGCCGTGTCGTTGCTACGTGCGGTCGGCCATGTCCTCGACAAAGTGGATGCGGTCGAGCCCACACTTAGGGCATCGTCCAGCAACGCATTCAAGCATTGGAAGGATGCCTCCAAGGGTCACGTTATCTTCACCGAGTTTATTGAGAAATCTCGCAACCTTGTCCTCAAAGAATATGAATTCCAGGTCGATCAACGCGATGAAATACCGCTGGTGGTTGTTGATGGCGCAGATGCATCGAACTTCAACTTATCGGAGAACCTGTTTCGTCCATTGTTGGACGGATATGGCGCCGGTGAAGATGGCCGCGATGTCTACGCTGCTGCCATCGACTGGTGGGAAGAACAGCTCACGCTGATTGAGGCTGCCGCGATCTGAGGATACATCATTTCGCCTCAAGACAGCATCGGATTATCTGATTGCTGTCCGAATGTTTCCATCATCCCAACACAATTTTTGCAAGCCGCTCGATTTCGAGCATGTCCAGCCCAGCACCCTCGGCTTCCGTTGTTTCAATCAGCACACGTTCGGCACCGTTGGCGCTATCCATTGGTTCCACACCTTCAGCGAGGTAAGCACTCCGCTTCGCAGTCCAGCGTTGCGCATAAGCTGGATCGGACAGCATTCCGAGGTGCTCCCAATAGTAAATGATACCACTGGCATCATCTTCGATGGTAAAATCAGGCCACCGCATCTTTCCACCCAAGGTCAGGGGTTGCTCATAAACATAAGGTACACCCATCGCGTGAAGTTTCTCCGCAATTGCGAGTTCGGCCTTCGAGCGGACGAGTTCGTTCCGGCTCGTTCGGTGCAGCAATTGCTGGTCCAAAAATCTTGGCCCAGTGCCCGTCATCACTTCGATCGGAACGGGATTCTCAAATAGATCGGTCATACGTCGAGCAATCTCAGATGCCGCTGGTTCGGCATAATGCCTCAAATTACCAATCTCATCCTCGTGAAGAATTACGAGTTGATCACGATGACGAGTTAAAGCGGTGTATAGCAGTTCTCGGGTCAGTGGCCGACAATGCTTAGGGACAACAAGAAATGTATGTCCAAACTGGCTACCCTGCGTTTTGTGAACCGTAAGCGCATATGCGAGTTCCAGTTCAGGTGAGCCGTCGTCTCCGTTAAATTCCCAATGCGGATAAGTAAACTTCACGCCGCGCTGACTGCTAAACTCGACTTCAAGATTTCGTGGTCGGCGCTTCATCTTCTTAGTCTTAAAGCCACCCACAATGATACCGATGTCGCCATTCGCAACGTAGGTATTCTGCTGCTCTGGATAGGTTCGCCTTCTACCGTTGTTACGGACGTTTATTACCTTGTCGCCCCAAAGCAGGCCCTGTGGTCCGGCGGGCTTTGGAATCTTGGCATACCTTGTGGCTTGCGCTCGAGTTTTGGTCTTGGTCCGGAATTGACGTTGAACAGCCAGATTCAACGCATCCACGCCTGCCAGGCCAGCCCTTATAGGGGATAATACTTGCCAGTCATGAGACCGTGAGGCAGCGCCTTCACCACCGATTTCACGTGCTGCCCAGAAGTAAACGTTACCCTCATAAGCGCTGCCACCTAGGCTTTGCTCGAACCCTATCTCATCACCCGGCCCGGCCAGTTTCAGGCCGTGGATAAGCTCAGCGGTCAGAGACTCTCCAACTGCGCTCGGTCCTTTCCAACTCACCGACCTGACATGGTCGAGCGTTCCTGCGTTCAGTGCATCCCAAACCTGATCCGCCCCGGCATCAAGTGCCTCTCCGCTAAACTGCCGTGCAAGCAAGACATCACCGCGCCCACTCCCGCGCTGGCGTCCGATAACGGTCAACTCGGCATAACCGTTAGAAAGACGAGGGAAAATTGGCGGTTGCTCCGGCGGCGCGAGTTTGCGGCAAATATCGACAAAAGGGCGGCCCGCACCTATCGGCGGAAGCTGTCGAGGATCTCCGACAAGGATGAGGCGTTCGACACCCTCAATCGCGTCGAGGAGCGCTGCCAACTGATCCTCCGTGAGCATTGAACATTCATCAACAATGACCGTCCGAAATCCCTTTTCTCGGGGCGCAATTGGATTCCAGTAGTAACGTCCACTTGCGCCATCATAGCGACTAAGCCCTTGGAGGAATTGGGCGAGCGTCTTGCCTTGGCCGAGTCGACCTGTCGCCTCCTCTAGCCGGACTCGCGCCTTTCCTGTCGGTGCGAGTAGCAAAACTTTTCTCTCGTTCACTTGCGGCAACTCGCAAAGAAGTCTCAGAATTGTGGTCTTTCCAGACCCGGCAGGACCAACCAACACCGAGAAGCGGGACTGTGCTAGCTGCTGAAGGGATGCTGCTTTCTCGCAACGTGCACGTTCCTCGTCCTTTTGGTCATCTGCATTGGGCGGTAGTGCGCCAAATTCAGTATCAACCAGTTTCCGCCATTGATGCGATAGATCATGCCGTTTAGCCTTGACCCGCTTCCTAATTGCTGTGCCGATCATTTCGCGTGCTACGGCGTAGCGTCGAAGCTTATAGGCCGGCCCGTCACCGGCAATTCCCTCCGTAAGCGCTTCCTTCAGCCAAGCCGAATTGATGGCGATTACGTCTTCGTCGATCATGCATTTCGGCGCCAAAGGAGCCGCGAGGGCGCGCTGAACTAACCAACTTCGTGGCAAAACCGTATGGCCGTTCTCATCGGCAGCGTTTTCGAGGAGGTCTATCATGAGTGCACGTACCCTGCGCTTGTCGATTGCATCTGTCATCTCCGTCGGATGGGCAATAGGCGCTGTCTGCCGTACTGCCTCTGCGGGAAAGACGCCACGATCAATGACGCCAAAACCGATGCGATCCGCCGCTTCATCGTCACGCTCAAAAATCAGATACGGATTGGTTAGGATCTCGGTATCTGTGGTAGGACGACTCAGCTTCCTGACGCTTGGCTGATAAATTCTAAGCGCCTGATTCGGTTGCAAGTTGCAGCGTGCAACCAATTCCAGCAAATGGCGTCGTTCAGAAGGCAGCCCCTGCCATTTTTCTCGAAAGCTCGCGCCAAAACCAAGGCTTTCTGCCTGGGAAAACTGCTGGGGATCGGCGACAAACCCATCAATGAAACGGAATGCATCGAATACCTTCCCATACTCTGCTCCGGTCCGGACCATCTCGTGAGCAAGAAGTGCGCCGTGATCGAGACCGAAAGCGGAAAGAGCACTTCCCAGGCCGGGATGAACACCACGGGCTTTCCAAAGACGCGCGATTTCCGTATCTATCCATTGCAGCGATGCCTCGACTTCAACATCAGCCCGCTCCACAGCAGCGCGAAGCGCGGCAGCACAGGCCAAAAGCGAAGCGATGGCTGCATCGTCATCGAGGTGCTCAGACCCGAACGAATAGGCGTTGAATTGATCGTCAGGTGCAAAAGCAACGCAAGCCGCAAGATCTAGACTTGGATCTCCTTCCGCAGCCGCCAGCAGCGCATGATAGGGCATGAGGAATCCGTCGGACTTGCCGTTCGAGCGAAGCGAATGCCTAACATTCCGCTCCCATAGTACACCCTTCAATGTACCCGGCGAGTCGTAGGAATACTCCGTTGATTGACCGACGCCCTTGACGCGACCTATTCCGATGATCACACGACGATGATCCTCGGCGAGCGGCGTACGCTTTGCGTAAAACACGCATAGCGATGCTTCAGGTTCGAGAGCGCCGAAAAACGTATCGAGCATAATGAGTTGGTTGCTTTTGTCTTGAACCCAACTCGTAGTAAAGGGAAGGTCAGGCTCGCGCGCGACGTCATAGCCGAGCCGGAACGCGTCAGCCTTACCGGAGATGCCCAGCCTGTCATCTCCCTCGACCTGCCGTCGTAACATCCACCCAAAGGGAATGCAGGCGGCCGAGTAGGCTTCAAAGCGCAGCGAAGTCTCTCCAAAATGGCCATGTGTGTCTGGACTGCTCGCCTTGTAGGGATGCTCCTTTGTGAGAAAAAGGTCTTGCCCGGAAAGAAATCCTGCGCGCTCGTCTACACACGGGGGAAGATCAGGAGCCGCCAACATGTCGAAGGCTGCCCCCGCAAATTTGTCCTGATCGGCACGCTTGCCCAACGCAATACGTGCAAGAGCCAAACAGGATGTGTTAGCTGAGGGTGCCGCGCAAACGTGCCCCGTCCAGCCAGTGTCATGCCACGGCACGCGTACCGTGATGTTTTGACGCGAAAGCTTCCGGGCTCCGTCAATCATATCTTTCCCCTGCATTCCTTCAAAGTATTCCATCTCTTTCGGTCATTGGTCGCAACTGGCGACTTTGGATACCATTTGCTGTTCAACCAGTGATTTCTGGAGTCACGATGCATGTCTTTAGTCTATTCCCTCTAGTGCTTTCTCGCCCTCCGTGTGCACAAATGCGTCAGAGTAGACTCGAACATCTTCCGGTGACGCACCTGCGTCGCGCAGGGCTTTTTTCCAGTTCTTCGCGATCGTCTCAGCCATCTGGAATGCGCGTTTCTTGGCATCGGCTGGCGTCAGATCGAAAAACTCACAGGCTCCCAGCGCGATATCGAGCGAGGCGTCGAACGAGCCGCCCTGAACGATGCCTGTCTCCAAGACCCTATGGCGTGACGGCGAGGGGTTGATATCGAAGGCCGGTGACAGCCGCCATCGATCCCCACCCGCATAGATGAAACCGTGGTTCTTCAGATGATCGTCCTTGTTCGACACGAGGATCGTGAAGACGATCCGACGCCAGAGCTCGTGCAGATCATCGATCGGCTTGCTGGAAATCTGCCGGATCACATCGGCGATATCCGTATAGTAGCCCCCTTCGTCACCCTGCCAGTCCAGCGCAGTTCTCGCAGAAATATAGGGAATTCGTGTGTCGCCACGGCGGTCGAATCGCCGGATGAGCGCGATCGGACTGTCACTGTCCCGTAACTCCAACTTTGCCTCGGCAACCCGCAATCCGCACATGGCCGCGAGTTTCAACGTGGCAACCTCGGCGCGTTCAACAGGCTTGGTGTCTTGCGCCGACGTGAACTTGGCAATCCAGAGATGCCCATCACCTTCGACATTGGCCTTCGGTCGCGCGCCGCCGAGCGAGCCAGCAATACCGGCCAGATCGCGCGCCTCTTGCTCCGCGCCATTGGGATCGCGCTCGAACCGCTGGGCAAGCCCGCGCAACCGTTCAAGTTCGACCAGACGCGGGATCGGCGGCGTCAAGTCGGACAGCGGCTCCATGTCTTCGCCGAGAAACCGTAACGCGCCCTGCCGTGTGCGATCATCGGACAGCACCAGATAGTCAAACTCGCTGAGGCCGCCGCCAAGCGCCTTGGTCATCAAAGCCCGCCCCCAGGCATCAGGCGCGGCGTCGGCAAAGCATCCGGACAGCGCAGAACGCTTGTCCTCCTTGCCGCTGCTGAAGTGGCTGCCATCGCGCAGGGGCAATCCGGGCGACAGCGCAAAATGGTCGGATGCGGCCAGCCATTCGTCGGCGTACTCAAACTGCGAATGCTGACGCCGACCGTCACTCTCAAAGCGCAGACGGCCGACGACACGCTTGCCTTCTCCAAGGGCGACGATCGCTTCCGGCATCAGAAACCGACCCCTTCTTCATCATCTGCATCGGACAAGGGGGCTGATTGGCCTTTGCCGGATGACGGCGATCCGGGTTTTCGTTTTTTGTCGATCCGCTTGGGGAGCGCCTCCCGATCGAGAAGCAGCCCGGTATCGTCGGACCCGGCATCAAGAAAGCTGGAAATGCGCTCGATCTCGCCGAGGACGAGGCAGGCCATCGCCAGCGTGCCAATGCTGACACCGTCGTCGCCTTTCTCCAGGCGCGTAACGGTGCTTTCGGACACGCCGACCCGCTCGGCGAACCCCTGAACGGAGATGCGCCGCTTCAAGCGCGCCATCTTGATGTTCGCGCCCAAAGCCTCAAGCGCCCGCCGTGCGTTCAGTGAGCTTACCTTAACTGCCATATCTGACGCTCTTTTCCTATTTAGCCGTCAAATATGACTGTTAGCGGAAAAAAGGCGCGGGCGCAACTATCTTCGAGAATTCATACGGCCATATTTCCAAGCGATGCGCGAGGAAGGCTTGGACGAGGAGCAGATCGCCGCTGCGTTCTTCGTCCATGTCGTCAACAGCGACTGCAACTGCAGCGGTCATTGCGGCTTTACTCGATGTTTATGCCGAGGATGTGGCTGGTAGAAACCCATTTCAGCTTGGTTTCTCTTGCATCGGCATCGCGACTTAATGACATAATTTCAAAGCTCGGTGCATGTTCACTTTGGTGATCATGAATTTTGTCGCCTGTAAGGCGACAAAATTAGCCAGAGACAAAGTGACCGTGTCAACCGACCGAACAACCGGCTCTGCATAAGCATGATAATTGGAGGTGGGCGTCCTGATGATCGGAACTGAAACTTCCGAAATCCATGAGGGGAAAGCCTTCCCCTGCGACCGAGCCTGTAGTCTCGCCGGACCCCTTCTGCGGGAGATTCCCCCGCAACGCCCCCTTTTGAGAGTAAGAGTGCGGACGGGTTTTTCGTGACGGGTTGAGAGCCGGGAGAGAGCTTCCGACGCCCGTCGCGGAGAACCGCGATGTCCAGACATAAGCGCAATGCCGGCGCCAAGCGCGACCGGACCAACATCTATGATGAAATTACAACCAAGATCATCGACGAGTTGGAGGCCGGCCGTGTGCCTTGGGTCCAGCCCTGGGGGACAGCGGCAGCCAAGGCCCCGCTCGCCATGCCGAACAACGCTGCGACCGGTCGCGGCTATTCCGGCATCAACATTCTCATCCTCTGGGGCGCAGTGATTGAGCACGGCTTTCCCGGTCAGAGCTGGCTCACTTTCCGCCAGGCGCTGTCGCTCGGCGGCAACGTTCGGAAGGGCGAACGCGGCACCACTGTTGTTTACGCCGACCGGTTCATCCCGGACGATGAGAAGAAACGCGCCCGCGAGACAGGCGACGATCCCCAGGCAATCCCGTTCCTGAAGCGCTTCACCGTCTTCAATGCCGCGCAATGCGAAAACCTGCCCGAAGAGGTCGCCGTTGCCGCGCCGCCTACCCCGCCCGGACTGATCGCGCCGAAGGTGGAAGCGCTGATCGAAGCGACTGGCATCGATTTTCGTATCGGCGGCAATCGCGCCTTCTACGCGCCGGTTCATGACTATGTGCAGGTGCCGCCACCGCAAGCCTATTTCGAACCGATCAACTGGCACCGCACGGCGCTCCACGAACTTGGGCACGCGTCAGGTCATCCGTCGCGGCTCGACCGCGACATGTCTGGTTCGTTCGGATCGAAGACATACGCCTTCGAGGAACTCGTCGCCGAGATGAATGCCGCCTTCTGCTGTGCTTCACTCGGCATCGTCCCGACCGTGCGCCATGCCGACTATATCGGCTCTTGGCTGGAGGTTTTGCGCGAGGACAATCGCGCCATTGTCCGCGCCGCGTCCAAAGCCAGCAAGGCGGCGGATTATCTGCTCGGGTTTCTGCCAACAACCGAACCGCAAGACCCGGTCGCTGCGGCGGATGTCGCCCGTGCGAATGCGTGACCGTGCAGTTCACCGACCTCAAGGGGCCACTGCCCGATCTGGTCTCGAAAAGGCCGGGCAGACTGCGTATTTTGAGGCATATATCCAACAGAGACCATTCCGATGAATTCGCACTTTTCAACCCCGGCCGCGTACGACCATTTCACGCCAACGCTCTATGACCGCCTCCATGCCCGTTTTCTGCGGCTGTCCGGCGGCGAGGGGCAAAGCGCCATCGAAGGTGCGGTCACCGCTTTGCTGAGACCGGGCATGCGTATTCTCGACGCCGGATGCGGAACGGGCCGTCTTGCACGGAGGCTCCTGAAGACGGAACCGCAGCTCGACATGACCCTGCTGGATTGCAGCCCCAAGCTGCTGCGTGCGTCCTGCGACCTTCCCGTCCGCCGGCTTTACGGCGACCTCACCAATCTCGCCTTGCCGGATCGGCACTTCGATCTGACGCTTGCGCTCTGGGTCATCGAGGCGAGCGACGACCCGCTCCGCGCGATCCGTGAACTCCTCCGCATCACCCGGCCGGGTGGCTATGTGGGGCTATTGTTCTGTTCGCGGACCGATACGAGTGACATGATCGACCGCATCGTGGAACGCGCGGTCATTCTCAAGGGCACGGGCCAGTTCCTCCAGACCAACGCGGTCGTGGACGAACTCATCGCCAGCGGTGCCGATCAGATCCGACAGCTTGCATGCCACGGCCCTGCAACGGCGCTCCTCGCCCGGATAGGAGCCTGACCATGACCGGATCCGACCGACTCCCTTCACGACAGCGCAGCTTCTGGCAGAACGGCCGGGTCGTCGCGATCACCCTCACGATCATGGCTCTATTCGTCTATGTCCTCGGGTTTCGGGCGGCGTCCTTCCCATGGGTCGACGCCATCGGTGCAGCCACGGCCCATGTCATCCCTGGGGCGATCGCCTGCGTTTCGGCTTGGCGCCTTCAGTCGTGGGTCACCGGAAGAAGACCAATCTGGCTGGCGCACAGCCTTCTCGCGATCGGAACCGGCCTCTTCTGGCTCGCGATGACGCTGGCGATCACGCTCATCACCAAACCCGACATCTTCGGGCATGTCGTCCGCGCAGCGTCGCCCGGAACGCTGCTGTCGGGCCTCTTCGTCTATACCGCGATCGCTTTCATCTTCACGCTTGTCCGGACCCGCCAACATGCGGCGGAAAGTGACGCCGCACGGGTCAGAGCCGAGCTCGCCGCCGTCCGCGCCCGCGTCGAGCCGCATTTTCTCTACAATACCCTTGAGACGATTGCGGGACTGATCCGGCACCAGCCGGACGCCGCAGAGACCGCGATCGGGCAACTCGGCCGCTTGCTGCGCCGGGTGCTCGATGTGACCGGACAGGAGGCCGGTGATCCTCTCATCGCATTGCAGGAGGAGTTGATTCTGGTGCGCGACTATCTTGCCATCGAACAATTGCGCCTCGGCGACCGGTTGCAGATCATCGAGAAAATCGACGCCGATACGCACGATCTGGGGTTTCCCGCTTTCGGCCTGCAGGTGCTGGTCGAGAATGCGATCCTGCACGGCATCGCGCCGAAACCGGACGGCGGAACCATCTCATTGACCGCAGCGCATCAAGGCGGCCAGCTTGTCGTGACCGTGTCAGATGATGGCCTTGGCGCGGAAGAAGCCGCAATACTGCGTGGCGGCCTCGGTCTCAGCCTGCTGCGCACGCGGATTGAGGCGCATTTTCCGGGCGCGACCACCTTCGATGTGGCGGCGTCCCCGGGCCGCGGCGTGTCCGTCAGAATTGCCATACCGGCGGTGGAGGCGGAATGAGGATCGACGACAATTCTCTGCATTGCCTCGTCGCCGATGACGAACCGCATATCCGCGACCGAATCTGCCGTCTGGCGGAAGCGGCCGGCCTGAAGGTCGTCGCCAGCGCCGGCAACGGAACCGATGCGCTGCACCTGATCCTGCAGCACGAGCCCGCCATCGCGTTTCTCGATATCCGCATGCCGGGTATGGACGGGTTGCAACTGGTCCACCGGCTCTCCGCCATGGCCCGGCCGCCGGTCGTTGTCTACGTCACCGCCCATGACGAGCACGCAATCGCGGCGTTCGAGCTTTCGGCCATCGATTATGTCATGAAACCCGTGGAGGCCAAGCGCTTCGGGATTGCCGTCGACCGCGCTAGGGCCATCGTTCAGGCATCGACGGCGCGCGACGCTTTGGATCGTCTGAACGGTGCGCTGGCATCCGAACGGCCCGAGCGTCTGACTTTGCGCAGCGGGTCGAAGCTCGTCTCGGTCCGCCCCGCCGATATCCTGCGCTTCCAGGCGGTCGACGACTATGTCGAGGTCCATCTCGCGTCCTCGTCGCACCTGCTTTCGGTCACGATGAATGCCATGGAGCAGACCCTTTCCCTCCCCTTCCTGCGGGTGCATCGCTCCCACATCGTGAATGTCGATCACATACGTGCCTGGTCCACTGGCGGCGGTCGGGCGTCGATCGAGATGAGTGACGGTGTCCTCGTGCCGGTTTCCCGGTCCCGCAAGGACCGGGTCCAGGACATCGTCGCTGATCGGTAACGGTTCCTGCCGAGGGCAGACAGCACCATTTCGGAACCGCCGATCGCGAAGTCACTGATCGCTTCGGTGCGCGGGTCCGGTTTGCCGCCGAACGTGATCGAGGCTGCACATCACCCCTCCGATTTGGTGACGTACGAACCTGTGAACTGAACCCGAATGAAGACCAGACCGAGCGCGGATAATGTACACGGCTCCAAATGGTTGTAAATTCAGCCGCATGACGGATGGGCCCAAGATGATCGACCTCAGCATGACCGAACTCCGGGCGGTGGCCGGCTTCGCGGCAGCCTGCGCGCGGCCCGTTCTGGCGATCTTCGAAGGTGACCGCCCCGACGACAGGCGTCCGCGCGCTGCAATCGACGCGGCCGAGGCTTTCGCAAATGGCGCCAAGCGGTCGAAGTCGATACGTGACTGTGCATGGGCAGCCCAGCTGGCCGCGCGCGATGCCCGAGACGCGGGACAATCAGCAGCCAGTGAGGCTGCGCGCGCCGCCCTCGCCGCGGCAGGTGCGGCGTTTCTCCATCCGCTCCCCAATGCGACCCAGGTCAAACATATACTCGGATCAGCCGGTCACGCCGCACGAGCGGTCGAACTCTCCACCGGCAGTTCTCCGGATGCAGGAATTGCTCAGATCGCGCAGTCACACGCCCTTGCGCCACCGGTCGTGATCGACGTCCTCCGGCGCTACCCACCAGCCCCTTCGGGCGGTGGGCGGGTAGGAGATTTGATACGCCAATTGGACGCATCGCTCCGGCTCAACTCCTGACCATGGTCGGGTTTTCTTCGGGGTTGCGCTCGGCGGCTCCGTAGGGAGAGAGGGATAGGAGTGAGGGGGTTTTCGTGACGGGTTGGAAGTCGAGAGAGAGGCTCCCGGCCGCCCGTCGCGGAGAAAACCGATGACCACGAAGAACCCCAAGTCGAAGATCGCGCTTAGCGTGTCGCGCGACATTCCCTTCAACAAGCTGGTGCTGTCCCAGTCGAACGTGCGGCGAATCAAGGCCGGCGTCGCGATCGAGGAGCTGGCGGCGGATATCGCCCGGCGCACGCTCCTGCAGAGCCTGACCGTGCGGCCCGTCCTCGACGCGGACGGCGCGGAAACTGGCATGTTCGAGATCCCGGCCGGTGGGCGGCGCTACCGCGCGCTCGAACTGCTGGTGAAACAGAAGCGCCTGACCCGGACCGCACCCATCCCCTGCGTGATCCGCACCGAGGGTCTCGCCGAGGAGGACAGTCTCGCCGAGAACATTCAGCGGGCACCGCTGCATCCGCTCGACCAGTTCCGCGCCTTCCAGGCGATGCGGGAGAAAGGCATGGGCGAGGAGGAGATCGCCGCCGCGTTCTTCATCTCGGTGAATGTCGTCAAGCAGCGGTTGCGTCTGGCGTCCGTTAGCGAGACCCTGCGCGACGCCTATGCCGCCGACGAGATGACCCTCGATCATTTGATGGCGTTCACGGTCAATCCTGACCATGCGCGCCAGGTTCAAGTGTGGGAGGCGATCAAGGACTCTTATACCAAGCAGCCCTATCAGATCCGGCGCATGCTGACCGAAGACGCGGTGCGAGCGTCGGACAAGCGGGCGCAGTTCATCGGCATCGACGCCTATGTCGAGGCAGGCGGTGCCGTGATGCGCGACCTGTTCGAAAGCGACGATGGCGGCTGGCTCGAGGATATCGGCCTGGTCGATATGCTCGTGACCGAGAAGCTGAATGAGGAGGCCGAGGCGATCCGGGCCGAAGGCTGGAAATGGATCGAGGTCGGTCTCGATTTCCCCTACGGCCACACCTATGGGCTGCGGCGTCTTTTCGGCGAACAGGAGCCGCTCACCGATGAGCAGCAGGCGGCGCGCGACGCGTTGCAGGAAGAACTCGACAAGCTCGAGGCCGAGTATGCCGATGCACCGGAACTGCCCGACGAGATCGACGAACGCCTGGGTGAGATCGAGACGGCGATCGACGCCATCGACGATCGTCCGCTGGTCTACGATGCCGATGAGGTCTCGCGCGCCGGTGCGTTCATCAGCATCAGCCCGAGCGGTCACCTGCATGTCGCGCGCGGATTCGTGCGGCCCGATGATGAGTTGCCGGTCGCGCCGGAGGCCGATGAGACGGAGACGTCCAGCACCGGTGACGGTGAAACCGAGGCTGGCGGATCGCAGTCTGTCGATCCTGCCAACGAACCGGATGAGGATGAAGGCCTAAAACCGATCCCCGACCGGCTCGTCACCGAACTGACCGCGCATCGCACCGTGGCACTAAGGCTTGCGCTCGGCGGATCCTTCGACACGGCGTTCCTCACCTGTCTGCACAAGTTCGTGTTGGATCAGTTCTACGGCCACGCGCAGGACAGCTGTCTCGAACTCTCGGCGAAATGCATCTATTTCGGATCGCAGGCGCCGGGTCTGGGAGAAACGCCCTATGCTACAGCGCTCAATGAACGGCATGAGGCCTTCTCGGGCAATCTGCCGAACGATCCCGAAAAGCTATGGGGCCATCTGGAAGTGCTCGACAGCGACACGCGTCAGGCGCTGTTCGCCCATTGCGTGGCCCTGACGGCGAACGCGACGGTGGAGGCCTACAACCGCAGACCGCGGGCGATTGCTGACGCCGACAGGTTGGCGGTCACCGTCGGTCTCGACATGGCGGCAGCGGGCTGGAAGCCGACGGCCGAGGCCTATCTCGGACGGGTCACCAAGGCGCGCATTGCGGCTGCGGTGGCCGAGGTGAAGGGCGACAAGATCGCGTCCGACCTCGAAGCGCTCAAGAAGGACGCGATGGTGGCGCGGGCTGAAGACCTGCTCGCCGACACCAGCTGGCTGCCCGAACCGCTGCGCAAGCCGAAAGAGACCGTCGAGGTGCCATCCGAAGATGTTGCGGGCGGCGAGACTGCCGAGAGCGCACGATCGGCGGCAAACGACGGCGAAACGGCCATGGACCAGGAAGATGATCCCGCCGACACTGACGAAGCGGGACAGGATGACGAGATGGTCGCCGCCGAATAACAAACCCTCCCACACCTGGGCCCGCCGAAAGGTGGGCCCCTTTTTCTTTGGAGGGAACGTGATGTCTCAATCCATTGCCACGCTGACGGAAGCCCTGGCGCGCAATGCCGAGGCGGTGTGTCGGCATTATCTGCCGAACGGCCGCCGTGAGGGCCACTACTGGATGATCGGCGATGTGCGCGGCACGTCGGGCCGGTCGATGTTTGTGCGTCTCAAAGGATCGGAGAGCGGCAAAGGCGCGGCCGGCAAATGGACCGATGCGGCCACCTCCGAACATGGCGACCTGCTCGATATCATCCGCGAGAGCTGCGGGCTCTCCGATTTCAAGGATGTTGCGGAGGAAGCGCGGCGGTTCCTCAGTCTGCCCCGATCTGAACCGCAGACTGACCAGAATCCGCGACCCGCATCAGTCCCCACCGGATCACCTAAAGCCGCGCGGCGGCTCTTTGCAATGGCGCAGCCGATCGTGGGCACACTTGCGGAAACCTATTTTCATAACCGCGGCATCACAGCTCTGCCTGAGACCGGAAGCCTGCGGTTCCATCCGCGCTGCTATTACCGTCCTGACCGCGATGCCGAAACGGAAGTCTGGCCCGCATTGGTCGCAGCGGTCACCGATCTCGATGGCACAATCACTGGCGCACACCGAACCTGGCTTGATCCCGAAGGATTCACCGAAGCCACTTTGGGCAAGGCCCCGATCGACACACCGCGCCGCGCAATGGGCAATCTGCTCGGCCATGCAGTTCGGTTCGGTACCGCGCATGATGTCATGGCGGCGGGCGAAGGCATCGAGACCACGCTGTCGCTGAGAATCGTCCTGCCCCACATGCCGATGGTGGCTGCACTCTCCGCTGCTCATCTGGCGGCAATCCTGTTCCCGGCAACACTACGCCGTCTCTATATCGCCCGTGACAACGACCCGGCCGGGGATGGCGCAATGGAGACCCTGATCGACCGGGCGCAAGAGGCCGATATCGAGGCCATCACGCTGTCGCCGCAGCTCGGGGACTTCAACGAGGATCTGCGCCTTCTCGGGATCGATGCCCTGCGCAGCGCCATGCGCATCCAGATCGCACCGAATGATGTCGCGCGTTTCATGAACGTGTCAGGCGTCGCCGGGAGGGAGGCGGAGCGGGTCTGACGTTCATGTCGGGACCGGTCACGGGACGCGCGCACCATCATCGGTAAGAGCCGCGACCTCGGCCTTCTTCAGAGGGCGAACGGACGGCAGACGGTGCGGACCGGCAATGGCTGCGCCCGGTTCTTTTCCGGCGGCGGGCAAGCCCGCCTTTCCATCGCGAAGCAAAAGAACCGGCTTCGCCATCCTCCGCTGCGCTTCGGCCCTCCACTCCTTCTCGGCATGATTTCGTCCCAAAACAGCTAGCCACTTTTGGGGATCATGCCCGTCGCTCCGGGTGCAGGTCCGCCCCGCCTGCCGTCTTTCGTCGCCATGAAGGCCGAGGCGGTCGCGGTCAAACCGACGAAGGAGCATCCCATGTATACCGATCCCCACGACACCGATGACGAGCCCCATCACAGCGCTTCTCCCACCGACACGATCTGCACCGAACTGCAACTGCACGGCTACCGCCATTCCGCAAACGATCCCGATCCGCGCGACGTGCCCGAGGACCACAAGATCGAAGGCGCCGTTGCCGATATCTTCGATGCCCTCGTGGCGACGATGGCGGACACCATCCTCGATCACGATCTCGACGAACTGCTCTGGTCGGCGGTCAACATGTTCCACCGCGCCACCGACCGGATCGAGCGCAAGCTCGACGACAACGAACAGGCGCAGAAACGCGGGCAGCGTGAACAGGACGGCTCCGAGGTTAAAGCAGTCCAGTTGGAGGACCTGATCGCCACCGGGCAATCGCTTCTCGAACGCCGCGACTGCATGGAGGTCTTCCGTGACAGTGCCGCCGCTCATTATCTTCACCTGACGGGCTCACCCTGGTCCGCACGATCCGGATCACGGGTCAATCATCGTAACCTCACCTCGGCGATGATCGACAGCCGGGATTTCCTGGCCGCGAAGAAACGCGCCGATACTGAAGTGCATCTCCCCGCAGGCACCAAGATCGCGTTCACCGGCGGGATGGACTTCAACGATCATCGGCTGATCTGGGACACGCTCGACAAGGTGTTTGCCAAGCACACCGACATGGTTCTGCTGCATGGCGGATCACCAAAAGGTGCCGAATTGATTGCCGCCAAATGGGCCGAAACCCGCAAGGTCGCGCAGGTCGCTTTCAAGCCTGATTGGGCGAAACATGCCAAGGCCGCACCATTCAAGCGCAACGATGCGATCCTCGATGTCCTGCCGATCGGGGTCATCCTATTTCCCGGCACCGGCATCCAGGACAATTTCGCCGACAAGGCGCGGAAACTCGGCATCAAAGCCTATGATTTCCGCAGAAAGGGCGGCGCGTGAGCGCCGTCCCAACATCGATTGTAGCCACAGTCTGCCGTTTTCCTATTCCAGTGTTCGTTCGACAGATTCGGAGCGGTGACAAGGCAGACTCGCGTCTTTAGCGCATCAATGGCCGCTTTTCAGGGTCATCTTTAGTAACTGCGTATTTTACGAGGAACAGATCGACCGTTTCACATGCGTGCTTCTTCATCTGTCGGGGTCCGGGGATGGCGGAATCTCCGAGATGCATTGCTTCGCTCGTGGGTCCGCCCATGAGAAGCCAGTTGAATTGTTTCGCGGCTACCCTCGAGTCAGTGACTGAAAGCGTGCCTTCGGACGCGAAATGATCAAGCGCCTGCGAGAGGCGATCTATCGCACGACCCGGTCCCTCACGGTAGAGGGCCGCACCAAGTTCCGGAAACCTGCCGCTTTCTCCAATCACCATGCGCCGCAGTTGCATCAGTCGAGGCTTTAGTACCGCTTTGAGCTGTTCGTTGGCAAAACGAAGCAGCCACTCTTCTGGACCAGTTCCGTCCGGCAACCGTTCGACCTCGCGCCCGACATTGCGGGCCGCACCGCCTGCTAGAGAACCGACGACCTCATGAAATAGCGTCTCTTTGCTCTGGAAGTGGCTGTAGATCGTCTGCACGGAAACCTTCGCCTGCGCCGCGATTTGATCCATCGTCGCGCCAAGAAACCCCTGATCCAGGAACACGTCAGCCGCCGCCGCTATGATCTTGGCCCTGCTGCGCTCGATCCTCGTGTTGGCTCCGTTTGACACCGGCCGCCTGCCTTTCGTTTTTCAACCGAGCCTAAGCATGATTGACAGAGTTAAATGGAACGTTCATTCTAATCAATGATAGTCCGCGGTGGTGGTGCCGCGCAAGACGCTTGTGAGAGGATTGCTACTGATGAAACTTTACGGAACGCCGCCCACACGCGCCCTTCGCGCCATGTGGCTGCTTAACGAATTGGAGATCGATTGCGAGATCGTCACCGTCAACATGGGCGAAAAAGAACAGGCTAGCCCCGAAATGCTGGCATTGAACCCGACGGGAAAGCTGCCCTTTCTGGTCGATGGCGAAGACGTCATCGCCGAATCCTGTGCCATCCAGCTCTACCTCGCCGAGAAGTACTCGGACAAAGGCTTCATGGGACGCAACTTGTCAGAGCGTGGTCAGATCTACCGCTGGATGTTTTTCCTCGCGACCGAGATCGAACAGCCCCTGTGGCGCATTGCCCTTCATACCCGTTTGTATCGCGAAGACGAGCGGCTCCCCGCGGATGTGCCGCTCGCAAAGCGTGATGGCAAAGCGATGATCGCCGTCTTCGAAGACCACATGAAAGACCGCGAGTTTGTCGTCGGTGACCGTCTGACCGTCGCTGACTTCAACGCTGCCTACACTCTGAACTGGGCGCGGGATGGTGGCATCCTCGACAACGCGCCAGCGCTGAATGCTTATGTCGAACGGATGTATGCACGGCCGAAAGCGCCGCCGACCATAGAAGAGGCGTGGGCCGAGCTGAAACGCATGATCGGCTGAAGCTGCGGAAACCTTAGAGACAAAAGGCCGACTTTGGTTGCTGCGTGTAGCATCGGTTAATTCGGTTCCATTCCGGTTGTTCGCCGCATTGCGCAAAAAAGTCTGCTTATCGCTGACGCGTTTGGCGTCTTTGTCGGCGAGTTCGGAGTTCTCAGATGTTGGCCCGTTGCAATAAAAGGATTACCGCAGGCAACACACCAGTTTTAACCTGTCTCAAACATTCCGTTTTTGCTATACTATGTTGGTGCCAAGGTGGTGGTGGAAGGCGCAACCGTTCATTGCAATTGCACGGAGACTTTCACCATGATCTTTCTCAACATCCTTCTTCTCGTCGGAATTATCGGCACGCTGTGCTGGCTCCTGTTCGCATTTGCCGTCTACGCGCTGCCGCTGTTCGTCGGGGTCACTGTCGGCATGTGGGCGTACGGCAGCGGCGCTGGTGTCGTAGGTGGCGTTATCGTTGGCGTACTCGCCGCCGGTGCGGTCGCCATTATCGGCCAACTCATCTTCGCTTTCGCACGTCCACTCTGGATTCGCCTGATTGTTGCGCTCCTGTTCGCCGGTCCGGCAGCCATTGCCGGATATGCGGCCACGCATGGTATCGCGAAGCATCTCATGCCGTCAGATGGCTGGCAGATGGCATTTTCCTTTGTCGGCGCGGTCGCTGTCGGTATCACCGCTCTGTTTCGGATGGCGGGAACGGCCCCGCCCGAGCCGGGCATGGAGCGTGCAGGCGGCGCTCAGTGACCGAGTTCTGCCGGAAAGGGATGTGGTTTGGCGGTGGCGCGCATCCGTGCCGCCTCTTCGATAGGCGATACCGCGATGGCAGAATGGAAGTCCAGATTCGACCGAGACGCGAACCACCTGTTTTCAAGGTTATCGAGCTGGCTGCCGAAAGCGCAGGCCGTCACAACACGCAGTGGACGTGTTCTTTCAAAGTCTGCTGGAATGGCTTCCGAAACAACGGTTCGTGCCTGACATGGGTGACGAAGGCCTGTGATCACTTGTGTAGCCAGAATCCCTCGGTGTCACTCGGTTTCCAAATTCTCCGTAAGCATCTCTGTTGGGGTCGACCGCTCCAAATGGCCTCTTCAATGGGCTGATCTGGCCGAAGGACGGCT
Organism: Mesorhizobium sp. NBSH29; assembly: GCF_015500055.1. Classification (NCBI taxonomy): domain Bacteria; kingdom Pseudomonadati; phylum Pseudomonadota; class Alphaproteobacteria; order Hyphomicrobiales; family Phyllobacteriaceae; genus Mesorhizobium; species Mesorhizobium sp. NBSH29. The sequence goes on from NZ_CP045492.1 coordinate 1,294,564, forward strand.
GCGCCTCGACCGCCTAAGGCTCAACGGTGCCGGCCCACTTTCTTCCCCTGTCGGCTACGCCGCCCTTCCTCGCGCGACAAGAAAGTCTCCCGTCACCGTCCTCCACTGACGTTACGGCCCTGCGGGTGAGCCGTCGGTCGCCTCCGGCCCGCCGATCGCCATCGAGGCCGCAATGGTGCGGGCTCGAGAACAAAGAGAACGGAGAAATACCATGGCAACCATCGGCACCTTCAAGAAGTCCGGCACCGAATACACCGGCGAAATCGTCACCCTCAACGTGCAGGCCAAGAACGTCCGCATCGTTCCCGAAACCAGCCAGACCAGCGAGAACGCCCCCAGCCACCGCGTCCTGGTCGGCCGCGCCGAAATCGGCGCCGCCTGGTCGAAGACCTCGAACGAGGGTCGCGACTATCTCGGCCTCAAGCTGGACGATCCGAGCTTCACCGCTCCGATCTACGCCAACCTCTTCGACGACGAGGACGAAGGCTACAGCCTCATCTGGTCCCGCCCCAGCCGCCGCAACGGCGACTGAGGGACCAGCGCGACGCCCCGCCCGGACAATCCGGGCGGGGCATTCCGATGTTCCGAAGGATTTGCCGTAGTTCATCCGCCGCCTGATCGAAGAGCAGTAAGCGCATATTGGAACATCGCATCGCGACGAGTGAAAGGCAGGGTTCGGCGCGGCGCACGATCACCTGATTGCCGTGAGCGATGGACTCTAGCACGCCAGACTATGGTTCCGATCGGAGTTTCAGGAGCTCGACCGCCTTCTCCACCAGCGCTTCCGCAAAACCGAGGTTTAATGGACGATGGCCAACGAGGAGCCGGTAGAAAATGGGCGCGTAGATCATGTCCAGCAAGACTTCGATATCCGGAGGTGGCTTTATTTCGCCACGCTGCGCCGCCTCGTCAAGCAGTTGCCGACCCGCCTCGCGCCCCGAGAGGATGATCCGGTTGCGAAAGGCACGGGTCATCTCGCTGTCCGGATCCGCTGTGGCCAAGGCCAAAGCAATCTGCCGACCGCGGGTAGTTGCGAACACCTGAACGATATCCTTGATCTGGCGCTTGAGGGCATCGCCAAGATCGCTCTGCTTCCTGGCCGCTGCAATTTCAGGGTGACCTTCCATCAGTGCTGCCATGGCAAGTTCGCTGGCATTGGCCCAGTTGCGATAAATCGTTGGCTTGCCCACACCCGACCGGGCCGCGACTGCCTCTATCGAAATGCGGCCCAGTCCATCCTGCATCAATATGTCGTATGCGGCCGCCAACGCCTTGCGCCGGGCGGCTTTGCTTGGCGGACGACCGCGCAGTTTGGGACTGTCTTGACTCATTTCATTACGAGTCGTAACGTAACTATAAGATTACATCAAGAGAAGGATTACTCGATGGTCAGAACTCTCGTCCCCTATCTCGTTGCAAAGGATGCCGCGCGCGCCATTGAATTTTATCGCAAGGCGTTCGGAGCGGTGGAAGTCTTCAAGATGATCGACCCTGGTGACGGGCGCGTCGGACATGCGGAACTGACCATTGATGACAGTCAGTTCATGCTGGCTGACGAGTATCCCGATTTCGGCGCGGTCAGCCCGGACACGATTGGAGGTTCGCCGGTCACACTTCATCTTTCGACAGAAACGGTCGATGCCGACGTGGAACGTGCTGTTGCGGCCGGCGCCCTGCTTTTGCGCGCACCTAAGGATCAGTCCTTTGGCGAACGCAGTGCAACCCTGCAGGACCCATTCGGCCACCGCTGGATGCTTTCCCAGACAATCGAGAAGATCACACCAGCCGAAATGCAGTCGCGCTGGGACGAGGAAACCTCTGCATGAACCGGGCCATCAAAGATCAGCTTGAGGCCGCCGAGCAAGCTTTCAATGCGGCCATGATCAGCAATGACCCGGACGCGATCCGGCAATGCATCACGGACGACTGGGTGCTTGTCACTCCGGAAAGCGGACCCGTATCGGCGAAGAAGCTTCTGGACTTGATCACTACCGGCAGCCTCACCCATGACACCATGACCAAAACGACGCATCACATTCACATCCTGGGTGAGGTCGCGACTGTCACCGGTCGCGGCCAGAATACCGGTCGGTTTCATGGCGCACCCATCGCGGCGGACGAATGGATCACGGATGTCTACCAGAAGGTCGATGGCAGGTGGCGCTGTGTGTTGACCCATCTTGCACCTGCCCTTGGCGAGGCCGAGGTGCAAATCGCCCAATGACGACCAGTGAGGCATTCGGCGAGCTGGCGCTCTCACTCCATGGCACGAAGGAAGTGGCTCATTTTGACAGACGGGCCTTCAAGGTTCGCCGGATCTTCGCATCGCTTGCGCCGGACGGGGACACAGCAAACCTTTACCTCACGCCACCCGAGCAAGAGCGGTGGTGCGACCTCTTTCCCGAAGCATTCGCGCCTGTCCCCAACAAGTGGGGATCCAGAGGTTGGACGCAGGTTCGGCTTGCTCAGATCAAGTCGGTCGATCTTCATGCCGCATTGCGGGTCGCATGGTCAAACTGTGGCGGCGCGGAATGAAACAGGTTGTTGAAACGCCCTTGGTTGTGAGCTGACAAAGTCAAGCTTCACCGCTTTGATCTACGCCAACCACTTCGAAGCCGAGGACCACGGTTAAAGCCTCATCTGGCCCCGTCCCAGCCGCTGCAACGCCGACCGAACGACCCGCGCGATGCCCCGCCCGGTCAGCCGGGCGGGGGCAATTCGTTTCGCAGAAAGGCCGCATCCAACCCAACTTGCAGAATTTCCACAATGCAGCGAATGTCGGGTTTTTTGGCCTATGCAAGGGAGAACCCATGAAAATAATGTGCCTCAATGGATGGGGTGGAAAGCTGCACGAAGGCTTATTGCCCTACGTCGAAAGCGCCGCCCCTGAAATCCTCTGCCTTCAGGAAGTCATCCACACCCCTGCGTCCGACAAAGACTGGCTGACCTACCGCGACGGTGACCACGTTCTGCCGCAGCGGGCCAACTTCTTTCGGGATGTTTCTAGTGCCCTTCCCAATCACGTCGCAGTGTTTTGTCCAGCAGCACAGGGTGTTCTTTGGGACGATGACCAGTCGATCCCCTCACGCTTCGGGCTGGCGACATTTGTGCATGAATCGGTGCCGATAATTGGTCAGGTTCAGGGTTTCGTCCACAAGAGCTATTCGCCTGTTGGCTACGGCGAACACCCTCGATCACGCAACGCCCACGGCGTTCGGGTCTATGACTACAGCTCAAATCGTTCAATCAGCGTCACGCATATGCACGGTCTGCGCGATCTGAATGGTAAGATGGACACGCCAGAGCGAGCAGAGCAAGCACATCGACTCCTAGACCTTTCCCGAAAGATAACTGAGCCGGACGACTTGATAGTGGTCTGTGGTGACTTCAACGTCGAACCAGATAGTGAAACGCTCCGGATATTGATGGAGGCAGGTCTATCGGAATTGGTGACGGTGTACGGCTTCACGAGCACACGGAATACACAGTACATAAAGCCTGGAAAGTTTGCCGACGACATGCTGGTCAGTGACGTTGGCGCCGTGCAAGGGTTTGACGTGGTTCATGATCCAGAAGTTTCGGACCATTGCCCGCTGGTTCTCAGCCTGTAGTCCCGTCATTGACCAAAGCCGCTCTTCAAATTCATAGTCCGAACGACTGCAAAGTTCGTTTAGCTCTCAATTAATGTCGCGTGGTAAAGTCAGTCGTCTTCGTCGTCCGGCTCAACCAGTTGGACATGCCCCACGTCCAGAGCCTGAGCCAGTTCAAACAACGTAATCACAGTCGGGTTTCGCCGACCGCGCTCGAGGCTGCTGAGATACTGCTGGCTGAAGCCCGAACGTTCTTCCACCTGCTCCTGCGTCAGGCCCTTCTCCCGTCGCAGGCGGGAAAAATTCCGGCCGACCAGTTTGCGCATATCCATGCACTGACGGATCGCAGTTTACATACTATAAGTTTATCAACTATAATATGTATTTCACTGGGCGTGCTGATGGTCGCTGCAACCCAGAAGCATGCTCGATGCCGCATACTCATCACGCGATGCCGCCGGGCGGTCTATCGGTAAATGGCAATCAAGTTACCAGTTAACATGAGGCGAATTTCCGCCTATCTTGCAGGAAATGGGGGGATCAGGGTGTCGAACGATAAGTTCCTCGACAAGCCGCCGGAAAGCGCGGCATTGACAGAATACGACCGGGCACATGCGACGCTCTACATGCGCCTGCTCGATGCTGCCGCCGATGGCGCTGACTGGCGCGAAGTCGTTGCTATCCTGTTTGAAATCGATCCCGAAGCAGACCCGGGCCGCGCGCGCGAAATCCACGAAACCCACCTCGCCCGAGCGCGATGGATGACCGAGCATGGCTACAGGCAACTCTTGGGCGGCACAGGCCACTAACAACGACTGATGCCGTTGTGGCATCACTCGTTGTTGCAGTGATGACTTCCGTCGGTTCTCCCTTCAGTTGAAACTGCACCGACGCATCAGATGTGCGAGTCTGGAGGATCATCATGTCCCTTGGCCCATCTCATTGGCGTTCGGCATCCGAATACGAATATGTGGCAACCCTCACTGCGCCGGACATTGCTTGGGAATGGCTACGCCGCAGTGAGGGTTATCAGCGCGATTATGCCAACGCCAAGCTTAGGAAAGAGGACCCCCATGAACTGACGCGGATCGTGCGCCAGTCCTGGGGGTTGCGATTTCCCGGTCGATCCGCTGCACGATGCGTTGCGGGCGGCTGTCTATTGGCAACCGGAAGTCGATCCCGGCACGGTCATCCTCACCGCAAAAACACCGCTTTCCGGACAGAAACCGGCCTCGCTGCAGGGAATCGACGAGAACGCGACGCGCCATGACCGGCAAGGCCTGAGCCTGAGGATCGCCCACGACTTCGAATCGGTCAGGCTGCTATTGATCGACGGAGCGGGCCTTGGGAATCCGCTCGCTGCGGTCATTCCCTTCGACGAAAACTGTTTTGATCGCATCGAGGCTCTCACACGACTTTTGCGGATTCTGCACGGTCGCCCACAGACTGCAGACACGCGATTGACAGCGCAGCGCCGCCGCCGACTGCGCCGCATGCTTCAGGCCGTCGATGGGCATCAGACCGGCGCGACATACCGAGAAATTGCCAACGTTATTTTTGGGCCTTCGCGCGTGTCCGCGGAACCATGGAAGACGTCCGCAATACGCGACGCCACGATTGCCCTCGTCAAGGACGGTCGCGGGCTGATCAACGGTGGCTACCGAGATCTTTTGCTCAAGCGTCGGCGAAGCTAGCCAGTCAGCCAGGCTCTCAGACCCTCGAGAATTCTCCCAAAATCCTCCGCTGCACAAACTTGGGCATTGGCGATCATAGGGGGTGCGATTCTGGCAGCCCCAACTTCCCCATCCCCCTTTCCGGATTCTCTTCGCCATCGTGGCCGTGATCCGCCGCTTGTTGTCAGCGGCCTCACTGAACCCACGGAGGCCCGATCATGTCCGCCAATCCCACCGGCTTGCCGCCACGCTATCTGCGCACGCCAGAAGCCGCCCGTTTCCTGAGCCTGTCCGGTCGGACCCTTGAAAAGCATCGCACTTATGGCACCGGCCCCGCTTATCGCAAGCTCGGCGGCCGCGTCGTCTATTCCATCGAAGACCTGCAGGACTGGGCCGATCGAGGCACCGTAACCTCGACGTCCGATCCCCGCGGATCGGTCCTGCCCGCCAAACGCCATGACGACAAAACGCTCGCCAGTCCCGGCGACTTGCCTCGCTGATTGTTGCGACAGATATTGCCATGACACGGAAGCAACCCACCCGATCCGAACGCGCACAGCTGGAATTGTTCCGTGTCAGTGCCCGCGACCCCGCTCCGCGCGATGCGCAAGATCTGATGGCCTATCCCTTCTTCAGTCTCTCCAAATCCCATCGCGTCCGGCCCATCGACTATGAGGTTGCCGATGTCGTCATACGGGTTGAGGCCGTGCCCGAGCATGGCATGGCAACAATCTGGGACGCAGACATCCTCATCTGGGCCGCCAGCCAACTCGTCGAGGCGCGCGATGCAGGACTGCGCACGTCGCGTCTCATGTCCGCGACGCCCTACGAGATTCTCACTTTCATCGGGCGCGGCGTCAGTTCCCGCGACTATCAGCGTCTGAAGGCGGCGCTAGACCGCCTACAATCGACCACCGTCGCGACCACGATCCGCCAGCCTGCGTCGGGGCGACGACACCGTTTCTCCTGGATCAATGAATGGGTCGAGCGGACCGACCATCTCGGCAAACCAGTTGGTATCGAACTGATCGTTCCGGACTGGATCTACAGTGCCGTGCTCGACGACGCGCTCATCCTGACAATTGACCGAGGTTACTTTTCCCTCACGGGCGGCTTCGACCGCTGGCTCTACCGGATCGTGCGCAAGCATGGCGGCCATCAGCGCGGCGGTTGGCGGTTCGAGTTCCGACATCTCTATCTGAAATCCGGCAGTCTCTCGCCGTTCAAACGCTTTGCTTTCGAGTTGCGCGACATCGTCCGCCGCCAGCCGCTGCCTGGATATATCCTCTCGATCGAGGTCGAGATCGGCGGCAGAACCTTGCTTGCCTTCAAGCCCGGTCCCTGTGGACAAGTTGGGGATGGCCTCGTGCTATCGGGAACCCGGACTATCGTGCCATCGGGAACCGGGGCGTCGTGCTATCGGGAACCGAAACCAGGGTTAACGTCCAGAGACAAAAGCGAAAATCACACCCTTAACTTAGAATCTAACACAGAATCTAACTTTTGTAGGAAGCGTGGACATGTGGAAAACCCGCCCCACGATTGCGATTCCGGCGCTGTCCGACCTCGCAATGATCATCGTTGTGGCTCTCGTGCGGGAGCCAAATCATGACCCACCACCCAATACCTGAACGGCAGCCGGATGGACAGCTATCGACCCACTCAGCCGACGCATTGACCCATGTCGAATTGATTTGGGTTGAGAAGAAGATCGAGTATTGGATCCGCTTCGGTCGCCAATTCGGTGAACGCATTATCGACCGTCGCCGTCGCAACGTCAGCTTCGCGCCCGGCAGCGTATTTGCGTTCGTGCGATGGCAATCCAACGACTACGGCACGATCCTGTCGCGTATCGACATCGTGCGTGTAGTCGAACTTGGCAAGGCGTTTCAGACGCTCCCCTTTGTTCAGCCCGGCGGCGACATCCTCCTGCACATCGAAGGCTGGCCGAAGGTCGAGCGTGTCCTGCAGGCAATCGACGCGATCGATGCTGTCGAGATCGATCCGGCTGACGTCCCGCCGGACCATTGGCGACATGTTCACAACCGACTGACCGCACGTATGGAGCCGCGGACCTACACCCCGGCGCGCCATTCGGCCTGGCTCAAACGCCGGAGAGCGAACCGATGACGCGCCGTACATGGTCACTTGTCGGTGCCATCGCGATCGCTGCCATCGCCCTCCCGGCGTTTGTCGAACTACCCACGGCGATCATCTGGAATGCCAGCCCATCCGCACCGATCGGGTTCTATCAGGTGCGGCCAGCGGAGCGTCTCGAAATCCCCGATCTTGTCGTCATAGATGCACCCGAACCGCTCGAACGCTTCGCCATCGAGCGTGGCTATCTGCCGCCCAATATCCCGTTGCTCAAACGCGTCGTTGGGCTTTCGGGACAGACGGTTTGCCGCATCGATCGCACAATCACCGTCGATGGCGTCGAGATCGGAGACGCACTCGAACGAGACACGTTCGAACGCGCGATGCCGGTCTGGCAGGGCTGTCAGAGCATCGCTGGTGGCGAGGTCTTCCTCATGAACCGGGACGCCCGGAACAGTCTCGACGGGCGATATTTCGGGCCGATCCCGGCAAATTCAATCATCGGAACGGCAGTCCCGCTCTGGACCATTGAGTCCAGCACGGGCCGTTACCGATGGCGCGCCAGCACCGATTGATCGGCGCACTCAGCCTCCCTCCAACGCCAGATGAAAGGACATTTCCATGGCACATATCGGACACTTCACCCGCACAAGAGATGGCTATTGCGGTCGGCTGAAAACGCTCACGCTCGACGCCGAACTGACACTTGTTCCGGCAGAGCGAACCGATGCCGAGAACGCACCCGACTATCGCGTCCATATCGGCAGCGACGAAAAGGAGCTGGAAGTCGGCGCAGGCTGGAAACGCACCGGCGAAAGGGCCGGCGTCTACGTTTCGGTGCTGATCGACGATCCGGCTTTGCCGCATCCGATCCACGCCAACCTCTTCCATTCGGTGAGCGACAACGATGCCTATCTCCTGACCTGGAACCGGCCACCCAAGCGCCGCGAAAAGGCGTAGGTCGATGCGCATTCCCGGTCATCGCGCAATTTCCTGGCGGCCTCATGCCGCCCGGCTGCTTGCTCTCCTTCTCCTTTCCGGCATCTTTTCCGGTGTTGCGTTGCCGACGATCACGGCCGCGCAAGGCACCCCAGCCGAGCGATCCGCGCAGCCTTCCTATGCGGCGCACGTCGCCGAAGCCTCGCAACGGTTTCGCATTCCGGAGCGCTGGATCCTCGCCGTTATGCAGGTCGAAAGCGCGGGCCGAACTCGTGCCGTCTCCAGCGCGGGTGCGATGGGACTGATGCAAATCATGCCCGAGACATGGGCCGAACTAAGCGCCCGCCACCGTCTCGGACGCGACCCATTCGATCCCCGTGCCAACATTCTCGGCGGCACGGCCTATCTGCGGGAGATGTACGATCGGTTCGGATCGCCCGGCTTCCTCGCGGCCTACAATGCCGGTCCGGTGCGCTACCAGCAGCACCTGGCGACCGGTCGCCCGCTGCCGCGCGAGACCCGCGTCTACATGGCGACACTACTGCCGATGATCGGTCTGGCGTCACAGCACAATACCGTCACTGACACTGCGCTACCGCCCGATTGGCGCGAAGCCCCGCTGTTCGTCGAGCGCTCCCAGCGCAATTCAGCTGCAGATCGAATGCAGGACAAGCGCCGTTCGGCGAACGATCCACCGACACCGAAAGCGCGTGCCGATAACGCCGACGCCGCACAGCCCGGTGCCGTATTCGTCGCCCAATCGCGCATGGAAAAGTCGCCATGACGTCAGGACGCGCATTTCGCACTTTCGGAAGCAGCAGCGCAGCGTGGCGTGTGCTGAGGGGAGTGACAGACGACGAAGGAAGGGGATGGCAGGATAAAAGGCCGCGATGTGCGGCCATGGGCGGTTGTGGTTTTTCAAGGGGTTACATTGCGCAAGCGCGATGTGTGCAACTTGGCCGCAGCCTGCCACTTCCCATCTTTCGCAGCGAGTTCAAAGCAATAGCGCGATGTGCGAGGTCTGCGTCATGAGCGGCGATGACGAGTTCCGCATCCGACCCGGGCGCATTCGATCATCGTCCAGTCAGCGCGCGCGACCCTTCATCGCTCAAGCGTTGGCAGCCGCTCAAAAGGCAGGCGGTGCCGTCTCGCGCAGGGGAACGATCGGTCCCCGCAATCGCTCTCGCTTTGGGCGCGGTCAGCGGGCAACGGTGCAAGCCAATCGCTTCATCACGGCGCGCTCGCGTGGCGCTGTCGTCAAGGCGCGCGTCGTTCGCAACAATGGACGCAGCGCACCACTCGCCACCCATCTTTCCTACTTGCGCCGCGAAGGCGTGACCCGTGACGGAGAGAAGGCACGGCTGTTCGGGCCAGATGACGAAGAGATGGACGCAAAAGCATTCGCCGAGCGCTGCGAGGATGACCGCCACCATTTTCGTTTCATCGTCTCGCCCGATGACCCGTGGGAGATGGCGGACCTTCGATCCTTCACCGCCGATCTTGCCGGACAGATGGAAAGGGATCTCGGCACGAAACTCGACTGGGTCGCCGTCGATCATTGGAACACCGAGCACCCACATATCCACCTTATCGTGCGAGGTGTGCAGGATGATGGCGAGGACCTCGTTATTTCTCGCGATTACATCAAGGAGGGTATGCGGGATCGTGCGCGCGATTTCATCACGCTGGAACTCGGACCGCGCACCAATCTCGACATCCGCAGCGCTCTCGAGCGGCAAATCGAAAGCGAGCGATGGACCAGTCTGGACCGACAGCTTGAGAGAGACGGCAATCGACATGGCATCATCGATCTCGCACCCCAACCCGGCCGTCAGCCCGATGATCATCACGCACTGAAAGTAGGACGGCTGCGCAAGCTGGAATCGCTTGGCCTCGCCGACCAGATCGGCCCCGGCCAATGGGTGATGGACGAGAGCGCCGAGACGACCTTGCGGGAACTTGGCGAGCGCGGCGACATCATCAAGCGCATTCATCGCGGTCTCACGGAACGCGGCATCGAACGCGGTGCTTCGAGCTATGTACTGGCAGGCGAGAGCCTTGGTGATCCCGTTATCGGTAGGTTGGTCGATCGCGGTCTCGACGACGAATTGAAGGGAACCGCCTTTGCCGTGATCGATGGTGTCGATGGTCGCACCCATCATATCCGGTTGCCCCATCTTGATGCTGCCGGAGACAGCGCGCCAGGTTCGATCGTTGAGTTGCGCACGTTCGATGACGCCAAGGGACGTAGGCGGGTGGCCCTCGCCGTCCGCTCCGATCCATCAATCGAACAGCAGGTAACCGCATCGGGAGCGACCTGGCTCGACTGGCAGGCCATCGCGCGGGAACCGACGCCGCTTGCTGGGGGTGGCTTTGGCGCAGAGGTCAGTGACGCTCTAAACCAGCGCGCCGAGCATCTGATCGGTGAGGGTCTGGCGAAGCGACAGGGCCAGCGCGTGATCTTCAATCGCGATCTTCTCAACACACTGCGCAAGCGCGAGCTGGATGCGGTGGGCGAAAAACTCGCGGACGAAATCGGCCGTCCGCACGCGCCGTCAGCGACCGGCGAATATGTCGCCGGCACTTATCAGCGGCGCATCGCTCTCGCATCGGGTCGTTTCGCGATGATCGATGACGGACTCGGCTTCCAGCTCGTGCCATGGACACCCTCCATCGAGAAACACCTTGGCAAACATATCTCCGGCATCGCGCGCGGCAATGGCGGCGTCGATTGGGATTTCGGACGAAACCGAGGGCTAGGTCTCTAACGGCGACCATCGCCGGGAAAGGAAAGGAACATGCAAGCGACAAAGATCCTCTGGGGTCAGATCATTATCGTCTCGTTGATCGTCCTCATTACGACATGGACAGCGACCCAATGGACCGCTCTGCGGCTCGGCTTCCAGCCGCAGCTCGGCGAACCCTGGTTCGAGTTTCTTGGGTGGCCGGTCTATTATCCGCCGTCCTTCTTCTGGTGGTGGTATGCCTATGACGCCTACGCTCCACTGATTTTCATCGAAGGTGCGGTCATCGCGGCATCAGGTGGGTTCCTCGCAGTAGGCGTGGCGATCTTTATGTCAGTCTTGCGTGCGCGGGAGGCGCAGGATGTCGATACCTACGGATCGGCCCGCTGGGCGGAGACGCGAGACGTCAAAAGTGCCGGGCTCTTTAATCCGGATGGGGTGGTGCTCGGCAGGTTCGACCGCTCTTACATTCGGCATGATGGACCCGAACATGTGTTGTGTTTCGCGCCGACGCGCAGCGGCAAGGGTGTCGGGCTCGTCATCCCGTCGCTGCTGACCTGGCCTGGCTCAGCCATCGTCCACGATATCAAGGGTGAGAATTGGCATCTCACATCTGGCTTTCGCGCGCGCCATGGCCGCGTGCTACTGTTCGATCCGACCAACACCAGTTCGGCGGCCTATAATCCTCTACTCGAAGTGAGGCGCGGCGAATGGGAAGTGCGTGACGTTCAGAACATTGCCGACATCCTGGTTGACCCGGAAGGGTCGCTGGAAAAACGAAATCACTGGGAGAAGACCAGCCATGCGCTTCTGGTCGGTGCGATCCTGCACGTGCTCTATGCCGAAGCCGACAAGACGCTCGCTGGCGTCGCCAATTTTCTGTCAGATCCCAAACGCGGCATCGAACTGACGCTCAAGGCTATGATGGTCACAGCCCATCTCGGCGAGGCCGGTCCGCATCCCGTGATCGCCAGCGCGGCGCGCGAGTTGCTGAACAAGTCTGGCAACGAACGCTCCGGAGTTCTCTCGACGGCGATGTCGTTTCTCGGTCTGTATCGCGACCCAGTAGTCGCCAAAGTTACAAGGCGCTGTGACTGGCGCATTGCGGATCTCGTCGAAAGCCCGGACCCGGTCACGCTCTACCTCGTGGTGCCCCCGTCGGACATCAATCGTACCAAGCCGCTGATCCGCCTGATCCTCAATCAGATCGGTCGGCGATTGACGGAAGACCTGGCCGGGCATGATCGGCGTCACCGTCTGCTCTTGATGCTCGATGAGTTCCCGGCACTCGGCCGTCTCGACTTCTTCGAGAGTGCGCTCGCCTTCATGGCTGGCTACGGTCTCAAGAGCTTTCTGATCGCACAGTCGCTCAATCAGATCGAGAAGGCCTATGGCCCGAACAACTCCATCCTCGACAATTGCCATGTCCGGGTGAGTTTCGCCACCAATGATGAGCGAACCGCCAAACGCGTGTCGGACGCGCTCGGCACGGCGACCGAATTGCGCGCGATGAAGAACTATGCCGGGCATCGCCTGTCACCTTGGCTTGGCCATTTGATGGTCAGTCGGCAGGAAACGGCACGCCCGCTACTCACACCCGGCGAGGTAATGCAATTGTCGCCCGCCGACGAAATCGTCATGGTCGCGGGCACGCCGCCGATCAGGGCGAAGAAGGCGCGCTACTTTGAAGATGCGCAGTTCCAGGCTCGCATTCTGACACCACCCGTTCTCAAGGATTCCGTAAGGAGACATGCGGATGACTGGAGCGCGCGACCATTGCCGCCACGACCGGAAATCGTCGATCCGGTGTCTCATTCCGATCAAGACGGAGACGGCGAGACTCAACATGAACAACGCAAGCAAGCGGAGCTCGACCAAGCAAACGCGCCGGATCAGGTCAAGCCGGTTGGCAACGAGTTCGAACCCGATCTGAAAAGACCACCCACAGACCGCGCGACGCAACTCCGTCTGTTCGACCAGCAGGCGCGTCAGAGTGCTCAAAGAGCCTCGCTCGATCCGGGCGACGGCTTGGATATGTGAGGGCACGGCGATGAAACAACACAAGAAACAGCGCCTCTCCGTCTATCTCGATCCCGACATCATGGCGACACTTGCCGACTATGCCGCACGACGCGATCACTCACGATCGCTGGTCGCCGAAGCCGCCATCGCATCGTTCCTGTCGCCCGATGCGGCGGAACGGCAGGAGGCGGCAACCACCAAGCGTCTCGATCAGATCGACAGGCGTATCGCGCGCATCGAACGCGACGCAGGTATCTCGGTTGAAACGTTGGCGGTGTTCATCCGGTTCTGGCTGGCGACAACACCGCCTTTGCCGGAACCGCAACAGCTTGCGGCCAAGGCTCAGGCCGGAAGGCGCTATGATGCATTCGTTGCCGCCCTCGGGCGACGAATCGCGCAGGGACCGAAGCTGCGGCAGGAGATTTCAGAGGACCTACCGGATCAGAAAAACTAGCGCGTACTATGAATTGCCCTGCGCAACTTTATCTCGAAACGGAAACTCATGCATTGTGCAACGAATGACGGGAACGAGCCCTTAGTGATCGGGTCTTGTGATACAGCTAATGGCGGTTTGTCGACGATGACGGGCGTGGAGTGTGCTATGGTGCATTTTTCGTAACCGCGAGGGACATAGGGATGATGATGTTGCAACGACGGACACTATTGGCATCGGGTCTGTCGGTTGCCGCACTTGGCGCGGTTGGGATTGGTTTGTGGCCGCGCCTTGATGCCTACGAAGACGAAGCAGAACGCCAGCGACAGCTGCTGTTGTCCGACCCGACGCTGGCGGAGCTTGTGCGAATGGCGACGTTGGCAGCCAACGGTCACAACACGCAGCCGTGGATGTTCCGGCTGGATGAAGAAAGGGTTCAAATCCTTCCCGATATGTCGCGTCGCACCGAAGTGGTCGATCCTGACGACCATCATCTTTACACCAGTCTGGGGTGCGCCGCCGAAAACCTTGTCATTGCGGCGCAGGCACACGGTCGGACAGCGGACCTCAGTGTCGAAACCGGCGCTGAGACGTCGATTGATATCGAGTTTCGAAGCGGGTCGGCAAATGTGTCCGCTCTTTATCAGGCGATCCCTCTGCGCCAATCGACGCGTTCCGCATATGATGGCCAGCCCGTATCCGCTGCCGATATCGACCAGTTGACCAAGGCTGCTAAGGAAGAGGGTGTATCGGTTTTGATCTTTACCGAGGCGTCCGACCGCGAGGCCATCCTTGAGTTTGTTGTCGAGGGCAATAGCGCACAGATGGACGATGCGGCCTTTGTCGATGAGCTGCGTGCCTGGATCAGGTTCAGTCCCGATCAGGCGCTATCCTCCAAGGATGGGCTATTTGCTGCCTGTTCCGGGAATCCGGTTATGCCCGGTTGGATCGGCGGGGCGATGTTTGATGTCGTATTTTGAAAAGACAGCGAAAACGAAAAATACCGGGATCATATCCGGTCATCTGCCGGGGTTGCGGTATTTGTCGGTGACAGCGCTGATCCGAAGCATTGGATCAAGGTGGGGCGTAGCTTTCAACGGTTCGCATTGCAGGCCACGGCCATGGGAATCCGGACAGCACATATCAACCAACCTATCGAGGTTCCGGCGGTTCGATCGGAATTTGCAGATTGGCTGGGGATACCGGATGCCCGCCCCGATCTGGTGGTGCGCTTCGGTCGCGGGCCCACGTTACCAATGTCCCTGAGACGTCCCGTGGCTGAAATAGTGGTTTAGGTCAGAGTGGTGAAGCAACCTCAATACGCACATGCAGAATGACCTGATCAATCAGCTCGCCCTTTTCCAACTCGTCGTGCCGCTCGGTTTAATGATCCTGAATGCTGTGATCCCCGTGGCAGGTAAGGTTGGCGTTCTACTGCGGACAGCAACAATCCTGAGCCTGTTGTTTTACACCGCCCTTGCGGGGATTTGGCTGTTTCCGCCTTGGTGGGCACCCATCGTCTTCGCGCTTGTGCAAATCGCCATTGCAGGGTGGCAGCTTCACAAAGTTTTCACGAAGGGACCTGCCCGGTCCGTTTGGCGCATTGGTGAGGCTATCGCTGCGCTGATCGCTGTTATCGGTATCGGGCTTCTCATACTGCCCGCGATGCAAGGCCGGACGCCGCCGGACGTGGCAATCGACCTCGCCATGCCACTTGGCCCCGGTCGATATCTGGTGATCAGTGGCGGAGCGGCTCCGCAGATCAATTCACATTTCTTCACACTCAATCTGCCGCGTGCGGTCGATTTCAGAGGCCAAAGCTACGGTCTCGACATTATCGGAATCAATGCGGCAGGGCTGCGCACCTGGGGCATCTCACCTGCCGATCCGAGTCTCTACGAGATTTACGGTGCTGACATACTGGCCCCTTGCGCCGGGACCGTTCTGGTCGCCATCGACGGTGTACCCGACAATCTGGTGCCGGTTATGAACCGGGACTCCATGACCGGAAACAGCGTCGTGCTAGAGTGCGACGGTTTGGCCGTGGTCCTCGCGCATTTCATTCCGGGCAGCTTAACAGTTGCGGAGGGCGATGCCGTCGAGGTGGGGCAGAAGATCGCGAAAGTTGGCAATTCCGGAAACTCGGGCGAGCCGCATCTGCATGTGCATGTCCAAACGATTGGACCCGACGATGCACCGTTGTCAGGAGATCCGCTCTGGCTGACCATCGAGGATGATTTCCCGGTGCGGAACACGCGCTTTGTAGTGCGGCCTTAAACGATGCAGATCGGGGCATACTAACGAAGCAGCACGTCAGCCGTCGTCATAGCAGCCATTCGCTCGCCTGAAGCAACCTCGCGCTTTGTCCGCAGAGCCGACGATGGTCGACCGCGCCAAGAACGTCCGCAAGCCAGCGTCTCTCTAAGCAAACCCGCCGTTTCCCTGTCTTAATACGCCACCGCCCTACTACGCCCTTGACGCTGTTGCGCCGCCCCGATTTCCGGTTCTTTTAATCGTCCCCAATCCGGGACCGTCATCTGACGTCCCTCCACACGGGGACGCGCATGACGATAACTTTTCAACAATCCAAGGCGGTCTCACGCGGCAGCCGCATGCTGCGCACCGCACTTGGTTCGGCGATCGCCGGATATCTCGACGATGCGCAAATCGTCGAGGTGATGCTCAACCCTGACGGGCGGCTCTGGATCGACCGGCTGTCCGAGGGCCTTTGTGCAACTGAAGACCATTTGTCCGCTGCAGATGGCGAGCGCATCATCCGTCTGGTCGCCCATCATGTCGGCGCCGAGGTTCATTCAGGCGCGCCCCGTGTATCGGCCGAACTGCCCGAGACGGGAGAACGTTTCGAAGGATTGCTGCCGCCCGTCGTGGCCGCGCCCACCTTCGCGATCCGCAAACCGGCCGTCGCCGTCTTCACACTCGAAGATTACGTGGCAGCCGAAATCATGTCCGAGGCACAGGCCTCGACTTTGCGTGTCGCGGTCGCAGAGCGCCGGAACATCCTGGTTGCCGGTGGGACATCGACCGGCAAGACCACGCTGACCAATGCACTCCTGGCCGAGGTCGCCAAGACCGATGATCGCGTCATCCTGATCGAGGATACGCGAGAGCTGCAATGTGCCGCGCCCAATCTGGTAGCGCTGCGCACCAAGGACAATGTGGCCTCGCTCTCCGACCTTGTGCGGTCCTCGCTGCGGCTGCGCCCCGACCGCATTCCGATCGGCGAGGTACGCGGATCGGAGGCTCTCGATCTCCTCAAGGCCTGGGGCACGGGCCATCCGGGCGGCATCGGCACCATCCATGCCGGGACGGCGCTGGGTGCCCTGCGCCGCATGGAGCAACTCATCCAGGAAGCCGTCGTCACGGTGCCCCGCGCGCTGATTGCAGAGACCATCGATCTGGTCGCCGTCCTGTCGGGACGCGGGTCCGCACGTCGCCTGGCAGAACTCGCGCGCGTCGATGGCCTCACCCCGGCCGGCGACTACCGCCTCACATCCACAAACCAAGTCTCAGAAGGAACCGCCGATGCCTGAATCTTCCCGTCCATTTCGCCGCCGGTTTGACGCGATCTGCATCGCGACGTTTGTCTCCCTCACTATGGCCTCGACCGCACAGGCCGCCGGGTCATCCATGCCGTGGGAAGCGCCGCTGCAATCAATCCTGGAATCGATCGAAGGCCCGGTCGCCAAAATAATCGCTGTAATGATCATCATCATTACCGGTCTGACGCTCGCCTTCGGTGACACGTCAGGTGGTGCGCGGCGGCTGATCCAGATCGTCTTCGGCCTGTCGATCGCGTTCGCCGCATCCAGCTTCTTCCTGTCGTTCTTTTCTTTTGGCGGTGGGGCGGTAATCTGATGGAGGACCCCGTTCCCGGCTTCACGATCCCCGTCCACCGGGCATTGACCGAACCGATCCTGCTCGGAGGTGCGCCGCGCGCAATCGCGATCGTCAACGGCACGCTCGCCGCCGCTGTCGGGCTCGGCCTGCGTCTATGGCTGGTCGGCATCCTGATCTGGGCGATCGGCCATTTAGCGGCGGTCTGGGCTGCCAAACGCGATCCGCTGTTCGTCGATGTCGTGCGCCGTCATGTGCGCATTCCCGGCCATCTCGGAGTGTGAGTGATGATGAACCTCGCCGAATATCGCCGCACCTCGAACCATCTGGCCGATTTCCTGCCCTGGGCAGCGCTGGCGGGTGAAGGCGTCGTCCTCAACAAGGACGGGTCGTTTCAGCGCACGGCACGGTTTCGAGGGCCGGATCTGGACAGCGCCGTGCCCGCCGAACTGGTTGCGGTCGCGGGCCGTATCAATAACGCCTTGCGCCGTCTCGGTTCTGGATGGGCGGTGTTCGTCGAGGCACAGCGCGTCCCCGCCAGTTCCTATCCCGAAAGTCGCTTTCCTGATGCTGCCTCTGCCTTGGTCGACACGGAGCGCAAGGCACAATTCGAAGAGGAAGGCGTTCACTTCGAATCGCGCTATTTCCTGACATTGCTGTTCCTGCCGCCAGCCGAAAAAGCCGCACGGGCAGAACGCTTCCTCTATGAGGGCCGCGACCGCACTGTCGGTGCCGATGCCCGCGAGACCCTGGCCGGGGTCGTCGACCGCACCGACCGCGTGCTGCAACTCATCGAAGGCTTCATGCCCGAATGCGCATGGCTCGATGACGCCGAGACGCTGACCTATCTGCATTCGGCCATCTCGACCAAGGTGCAGCGCGTCCGGGTGCCCGAAGTGCCGATGCATCTCGACGCGCTGCTCGCAGATCAACCACTTACAGCCGGGTTGGAGCCGATGCTGGGGGAGGCGCATTTGCGCATCCTCACCATCACCGGTTTCCCGAGCGCGACCACGCCCGGCATTCTCGACGATCTCAACCGGCTCGCCTTTCCCTATCGCTGGTCGACGCGGGCGATGATGCTCGACAAGACCGACGCGACCAGGCTGCTCGCCAGGATCAGGCGGCAATGGTTCGCCAAACGCAAGTCGATCGCCGCGATCCTCAAGGAGATCATGACCAATGAGGCGTCGGCGCTGCTCGATACTGACGCCCATAACAAGGCGATGGATGCCGATGCCGCGCTGCAGGAGCTCGGTTCCGACCTGATCGGCGAAGCCTATGTGACGGCGACGGTCGCGGTGTGGGATGGAGACCCGCGCGTCGCTGACGAGAAGCTGCGGCTGGTCGAGAAGGTCATCCAGGGCCGCGATTTCACCTGCCTCGCCGAAACGGTCAATGCGGTCGAAGCCTGGCTCGGATCGCTCCCCGGCCATGTCTACGCCAATGTTCGTCAGCCTCCAGTTTCAACGCTCAATCTCGCTCATATGATCCCCCTGTCGGCGGTGTGGGCGGGGCCGGAACGGGACGCGCATTTCGCAGCGCCCCCGCTGCTCTTCGGTCAGACCGAAGGCGCGACCCCGTTCCGGTTCTCGCTGCATGTCGGGGATGTTGGGCATACTTTGGTGGTTGGGCCGACCGGGGCGGGCAAGTCGGTATTGCTGGCGCTGATGGCGCTACAGTTCCGCCGTTATGACAAATCCCAGATCTTTGCCTTCGATTTCGGTGGCTCGATCCGCGCCGCCGCGCTTGCGATGGGCGGCGACTGGCACGATCTCGGCGGTTCACTGTCCGACGATGCCTCCGAACCGGTCGCGCTGCAGCCGCTCGCGCACATCGACGAAGATGCGACGCGCAGCTGGGCCGCTGGCTGGCTCGCGGCGATCCTGGCGCGTGAGGGCGTGACCGTAACGCCGGAGGTGAAAGATCATCTCTGGTCGGCGCTATCGTCGCTCGCCTCGGCCCCGGTCGGGGAGCGGACGCTGACGGGTCTGTCGGTGCTCCTGCAATCGCAGGGTTTGAAACGTGCGCTGCAGCCCTATTGCGTCGGCGGACCGTTCGGACGGCTGCTCGATGCCGAGGCCGAACGGCTTGGGAAGGCGAGTGTGCAGGCGTTCGAGACCGAGGGCCTGATTGGTACCGGGGCCGCACCCGCCGTGCTCGCCTATCTGTTCCACCGGATCGAAGGTCAACTCGACGGATCGCCGACGCTGCTGATCATCGATGAGGGCTGGCTTGCGCTCGACGACGAAGGATTTGCCGGGCAGCTGCGCGAATGGCTGAAGACGCTACGCAAGAAGAATGCCAGCGTCATCTTCGCCACCCAATCGCTGTCCGACATCGACGGCTCGCCGATCGCGCCGGCCATCATCGAGAGCTGTCCGACGCGGCTGTTCCTGCCGAACGAGCGTGCAATCGAACCGCAGATCACCGCGATCTATCGCCGGTTTGGCCTGAACGACCGGCAGATCGAGATCCTGAGCAGGGCCGCGCCCAAGCGCGACTATTACTGCCAGTCCCGGCGCGGCAACCGGCTGTTCGAACTCGGCCTCGGCGAGGTGGCACTCGCCTTCACTGCCACATCCGCAAAAACCGATCAGACCGCCATCGCCCGTATCCTCGCCGAACATGGCCGCGATGGATTTGTGAAGGCGTGGCTCGTTGAGCGCGGCGTGGTCTGGGCCGCCGATCTCATCGCCGATCTCCCCAATCTCGACCGAGTCGACCTGACTACCGACCTCGAACAGCAGATCGCGCTCGATCTCGACCTCGAATTGACCACCCCCACCGAACAGGAGAACACCCCATGACTACCAAACGATCCCGCTTGCGCCAGCTTGCTGCAGCGCTTTTGCTGACGACCCCGCTGGCCCTCGCGCCGGTCCTGACAACTCCGGCACACGCCTTCGGCTTCGGGCGGATCGTCTATGATCCGACCAACTATGCGCAGAATGTGCTTCAGGCGGCCCGCGCTCTGGAGCAGATCAACAATCAGATCACTTCGCTGCAGAACCAGGCGCAGATGCTGATCAATCAGGCGCGCAATCTGGCAAGCCTGCCCTATTCGTCATTACAGCAATTGCAGCAATCCGTGGCGCGCACGCAGGCGCTGCTCGGCGAAGCCCAGAAGATCGCCTACGACGTCGGCGAGATCGACAAGGCCTTCGAGACGACCTATGGCGCGGCCTCGATGACCGCCTCCGATCAGGCGCTGATCGATGGCGCCAAGGAACGCTGGCAGACGACGGTTGGCGGCTTGCAGGATGCGATGCGGGTGCAGGCCGGTGTGGTCGGCAATATCGATACAAACCGTGCGCAAATGTCGGCACTGGTCGGCCAGAGCCAAGGTGCGACCGGTGCCTTGCAGGCGACCCAGGCCGGTAACCAGCTCCTGGCGCTGCAGGCACAGCAGATCTCCGATCTGACCGCCGTCATCGCCGCACAGGGCCGCGCGCAGAACCTCGAAGCCGCACAGCGAACCGCCGCGCAGGAACAGGGGCGCGAACAGCGCCGCCGATTCCTCGAACCCGGCACCGGCTACCAACCCGGCAACGCCCAGATGTTCCCGAGCGGCGGCTGACCCGTGAAACGGGCGGTTCTCATACGGCTCGGCACCGGCGTCTTCGTGCTGTTCGCGATCCTAGCGGCCCTGCTGGAGATCAGCCGTGACGACGAGATCGTGATCCGGCCTGCGTCCGTCACCGGCGATCCTCCCGATCCGCTGCGCGCCAGGCTTCAACGCTGCCAGACGCTCGGTGAAGCAGCGCTTGGGGACCCCTCCTGCCTGAATGCCTGGGCCGAGAATCGCCGCCGCTTTCTGAACTCGGGTTCCGTAGACGAAGGGAGCGAATAGGTCATGGGCGGTACCGGTGTCATCGATCGCTTCCTCGAGGTTTTCACCCGCTATATCGACAGCGGTTTCGGTCTCCTGGGGGGCGAGGTCGCGTTTCTGGCGACCACCCTGATCGTCATCGACGTAACGCTGGCAGCCCTCTTCTGGGCCTGGGGCGCCGATGACGACATTATCGCGCGACTGGTCAAGAAGACGCTCTTCATCGGTGTCTTCGCCTATATCATCTCCAACTGGAACACGCTGGCCCGCATCGTCTTCGAGAGTTTCGCGGGCCTCGGTCTCAAGGCTACGGGTACGGGATTCACGACGGCCGATCTGCTGCGTCCGGGACGTGTCGCCCAGGTCGGCTTGGATGCCGGACGCCCGATCCTCGACTCCATCTCGGACTTGATGGGCTATATCTCCTTCTTCGAGAATTTCATGCAGATCATCATTCTGATGTTCGCCTGGGGAACCGTCCTGCTCGCCTTCTTCATCCTCGCGATCCAGCTCTTCATCACCCTGATCGAGTTCAAGCTGACGACGCTGGCAGGGTTCATTCTCATCCCGTTCGGGCTTTTCGGCAAAACGGCATTCCTGGCCGAGCGCGTGCTCGGCAACGTGGTCTCCTCCGGCGTCAAGATTCTCGTGCTCGCCGTCATCATTGGCATCGGTTCGACTCTGTTTGCCGAGTTCACCGCCGGATTTGGCGGCAACCAGCCCAATATCGAGGACGCGATGGCGATCGTGCTGGCGGCACTGTCGCTACTCGGCCTCGGCATCTTCGGCCCCGGCATCGCCAACGGATTGATTTCCGGTGGTCCGCAACTCGGCGCTGGTGCCGCGATCGGGACAGGTGTCGCCGCCGCCGGCGTGACCGCCGCGGCAGTGGCCGGAACGGGAATGGCAGGTGGCGCTGTCGCCAAGGCAGCGATGGCAGGTGCGCGCGGCGGCGCGGCGATGACCGGAGGGACTTCTGCCGCCTACAGTCTCGGCTCGGCAGGAAAGAGCGGTGCTGCCGGTGTGGCCGGAGGACTTGGCGGCGTCGCCAGAGCCGGTGCCGGTGTCGCAGCCAGTCCCCTGAAGAAGATGGCAGGCGCCATGCGCGATAGCGCCCGAAGCGGCGCACGCACCGCGATCGAGGCGAGCGGCGGGACTATTTCAGGCGGTGCAGGCGACGTCGGTGCCGCGACGTCCTCGTCCGCGCAGCCCGCTTGGGCGAAGCGCATGAAGCGCTCACAGTCCATTCAACACGGCGCGACCGCCGCCGCACATGCCGTCCGTTCCGGCGACAGCCATGGCGGCGGCGCCTCGATCAATCTCTCAGAAAGGGACAGCTGATGTTCAAACGACCCTCCCTCCGTTACGGCAAGACGCCGGAACCCGAGACGCCCTATCAGAAGGCCGCGCAGGTCTGGGACGACCGCATCGGCTCGGCCCGTGTGCAGGCCAAGAACTGGCGGCTGATAGCCTTCGGATCTCTGTTTCTCGCCGCCGGATTGGCGGGTGGCCTCGTCTGGCAATCGGCGCGCGGCACGATTGTCCCCTGGGTGGTGGAAGTCGACAGACACGGCGAGACCCAGACCGTTGCGCCCGCGGCCGCTGACTACCGACCGACCGATCCGCAGGTGGCGTTTCATCTGGCGCGCTTCATCGAGCAGGTCCGCTCGATCGCCGCCGATCCGATCATCGTGCGCCAGAACTGGCTGCGCGCCTATGAGTTCACCACCGATCGCGGGGCGCAGGCGCTCAACGACTACGCCCGTGCGAACGATCCCTTCGCCCGAGTCGGCGAGATGCAGGTCTCGGTCGATGTTTCCAGCGTCATTCGCGCCTCGCCGGACAGTTTCCGCATCGCCTGGACCGAGCGGCGCTATCAGGACGGCAGCCTCGCTGCGACCGAGCGCTGGACGGCGATCCTGACCATCTCCATCCAGCCGCCGCGCACCACGGAGCGGCTGCGCGAGAACCCGCTCGGCATCTATGTTAACGCCATCAACTGGTCACGGGAGTTGCAGCAATGAGAGTTCTCTGTGGCACCCCGACCTTATCGCTGGTGCTCGTGACGGCCCTGTTGACCGGGTGTGCAACCTACAAGCCGCCGGAGATCACCTATGATGGCGACGTGCCGTCACTTCCGGCGCCACCACCGGCGGCGGTCGAAGAGCCCCTCAAACCGGTTCACACCCCGCCGGCCTGGACGCCGTCACATGGCGGCGAAACTGCCCGCACCCCCGAAGCCCGGGTCATCAATGCCAATGCCGCCGCCCGCGTCCAGCCACGCCGCGAAGGCTATTACAACGCAATCCAGGTGTTCCCCTACAGCGAAGGGGCGCTCTATCAGGTCTATGCCTCGCCCGGACAGATCACCAATATCGCGCTCGAACCGGGCGAGCGCCTGACCGGCGAAGGCCCGATTGCCGCGGGTGATACGGCGCGCTGGATCATCGGCGATACGGAAAGCGGCAGTGGGCGCGAGCAACGTGTCCTCATTCTCGTGAAACCCACCCGGCCCGACATCGCCACCAACCTCGTCATCAGCACCGACAGGCGCATCTATCTGGTCGAACTGCGGGCGAATGAAGACTCCTACATGCCTTCGGTCGCTTGGTCCTATCCGCAGGTCCGGGGGCAGGCCCAACCGCCCGCCTTGACGCAGCCGATCATTCCACCCGAAGCCCAGCGACGCTACCGCTATGGGCTTGAAGGCGACACGCCGCCATGGCGACCGCAGACCGTCTTCGATGACGGCAGGCGTGTCTATGTCGTCTTCCCGCGCGGGATCGTTCAGGGCGAGATGCCGCCCCTCTTCGTGATCGGCGCAGACGGCGAGGCGCAGATCGCCAATACCCGCGTCTACCTGAACGTCCTCATCGTAGACCGGCTCTTCGCTGCCGCCGAACTGCGCCTGGGCGGCGAGAACCAGCAGATGGTCCGCATCGTGCGAACCGACGGCGTGCGGCGCAATGCGCGGACCGCGGCAGCGGAGGACAGCACCAATGACCGATGAAACAGAAATACCGGCTTCCGGCGCAGACCACGCCGGGACATCACGCAAAACTCCCCCAAACGATCCGTTCCGGCTGCGGGCCGATCCGCCCCGTGTCGTGCGGCTGTCGCGGAAAGTTCTGGCGGGCCTTGCGATCATCACCGGCCTCGGCATCGGCGGCGCGCTGATCTTCGCGCTTCAGGGCCGGCAGGCCGGGGATGCACCGAACGAGCTCTTCACCACCGAGAACCGCCCGGCCGCCGACGAGCTGCGCCGTCTGCCAACGGATTATTCCGGCGTCCCGCAACTCGGACCGGCGCTGCCCGGCGATCTCGGCCGTCCGATCCGCCGCGCGCAGGAAGAAGGCCGCCCGGTGCCGGTCACGATGGCACCCGGTCCCGATCCCGAAGAGCAACGCCGTCTCGCTGAAATCGAGGCCGCCCGCACCAGCGAACTGTTCTTCGGCGCGCGGGGAGCGCAGAGCCAGTCACCGGCAGCAGCGACAGGCGTCAATCTTGCGGGCGGCTTTCCGTCGGTGTTTCCCGAAGAGCCGCGCACACCCACGGCACAGGAGCGGCAGCTGGCTTTCCTGAATGCGCCCGTCGATCGTCGCACAATGTCGGCTGATCGCGTCACGCCGCCGCCATCACCCTATATGCTTCAGGCCGGGGCCGTCATTCCGGCAGCGCTCGTCACCGGTATCCGCTCCGATCTGCCGGGTCAGATCACCGCGCAGGTGACTGAGAACGTCTATGACAGCCCGTCCGGGCGCTATCTGCTCATTCCCCAGGGTTCACGGCTGATCGGCGAATATGACAGCGGCGTCGGCATCGGCCAGCGGCGTGTTTTGCTGGTGTGGAACCGCATCATCCTACCGGGCGGGCGCTCGATCGTGCTCGAACGGCAGCCCGGAGCTGACGCCGCAGGCTACGCCGGGCTCGAGGACGGTGTCGATCATCATTGGTGGGACATCGCCAAGGCCGCAGTGCTTGCTAGCGTGCTGAATATTGGCGCGGAACTCGCCACCGACGACAGTGACGCGATCGCCCGCGCAATCCGCGACGGCGCCCAGGACACGATCGGCGATGCGGGACAAGAGATTGTCCGCCGACAGGTCGGGCGGGCACCGACCCT
This sequence comes from Mesorhizobium sp. NBSH29, assembly GCF_015500055.1. Taxonomy (NCBI): domain Bacteria; kingdom Pseudomonadati; phylum Pseudomonadota; class Alphaproteobacteria; order Hyphomicrobiales; family Phyllobacteriaceae; genus Mesorhizobium; species Mesorhizobium sp. NBSH29. The sequence continues at coordinate 1,319,872 of NZ_CP045492.1, forward strand.
CACCATCCGTCCCGGCGTTCCGGTGCGTGTCATCGTCACCCGCGACCTCATCCTCGAGCCACAAAGGTGATATTCATGACCAAGTTGAAACTCGGAGCGCTTTTAGACGACAAACCGGTAAAAGTGTCGGTTGAATTGCCCGCGCCGGTTCATAAATCTCTCATCGCCTATGCTGAAGTGCTGGCGCGTGAAACCGGACAGCCGATCAAGGATCCTGCAAGGCTGATAGCCCCTATGGTCGAGCGCTTTATGGCGACCGACCGTGGTTTCGCGAAGGAGAGGCGGAACCGTGTGGAACGGACGGACGCGACAATGCCTTCGAAACGACAATAGCCGAATTCGCGCGGCTCTCGCACTGCCGGTTCCGTTTAGACATCGCTTTGGCAAGGCTCAGCAAGCGGCGCATCGCAGGATTGTCGTTCTGCGGCGACCAGATCGCGCAGAAAGGAAGCTGTTCGCCCGCCAGCAACCGGTATGTAACCTTGGGAAATGTTGTGCCCGTTGTCGCCTCGCTGGTCAGCGTGAGGCCTTTTCCCAATGATACGAGATGCATGAGGTTGTCGCGGCCGACCGAACAATATTCAACGCTGGCGCGATGCCCCAGACGGGCAAGATGCTTCACAAGATAGTCGTGTATCTCAGGGCCCGGGTCTGATCGGCTCACGATGAAATGCCGATCATAGAGGTCATCCCAGATAATCTCCGCTTTGCCAGCGAGGCTGTCGGTGACAGGCACGACAACATAAATTCCTTCGGTCCAGAGGTGCTCGCTATCGCAATAGGGCGGCGCGATCGTACACGTCAAAAATGCAACATCGAGCTTGTGGTGACGGATCGACGCGATGTGTTCTGTCGGCGCACCTTCGATAAAATCTAGTCGAACGCCGGCATGTCGGCGTTCAAAAGCATGCAATAGATCGGCAAAGAACCCCGAAGAGAGCGACGAGAAAATTCCGATGCGGACGTTCCCGGCGTCGCCGCAGCCATGGGCATCGACCAGGCTTGCCGCACAGTCGATCTGTACCAGGCCGCGCTTGGCGTGTTCGAGGAAACTTCGTCCCGCAAATGTCAACTCGACGCCGCCCGAATGGCGATTGAATAGCGATGCGCCGAGTTCGTCTTCCAAATCGCGGATACGGCGGCTGATGGCTGACTGATTGACTCCGAGTACACCCGCAGCCCGCCGGAAGCTGTGATGCTCGGCAGCGGCGATGACATATCGCAGATGTCTCAGTTCAAGTGCCACCCTATTTGCACCTCTTCCGTACCATGTCGTCTCTCAACCCCGCATGATTGCATCGTGTGCTCAGTCGTCGAATCCTCCTCGCAAATCGCAAAGGGGACGAACGGTCTGTGCATTTTCAGGCTTGACCTATATTCACCCATAAGTATGAATGGTATTGCGCAACAGTCAAGATTGTTGATGACGAACTGCTCCAGTTGGGCAACCCGGACGAACAGAGTTTGAGAAGGTCGCAAGACAGCGGCAGGCGATTTTGACGCAGAGGAAACCCTGGAAAGGTAGTCACGAACCCATGAACCGATCACGAGGCTTGACAGTATGAATCTTAAAGAGGGATCGCTGGATCAAACGTTCATCGCTCTCGCTGATCCCACGCGGCGCGCTATCCTGGCACGGCTGAATGAAGGTGAGGCGCGCGTCACGGAGATCGCCGAGCCCTTTCCGATTTCGCTGAATTCGGTGTCCAAGCACATCCGCCTGTTGGAGCGTGCCGAGTTGGTCAAACGAGAGAGAGTCGGTCGAGAGCATGTATTGTCGCTCAACCCGAAGGGACTCGACGAGGTCGCCTTATGGATTGAGGAGACGAAGTCATTCTGGCTGACGCGCTTTGAAGCACTTGATGCACTTCTTAAAAAGAGGAAGGCGGATAGCACATGACGGCAACTGATTTTTCCATACTCAATTTCCATGAAACCCAATGGATGAGAGCATTTATCCGACCGGCTTTGGTGCTACTGGCTGGACTGTCGCTGGTCGCAAACACTGCTTCTGCTACGGACCGGATCGACCGTGCCCGCGCGAATTACGAAGCCTTGTTGCATGGCCGAATCCAACTGGGCCAGCTTACGCAACAAGAACTCAGAGACATTGTCGACCTGGACGCGGCTCTCCGGGCGAGAGACGACCGAACACGATCGCAACGCTGCGTCGATGAAGAGGTTGAACGTCTTGGCGGTTCGCCCAGTCGTCTTGCGTGGCGGGTGATCGATCTCAAATGCCGCGCGGTCGGTGGATCATCGGTCGTACCTGATGATTGATTTGCAATTCGTCACTGGCAAGAGAGCAACGGCCGAAAAAAGGGAGGTGCAGAACTTGAACGCACATCAAAAGGGAGAGGTGATTTTCGTCGCCGCGGATGAAGGACGTTCATACGACATGGGCCGCATCAAGGCGACCTTCAAAGCGGATGGAGAGGAAACCGCCAACCAGTTCTCGATTTCCGAATGGTGGATGGAAGCGAACACGAAGGGTGTGGGCGCGCATTCGCACGACCGGGAGAACGAAATTTTCTATGTTCTTGACGGCACGATGAGCTTTCTGATCGGCGACACGAGGCGCGACGCGAACAAGGGTAGCTTCATCTTCGTCCCGGCGGGCGTTGAGCACGATTTCGAAAACCGGAGCCAAGAGCGCGCCGGAGTCCTGAATATCTTCTCTCCGGGCGCATTCGAAGCGAACATGCCCAAGATCGTGGAGTGGTTCGCTGAACATCCCCCAGAGGATGCCGTTCGGTAGAATTGCAATATGACAACCAACCCCCAAAAATCAGCGCATGTCACCTACTTCTTCGAAGCCGCGCCCGAAGACGTGTTTGATGCATGGTTGGATCCCACCCTTATTGCGCAGTGGATGTTCGACCCCGCGTATCGCGAACAGCGGGCGAAAGATATCCAGCTTGATGCGCGGGTTGGTGGCAGCTTCACATTCGAACTGTCGCGCGACGGGGCACCCATCGTTTACACTGGGATCTTCATCGAGATATCCCGCCCCACGCGCTTGGTCCTGACCTGGCAGGTAGTCGGACGCGGGCGCGATACCGTGGTGGACGTAACTATCGAACCGCGAGACCGCGGGGCTTTCCTCACACTTGTCCATAGTCTTGGCGCGGTTCCCGAGCGCATCGTCGAGGAAGTCGAACAAGACTGGAGTGCTGACTTTGCGAGCCTTGCAAGGCTGTTGAACTGATGGCCGGTCACGAGGACAAAATCATGATCGTCTCGCAATTTCCAATATTTGGGCTCTTGCCTGGACCAATTACGATATCGAGGAGAGCATGAGGATGTGGTGGCGGGCAATCATACTGGCAGTCTCATCGATGACCGCGATCCCCTGTCAGGCGCAGGAGCTTCCGTTTGCGGCCGCTGGCGAACCGGTGGTGATCGGACAGGGGTACGATGTCCCTTCACAGGCAATGCGGGGTCTGCGCCGGGTAAATATCATGCTACCGACCGACTACGACGATCCTGAACAGGCCAACGCAAAGTATCCGGTTCTCTACCTGTTGGATGGTGGATCGGGGTGGCAGGATTTCGCCCATATCGCGAGCATGGTGCAGCAAGGAGGGACGTGGGGAGCGAACGTCCCGATGATAGTGGTTGGCATTCAGAGCGAGGATCGCAGGGCGGAGTTCACCCAGCCCTCAAGTGATCCGGCCGAGATCAAAGATTTTCCCACGAGCGGCGACGCAGACACCTTCAGGCGCTTCCTTGTCGAAGAGCTTCGCCCCGCCATCGATGCAATATATCGAACCAAGGGCGACAATGCGGTCATGGGCGAATCGCTTGCGGCGCTGTTCGTGGTCGATGTTGCGCTGCGGCACGCTGAAGACTTCAGCCACTATATCGCGATCAGCCCCAGCCTCTGGTGGGATGGCGGCAATCTACCCCGTGATGCGCGCACTCTGCTTTCGGTGTCCCAGCAACCCGAGCGCTCCATCTGGCTCTCCATGGCCGACGAAGGTGGGGCGATGCAACAGGGCATGGACCGCTTGGTCGAAGCACTGAAGGCCAACCAGAATTCCAGCATCAACTGGGATTACACGGCGTTCCCCAACGAACGCCATGCAACGATTTATCATCCGGCGGCGACACAAGCGATCCGTTCTATGTTTCCGCCGCAGCCAACGAATGATGAAGAAGTTGCGAGTGAAATTGGGAGCCAAGGATAGTGCGATGGGTGAGATTCACGCGCGCATGAGACACGTGAAATTTGCGAAAACAAGCGGCAGCGACCCAGCCGATCTTGTTCGCAGTACCGTTTGTAGCGATCAACTTGATCAATGGTCGCCACCAGTCTGAAGTTAAAGGAAACGCATCAATGTCAAATTCTCCCAATCTGTTTGTGCAGGCATACTTTCATGGAACCAAGGCCAACCTGAAAGTTGGAAGCATGATCCAGGTAGGCTACCGATCAAATTTTACCGATACACAGCCCCTTTCGTGGGTCTATTTCTCGGCTACTCTGGATGCGGCAATCTGGGGAGCTGAACTTTCGTCTGGCGATGCGGCTGAACGCATATATGTCGTCGAGCCGACCGGACCCATCGTCGATGATCCCAACCTTACGGACAAGAAATTTCCCGGCAATCCGTCAATGTCCTATCGCTCGCGTGAGCCTCTCAGAATCATTGCTGAAGTGACGAAGTGGCAAGGACACACACCCGAACAGGTTAAAGGCATGAAGGATGGGCTCGCCCGCATGAAAGCGGAAGGCACTGGCGCAATCATCGACTAGGTGATTCATCCCCGGTGCGAACCAGTCAGTTGCCATTGTTTTCTGACGGCTTGCCTGGCCGAATTGCGCAGCCCCGGGCGGACCTGTGTTGAAAAGAGAAGTGGCCGCAGAGGTTTTGGATATGGTGAGAAATGCCGCACACGAGATGAAAGCCCGCATGCGGGATCGTGTCCCACCAAGTGGTGTAGCGGGCCGTGAGGATCACCGTGACGTCCGCTTCGGGCCTGCTTGATCAGCGCGCCACGACGGGCAGGCTGACGATTGCATCATCGCTCACCGGCGCCATGGTTTCCAGTGTCATGTATCGACCCCGTTGAACGGCCCATTCATCGTTCTGTTCGAGGAGCAGCGCGCCGACCAGGCGAATGATCGCGTCGTCGTTGGGAAAGATGCCGACGACGTCGGTGCGGCGCTTGATCTAGCCGTTGAGACGTTCGATCGGATTGGTCGAGTGCAGCTTGGTGCGGTGCTCCTTCGGGAAGGACATATAGGCGAGCACGTCGTGCTCGGCGTCATCCATGATCGTTGCCAGCTTGGGCACCTTCGGCCTGATCTGGTCCGCCACCGCACGCCACTGGGTGCTTGCCGCCTCGGCTGTCGGCTGGGCGAAGGCGGTGGCGATGAAAGCCGAGACGACACCGCGACCGCTCTTGCCGGCATGGGCCGCGACGTTGCGCTGGAAGTGGACCCTGCACCTTTGCCATGTGGCGGACAGCACCTTCGTTACCGCCGCCTTGATGCCTTCATGTGCGTCGGAGATCACGAGCTTCACACCCCGCAGGCCGCGCCGGGTCAGCTTGCGCAAGAACTCCGTCCAGATCGGCTCGGCCTCGGAGGTGCCGATCTCCAAGCCCAGTATCTCGCGGCGTCCGTCCGAGTTCACGCCGATGGCGATGATGGCAGCGACCGACACGATCCGACCACCGCGCCGGACCTTGAGATAGGTGGCGTCGATCCAGAGATACGGCCAATCGCCTTCGATCGGCCGGTCGAGGAAGGCCTTCACCTTGCCGTCGATCTCTTCACACAAACGGCTGACCTGGCTCTTCGAGATGCCGCTCATGCCCATCGCCTTGACCAGGTCGTCGACGGAACGCGTTGAGATGCCCTGAATATAGGCCTCCTGGATTACAGCGGTCAGCGCCTTCTCCGCCATCCGGCGCGGCTCCAGGAAACCGGGAAAGTAGGTGCCCTTGCGCAGCTTCGGGATGCGCAGATCGACTGTGCCAGCCCGCGTCTCCCAATCTCGATCGCGGTAACCGTTCCGCTGGGCACGGCGCATCGCGCTCTTCTCGCCGTAGGCCGCGCCTGTGGTGGCGCCGACCTCCAGCTCCATGAGGCGTTCCGCGGCAAAGCCGATCATCTCTCGCAGCAGATCGGCGTCAGGGGTCTTCTCGACGAAGTCCCGCAGGTTCATAATGTCGTTGGTCATCGGGGGTCTCTCCGGTCCAGGTTGGTGTCAACAACCAGACCCTACCGGACTATCGCCGGTGACCACCTCAGCCAGAACCTACACCACCCCCGGGGACACGATCGCATGCGGCTCGATCTGCGCAATTCCAGGAAGGCGCGTCGGACGGATGAAGCTAAGCTGATTGGTGCACTTTTGGCAGCGATCGACAATGCCGATGCCCCCCGATAAAGGCGGACAATGGGTCGAAAGATGGACATCGTTTCTTTGAAAGGTCGGCTGAAATCGAGCGACTGGCCTTAGGTTCCGAGCAGTTGCAAGCGATCCTATTGGCTGAAATCCAAGAGCGAGCCAATGCGGCTGACGAAATGGAACGCGTCGGCAGGCCAGATATTGGCGAAAGGCTTCGCGCCGATGCATTGTTCGCAAAACGCTATATCGAGTGACGAAACAATTGCGAACGATCTCAACCTGGCATTCGGCGTACGACAACCGCGACGGACAAGACGGGGATGTTTCATGGAAATTGGCTCGTATCCGCGGTTCGGGTAACCTCGGTGAATGCACTTCCAAGATGCCTGAACAGCTTGGCAAATAGCAGGATCAGTGCATGATTGACACATCACCATACCAATCGGTATGGTGATGGCATGATGGCGAACGAAACCGAGTCCACACCCAAACTTCCCTCCCGCGAGAAACTTCTTCTCGCGGCAATCAAACTTGTGCGCGAGCGCGGCTTTGCAGCCACGTCGGTCGAAGATCTGTGTCGCGCTGCGGGGGTTACAAAAGGATCGTTCTTTCACCACTTCGCGACCAAGGAAGAGCTGGGCGTTGCGGCAACACACCGCTGGGGCGCGCTGGCCTCCGAGATGTTCGCCGCAATCCCATGGCGTGACCCGGTCGATCCGGTCGATCGAGTCCTGGCTTATCTCGAACTGCGGAGATCGCTTCTTGTTGGTGAGATCGCTGAGTTCACCTGTTTCGCCGGCACGCTCGTGCAAGAGGCCCACGCGACAAGCGATGCGATCCGCCGAGCCTGTGACGAAATCATTACGGATGGTGCACGGATCATCGAAGCCGATCTGGTTGAGGCGTTTCGCGCCTATGGCTCGGGTGACGAAGACCATGCCACCAGCTTGGCTTTGCATGTGCAAGCCGTGATCCAAGGGGCCCTTGTCATGGCAAAAGCCAAAGGCACGGCTGATGTCGCGATCGAGAGCGTGGACCACCTGCGCCGCTACATCGAAATGCTCTTCTCTCGGAATGATACTGAAATTCGTGCAGGAGTAGATCAACCATGATGATCTGGTTTGGGAGCGTGTTGGCCGGAGCGGTACTGGCTTTCGTTGTCGGAGCCATTTGGTACGGTTTACTTTTCGGCGGGGCTGCCGCGTCTCTAAGCCCCGCCTACGCTGAAGCCGCGACACCACAGGCGTCGACGTTAGCTTTTGAAGCGCTCCGATGCCTGGGACTGGCAGCGGCGCTGGCGGTTCTGATCCGCTGGATCGGGATCGAAAGCCTGTCGGGCTCCCTTCTCCTTGCCTTGCTTGTCTGGGCCGGGTTTCAGGCCGCAGGCCTTGCAGGCGCGGTCGTCCACGAAGGCTACCCGGCGAAGCTCTACGCAATCCATGCAGGAGACGCGTTGGCCAAGGCGGTCGTGGCCAGCCTTTCCATCGCGTTCCTCACAACTCGTTTCGGCTGAACCGGAATGCTGGCGTCTATTGCAACTTACAGGTCCATCCGCAGAACCTTAAGCGCTCCGTGCCCTATCAGGAGAGCCTCATGCCCGAACAAGTAATCTCCAGAGATGGCACCCTCATTGCTTTCGAGCGCAGTGGGAGTGGCCCGGCCATAATCCTCATCAGCGGAATTCTGAGCGACCGCAGCGGGGTCGCGGCGCTCAGCAAGGCACTGTCAGACCATTTCACGACATTCGCGGTGGACCGGCGCGGACGAGGCGACAGCGGTGATGGGGCGTCCTATTCCGTTACCCGCGAAATCGAGGATATCACCGCCATGATCGTGACGGCTGGCAGCCGTCCGGCGCTTTTCGGGCACTCCTCAGGCGCGGCATTGGCACTCCATGCCGCTGCCAATGGTCTGCCGATCGGAAGCCTCATTCTCTATGAACCACCGTTCTCGCCCGAGGATGCGCCGAAAGTGGAAGATTCCTACGTCGCCGAGGTGCGAGGCCACTTGAACGTCGGCCGTCACGCAGCGGCGATCAAAGCCTTCCTCGCCGCATCGGGCGTGCCGGACGAAATGGCTGCGGCGATGGCCACCGACAACGCGCGTTTGCGCGCCGCCCCGAGCATGTCGAACGATCTCGACCTCATGGGCATATCGACGGGCGGCCGTCTGCCCGTTGAGATCGCGCGAAGGGTCGCCGTGCCTACACTCATCCTGACCGGTGATCAGAGCCCCGAATTCTTCGGTGCCACCGCCGAACGTCTGGGCCAGTTGATCCCCGATGCGCGGGTTGCCGTCCTCACCGGCGCGGACCACTCGGCCGCACCTGAGATCGTCGCACCAGCGGTGGCGACCTTTCTGATCGAGATGCATCAGGACAGGGTCAGGAGAGGGTCAGGATAGCGCATAAGACCGAAAATCATTTGTCAGGAGAAGGCACATAGTAACCATCATCATCTTCGAAATTTCGCCAGATAGCGACACGGTTTTAACCGGAAACATGTGCGTGCCCGGTACAGTAAAAGTACTGGATGGCATGCTTTCAGTATCCGCTTTGTACACCGCCGCTAAAGCTTGTGGCGACCTAAGATCATGATTGCTCAAAACTGAAGAGGAAAACAAATGCTAACCCTTCCCAGGATTGTTGACCGCCCTGCGGTAACCTACGTCGCGCTGAAGGCCGACGTCACGCTTCCTTTCGACGGTCAGATCCCCGCAATTCTAAAACGCCTTTTCTCACACATCGAAAATAACAAGTTGAAAGAAGGCGGGCCAATTTTCTTCAAGCATAATGTAATCAACATGCCGGATATTGAGATGGAGTTCGGAGTGCCGGTCGACCAAGCTGTCGCGCCTTTCGAAGACTTCACGAGCGGCATCCTTCCCGCGGGGCGGTATGCTGAAATCACATATTTTGGGCCCTATGAGAATCTCATTATGGTCAATGGCGTTCTTATCGGGTGGGCCTGTCAGGCTGGTCTGATTTTCGATTCCGGGCATAAAGATGGTGGCGAGTGGTTCGCAAATCGTCTTGAAATCTACCATAATGGTCCTGACGAAGAGCCAGATCCGCAAAAGCTGCAAACCACCGTAACGATCAAACTACGGGATGAAGGTTGTCACTGATTGCTCGTCATTGGTTCGTTCCACGTTCAGATCGTGACCAGAACTGCGCTTCGGCTATTTAGGGGTGTGGCTCTGGGCGTTTGGCGCAGAGTTGGTTGAATTTTTCGGTCCCCGGCCTGAATGGAAAAGGAAAGATGATTGCAAAGCCGACATTTCAGACAGTTACCCTATTCGCGGAGAACTTCGCGCCTTGCCGGGAGTTTTATTTGTCGTCCCTGAACATGCCGATTGTGTTTGAGGACAAGGTGTCAGCAGTGTTCGACTTTGGCGGCATCATGATCAATGCGTTGGCCCTCTCGGGAGCCAATGAGCTTGTAAGACCGCACGCAGCACCGAGCAAAACGGCAGCCAGCCTACAAGTGGGCGTTCGCCACACAGTTGGCGGTCTTCAAGGCCGATGGCGCCCTTTCCGAACGAAAAAGCGCCTGATGTTACAACCTGATCGGTCTTTTGACAGGGTCTGCAACGATAACCGTAGGAGGCAATTATGAGAAAGCTAGTGTTAGGGATGTTTGTTTCAGTCGACGGCTTTGTCAGCGGTCCTAACGGGGAGGTTGACTGGATTTTCAAGACCGGGAACGATGCGACAGACGAATGGATAGTCGATAATTTATGGCAGGCAGGCATCATTGCTATGGGCCGCCGCTCTTACTCTGAAATGGCAAACTACTGGCCAAATGCAGATACGCCCTTCGCAGAACCCATGAACAAGATTCCCAAGGTAGTATTCACCAAGAATGGCCTCTCAGATCGACCGAACCCTCATGCAACCACAATGGCTTCGACTGAAACTGAGCGTGCAAAGGTATCATCCTCTGATGTGACAGAGCCGATAGTTGAGGGTGTGGGCACTTGGTCCAATCCCATTGAAGCTAAGGGAAACCTCTCAGAGGAAGTTACGCGCCTCAAGGCGCAGCGGGGCAAGGACATCAGGGTTCTCGGCGGTGCCAATCTTGCTCAGGATCTGGCGGCCAACGGTCTCATCGATGAATATCAACTCCTGATTGCTCCGATTGCGCTTGGCAAGGGGGTGCCCTTGTTTTCCGGATTGTCCAAACCAATGGATTTGCAACTCATCAGTGCAAAGACTTTTTCCGGTGGCGCCATCGCGGTGGTTTATCGATCCACTTAAGTTCGCCTCAAAGGGACCATGATTTCGTTCCGCAGCTGGCCAGATCGAAGGTAAGAAGATGAATGTGAAACCAATATTCGAAACAGTCACTCTGTTCTCGGATAAGTTCGCTGCCTGTCGTGATTTCTACCATTCGGCGCTTGAACTCCCGCTGGTGTTTGAGGACGAAGTGTCCGCGGTGTTCGAGTTCGGCGGCATTATGGTCAACGTCCTCGCGCTATCCGAAGCCGATGAGCTTGTCATCCCGCAAGCTGCGCGGGGCAATCCTGTTACTGGCTGGGGCGTTTGCGTTCTCAAGGAGAGGCTAGCAGATTCGGAAGGACCCGCTATGTCGGGCCGGCATCGGTCTCGTCCCCCATCGCGACCGAGCTGCAAGCCTTGGCCGCCTACTCTGTCGTCAGGCCAGCGGTCATGTTGACGACAGAGGCCGTCATCGCTGCCGCATGACCTGACGCAAGGAACGCGATGGTCTGCGCCACCTGCGACAGGGTCGGCAGACGTTTCAGCATCGTGCCTTGAGCTGCGCCTCCGAGCCAGTCCTGCACGGTCAATCCCATCGCCTCAGCTTTCGGAGCGAAAAGCTCGCCGGTATAGGAACCTGCCGCGACCGCGTCGGAAATCGCGTGTGATCGCAGACTGAGGACGCGGATGTTGCGCGGACCGAGTTCGCTTGCCAGCGCCTTCGTGAATGCTTCGATGCCTGCGCAGCCAACGATGTGGCCAAGGTGGCCAGGCGCCGCCATGCGACCGCCGGGAGCCACCACCGTGATGATTACCCCGCCGTGATCTCCGCCCATGTGGGGTGCGACCGCCTTGCAGATGTTGAACTGAGACGATAGGAATGGCTCAATGCCCTGCGTAAACTCCGCGAGCGACAGGTCAGCGATCTCCTTCCCCTGGTCGTGCATGAAGCTCGTGGCATTGACCACGATATCGATGCCGCCGGTCTGCCCGGCCAGCATCTCGGTCCGCTCTACCGTCGCCTGCTCGTCGAGCGTATCAACCTCGAAGGTGTCGACGGTTCCACCCGCCGCGCGGATGCCTTGTGCCGCTTCTGCCAGCCGCTCCTGCGTCCGCGCTCCCAAGTAGATATGTGCTCCGTCTCGCGCGAGCGCCTGTCCGACCGCACTGCCGATCGCCCCACTGCCGCCGAAAATCACTGCGGTCTTCTTGTCCAAGGACATCGTGCTCACTCCCTATCCGGATTGTTCAAGCGGTCATCATAAATGACTTGAAGTCTTGTCCAGCCTGACCAGAAGGATGGCCGGTCTGTGCCCGACATCGTCGCGACAAGTATCTCGAGGTGCATGTGCCACCCGCCAGCGATCTCCGTCTGCGCCCCCTGGTCATCAAGGCCACGGTGAGTGACCGTCAGAAGGACGCGGTCACCCTTTTCCTTCAGAGCGAAGGTCACGTCCCCTTTTCCCCAGGCGATCTTGAGCATCCGCATCGGGTCGACCGCGATGACCTGACTCTGCATCAGCTGCTCTTCTGGAAATCCGGCGGGGCGCACGTCGTCGGCATCGCTCAGGGTGTCATTGTGCCAGACGAGGTTCAGAGGAGCGCCCGGGACGAGGGCCATCTCTCCGGCGGCAAACCATTTCCGGCGCAGATCGCTGTCGGTGAGGTAGCGCCAGATCCGGTCGGCGGGACCGGGCAGCCAACGCTCAATGACCATGGTCGAACCGCCGGTCAACTCAGCAAAGGCGCCAGTGCCGTCTTGAAGTGTCATGCTTTTCCTCCTTCGGAGGTCGGGTCTGTTGCGGATCGAGACGACGCTTGCGCGTCTTCCTCGCGCAGGAGGCGGTGGAGGGTATCGAGACGTTCGGTCCAGAAGCTTTCGTAGTAGGATAACTCGTCGAGCGCCTGCTTCAGCGGTGCTGCCTCGAGGTGACAAACATGCGTGCGCCAACGGACCTCACGGCGAACCAGACCAGCCTGTTCCAAGACGCGGATGTGCTTGGACGCCGCGGCGAGCGTCATCGAAAACGGGGCCGACAACTCGCCGACGCTGCGCTCTCCCTGCGCCAGTTCCCGGAGCATCCGACGCCGGGTCCCGTCGCTGAGCGCTTGGAATATGTGGTCCATGTGTTGTGATTCTCGTTCAACCATCAGGTATAATTATACTTGGTCGCGCGATCATTCAACCTGAAAGTATAACGAGAGATTGCGTGCTGCCGCTTTGGGGCGATGGCCAGCGATGGTTGTCCCCATGCGAGGGTGTGGCCTCGTGTCGTCGTCGGGCACCCTCCGCGAGATACGTGGCGTACCAGTGGCCGACGTTCTAGGCGCTGTTGACACCGGATCGATCTGCGCGTGCTGGTTCAGGTGCACGATACACTTCGTGAAGAGTGCCTTCTGGCGCGAGAGGGCACCATCGGCCCGTGGAAGCAGCATTGGCACTAGGCCGAAGTCTGCTATTTCTCGGAAATCATGCACACTGAGTGATTTGATCTGGCCTTCGACGGCCCAACGAACGTTTTATCGTTGAAAATCTGAGAGATGGTGCACCCGACTGGATTCGAACCAGTGGCCTTCGCCTTCGGAGGGCGACGCTCTATCCAGCTGAGCTACGGGTGCTTACCTTGGTGCAACTGCTTACGTGGTGCTTACTCGAGGAATATCAGCTTTCCAAGCGCTTCGCATCGATCATCGTAAGTCGTTGTTTATTCTTCCTCTTTCGTCATTCCTTTTTTCAAATCCCTCCTTGACATCAGCCTTCGGAGGGCAGCGCTCTATCCAGCTGAGCTACGGGTGCAGGGCCTGATGTTTGGTTCAGGCCGTCATGGCGCGGGCTGGTCGCGTCCGTGGCGGATTTCATAGCTGAACCGCGGCACCGCATCAACTGCGAAGTGGCGGGTGTGTTTGCCTACTGCGTTGCCACGCCCGATCCGCCGCTGCGCCGCGATGTCTCCGGCATATAGAGCCCGATCAATTCTTCCACATGGGCGTCGCGCGCGCGTGCGCTTTCGCCGCCCATGACGACCACCACCAGTCCCCGGCCGCCGGTGCGAACGGAAGTGACGATGTTGAAGCCTGAGGCTCCTATATAGCCGGTCTTGATGCCATCGACGCCCTGCACACGGCCGAGCAGCCTGTTGTGGCCTTTGATTATCTTGCCGCGGAAGGTAAATTCACGGGCTGAAAAATAGCCAAATTGGCGCGGAAATCGTCGCTGCAATGCCATGCCAAGCAGTGCCATGTCGCGCGCCGTGGTCACCTGTGACGGGTCGGGAAGGCCAGACGCGTTGCGGAACACCGTGCCCGACATGCCGAGCGACCGGGCCTTGGTCGTCATATAGGCTGCAAACTGGTCTTCGGTGCCGGCCAGATGTTCGGCCACTGCCACCGCCACGTCATTAGCCGATTTGGTGCACAGCGCCTGGATGGCTTCGGCGACGGTAATGGTTTCGCCGGCGCGAAAGCCGAGTTTTGAGGGCGGGCGTGCTGCCGCATAGGCTGAAACCGGGATCTGCGTGTCATCCGAGACGCGTCCCTGTTCAAGCGCCTCGAACAGCAGGTAAAGCGTCATCATCTTGGTTAGTGATGCCGGGTAGCGCGGCTGCGTGGAGCTGGACTGAAACAGCGTCTTTCCATTGGTGGAATCTACCACAATCGATGCATATTTGGGCGAGGCCGCAAATTGCGGCAGCGTCGGCTCTGGTGGGCGCAGTGTTTCAGTGGTGGAACAGGCGGCAAGCAGGCCAAGTACGAGAACAACAGCAACGCCGCGCAGCGCCGGCCAAAAATTTCTTATCATGTTCGCCAAGAAAATACTTTCCCCGCACCGCAGCCACTGTCATGTCCCGCTGCGTCACATAGCAACTGGGCTGCCAAGGTCAACAGCGGCGCTGCGTTGCGGGCCGGTTCGTGCGCAGCTGTGGTGATTGGGCAACCCCGACGGGCTTGCACTTGGCAGCGGTGCCGCCACAATGGCACTCCCGAACGAAACTGCTGGTATGAAAATGTCCGAGATCGCCTCCCTTGCCGCCACCATATTCAAGCGTGCCTCCGGCCAGGCGCGCTTCGTCGTCGCGATTGCGGGTCCGCCCGGCGCCGGCAAATCGACCTTGGCTGATGCACTCCACGAGCTACTGCCGGAGCGCCAGGCCGTGGTCGTGGCGATGGACGGGTTTCACTATGATGACGGCGTCCTGGAAGCGCGCGGGCTGAAAGCGCGCAAGGGCGCGCCCGAGACATTTGACGCTGCCGGATTTGCACATCTTTTGAAGCGTATCCGGGCGCGCGAACCGGAGATTGCCATTCCCGTCTTCGATCGGTCGATGGAGCTGGCGCGCGCCGGTGCCGGCATCATCACAGCTGACACAAAATTCATCCTCGTGGAAGGCAACTATCTGCTGCTCGACGAGGGACCATGGTCCGATTTTGCACCCTTGTTCGATCTCACCGTATTTCTGGATGTGGAGCGGGCTGAGCTGGAGCGACGGCTGTTGCAGCGCTGGCATGATCTTGGGCGCACCGACGGCTCCGCCTGGGTTGCCTCCAACGACATGCCCAATGTGGACACCGTGCTGACCAGAAGCCGGCTTGCCGATGTGGTACTGCGTTCTGATGGCGCTGCGCGAGCCAGTCCGGGTTGACGTGCCGTGTCCCGGGGGTCAACTATCTGGCTTCTGCCGGCAGGCCGGCTCACGCGACAGACGGGCAGTAAAAATGGAAAAAGCGGATATCGGCTTGATCGGGCTTGGCGTCATGGGTTCCAACCTGGCGCTCAACATCGCCGAACAGGGCAACCGGGTCGCGGTGTTCAACCGCACCACCGAACGGACGACTGAATTTGTTCAATCCGCTGGCGCGCTGACCGATCGTATTGTGCCCTGCGAGACCATTGAGGCGCTGGCAGAGGCCATCCGCCCGCCGCGCCCGGTAATCCTGATGATCAAGGCCGGCGATCCGGTCGACCAGCAGATCGCCCATCTTCGCGAGGTACTGGGCAAAGGCGATAGTATCATTGATGCCGGCAACGCAAATTTTCGCGACACGCTGCGGCGCTTTTCCGAACTGAAGGACAGCGGGCTGACCTTTATCGGCATGGGTGTTTCAGGCGGAGAGGAGGGCGCGCGCCATGGCCCGTCGATCATGGTTGGGGGTGCCGAAAATGCCTGGAAGCGCGTCGAGAAGGTGCTGGTGTCAATCTCTGCGAAATTCGAGGGCGAGCCCTGCGTTGCCTGGCTCGGCCCGGACGGCGCCGGCCATTTCGTCAAAACCATCCATAATGGCATCGAATATGCCGACATGCAGATGATTGCGGAAATCTATGGCGTGCTGCGCGATGGCGTCGGGCTCGAGCCCAAGGAAATCGGAGGCGTTTTTGGGGCATGGAACACCGGCCGGCTAAATTCCTACCTCATCGAGATCACCGAAAAGGTGCTCATGGCGCAAGACCCTGAGACCGGAAATCCGATGGTCGACATGATCCTTGACCGCGCCGGCCAGAAGGGTACGGGCAAATGGTCGGTGATCGAGGCGCAGACGCTTGGCATTCCAGCCACTGCAATCGAGGCGGCGGTTGCAGCGCGCGTGGTATCGTCGATGAAAGGCGAGCGCGAGAAGGCACAAGAAGTCTATGGCAAACTCGACAGCGGCGCCTTGGCGGGAGACCGCGCGGCGCTGTTGAACCATCTTGAGCTAGCACTTTTTGCCGGCAAGATTGCTGCCTATGCGCAGGGATTTACGGTGATGGCGGCAGCCTCAAAAGAATTCGGCTGGAACCTGCCGCTACCGACCATCGCAAAAATCTGGCGGGCCGGCTGCATCATCCGCTCGCAGTTCCTTGGCACCATTGCCGAGGCGTTCCAGGCTGGCGGTGCAGAAGACAATCTGTTGATGGCGCCTGCCTTTGTCACGATGATGAAGGAGGCGCATCCATCGCTCCGCCACATTGTGGCGCGTGCATCGGAGGCCGGGCTGCCGGTGCCAGCACTAGCCTCGGCGCTCGCCTATTTCGACAGCTACCGACAGGCACGCGGCACCTCTAACCTTATCCAGGCGCAGCGCGATTTCTTCGGCGCCCATGGCTTTGAGCGCATCGACGCTGAAGGGGCGTATCACGGCCCTTGGGGCAGCGGCCTCAGCGCATAAACTGCGTCAGGCGTTGAGCGCTGCCGCAGGCTTTTCCTCGGTCGCACCCCGATTGTGGGTACGCTCGGAAAGCTGGCGCACGATACGGCTGGCCGTCGTCTCAAACAGGAATGGCAGCACGGCATGGACGAGTGCAGCACCTGCTGCCAAAAATAGCCGCGAGGAAAACCACGCCGCAAAGGCCATATGGCCAAAATAGGTTTCTTCCACAGAAGCCGGGTGCTCGGTGAAAAGACGGGCAATGCGTGTTGTCATGGGTCCCTCGGCGTTTTTTTGAGCTCACTGCCCAGTGTGCGACAAGGATTTCGCCCGATCATCCCAATTTGTCCTTGTATTTGCCAATATGTTGGGACAATCCTCCCGTTATGACGCCACAAATAGACATAACAGACCGTCGTATCCTTGCTGAACTGCAACGAGACGGCTCGCTTACGGTCGACCAACTGTCTGAAAAAGTCGGGCTTTCACGCAATGCCTGCTGGCGGCGCGTGAAGAGACTGGAGGAGGACGGCGTGATCACCGGCCGGGTGGCGCTGGTTGATGCTGAAAAGCTGGGGCTTGGCCTTTCGGTGTTCGTGATTGTGCGCACCTCGAGCCATGACCCTGAATGGCTGGCAAAATTTCGTGCTGCCGTGACCTCCTTTCCCGAGATTATTGGTGTCTACCGCATGTCAGGCGATCTCGATTATGTTCTGCGCGCCCGCGTTTCGGACGTGAAGGCCTATGACCGCCTTTACCAGCGGCTGATCGCCAAAGTGCCGCTCAGCGATGTTTCAGCCTCCTTTGTGATGGAGGAAATCAAGGAAACGACCATCGTGCCGGTGGAAATCCGCTAATCGGGGCGATTGTCCGTTGACGATCTCGCGACTTCGACCGATACAACCGGCTTCATGAACACAAGTGAACCGAATGCGCCTCTGGTGGGCGTGGTACGCCTACCCCATAGCGAGGGCCTGGACCTGCCAGCCTATGAGACGGAAGGCGCGGCCGGGCTTGATCTGCGCGCCGCAGTTGCAGAAGACCGGCAGATGATCCTGCTGCCCGGCAAACGGGCGTTGGTGCCAACCGGGCTGGTGCTTGAAATTCCGCACGGTTTTGAGGGCCAGATCCGGCCACGCTCCGGTCTTGCCTTCAAGCATGGCATTACCTGCCTCAACACACCAGGGACCATCGACAGCGATTATCGCGGCGAGGTGAAGGTGCTTCTGGTCAATCTCGGCGACGAGGATTTCGCCATCACCCGTGGCATGCGGATCGCCCAGATCGTGTTCGCAGCCGTCGCCCGCGCCTCTCTTGAAGAGCGCAGCCTTGCTGCACCGACTGTTCGGGGCGAAGGCGGCTTCGGCTCGACCGGCACGAGCTAAAATTGCAGGTGCCTTAGTACGCTTTTTGATGTCCGCCGGTGTGCACCCGGTGCAGCGCGTCAGCCGACCCCCCCCTGAGGATAACGACGTGATGCTTGCCCACTCAAGCTGTGGGCTCGATTGGCAATAGATGCGGTGTCAGTCAGAGCGTGCCCATTATCCGAGACACGGTCTCCGTTTTTCAGTGGCAGCAGTATCGCACTGTCCAGGACGTACAGAAAAGAGCCGATTGCATCGAGCGGCAAGGACACTGTCCTCATCGCGAGATACGAGCGCGCAACGAAGTCCAGGATGGGCACCCCGTCGACGGAGGAAGCTCACACAAGTTTGCCAATCAGCACGCATATGTCAGCAATGCACGCGCTGGCCCAACCACCAAGCTTTGCGGAAAAGCCTTCCCAAAGCTAAGTTCTTGGATCCGACAGGGGGATGGACCAATGGACAAGGGCAAGATATTTCGAGACTTGCATCAATCGACATTCGTGATGCCAAATCCAGGTGATATCGGCACAGCGCGGCTTCTTGAAGAAGCCGGATTTTCTGCGCTGGCCACGTCAAGCGCCGGCTTTGCGTTCACGCAGGCGTTGCCTGATGGCGGCGTCGGTTTTGACCATATGATTACTCATTGTGCCGAGATGGCGCGGGCGGTTTCAGTGCCAGTGTCAGCCGATCTAGAAAGAGGCAAGGGAGACAGTGCCGACAGTGCGGCAGAGACTATAATTGCCGCCGAGGCGGCAGGGCTGGCAGGCTGTTCGATTGAGGATTTCTCCGGAGACATCGCTAGGCCGATCTATGACTTTGATCATGCCGTTGAGCGCGTGGCAGCGGCAGTGGAAGCTGTGCGTTCGCTCAGTCGTGATTTCGTATTTACGGCGCGAACTGAAAATTTTCTGTGGGGCCGGCCCGATCTTGATGACACTATCCGCCGGCTGCAGGCCTTTGAGAAAGCGGGGGCCGACGTGCTTTTCGCGCCGGGGATCTCTGATCCGCAGATGCTGAAAACGATCTGCGAATCGGTTATAAAACCTGTGAGCGTCATCGCCTCCACCGCCATGACGGTCGAACAAGTCGCTGGGCTCGGCGTCCGCCGTATCTCGCTTGGACCACGGCTGACGCAGGTCGCTTTTGGGGCCGTTGCACGTGCGGCGCGGGAAATTTTTGATCGCGGCAGCTTCACCTTCATGGGCGAAGCCACTCCGTTCGGCGAATTACAGTCGCTGTTTTCAAAGGGCTGATACCGGAGCCATGCATTGGAAAAACTAAGTGTCACCGACATGCATACCGGCGGCGAGCCGGTGCGCATCGTCATCAGCGGGTATCCGCCGGTGCTTGGCAATACCATTCTGGAAAAGCGTATCTATGCGCGCGAAACGCTCGACCATCTGCGCAAGATCCTGATATTTGAGCCACGCGGCCATTACGACATGTATGGCGCACTGCTGGTGGAGCCAAGCCTGCCGGGGGCCGACCTTGCTGTCCTCTTTCTGCATAATGAAGGCTATTCCACCATGTGCGGCCATGCGGTGATTGCGCTCGGCCGCTACGCCGTCGACCATGGGATTGTCGCTGCGGTGGAGCCAATTACCACGGTCAATATTGAATGTCCCTGCGGAATGGTGATTGCTAGCGTGGCGGTTGAAGCAGGCCGCGCTGGCGCTGTATCATTTGAGAGCGTGCCGGCCTTCATGTTTGCCGCAGGCCAGCAGGTGGACTTGCCAGGCATTAGCTCGGTCGCGTTCGACATCGCCTATGGCGGCGCATTCTACGCCATTGCCGACTGCCATCAGTTCGGCCTCAAATTCGGCAGGAGCAGAGTTCGCGATTTTGTCGACGCCGCAACGGGTTTGACCAAGGCTGCCAAGCACGCTGTAACGCTTTCGCATCCCGAACATGCTGAACTTGCTTTCCTCTATGGCACTATCCTGACGGATGGCGGCGATGGCAGGGCAGACAATCCGACCAAAAACATCTGTGTGTTTGCCGACGCTGAGGTTGACCGCTCACCCACCGGCTCGGGCGTCACCGCACGACTTGCGGCCATGCATGCGAAAGGCGATTGCCTGCCGGGCGAGGAGCGCACTTTCGAAAGCATTGCCGGGTCGCGCTTTACTGGAAAAGTTTTGCGCACGACACTTGCGGGAGACCATCCTGCCATCATCGCCAGCGTGTCCGGCAGGGCCTTTTATACGGGCACTGCCGAATTCACTCTCGAAGAAGATGACCTGCTTGGACGCGGCTTTCTGCTGCGATAAAGCCTGACGTGCCAGGGGGCGCTCACCGCGCCAGTTAATGCAACGACGTGCTAACTTGCGGAGCTTGGTTGAAACGCCATTCCTACATCATCAGTTTTCCGGCCAAAAACCCGCTCGCATTAAATCTCACGCGTCCTATCCTAAGAACCATTCGGGGACGATCACCTGTCCCCCTGGTATTCGAAGAACACGGGATGGGAGCGAGAGCATGACCAAAGAACCGGGTCGCGGACGCATCTACAGTTCAATCACTGAAACCATTGGCGACACGCCGCTGGTACGGCTCGACAAATTTGCTGCTGAAAAAGGTATTGTCGCCAACCTTCTCGGTAAGCTGGAGTTTTTCAATCCCATTTCCAGCGTTAAGGATCGTATCGGCGTGGCGATGATCGAGGCGCTGGAAGCCAGCGGGAAGATCACGCCCGGAAAAACAACACTGGTGGAGCCTACCTCGGGCAACACCGGTATCGCACTCGCCTTTGCAGCAGCCGCCAAAGGCTACAAGCTCATTCTTACCATGCCGGAAACCATGTCGGTCGAGCGGCGCAAGATGCTGCTGCTGCTCGGCGCTGAACTGGTTTTGACCGAAGGGGCGAAAGGCATGAAAGGCGCTATCGCCAAGGCGGAAGAACTGGTTGCCTCCATGCCCGGCGCGGTGATCCCGCAACAGTTTGAAAACCCCGCCAATCCTGAGGTCCACCGCCGCACCACCGCCGAGGAAATTTGGAACGATACCGAGGGCAAGGTAGACCTTTTCGTGTCGGGTATTGGCACAGGCGGCACGATCACCGGGGTCGGCCAAGTTCTTAAACTGCGCAACCCCCAGGTGCGGATCATCGCAGTCGAACCCGAAGCCTCCCCAATTCTTTCTGGTGGCCAGCCTGGCCCGCACAAGATCCAGGGCATCGGCGCGGGCTTTGCCCCAGCCATCCTCGACACGTCTGTCTATGATGAAGTGGTCGCCGTTTCGAACGACGACGCCTTTGCCAACGCGCGCTTGCTGGCCCGGCTGGAGGGCGTGCCAGTCGGCATCTCGTCAGGTGCGGCGCTTCAGGCCGCAGTCGTTGTGGGCTCGCGCCCTGACAATGCCGGGAAGAATCTTGTGGTGATCATCCCGTCTTTTGCAGAGCGCTATTTGTCGACCGCTCTATTCGAAGGTCTGGGAGCTTAGCAGATGGGTGCCAGCTATTCCCTGGCGCCTTCACCGCTGCTGCGCAGCAAGCCGAACTCTTGCGATTTCGTTCCTGGCTCGGCAGTCAGGAACCCTTCAGCCAGAAGCCCGCGCCGCAACAATTCGCGCACCGCAGCTGCGCGGCTCGGCATCCTTTTATCGAAGCGCCAGGTGTCGATTGCCGCCAGTTCTTCGCCGTTCAGCATAATCTGCAAACGCTCGGCGCGCTCAAGGTCCATAGGAGTGTCGTTCATTGGCGTCCAAGCCTTCCAGGCGCTAATTTCTGGCGAATGAGTAAATGACGCCTTTCGCCCTATTATAGTGTTTCGCTTATATAGCATCAAGTGGGATGAGATCGCATTGCACATGGTTGGCACCGGTTGCGCAGGAGACTCTCACAGCGGTCTTGGCGCATATAGCTAACTATTTGAAATTAAAAAGAAAAAGATTGATTTTTTGAGACCAAGGGCGCATAAGGTACGGTAAGGGACTTTATACGATGACGAGGGTCTGCCATGGACGCGTCCTATTCTTCCCAGCTGCGGAACGACCTGTGGAGCACGGTACTCTCCTCTGTTACAAGCGCTGGTATTGTTAACATTCCTGTCCTCGCAGCATCGCTGCGGAACCGGTATGAAGCTGAAAATGTAGCGATGGAAGACGTAGAGCGCCTTGTGCTCGAAGTCGCCAATCGGCTTGGCGTAGCGATCGAGTTCGACGCACGCGCGGCCTGATCGACCCGCTGTCAGCCAGCCACCGACACAAAAAAGCCGCCGGCGATTTCTCGCCGGCGGCTTTTTCAATGGTATCAGAGATCAATAAGGGCAGGCATTGTCCGACATGTAGTCGTGAACCGTGATAGTGCCGGCGATGATATCTGCCTTGGCCTTTTCGGCGGCAGCCTGCATTTCAGCTGTCACCAAATCCTTGTTGTTGTCGTCCATTGCATAGCCGACGCCATCTTCCTTCAGCCCAAGATTGTTGATGCCGGAGGTAAACTTGTCATCTTTCGCGTCCATGAATGCGTTGTAGACGGCGACATCGACGCGCTTGACCATCGAGGTAAGAATCTTGCCGGGCTGTAAGCCGTTCTGGTTGGAATCAACGCCTACGCCAAGCTTTCCGGCGTCCGCTGCCGCCTGGAGAACGCCCACGCCGGTGCCGCCGGCTGCCGCGTAGATGACATCCGCGCCCTGGTCCATCTGCGACTTGGCAATCTCGCCGCCCTTGGTTGGGTCGTTCCAGGCAGCTGGCGTGTCGCCAGTCATGTTCTGAATAACGTCGGTTGCACCGGCGGCCTTGGCGCCGCCAACATACCCGCAGCCAAATTTTCGGATCAGAGGGATATCCATGCCGCCGACGAAGCCGACCTTCTTGGACTGCGATGCCATCGCGGCGAGCAGGCCGACAATGTATGAGCCCTCCTGTTCCTTATAGACCACCGAGCGCACATTGGGCTTGTCGACCACCATGTCGATAATGGCGAACTGCAGGTCAGGGAATTCGACCGAGACTTTTTCGAGCGCTGCTGCCCAGGAGAAGCCGGCCATGATGATAGGGTTGTTGCCATCTTCGGCAAATTTGCGCAGCGCCTGCTCCCGCTGGGCGTCATTTTGAATTTCGAAATCGCGGTAGGCGATACCGGTCTCAGTCTTAAACTTCTCGGCGCCGTTGAAGGCGGCTTCATTGAAGGATTTGTCGAATTTACCGCCGAGATCATAGATGATCGCCGGCTTGATGTCCGCGGCAAAAGCCGAGACGGACAGAGCTGTTGCTGCCATAAGGCCAAGGACAATACGCTTCATGTGATCCACACCCTGTTGGTTGTCTTCCAGATTGGTTATCGGTCCGGCCGTGTTCCCCAGCCGCCAACAAGCGGGCACAAGGCCCACTCATCGCGCCAATCTTGCATGGCGTCACTGAAAACTCACGCATAATTTTACCAGGAGCGGGAAACAGGAACCGTTTTCGCAAGTCCGGTTAACGCAGCGGATCAAGCAGTTGCTGCAGCTGGCATAACGCAAGCCACGCCGGTGCCCCTGAGTGCGCAGTAGCCGGACGGGTTCTTCGATAGGTATTGCTGATGATCTTCTTCAGCAAAATAGAAGGTCGGTGCGGGGGCGATTTCGGTGGTGATCTTGGTGCGACCGGCCTTGATCAGATCGCTGCTATAGGCATCGCGCGATTTCAGCGCTGCCAATTCCTGCGCCGGACCGAAAGTGTAAATCGCCGAGCGATAGGTGGTGCCGACATCATTGCCCTGGCGCATACCTTGCGTGGGATCATGGTTTTCCCAGAACAGTTTCAGCAGTTCAGCATACGAGATCACTTTGGGGTCGAAGACGACAAGCACCACTTCCGTGTGGCCGGTCATGCCGGTGCAGGTCTCCTGATAGGTCGGGTTGGGCGTATGGCCGCCAGCGTAGCCCACCGCGGTAACCCAGACACCCTCAGTCTGCCAGAACAGCCGTTCGGCTCCCCAGAAGCAGCCAAGGCCGAACAGTGCAGTTTTCAATCCCTCAGGATAGGGGCCTTTCAGCGGGTGTCCTGAAACATGATGCGTGCGGGCCGTGGCGAGAGGCGTCTCGCGGCCGGGCAGGGATTCGGCAGGCTTGGGCAGCGTGTTTTTTTTGTTCAGCATATCACTCAGGAAAAACATGTTTGAGGCTCCTCTTCAGCTATCGAGGGCAAAGCGCCGTTCGGTCCGGTGGCCGGCGGCGTATAAAATTAAGGCAATGACTGCAAACACCACGAAGCCAGGCAAAGCGAGCACCGAAACCATGATAGGGTCCCAGGCAAACGGGTAGTCTTGCAGACCAGCTTCGATTCCGGCCAATTGCTCGGGAAAGGTCGCCGCAAGACTGTTGCGCAGCGGCATCATCTCGAGTGCGGATGCAGCGATCGTCCGTGTCGCATCCAACACCAGCAGTATCGTCGCAACACAGAGCGACAGCGTGGCAAGCAGGCGAAATAAAAAACGAATCATGGCAACGTCGTTCCGTGGGCGGCGGCGCATCACGCCTCTAGTCCATACATATGGCTGCGAGGCGACCTGTGCAATCATCACACATGAAGTTGACCCAGCGTGAGGAAAGATGAAGACGTCCACTCTATAGAGCCCGATAGAAAAGAAGGGGGCCTGTGCGGCTTGGCATTTGCGCAATGATCGACTAGAGGAGCCTCGTTGCCGTTCCGCGATGAACCGGCAGCCGTGGAGAGGTGGCCGAGTGGTTGAAGGCGCACGCCTGGAAAGTGTGTTTACGGGAGACCGTAACGCGGGTTCGAATCCCGCTCTCTCCGCCAGTCAGCCAGTGAATGCGATAGCTTTCGTTGTTCTTCGCGAGCCTCTGATATGACCCGAACGATCGCCATCGTGGTACCGGTTTTCAACGAAGCCGAAGGCTTGCAGGATTTTCTCGCGGCGCTCAATACGGTCTGCGATTCGATCTCACACGAGTACTCGGTCACCTTCCGTTATGTTTTTGTCGATGACGGCAGTCTGGATGCCTCGTTCGCGCGCCTCGCCGCACATGATTTTGGTACCCGCCCCGCACGCATCATCAAGCTCTCGCGCAATTTCGGCAAGGAGGCGGCCCTCAGCGCTGGCATCGATGCGGCGCAGGACGTAGACGCGGCAGTCCTGATGGATGCCGACCTCCAGCATCCCCCTGAAATGGTGCGCGAGTTCGTGCGTATCTGGCTGGAGGGCAGAGCCGACAGTGTATACGCTTACAAAACAACCCGACACGAGGCAGAAGGATGGGCGCGTGCGGGGCTCTCTCGTGCATTCTTCTGGGTGATCAATCGTGGCGCACGTTTCCGGATTCCCCAGAATGCCGGCGATTTCCGGCTGATCAACCGGCCATTTATGGACGCGCTGCGCAGTCTCCCTGAAAGCGAACGCTTTATGAAGGGGCTCTATGGCTGGATCGGTTTTCGTCAGATTGGGTTGCCGTTCACGCCGGCGGCGCGCCTGCACGGCGCATCCAGGTTCACCACGCTGCGCATCCTCGCAATAACTTTTGACGCATTGACCAGTTTCAGCACCACGCCGCTGCGTCTTATGGGCATTGCTGGTGGTGTCATAGCTGGCGCCAGCATGTTGTACGGTATCTATATCATCGTCGAGCGGCTGCTATCTTCCTCGCCACC
The DNA here is from genome assembly GCF_015500055.1 of Mesorhizobium sp. NBSH29. Lineage (NCBI taxonomy): Bacteria > Pseudomonadati > Pseudomonadota > Alphaproteobacteria > Hyphomicrobiales > Phyllobacteriaceae > Mesorhizobium > Mesorhizobium sp. NBSH29. The sequence goes on from NZ_CP045492.1 coordinate 1,345,530, forward strand.
TTCGGGGATAGCATCCTTGCTCGCATTGACTGCATTTTTCGGCGGCGTTCAGATGATCTTTCTGGGCTTACTCGGCGAGTATGTCGGCAAGGCCGTGACCGAATCGAAAAAGCGCCCTGCCTATATCGTGGCCGAAGATATCGACGCCGGCATGAACGCGCTTCGGGAAAGTCCCGCACCCGATACGATATCTGACCAATGCTGATTGCCGACGATTTTGGCCTGGGGCGCGGTCATGACCGGGTAATCCTGAGCCTGCTTGAAGCGGGTAAACTCGATGGAACGTCGGTGATGGTGAACACCGCAATAACGGCCCAAGATATTTCCCGGCTTCGCGCACTGCGCCGGGCAGGCGTGGCTCAGGTGGGACTGCATCTCAACCTGACACATGAGTTGCCGGGCATCGGCGCGACCTGGCGGCTGGGTTCCTTGCTGCTAATGGGGCTTGCCGGGCGTTTGCAGCGCGCTGCAATCAACCGCGCCCTCAGCAGCCAGGCGGATATTTTTGTAAACCTTTTCGGCGAGGGCCCCGATTTTATCGACGGCCACCAGCATTGTCATGTGTTTCCCGGCGTCGCCAAATTGGTCGCTCCTCTGGCAGGTAATGCTTGGCTGCGCATCCCTGTACCCTCAACGTGGGCACAAAAATGGCTGAATGTACGAGCCGGTGGCAACAAGACAGTGCTGATCATGATTTTTGCCTTGTGGGCGCGCCGGCTGTTCCGTGCCCAACGCTGCCAGACCAATAAGGATTTTTCCGGCTTCCTGCGGTTGGACCGACCACACGACGTTGCGCGGTGGCTCCCGAGAGTGATCGCACAAGCGGGGCAGGACTGCGTGGTGATGGTACACCCAGGTGATGCTACCGATCCCTTGCAATGCACTGGGCATGCACCCCGATCACGCGCCATTGAGGCTCAGATCATTGCCGAATATCGTCTCTGAAAAGAACAAGAAAAGAGCGGGTTTAGAATGGTAATACGTCCTTCCAGCGTTTGGTGGTTCCTCGCTTCGCTGCTTCTGATCCGCGTTCTGGCCATGATCTGGCTGCCTCTCACCGATCCGACCGAGGCGCGCTACGCTGAGATCGCGCGCAAGATGGCCGAGACCGGCAACTGGATCACACCTCAATTCGACTATGGCATCCCTTTCTGGGCCAAGCCTCCGCTGCACACCTGGCTGTCCGCGCTGGGCATTTTACTCCTGGGTCCGACGCCTTTTGCTGCACGCCTTTTCATACTTGTCGCTTCGCTGACCATGCTCTACGCCTTCTGGCGTTGGGCGAATTCTTGCGTGGGGCGCGATACTGCACGCACAGCTGTGCTGGTCGCGGCGAGCTCGGCCTTCTTCTTCGGAGCATCGGCCTATGTGATGACTGATATGGTGCTGACTCTCGGCCTGACGCTGTGCATGGCCGGGTTTTTTGCGGGTCTAGGTGGATCACGCAGTTGGGGTTGGCTGTTTTTCGTCGGCATCGCTGTCGGTCTGCTGGCGAAGGGGCCAGTTGCAACCGTGCTGGCCGCGTTGCCGATTGCCGCCTTCATGCTGTGGCGTGGCGGCTGGCGTGACCTCTTGAACCTTCCATGGCTGGGCGGCATTGCACTGGTATTAGTCACCGTCGTGCCCTGGTATGTAGCTGCCGAAATCGCGACGCCGGGATTCCTCTACTATTTCATCATCGGCGAGCACATAGAACGTTTCCTGGTTCCGGGATGGACCGGAGATCTCTACGGCGCCGGACGGGCACATGCATACGGCATGATCTGGGTCTATTTCCTCGCTTGCGCCTTGCCATGGAGCTTTTTTCTGCCTGAGTTTTTCTACAGGCTGCGCCGCGGGCTTCCCATCCGCTCGCAAGCAGACGGGCTGGAGCTTTATCTGTTTTTTTGGGTCCTTTCCCCTCTCTTCGTCTTCACTGCGGCAGCCAACATCTTGCCCGCCTATGTCCTGCCGGCCATCCTGCCTGCCGCGCTTCTCGGGACGCTTTTGTGGCGCAGTTCGCGTATGGGCGGAGACCTCCGGGCTGCATTGGCAGCCGGGATCATGGCTGTCGTCTTCGCGGTGCTGACGCTCGGAGCGGCGCTGTTCCCCGATCTGGACGCGCTGCCAAGCCAAGCGCACCTGATCAGCGAGGCCGGGCCCGGACGCATTGCCCTGCTCGGCCAGCGTAACTATTCAGCTGAATTTTACACGCGGGCAACAATTGCCCGCTTTGAAAACACGGACGCGCTTGCGGTTTGGCTGGCGCAAGGTGGTCCAGCCAGCATTCTCGTGCCCACCCCAATGCAGGCGGAATTTGTTGACCGCTTCGGCACTTCCACTGAACTGAAGGACAGCAACAACCGATACGCGCTGTTCGTCAGCAAACCATCGCTGTGACAATGCGCGCATAAACATTTTTAAGCATTTCATAATCAATAGAGACCTCGTCATTTTCAATGCGATCAACCTCCTCCCTGAATCGCACAGAAATGGCCCGCCGAACCTCCTCAATCGGCGGACTGTCTTCTTCCAGGAGGTGTGTGGTTAAATCTTTGTCGGGGTGAAGGGCATCGCGCGCTTGCCAAGGCATTCCCCATATGCTGACATTCCAAAAAATGCCGCTAGGGAACAGCGGCGAGAATGTGGGGTTTTCGTGCCGGATCAACCGGGTAAGAACGCTATCGAGGTAAAGGGAGTTAGCAAGGTCTTCGGTGCCGGCGAAGCTCAGGTTATCGCGCTCGACAACGTCTCGGTGTCTATCCGCGAAAATGAGTTTTTTACCCTTCTCGGCCCTTCGGGATGCGGCAAGACTACTCTTTTGCGGCTCATTGCAGGCTTTGATTTTCCTGTCCGCGGAGAAATATTGCTCCATGGCGAGGATATTGCTCCCCTTCCTCCGTTCAAGCGGCCGGTCAATACCGTCTTCCAGTCCTACGCCCTCTTCCCGCATATGACGGTGGCAGAAAACATCGGCTTCGGCCTGGAGATGCTCGGCCGTCCCAAAGCGGAGATCTCTTCACGCGTCTCCGAGATGCTCAAGCTCGTACAGATGGAGCCCCTGGCCAAACGTCGCACCAGCCAGATTTCGGGCGGGCAGCAGCAGCGCGTTGCCCTCGCTCGCGCTCTGGCGCCCCAGCCCAAGGTCCTGCTGCTCGACGAGCCGCTTTCGGCGCTAGACTACAAGCTCCGCAAGGAAATGCAGATCGAGCTGAAACGCCTTCAACTTGAAACCGGCATCACCTTCATCTTCGTCACTCACGACCAGGAAGAAGCGCTGACGATGTCGGACCGTATCGCCGTAATGTCGGCTGGCAAGATACTTCAGGTTGGCGCACCCACAGATATTTATGAGCGACCTGCCGACCGCTTCGTTGCCGACTTTATCGGCGAGAGTAATTTTCTGGATGCCACGCTGGTCTCAGTTGATGGTGGCAATGCCCGGGTGAGGCTTTCCACAGGGCGCGAGATCACTGCGAGCCTGCCAGACGACAGCGCACTGGGAAAACCGGTTAGCATTGTGGTTCGTCCCGAACATGCAAGGCTGGTTGCCCAAGGCGATGGGGCGGACTTGACGGGGACGGTCGACAATATCGTCTATCTCGGCACCGACACGCAATTCCACATTGGTCTGCCGGATGGCGGCCGGTTTATCATCCGTCAGCAGAACAGTAAAAACGGCGGCCCCCCGGATGTCGCCCGCGGTGACGCGGTGGGAATTCAGATTTCCGACAAATCCGCTCAGATACTGAAAGATTGATACTTATGGCGAGTGCAGCCGAAACAGCCAAGGCGAGAGAGCGCATCGAACTGCGCAATCGCTGGCTGCTCTCAGCGCCCGCTCTGCTGATTATCCTGGTGGCCGCCTCCGGCCCCCTTTTGATCGTCTTTCTTTATTCCTTCCTGTCGCCCGGTCCTTATGGCGATGTGAAGTGGCAGTTCTCTACCGGTGCCTGGGTGTCAGTGCTTCTGGAGCGCGACATTTTCGATGACACACTGTCGCTTGCCGATGCGCATCTGTCGATCTTCCTGCGCTCGGTCAAGCTGGCTTTCATCACCACGGTTTTTACCTTGGCACTAGGCTTTCCCACCGCCTATTTCATCGCAACGCGGGCGGAGAAGATGCGCGAGGTATGGCTCTTCCTCATCACCATTCCGTTCTGGACAAACCTGCTGATCCGAACTTTTGCGGTGCTGGAGATCATTCGTAACGAAGGCGTGATCAACACACTGATGATAAAACTGGGCATCACCAACAGTCCTGTCCAGATGCTTTTCACCGATTTCGCCATCACCATCGGCATGGTCTACGTGTACCTGCCGCTAATGGTGCTACCGCTTTTCGCCAGCATGGAAAAGCTCGATTTCCGACTCATTGAGGCCGGCTACGATCTCTACGCAACCCGCTTCAAGGTTTTGCGGAGCATCATTTTTCCGCTGGTCAAGCCGGGCGTCATTGCTGGCTCCATCCTGGTCTTCATCCCGGCTCTAGGTGCTTTTGTCACGCCCTCGGTGCTGGGCGGCGGCAAGAATTTGATGCTAGGCAATCTGATCGAGCTTCAATTCGGGCAGGGTCGCAACTGGCCGTTGGGTGCGGCACTCTCCATAACTCTGATGGCCATCGTCATGGTGGCGCTGCTTGCCTATGTGCGTAATGCAGGCTCCTCGGAGGTGCGCCATGGCTAAGCCATTTTCCGTTGAACGCCAGACCGGCTTCACCACCATCGCTGTGATCTGTTTTGTGGCGCTCTACGCGCCGATTGTCATCCTGGTCATCTATGCATTCAATGCCGGCGATTCGATTGCCTTGTGGGAGGGGTTCTCACTGCGTTGGTTCGCCAGCGCTGCGAAGAATGCGCAGGTGATGGAAGCATCATTGCGCTCGCTGCAAATCGCTTCTGCAGCGGCCATCCTGGCCACCACTGCTGCCACCATGGCAGCGCTCGCCACAACGCGAACGGCGCCCTATCGCGGATTGACGTTCAAATACGCCTTCATCAATCAGCCGCTAATGGTGCCTGAAATTGTGACCGCAGTGGCGCTTCTGATCTTCTTTTCACGGATCAAGGTTGCCACCGGCTATTCGGGTTTAGGTTATCTCATCACCGCGCACACGGCCTTCTGCATTCCTTTCGCTTACCTGCCCATTCGGGCACGGCTTGAAGGAATGGACCTGACGCTAGAGCGTGCTGCTGCCGACCTCTACGCTACGCCGTGGCAAACCTTTCGACGCATTACCCTGCCGCTTTTATGGCCGGGCATCCTGGCCGGGCTGATGCTCGCCTTCGTCATTTCGCTCGACGATGTCGTCATCACCAACTTCGTCAAATCGGGTGGGCAGGACACGCTGCCAACCTACATGCTCGGCCAACTCCGACGGGCGATCACGCCCGAAATGAACGCGATCTCGACCGTCTTTCTTCTGCTGTCGGTTGCCATCGTGACGCTGTTTTTCTTCATCAGCAGAAAACGCGACTGAACAGGGAGCAATTAGCATGAGACGGACACTGACTGCGACAGCCGCCGGCCTCGCAATGCTGGCATCGGCCAACATTGCAAGCGCCGAAGGCGTGCTGAATATCTACAATTGGGGTAACTACACCAGTCCCGAAATGATCAAAAAATTCGAGGATGAGTTCAAAGTAAAAGTGACCATCACCGATTATGATTCTAATGACACAGCACTGGCTAAAGTGCGTCAGGGCGGCCACGGATTTGATATCGTTGTGCCCTCGCAGAACTATGTGGCTATCTGGATTTCGGAAGGCCTGTTGCTCGAAACGCGGCCCGACCAGATGGAAAACTTCAAGAACGTCGCCGAAGAATGGAAGGGTACGGAGTTCGATCCCGGTCGCCACTACACCGTGCCATGGGCCATGGGTACCGTTGGCGTGGTGGTCAACACCGATGTCTACAAGGGTGACATCAACACCTGGGGCATCATTTTCGATACGCCAGACGAATTGAAAGGCAAGGTCAATGTCGTTCCCGAGATGAACGACGTCATTGACGCCGCTGTGCTCTACAATGGCGGAAAGAAGTGCACTGGCGACAAGGAGATCCTGAAAAAAGTGCGCGATACCCTCGTCGCGGCCAAGCCAAATTGGGTTGCCATGGAATATGGCACCATTGAAAAGATGCTGGCCGGTGATTTTTCGGCGGGTAGCGACTGGAATGGTTCTGCCCTGCGCCAGAGGTTGAAGAACCCTGCCATACACTTCGGCTATCCCAAGGAAGGCTTCGTCAACTGGAGCGACAATGTCGGCGTGATCAAGGATGCCAAGAATGTCGAGAACGCCAAGCTCTTCCAGAACTTCATGATGGACCCGAAGAACGCAGCTATGAACTCTGCCTTCCACCGCTATGCGAACGGCATTGCCGGTTCGGATGAATTCATGCCCGAAGACATGAAGGACGCGCCGGAGGTCAATGTCCCGGAAGAATTCAAAGCAGTCGGCGTTCCCTCACAGACCTGCGCGCCGGAAGTGCAAGAGATCTACACACGCATCTGGACTGAGCTGCAGAAGTGAAAGCGGTCCCGCGCGGCCTTGCAGGGCCGTGCGGACTCCCCCGTATGGCAAACGGTAGCAGAACATGACAATTCTAGTTTAGAATAGTTCCAAGGTATTGATTTAATATAGGTTTTCCCAGGAGGTCCATTGACTCACGCCTCTAAAGGCGTTTTTATGGACCGGTGCCCTTAAGGCACATCCCTTTGATGTCTGGGCCTTGAACCCGTTTGATTGAAGGACATGATGTCTGGTTGTGCGCGTAGGCGCGCAGCAAGCGCCCCTCCGGGCCTTCATCTGTTCGAACGCAACAAGTCCAAGCCTTTTTTCACGGGGGCGCACCGCTGGTCGGGGCCGCCACAAAAGCACATGGCGCATCAGAAGCGCGCCTGAGGAGACTTGTTGATGCCGTTCCCGCTTACCCGAAATCCCGCGCGCATGTTGGCAATCGCAGCAACAGCTGCGCTGACAGCCGCAGCATTCATATTGCCGGCTCGCGCCGAAATGGACCTCAACGCCATCGTTGCTAATTATGTCGATATCGGTGCCGCCACTTATGAAGACGCGCTGAACACAGCAAAAGTGCTCGACGGTGCGATTGACGCGATGATCGCCGCCCCATCTGAAGCCGCACTTATTGAGGCTCGTGAGGCTTGGAAAGCTGCGCGAGTGCCCTACCTGCAGTCCGAGGTGTTTCGCTTCGGCAATCCCATGGTTGACGACTGGGAGGGCCGCGTGAATTCTTGGCCGCTGGATGAAGGCCTGATCGACTATGTAGACGCTGGGTATGGCAACGAATCCGACGAGAATACGCTTTACACAGCCAATATCATTGCCAATTCTTCGATCGAGATCAACGGCGCGACGGTCGATGCTTCGGTTATCACCCCTGGGTTCATTTCCAAAACGCTGCAGGAAGCCGGCGGCATCGAGGCCAATGTTGCGTCCGGCTATCACGCCATCGAATTCCTGCTTTGGGGTCAGGATTTGAACGGCAACGGCCCCGGCGCCGGCACCCGGCGCTATACCGATTACGACCGCGAGAAATGCACCGGCGGCAATTGTGACCGTCGCAGCCAGTATCTTGCAGCCGCGTCAGATTTGCTGGTCGCAGATCTACAGGAAATGGCTGACAACTGGGCCACCGATGGCGCCGCGCGCAAGGCGCTTCTGGAACGCGGCGCGAATGCCGGCATCTCAGCCATTCTTACGGGAATGGGCTCGTTGTCTTATGGCGAACTCGCAGGTGAGCGGATGAAGCTTGGCCTTCTCCTGCACGATCCGGAAGAGGAACAAGATTGCTTTTCCGACAACACGCACAACTCGCATCTTTACGACGCTGTCGGCATTCGCAATATCTATCTTGGTCGTTATGCCCGAGTGGATGGAAGAATCGTTGAGGGGCCATCTGTTTCCGCCCTGGTGAAGCAAACAGACGATGCGCTGGACACAGAGCTTTCAGCCAAGCTCGATGCTACGGTGGCCAGGATGGAGGCCGTGAAGGCCCGGGCCGAGGCTGGCGAGGCCTATGACCAGCAGATCGGGGAAGGGAATGCTGAAGGCAACGCCGCCGTACAGGCAGCCATCGATGCCCTGATCGACCAGACCAAATCCATCGAGCGTGTGGTCACCACACTGAAGCTCGGTGAGATCGCCTTTGAGGGGTCCGACAGTCTTGATACACCTGCCAAGATTTTCCAGTAAAACGTCCCAAGCCATGGGTGTCGCACCCGCCAGCAATACCGGTTTCATAATGCTGATTTGCCATTGCAACGTCATCACGGCCAAAGAGATCGAAGAGACAATCATCGACCTGCTCGATGCGGATCCTTGGGTGCTCATCGTGCCAGCAAAAGTGTATCACGCCATGCACAAGCGCGGGCGCTGTTGCGGCTGCTTCCCAAATGTGGTCGAAACGATCATCCGGGTAACAGAAACCTACCACGCGCGATTGCAGGCGCCCGGGGATGTCGTTTCACATCTGGACCGGGTGCGCGCGCTGCGGGTTCAATTCGGGAGCAGACCCCATGAAGGGCGAACCACAAGTCATCGAGCGGCTTAACGAAGCACTGTTCCTTGAGCTCGGCGCGGTCAACCAGTACTGGCTGCATTATCGACTGCTCGAGGATTGGGGCTACATAAAGCTGGCCAACAAGGAACGTGCCGAATCCATTGAGGAAATGCATCACGCCGACAAGATCATCGCGCGCATCATTTTCCTTGAAGGGCACCCGAACCTCCAATCCGTGGGCCCTCTCAGGATTGGCCAGAACGTCAAGGAAGTGCTGGAGTCGGATCTTGCTGGTGAGTATGACGCCCGCACCTCTTACAAGCGCTCACGCGAAATCTGCGACGAAGTCGGTGACTACGTGACGATGAAACTATTCGAAGAACTGCTCCAGGATGAGGAAGGCCATATCGACTTCCTCGAAACTCAGCTCGACCTGTTGTCCTCGCTCGGTGAGGAAAAATACGGCCTGCTCAACGCCGCATCGGCAAACGACGCGGAATAGGACAATGGATGGCGCGCGCGACTGACGAATGGAAGAGCGCGCGCCGGCATGCCCTTTTTTTGAACGGCCACCCTGTCCGGGTGGTGTTTGCTGCGGTCATGCTGGTTGCGGTCACTGCGCCAACCCTTCACGCAAATGACGCGGCAGCAGTTATCCACGCCACACGACAGGACCTGACGGATGTGGAAATGTCGCGGGTTGAGGCGATCACCCGCGCGACAGACGACTTCTCAAAGGCAGAGCCCTTTGAAGACCTGCCAGCCGGCGCTGCGACATCGCGCAAGCGGCCGAACCGCGATGCCTTTTCACGATCCTCGGCAAATCTCACTTTTGAAGAGGAAGGCAAGTTCAAACTCGGCAACGGGCTGTTTCGCAAGTTGTGGGTGTCGTCACCCTCATCCACGCAAGCCTCCGACGGGCTCGGCCCATTGTTCAATGCCCGCGCCTGTCAGAGCTGCCATCTGAAGGATGGCCGCGGCCACCCGCCGGAGGGAAATTCCGACGCCACCTCCATGTTCCTGCGTCTGGCCAGGCAGGCTGAAACCGAAGAGGAGCGTCAGGCTATTGCCGACCACAAAGTCCTTAATTTCCCTGATTACGTCTATGGCGGCCAATTGCAAGATCTGGCGGTGCCGGGCCTGGTAGCCGAAGGCAAAATGTCAATTTCCTATGAGGACATACCTGTCACGCTCGGCGACGGAACGCAATTTTCGCTGCGCAGCCCCAGCTACTCCGCAGTCGACCTGGCACAGGGGCCGCTCGCGCCCGGCACGACGCTCTCGGCTCGCGTTACCCCCCAAATGATCGGGGTCGGGCTCGTCGAACAGATCCACCCCGCCGACATCCTGGCCCGTTCCGACCCGGATGACCGCGACGGCGACGGCATTTCCGGCAAGGCGGCGTTTATCCGCGATCCTGTATCGGGCCAACTGGCGCTTGGCCGTTTTGGTTGGAAGGCATCCGCCGCCTCGATCCGCCAGCAGACAGCCGAAGCCTTTGCCGGCGATATAGGCATCTCCACGCCGGAAGTACCAAAACATTGGGGCGACTGCACGCCCGCACAGGTCGACTGTCTCGCGCTCCCCAATGGCGTTCAGGATCGGTTGGGTGGCGTAGAAGCTCCCGATCCAATCATGGATCTGGTCACCTTCTATTCGCAAAACCTTGCCGTGCCGGCCCGCCGGGGTGCCGGTTCGCAGGATGTTCTCGCGGGCAAGAAAGTGTTTTACGATCTCGGCTGCGCGTCCTGCCACACGCCAAAGTATGTCACCCGGCGCGATGCGCCCAACGCAGCGCATGCCTTCCAGCTCATCTGGCCATATTCCGACTTCCTGCTGCACGACATGGGGAGTGGGCTGGCAGATGGCCAACAGGTGGGCGACGCCGATGGCAGTGAATGGCGCACTCCGCCGCTGTGGGGCATAGGGCTCACAGAACAGGTCAGCGGCCATACCTTTTTTCTACATGACGGCCGCGCCCGCAACCTCACCGAAGCCATCCTTTGGCATGGTGGTGAGGCGCAAAAAGCCCGCGCCGGATTTGCAGCACTGCCCACAAAAGAGCGCAATGCGCTGATCGCCTTCCTGGAGTCGCTTTAGATGGTCTTTCAACGCTTGGCCGCTGCCATATTGTTTGCGCTGCCTTTCCTTGTCCCCTCAGCCGGGGCGTCCGAGGTCGACACGAAGGCAGTCGTCACGCAGGCGATCGACGGGTTCATTCGCCCAGCCTACAGCGATTTTCATGCCTCGACAGAAGCGCTTGATATGGCGATGGGTGCGCTTTGCCGTACCCCATCCAACGCATCCCTTGGAGAAGCGCGTCAGGAATTCTCTAGGGCCGCGCTGCACTGGTCGCGAGTCGAACTGGTCCGCTTCGGGCCGGTCACCGTGGAGAACCGACTGGAGCGCATCCTGTTTTGGCCCGATCGCAAGGGCACGGGCCTCAGGCAGGTGCAAGCGGCGCTCGCGGCCCGCGATGCCACGGCCACGGATCCCGCACAACTGGCGCAAAAGAGCGTTGCGATGCAGGGGTTGGGCGCGCTGGAATTCATCCTTTTTGGAGCCGATGCCGACACGCTGGCCGAGACGGGCGCAGAAGGCTATCGTTGTGCCTACGGGCACGCCGTCGCAGGCAATCTCCAATCCATCGCCGGTGCAGTGGCCGCTGAATGGCAAGAACCGAGCGGTTTTGCCGGCATTTGGACCAACTTTGGCCCGGAAAACCCGCTCTACCGCACCGGCGACGAGGCGCTTACCGAGTTTTTGGAAATTTTCATCAACGGGCTAGAGCTTCTCCGCGATCAGCGGCTCGGTGCCTTCCTGGCCGATGAGCCGCAGGGCGACCGGCCCAAGCAGGCGCTTTACTGGCGTTCGCAGAACACCGGGCCGATGCTGGCCGGCATGATGGGCGGTCTGAAGAGCCTTTTCGACGCATCAGGCATCGAACTGGCTCTGCCCGATACCGCCAGCTGGATAGCCAGTTCTGCCGAATTCGAGCTCAACAATGGCATGTCCGCGGCGAGTTCCGTCACAGGCCCGATCGACAAGGCACTTGCCGATGAGGCTATCCGAGGGAAGCTCGTTTATTATGGGGTGGTGACATCCAGTCTCTCGGAAATTTTTGGCATGCGGCTGACCGGGGAGCTTGACCTCACCGCCGGCTTTTCCTCGCTCGATGGAGATTAGCGATGCTTATCAGCCGGCGCGCATTCCTGCGGGCAGCAGGTGCGGGCTTTACCGCCATGCTTTCGCCGTCAGCGCTGGGCGCTGTAGAGGCGGCGGATGCAGTTTACGCCACCGCCTTTCAGCGCCGCGACGGAACCTATGGAGTTGGCATCCTGTCAGAAGACCGTCAGCTTCTGTTCACGGCACCACTGCCGGACCGTGGCCATGACGTCACCTTTGATCCCGTCTCGCGCCGCGCGGTGGTGTTTGCCCGCCGGCCCGGCACCTTTGCCGTAGTGTTCGATCACGTCAGTGAGAGAGCGCCGCTGACCATCACAAGCGTTGAAGGCCGCCACTTTTTTGGCCATGGCGTATTTTCGCCCGATGGCAAGCTGCTCTACGCAACCGAAAACGATTTCGACAACGCCGCCGGGATGATCGGTGTTTATGACGCAACACAGAAATTTACCCGTGTCGGTGAGTTCCCGACCCATGGCATGGACCCGCACGATCTGCTGCTGATGGCGGACGGCAAGACTCTTGCCATTGCCAATGGCGGCATCGAGACCCATCCCGACTTTGGCCGCGCCAAACTCAACCTCGCCACCATGCAGCCCTCGCTGGTCTTCCTTGATCGCGAGCACGGCTCGCTCGTCGAGCGGCATGTCTTACCCACCAGGCTGCATCAGCTTTCGATCCGCCATATGGATGTTGACGGCGCGGGCATCGTCTGGTTTGGCTGTCAGTATGAAGGTCCAGCCAGCGACTTCCCGCCGCTTGTCGGCCGTGCCGCGCCGGGCGCGGAGTTTAGCCTCATCGACATGCCTCAGGATGCGCTTTCCAGCTTACGCAACTATGTCGGTTCCGTCACCACAAACCGGGAGGCCGGCACCGTTGCGGTGACCTCTCCGCAAGGCAACAGGCTTGCTATTATCGACGCCGCCACCGGCACGATGCGCGCCACCCAGAGCCTAACCGAAGTCTGCGGCATCGCGCCGAAGGGCGATAGCTTCCTTGCCACTTCAGGCACCGGCACTATTCTCGATGCGGCGGGCCAAAGGACCGTGATGGACGATTATGTCTGGGACAACCATTTGCTACGCATCACCCAACCCCCCGCCTAAAGCAGGCCGGGCTAAACAATTCGACAGTCCGCCATGCCGCTGCTAGAAGCCGCGCGACCAGAATGGATTTTTCGACATTGACTGACGACCTTGAAAAAGCGGTTTCGCGCCGCCGCACCTTTGCAATCATCGCCCACCCTGATGCCGGCAAGACCACGCTGACTGAAAAGCTTCTGCTTTTTGGTGGTGCCATCCAGCTTGCGGGTGAAGTGAAGGCCAAAAGAGACCGTATCCAGACGCGCTCCGACTGGATGAAGATCGAGCGCGAGCGCGGCATTTCCGTCGTCACCTCGGTGATGACCTTCGAATATGAGGACAATGTCTACAATCTGCTCGACACGCCGGGCCATGAAGATTTTGCCGACGACACCTACCGCACGCTGTCGGCTGTCGACAGCGCGGTCATGGTCATCGACGCGGCCAAGGGCATTGAGCCACGCACGCTAAAACTTTTCGAAGTGTGCCGTTTGCGCGATATTCCGATCGTCACCTTCATCAATAAAATGGATCGTGAAAGCCGCGATCCTTTTGAAATACTAGATGAAATCGAGCAAAAGCTGGCGTTGGATACGGCGCCCATCACTTGGCCAATTGGCCGCGGCAAGACATTTTCTGGCACCTATCATCTGCAGCAAAATGCAGTCCGCCACGGCGATGCCGAAAAAGAACGCACCCCGGTTGATGGTCCTGAAAGCGCTCTGGCAGCCGGCATGTTGCCCGAGAATGAGCGCGAAGCCTTTATCGAAGAACTCAGCCTTGCCCGCGAAGCCTGTCGTCCATTTGATCGGGAAGCGTTTCGCGAAGGCCATCTCACGCCGGTCTATTTCGGCTCGGCGCTGCGCAATTACGGTGTGCGCGATCTGATTGAAGCGCTCGGCGCTTTCGCCCCGCCGCCCCGCGCCCAGGAAGCAGATACCCGCCGCGTCGAGGCCACAGAAGAGAAGATGACCTCCTTTGTGTTCAAGATTCAGGCCAATATGGACCCAAATCACCGCGATCGCATCGCTTTCGTGCGCGTTTGCTCCGGTACGCTTCAGCGCGGCATGAAGGCCAAGCTGGTCCGCACCGGCAAGCCAATGAGCCTGTCTGCACCGCAATTCTTCTTCGCCCGCTCGCGCATCACCGCCGATGAGGCTTTTGCAGGTGATGTGGTGGGTATTCCAAATCACGGCACACTGCGCATCGGCGACACGCTGACCGAGGGCGAAGAGATACTCTTCCGCGGAGTTCCCAACTTTGCCCCCGAAATCCTGCGCCGCGTGCGTCTTGGCGATGCCATGAAGGCCAAGAAACTCAAGGAAGCGCTTCACCAGATGGCCGAAGAAGGCGTGGTTCAGCTGTTCTCACCAGAAGACGGCTCGCCTGCAATCGTCGGTGTAGTCGGCGCGCTTCAGCTCGATGTTTTGAAAGAACGTCTGTCTGCCGAATACACGCTGCCGGTCGAATTCGAGATGGCACGCTTTTCGATATGCCGCTGGATGGAAGCAGATGATCCAGCCGAGATCGACCGCTTCATCGAAGCCCATCGCGGTGATATTGCCCGAGATCTGGATGATGATCCGGTGTTCCTGGCGCAGCATGAGTTTTCGCTCAATTATGAGGCCGAGCGCTGGAAAGCCGTGCGCTTCAAGACCATCAAAGACTACCAGGTGCGAGACGCGGCCTGAGTTCTGGCGGAATTACATTCCACAAATAAGCGAGACAGGGAGACACGATTATGAGCCTTCGCATCAATCAGCTTGCGCCGGATTTCACAGCAGAGACCACACACGGCCAGAAGAACTTTTACGACTTCATTGGCGATGGCTGGGCCGTGCTTTTCTCACACCCCAAGAATTTCACTCCCGTTTGCACAACCGAACTCGGCGCAATGGCCGGTCTTGAGGGTGAATTTGACAAGCGCAATGTCAAGATTATCGGCATTTCGGTGGATGCGGTCGAAGACCATCACCGCTGGAAAGCGGATATAGAAAAGGCGACCGGTCACAAGGTGGATTATCCGCTGATCGCCGATAATGATCTGGCCGTTGCCAAGCTCTATGACATGCTGCCCGAAGATGCTGGCGACAGCGCTGCCGGCCGCACGCCCGCCGATAATGCGACAGTGCGTTCAGTTTACGTCATTGGCCCGGACAAGAAAATCAAGCTGATCCTTACCTATCCGATGACAACAGGCCGCAATTTCAATGAGATATTGCGCGCCATCGATTCCATCCAGCTTACGGCAAAGCATCAGGTGGCAACACCTGCCAACTGGCAGCAGGGCGAAGATGTGATCATCACCGCCGCCGTATCAAATGAAGACGCGATCACCCGCTTTGGTGCGTTTGAGACGATCCTGCCCTATCTGCGCAAGACCAAGCAGCCTGCGAATTAGTCCATCAACGGAGGGCGCGTTCCAGAAGGAGCAGGTCCTCGTCCTTGAGTTGGCTGCGCGTATATTCAACAAAGCCCAGCTTCGCCGCAACACGCAGCGATGAATGGTTTTCTGGGTTGATTAGGCACACAGCCCGTTTATGAGGCAGGCTTCTTTGGGCCCAATCCAGCGCGGCGTCCATCGCTTCCACAGCAATGCCGCGCCCGCGCACCGACGGGTGCAAAACCCAGCCAGCCTCGGGAAAACCCTCGATGGAAGGCTGAAGGTCGCGTTTCATATCTAGAAATCCGATATCTCCGAGATAGAGGCCGCTTTCCTTCTCGGTCACAGCCCAATATCCAAATCCGAGCATGGGCCATAAACCGGTGTAGCGCAGCAGGCGCTGCCAGCTTTCATTGCGCGTCGAGGGTTTGCCCGTCGTGAAGCGCGCTGTGGTCTCGTCACCCCAAAGTGCTGCAATAGCATCGAAATCGCTTGCCAGATGGCCGCGCAGGATCAGCCGTTGCGTTTCAAGAACAGGTGGCGAAAGGATCATTGAGGGGCTCGCGCAAAAAGCAAAAGGGGCTAAACGCTGATCGTCTTCAATCGCTCTGCAACCAGCAACGCAAGACGTGCAGCAACGGCTTCCTTGGGCATTCTAGGCCATTCATCGGTACCCGTGCGGGAGATGATTGATACCATATTATCATCCCCACCCATCGCACCACCTTGATGGCTTACATCATTGGCAACGATGAGATCCGCGCCCTTTTTCTTTAGCTTGGCTTTAGCATTGTCAATCATGTTCTGGGTCTCTGCCGCAAAGCCAATCACCAGATAGGGGCGGTTTTTGTGGTGCCCAACACCTGCGAGTATGTCAGGGTTTTCCACCATCTGAATGGCTGGCGCGCCAGCACCTGCAACTTTTTTTATCTTCTCGTCGGCAGAATCAGCGCTGCGCCAGTCGGCAACGGCTGCGACGAAAATTGCGGCATCGGCTGGCAACAGCGCATGCACTTGCGCTTCCATTTCGCGCGCGGTCTGCACATGATTTGTGGAAACGCCGTCAGGATCATCCAGATCGACCGGACCAGATACCAACTGTACATCTGCACCAAGCCTGGCCAGCGCAGCGGCGATAGCATGGCCCTGCTTGCCTGAGGATCTGTTGGCAATATAGCGCACTGGATCAATAGGCTCATGGGTCGGCCCAGAAGTAATAATGATGCGCTTGCCGGCAAGCGGTTTGGGTGCTGTATCGACAAGACTTTCAATGGCAGCAACGATTTCAAGCGGTTCGGCCATGCGGCCTTCACCGGTCTCATTGCTTTCGGCCATCTCGCCTTTGCGCGGGCCCACAAAGTGCACGCCATCCGCACGCAGGGTCGCCACATTGCGCAATGTGGCTTTGTGCGCCCACATTCTGGGGTTCATGGCAGGCGCTACCAAAACCGGCTTGTCGGTGGCCAAGAGCACAGTAGAGGCCAGATCATTGGCCAGGCCATTGGCAAGCTTGGCCATCAAATCCGCCGTCGCCGGTGCCACGACGATAAGGTCAGCCTCCCGCGACAGGCGGATATGGCCGACATCATGTTCATCCTGGCGCTCAAAGAGGTCCGTAAAGACGTGGTCGGCAGACAAAGCGCCGACAGATAATGGCGTGACGAATTGTTGCGCCGCATGCGTCATAACACAGCGCACGGATGCACCGCGCTCGCGCAGCCGTCGAATGAGATCGAGACATTTATACGCGGCGATCCCGCCGCCTATGATCAGAAGTATGTTCTTGTCTGAGAGTGTCATGCTCTCTCCGCCTTCAAGCCACGCTGTTTTCAGGGAACAGCTTTAGCCCATATGAATAGATTTGCTGAAGCTGAAAATGGTCACGATTGCTAGCTCATCTGCACTGCGATCCACAACAGCGTCAGTGCGATGACCCAAAGCGCGATGCGCCCGGATCGGGTGTGGCGGGCTTCGGCTTTGCCGATGGCGTTGGCGGTGTCGTCGTCGAAGCGCATTCCGTTTTCGGCCATAGCATCAACGGCGCGGGACAGACGCTCGGTGCGGGCGGCGAATTCGGGGAGTTGGCGGGCGAGGCTGAGCAACGCGCGGCCACCCTCATGGGCGTCGGCGAGAATGCCACGCGGGCCGAGATTTCCTGCAATCCAGTCGCCGACCACTGGTTCGGCTGTTTTCCACATATTGAACGCGGGATCGAGCGTGCGGGCTACGCCCTCCACCACCACCATGGTTTTTTGCAAGAGGACAAGCTCGGGGCGCGCGTCCATGTCGAAAAGCTCGGTCACTTCGAACAGGAGGGTCAGCAGCCGGGCCATCGAAATGGTTTCGGCGGGCTGGCCGTGGATAGGCTCGCCAATGGCACGAATGGCTTGCGCAAATGCTGCCACGCTGTGGTGGCGTGGAACATAGCCCGCTTCGAAATGTACCTCGGCCACACGCAGATAGTCGCGGGTGATAAAGCCGTAGAGGATTTCGGCGAGGAACCTCTGTTCCTTCTTGCCGAGCCGCCCCGAAATTCCAAGGTCGACAGCGACAATGGTGCCGTCCGGATCGACGAACAGATTTCCCGGATGCATGTCGGCATGGAAGAAACCATCGCGTAGCGTGTGTCGTAAGAAGGATTGCACCAGATTGGCTGCAATCGCTTTCAAATCATGGCCGGCCTCTGCAATGGCCGAAACGTTCGACATTTTGATGCCGTCGATCCACTCCATGGTGAGGACATCGCCGCCAGTGCGTTCCCAGTCGACACACGGCACGCGGAAACCTGGGTCCTCGCGCGTGTTCTCGCCCAGCATCGAAAGAGCTGCAGCTTCCAGCCGCAGATCCATTTCGATACGGGTCGTCTGGGCAAGCGTTTCGGTCACCTGCACCGGTCGCAGACGACGGGTGGAAGGCAAAAACCGCTCCTGTAGCCGTGCGGCCAGGAAGTAGCTCTCCAGATCCTGGTGGAAACGTCGCCGCACACCAGGTCGTATAACCTTGACTGCGACTTTGGTCGCCACGCCATCGCGCAGCACCTCGGCTGGGTGAACCTGCGCGATCGAGGCGGCTGCCACCGGCTCCCCGAAGCTCTTGTAGAGGTCGCCTAAGGCGCGACCCAGCGAGGCCTCCACCAGCGCTTCTGCCTGTGACTTCGGAAACGTCTCCATCCGGTCCTGCAGCAAGGCCAGATCGAGCGCAATATCGTTGCCCACTACATCGGGACGGGTCGCCAGAAACTGGCCAAGCTTTACATAGGAAGGGCCGAGCCTTGCCACAGCATTGGCCAACCGTTCCGAACGCTCCTGATTCAGCGCGCGGCGCCGTGCCAGCAACCGCGCCAGCCTCCAGCCGAAACGGGGCAAACCACTAAGCTGGTCGCCGGGCAGGGCTGCTACCACGCCCTCTCGAACCAGCACCCAACCAGCGCGGGCAAGTCGGAATGCAGCACCGACCGAACTCATGGGCGTAAAACCTTCAAAGCTTCCAGCCTGAATGGGCCGTGGCGATGCCGCCTGAATAATTACGGAAAGATACCCGCTCGAAGCCGGACCGGCCGATCATCGCGGCAAAATTTTCCTGGTTAGGAAATTTGGCAATGGATTCGACCAGATAGGCATAGGGTTCCGCATCGCCCGTCACCAGCTTTCCTATCTGCGGGATGGCATTGAACGACCAGGCTTCATAAACACGGTCCAGAAGCGGCATGTCCACGGCAGAGAACTCGAGACACAGGAACCGCCCACCGGGCTTGAGCACCCGAAATGCCTCCGCCAGAGCTACTTCGATGCGGGGCACGTTGCGAATGCCAAAAGCGATAGTGTAGGCGTCGAACGTCTCGCCGGCGAACGGCAGTTCCTCGGCATTCGCCTCAACGAATTCCGTATATTCCAGAAGCCCAGCCTTCTCTGCTCGGTCGCGCCCGACAGCGAGCATCGACCCATTTATGTCGAGAACGGTTGCATGTGCGTTGCGCTGCGACGCCTCGACGATGCGGAATGCAATGTCACCTGTGCCACCAGCAACGTCTAGCACATGCCAGCCTTCCCGTTTTGACGGGTTCAGCCAGGTCACCATGGCGTCTTTCCACAAACGGTGCAGCCCTCCTGACATCAGATCGTTCATCAGGTCGTAGCGGTTAGCAACGCGGTGGAAAACCTCGTTGACCAGCGGCTGCTTGCCGCCTGGCTCGACGGTCCTGAATCCGAAAGACGTTTCCATTCCGCCCGCTGCGGTGGTGCGCTGATCTTGCATGGCTTCCTGCTTAATTTCGGCCGGACCATAGCCGATCACCAACGCGGGCGCTATTGTTTAAGGCGCGGTGAACAGCCGCGCCGCAGTGGACAGAACAAGGAGACGAAATGGTCCTGAAGGCAGAACTTCATTGCCATATAGAAGGTGCGGCAGCGCCCGACCTTGTTTTGAAGCAGGCGTCTAAATACGGCGTCGACATGTCAGGGGTCATTCGCGATGGCGCCTTCGTGTGGAGAGACTTTACCGAATTCCTTGCTGCCTATGACGCTGCTGCTAGCCTCTTTCGCACTGAGGAGGATTATGCGCGGCTGGCCGATCACTACCTGACCAGCCTAGCCCGCGAGGGGTGCATCTATGCAGAATTCTTCACTTCGCCTGACCATGCAGAGAAATCCGGCATATCGCCCTTCGCTTACACACAGGCGCTAGGAGAGGGTATGCTGCGCGCTAGGGCGAAAACCGGCATCGAAAGCCGAATGATCGTCACCGGCGTGCGCCATGTCGGCGTGGCCTCAATTGAGGCAGCCGCGCGCTTCGCCGCACGCTGTGGCCATCCACTGGTCACTGGTTTCGGGGTTGCCGGCGATGAACGGCAGGGTCACATGGAAGATTATGTTCGCGCCTTCGAGATTGCACGCGAGGCAGGGCTTGGCATCACTGTCCACGCTGGCGAATTCGGTGGCTGGGAGAGTGTGGAGGCGGCGTTAGATCATATTCGTCCGGCCCGCATTGGCCACGGCGTGCGCGCGATCGAAAATGCCGACACGGTCCGGCGCATCGCAGATGAGGGCGTGGTGCTGGAATGCTGCCCCGGTTCAAACATTGCACTCGGTGTATTTCCAGACTTCGCCAGCCATCCCTTCAACGCACTGCGTGAAGCCGGCTGCAAGGTGACCCTTAACTCCGATGACCCGCCCTATTTCTGGACCTCGCTGGAGCGTGAATATTTGATCGGCAAAGAGAATTTCGGCCTCGACGCCAGTGCCTTGACAAAGATCACCCGCACCGCCTTGGAGGCAGCGTTTGTCGACCGCAAGACCAAGGCTGCGCTCCTCGCGAAACTTGGCAAGACCCGCTGAGTTCGCCAAAGCTCTGGTCAAACCATTCTCCACTCACTATTCACCATTCCCAGGGATCAATTGCCGGAGCGAGAACCATGCAGGGCGTCACCGTCGTCGACCATCCGCTTGTCCAGCACAAGCTCACCATCATGCGCGACAAGGAGACCTCAACTGCCGGCTTCCGCCGTCTGCTACGCGAGATCTCGTTGTTGCTTGGCTATGAGGTGACGCGAAATCTGGAGCTGACCACCAAAACCATCGAGACGCCGATGGAAAGGATGGAAGCGCCAACGCTGGAAGGTAAGAAGCTGGTTTTCGCATCGGTGCTGCGAGCCGGCAACGGCCTTCTGGAAGGGCTGCTCGATCTAGTGCCTGCCGCCCGCGTGGCCCATGTCGGGCTCTACCGCGACCACGACACCCTGCAGGCAGTGGAATATTTCTTCAAAGCGCCAGGCGATCTCGGCGACCGTCTCGTCATCGTAGTCGACCCAATGTTGGCCACCGCCAATTCGGCTATCGCCGCCATCGATTTGCTCAAGCAGCGTGGTGCCACCAATTTGCGTTTCCTCTGCCTTCTCGCTGCACCCGAGGGACTCGAACGCTTTATTGCTGCCCACCCGGACGTGCCCGTGTTCACCGCGGCAATAGACCGTCGGCTCAATGAAAAAGGTTATATCGTTCCGGGACTGGGCGATGCGGGAGACCGCATGTACGGGACCAAATAAGGGCTGGAGCCACGTCGGCACCCACGCTACTCCGCCCCCGAACAAAAACACGTTTAAGTTGAACTATCGCGTTAAACGCATGGTCATGCCTCCCAAGTAAGGTCAAGCTCTGTCAGAAGGGCTTTGCCATGTTGCGAGACATTGTACCTTTGTTGTTCCTTGTCGCCGCCTCAGTGGCCGTGCCCGCTGTTTACCAGTCGAGCCCGTTTGCCATTCAGCAGTTTCTGGAAGGGCCGGACCCAGATTTTTCATCGCCGGGCGCTGCACCTGCGCATATGGCTGCGATGACATCGGCAGTGCCCCGCGCGCCAGTATCTCCGCTGGGCCGCAAAGCGCTGGTTGCCGCCGACCCGAGAGACCATTTCGTCTCGGAGTTCCGCATGAACGGCCGCCGTGTTGAAGCGATGATCGACACCGGCGCCACCACGGTCGCCATTAACCGCTCCACGGCACGCAATCTCGGCATCAGCCTCACCCCCGATGACTTCAGATATGAGATCCGCACTGCCAATGGCGTTACGCGCGCCGCCAGCGTCTTGATCGAGAGTATCGCTATAGGCCGAATTCTTATTGAAGATGTTCAGGCTGCAGTGCTGGAAGACGATGCGCTCGGCAACACTCTTATCGGCATGACATTCCTGAGCCGTCTGCAAAAATTTCAAATCGAAAATAACACGCTTCTCCTCGAGGAATGAGCGGACCCAGTTTTAGAACCGGCTGCCGACACGGCGCAAGACAGATTTCTGCGCTGGCGGACGCGATGGCCCGATTGCGTAAGCGGCGATAACCGACCCTGCCGCTCGCTCGGCCTCATCATCTGAGCGAGCGTGAATGATAGCCAGCGCATCGCCCCGTTTCACCTCGCTGCCGACAGGCACCAGATCGGTCATTCCGACTGCATGATCGACAGAATCAAAGGGTTGCCTGCGTCCACCGCCGAGTTCCACCACAGCAAGTCCGATCTCGCGCGTTTCGACACCCGTGACAAAGCCCGCCTGCTCGGCAGTCACAGTTTTCTGGACTGGCGCACGAGGAAGATAGACTGTGCAGCGCTCGATGAAGTCGGACGGCCCGCCCAACGCTGCCACCATGCGGCCAAACGCTTCCGCTGCCTTACCCTCGTCCAGCGCTCTGGTTGCCTGCACCAGTCCTTCCTTGTGCGAACCGGCCAACCCTGACGATTGCAGCATTTCGGCCGCGAGTGCCATCGCAACCTCGGAAAGACGTCGGTCGCGCTTTTGGCCGGTCAGAAATTCGACGGCATTGGCCACTTCCACGGCGTTGCCAGCGGCAGATGCCAGCGGCTCGTTCATGCCGGTCACCAGAGCAGTCGCATTGAGCCCGGCACCGTTGGCAACCTCGACAAGGCTCGTCGCAAGTTCGGTCGCGTCGCGGCTGCGGCTCATAAAGGCGCCGTTTCCGAGCTTCACGTCGAGGACCAGGGACTGAAGGCCTGCAGCGAGCTTTTTCGAAAGAATGGACGCTGTAATCAGCGCCACAGATTCCACGGTGCTGGTGACATCACGGATTGCATAAAACTGCCTGTCGGCGGGCGCGAGATCAGCGCTTTGACCCACAATGGCGCAGCCTGCATCCAGAACCGCGCTGCGAAAGGCAGCGATATCCACATCAGTGCGATAGCCGGAAATCGCGTCCATCTTGTCCAGCGTCCCGCCGGTATGGCCAAGGCCCCGGCCAGATATCATCGGCACGAAAGCGCCGCAGGCGGCAATGATCGGCGCCAAAACCAGCGAGACATTGTCGCCTATCCCGCCGGTCGAATGTTTGTCGGTTACAGGGCCGGGCAGGTCCGACCAGTCGAGCACCTTGCCGGAATCACGCATCGCCAACGTCAGCGCCACCGTCTCAGCCCGACTCATCCCGTTCAGGCACACCGCCATTGCCAGCGCCGCAATCTGGCCTTCGCCCACCTTTCCCGAGGTAATACCGGCTACGAACGCGGCGATTTCCTCTGCTGGAAGTGCCAGCCGGTCGCGCTTGAGGCGGATGAGTTCCTGCGCCAGCATCTTGTCTATCCGGCGCGCGGTTGACTGTGTGGAAAAGTCTTAGCCATGGACCGCACCATCCTGGAAAAAAGCTCGCAGGATGGTTGTCAGCTGCCTGCCTCCAAGTGGGGCCATGTCCTTGGTTTCGTCATGCGACAGTTCTCCCCCTGTCATGCCGGCTGCCAGGTTGGTGATTACCGAACAGGCGGCAACCCGCAGCCCGTAAAATCGGCCCAGAATGACTTCGGGCACTGTTGACATGCCAACAGCATTGGCACCCAGAACCCGCGCCATGCGAATTTCCGCCGGCGTCTCGAAGGAAGGCCCGGAAAACCAGATGTAGACACCCTTATGGAGCGTCGTCCCGCTGTCCGTGGCTGCTTTTTCGATAGCGACGCGAAGCCTGGCATCGTAGGCCTCGGTCATGCCCACGAAACGGCGGTCCGTGGGTTCTCCGAAAAGCGGGTTCGATCCAGAAAAATTGATGTGGTCAGTGATCAACATCACGGAACCCGCTGGCATATCCGGGTCCAACGACCCGGCCGAATTGGTCACTATCAGCTTTGAGATGCCGATCCCGGCAAGCGTCTCAATCACCGGGCGCATCACGGCGGCATCGCCATGTTCGTAGTAATGCGCCCGCCCGGCCAAAAACAGAACCGGAACTCCGGCAAAACGACCGGCCACCACGGCCCCCGCATGACCGGTCACCCCGCTCAATGGAAACCCCGGCAAATCGGAGTAGGGGATGCGAATGGCATCTTCCATTTCATCGACCAGTCCGCCAAGTCCAGACCCAAGAACCACTGCCACCGTCGGCGCAAGCCCGTTCAGTCGCTCGACCAGAAGATCGACGGTTTCCTTCATTTCAAAACCTCAGCGCGAAATCCACGTGGCAGCAGAGCGCCGAGTGTCATCGTTTCTGTTATACCGTACTGGTCGCACAGATGAACCCTGGCGTCGGGTGTAGCAAATTCTGCCAAGCGTTGTCGGCAGCCACCGCAGGGCGTGATGTGCTGCATTCTCTGGGCCACCACCAGAATATCGGTGATCTTGCCGCCGCCATCCATGAGCAGGTGGCCGAGCGCTGTTGTCTCGGCGCACCAACCTTCCGGATAGGAGGCGACCTCGACGTTGGCACCAGCAAAAATGCGTCCGTCATCCGTCAAGATAGCAGCACCGACCGGAAATTTGGAATACGGCGCATAGGCCTTGGCCATCGCGGCCCGGGCAATTGCAAAAAGGTCAGGGGACATGGCGTGCGGCAAAAATCGCTACCGCTCCTTTACATAGGGTACACCGCCGGCACGAGGCGGGATCGCCTTGCCGATAAAGCCGGCGAGCAGGATAACGGTGAGGATGAAGGGCAATGCGTTGATCAGTTGTACGGGAACCTTGCCGATGCCTGGCCACGGCATGCCTTGGAAGCGGATCGAGGCAGCATCGAGAAATCCAAACAAAAGGCACGCAAACATCGCCGGCACCGGCTTCCACTTAGCAAATATCAGCGCCGCAAGCGCAATATAGCCCTTGCCCGCCGTCATATCCTTCACGAAGCCGGCGTTTTGGGCGACCGACAGGTAGGCGCCCGCAAGGCCGGTTAGTACACCGGTACAGATCACCGCGCGATAGCGCAGCCAGGGAACGGAAATGCCGGCGGTATCAACCGCAGCAGGGTTTTCGCCAACGGCACGCAGCCTAAGCCCAAAGCGCGTGCGAAACAGCACCCACCAGGTAAATGGCACCGCGAGAAATGCCACATAAACGAGCAGCGAGTGGCCGGACAGCAGTTCGGTATAAATTGTGCCAATTACGGGCACTTCGCGAACTGCTTCGGCGCCCGGCAGCTCAATGGGGTTAAAGCGCCCATCGCCGGAAAGCGCTGGCGTGCGGCCTCCTTGACGAAACCACGCCTGGCCTAGAATTATGGTTGAGCCGGCAGCAATGAAGTTGATCGCAACACCTGAAACAATCTGGTTGCCGCGATGCGTGATCGAGGCAAAGCCATGTACCAGAGCCAGGCAGATCGAGATTGCCATCGCGGCACACAGTCCGACCCAGGCGGAACCCGTCACTGCAGCCGCGGAAGCGCCAGCAAAAGCTCCGGCCAGCATCTTGCCCTCAAGGCCGATGTCGAACACGCCGGCTCGCTCGGAATAGAGACCTGCCAGACAGGCCAGCAGAAGCGGCACCGAAACACGGATGGTGGCATCGAGAAGCTGAACCAGAACATCCATCTCAGGCACTCTCGCCCTTGGCCACCGGAATCCCCATCGAGCGTGGGCTGATCGAGGCAAGCACTGCCTGTATGGTCGGTCGGAACATATGCTCCAGCGCACCGGCAAACAGGATAACCAGGCCCTGAATGATGACGATCATATCGCGGCTGATATTGGGCATCTCAAAGGCCAGTTCCGCGCCGCCCTGATAGAGCAGTCCAAACAGGATCGCGGCAGGCACTATGCCGGCCGGATGCGAGCGCCCCATCAGCGCAACGGCGATGCCGACAAAGCCGGCGCCGGCGACAAAATCTAGCGTCATATGGTGCTGGTCGCCCATGATCGGGTTGAGCGCCATCATGCCGGCCAGTGCACCCGAGATCATCATGGTGACGAGAATAATGCGCGTTTCAGAGATACCGGCATAGCGCGCGGCTTTAGGGCTGAAACCGAAAGTGCGGATTTCATAACCGAGTTTGGTGCGCCAGATGAGAACCCAAACGAAAAACGCCATCACCAGGGCCAAAAGGAATGAAATATTGAAGGGTGCCGAGCGCACCGACATTCCGAGCGCTTCGAGCATGAAATTGAGTTTTGGCAACTGCCCGCCGGTTAGAAAATCCCGCGTCTGCGGTGCCATCGAGCCTGCAGGCTTCAGAACATCGACCAATAGATAGACCATCAGCGACGCGGCGATGAAATTAAACATGATGGTGGTGATGACTATGTGCGAGCCGCGCTTGGCCTGCAGATAGGCCGGGATCAGCGCCCACAGTGCTCCAAGTGCCGCAGCACCCATGATTGCCAGCGGAAATGTCAGCCACCAGGGCAGTATGCTGTCAAATGTCAGGGCAACGAGCGCCACCCCGAGACCAGCGACATAGGCCTGTCCCTCGCCCCCAATATTGAAAAGCCCGGCATGGAATGCCACGGCTACTGCCAAGCCGGTGAACATGAAATTGGTGGCATAGTAGAGCGTATAGGCGATGGCCTGTCCGCTACCGAATGCGCCGTCTACCAGAATAACGGCAGCTCGAAACGGGTTTTCGCCAACCAGCAGTACCACCAGCCCCGCAACGGCAAATGCCACGAAGAGATTGACAATAGGGATCAGCCCATAATCAGCCCAACCGGGCAATTTGGCATAGGGCGTGCTCATGGAAGGGCCTCGATCACGGCGCGCGCTGTAGAGGTGCGCGCATATTCGCCCTCCAGAATGGCAAGCGTCAGCGCATGGACATCTTCAGCCGGCCAGTGCCGTCCATTCTTGTCGGTTCGGTCAATACTGGCCACCGCATCTTCTGGGATCACCACATCGAAGCCAAGATTGCCGGCCATCCTGACTGTTGCTTCAACCGAGTTTTCAAGCAGCACGCCGGCAACCACAAGATTGCTGACCTGCAGTTCGTCCAGCACGTCCATCAGGTCGGTGCCGATAAAGGCGCTGTGGACGCGCTTGTCGACAACCGGCTCGCCGGGCAGCGGCGCAACCTCGGGTTTGAATTCGTTGCCATCTGATCCTGGTCGATAGGGTGAAGACGGATCGGATGAATCGTGACGCACATGGATCACCGGCAAGGCGCGCTCGCGCCAGGCGGCAAGCAATTCGCTGATCCGAGCTTCCATTTCCGGCTGGCCGCGCCGACCCCATTTGGGATCATCGATGGCCTTCTGTACATCGATCACGATAAGCGCCGGAGTGCTCATTCCGCGGCTTCCTTCTGTTCCACACCAGCCATCAGAAGGCCAAGTTCACCTTCGCCGGTCTCCGGGTCTCGCTCGCCGACAATTCGCCCGTCGAACATCACCAGAATCCGGTCCGATAGCGCCCGGATCTCGTCAAGCTCGACTGAGACCAGTAGCACCGCCTTGCCCGCATCGCGCATTGCGATCAGCTGCTTGTGGATAAATTCAATGGCCCCGACATCGACCCCGCGGGTCGGCTGGCCGACGATTAGTACGCCCGGGTCCTGCTCCATCTCGCGCGCTAGAACGATCTTCTGCTGGTTACCGCCTGAAAAATTCGCCGTCTTCAGGCGCGGATTTGCGGGGCGGATATCATATTTCTCAATCTTTTCACGAGCGCTCTCCAGGATCGCATCAATATTGAGAAACGGCCCTTTCAGATACTTCGGGTCGTCATGATAGCCCAGGATCGAGTTCTCGCTTTCCTCAAACGCCAGCACCAAGCCGACATGGTGGCGGTCTTCGGGAACGTGGGCAAGGCCGCGTTCACGCAATTCCCCGGGGTCGACGATCCCGGTCACGTCAATCGGAGTGCCATCCAACATGACTTTGCCTGATTTTGCCCGACGCACACCCGCGATAGTTTCGATCAGCTCCGATTGGCCGTTCCCCGCAACGCCTGCAATGCCCACGATCTCGCCGCCACGAACATCAAAGGAGACGTCGTCGACCATGGTGACGCCGCGCGAATCCTTGACTGTCAGGTTTCGCACCTCAAGCTTTACCTCGTTTGCCGTTGCTTCGCCTTTGTCCACCTGCAGCAGCACGCGCCGGCCCACCATCAACTCCGCCAGTTCCTCTACAGTGGTTTTTGACGTTGCGCGGGTGGCCACGATGGTACCCTGCCGCATGACGGAGACATTGTCGGTGATCGCCATGATCTCGCGCAACTTGTGGGTGATCAGAACAATGGTTTTTCCCTGATCCTTCAACTGCTCTAGAATGCGAAACAGATGGTCGGCCTCCGGCGGTGTCAAAACGCCGGTCGGTTCGTCCAGGATCAGAATTTCCGCACCTCGGTAGAGCGCCTTCAAAATTTCGACGCGCTGCTGCAGTCCCACCGGCAGTTCTTCCACAATGGCATCGGGATTGACCTCGAGCCCGTATTCCCGTTCCAGCCGCTCCAGTTCAGAACGCGCCTTGGCGATCGATTTTTTGAGAAGTGCCTCACTTTCGGCACCAAGGATCACATTTTCCAGAACCGTAAAATTCTCGACCAGCATGAAGTGCTGATGCACCATGCCTATGCCGACTGCGATTGCATCATTAGGCGTCTTGATCGTCTTGCGATCGCCGCCAATGCGGATTTCGCCGCTGTCAGCCTGGTAGAATCCGTAGAGGATGGACATCAACGTTGACTTGCCTGCGCCATTTTCCCCGACAATGCCGTGGATGGTGCCGCGCTGAATTTCCAGATCGATATCCCGGTTTGCTCGAACCGCACCGAAGCTTTTGTTGATGCCGATCAGTTCGATCGCAGTTTCCGCCATATGCGAGCCGTGCCTCTCCACTGGGATTTTATCGTAAGGTCAAATTTTCTAGCATGCTGCCCGGGCCTTGCCTATCCGACGCACGATGGCAACTCTCGACAAAGCCTGCATGACTTGTCAATTTCCAAAGCCGCAACTGCTCGCAAAATCGTACAGCGCCGAGCCATCGCAACGATAACCGTACGTTCCGATCTATCGCCAGGCGTGAAATGATCACCGATGGCTGGTCGAAAAAAAACGTTCGCATGCAAGGGGCCACATCGGCTGGTGATTAAACGGGTTGCCGTTATTCTTCCGAACTGGCCTTTCCCGACACGGTCCATGCTGGCATGAGGGTGGCGCGGGTTCGCACCTCGTCGGTGCGCCATGAAACGGGACTTTTCCGCCATGAATGGAGACGGCCACAGCCCGTAAGTCCGGATTTTGCTGGCGCATAAGGAGATTGAAACGTGACTATTTCCGAGGATCGACTGGTCGCGCTTGAAATGCGCGTCGCCGAACAGGATCACACCATTGAGGAACTGTCTTCTGAAATTGCCGAGCAGTGGAAGCGGATGGAGCGGATGCAAAAAACGGTTTCGGTCCTGGCCGAACGGTTCGCCGCTCTGGAAGAAGCGTCAACCCCCAGCCATGAGGCCGCCAAGCCGCCGCACTGGTAGCTGTAGAAGCGATCAGCCAGTGTATTGGTAAAAACTATGAATACCGGCAGTCGTCAGGATCCAGAAATAAGCGCAGCCGAATACCATTGCAGCCCATAGAGGGAGCATCAACATCGCTGGTTTCTTGCGTTTGGAACTGCGTGTCTCAAACCCATCTAAATTAGGGTCTGTGACCAATGCGCTCCACGTTGGGATCTGATTCATAATGTTCCTGGAACTCTGCCGTGAGATCTATAAAACATGGCGCATAGATGGGATCATTAAATAAAGCCCCAGATCTGGGAGCATCTTAGTGATCGAAACTACCGTTTGCGCGAAAGCCGGCGAATGGATCGAAAAGTACTTCCAATTTGGAAGCATTTTTTTGGGTATAGTTTCAGTTACGCCTCCGAATGCATGGATGGAGGCGCGATCTGTGTTCAATCATCCATCTTGCGCGAAATTACGTCGTAAGAATGGGGAGCCAGCCGTAGGTCATACTCCCGCCCATCGACCGCAAGCGCATCGTCGATTTCCCAAGCATTTCGGCGGTAATCGAACTCGATCTCGTCCCAGCTTGTATAGCCCAGCCCAACAAGTTTAGCCTCGATTATGCGGCGTTCTTCAAGCGTTGGTTTGCGGTCGGCATAGGCTGGAAAAGCCATAGCCATCCAGATGGATCCTGCAATTGCAGTGAACTTATAGAGTTTTGTTGTCATAATCACCTTGGGCTTCTGTTGAGCTCGTTTAAGCTGCGATCAAATATTGCAGGCCTCTAGAAAGCCGCGAGAGAGCACACCAAGATCACAGGACACTCTTTGAAAAGTGTACAACTTGAAAAGTGTGCAACCCTAGAAATAAGGCGCCCGCCTGGAAGCAGGCGACACCGTCCCAGAACCAACCGCAGCGGAGGGGGCTACGCGGTTGAGCGGGACGGCATCGCCATCGTTCAGGGCAAGTGCCCTAGCTATTTGGGAGAACGATCAGGCGCGCAGCCTAAACAAACCTCTCCGCCGCACCAATTTGCAGCATGGATACCTGCGTGGTGCACCACTATGGATTGGCCGTGAGAGCAAATGCATAGTGCTTTCGAACCAATTTTGCGTCAGTGCAAAGCGCTAACCAACGCGATTACTGTTCGCAAAATCTTCTGGCAAAGTCATTCGCATTAATTATCATAATGGGAAGAAGTATAGATATATAGAGGTGGAGCGAACCAAGGGCTTGAAAAGTAAGAAGAAATTATACCCATGTTGGGGCAAAATGAACAATGTGGCGAACGGTCTTTAAAGGAGCCTTAAGTCAAGCGCGGACAGATATTTGGTCAACAAATCTGCGGCGCGCGGTGTCAGATCCACAAGTTGACGTCTACGGTCGCTCGGGTCGTCCCACCGTTTTACAAACCCGGCTTGAATAAGATCATCCAACCGCCGCGAAGCGGTGGACATAGGCACCCCGGCCGCTACGTAGAGATTTGTAGCATAAACGGGGCGTGCTAAAAGGCGGCTTTCCATCAAGTCGAGCAACATATGCCATACAGGGTCAGCAAAGAGGGGATCGTCGAAGAACCTCACTCTGATGTCACGCGTGCGGATTAAGCTTAAAAGGCGCTCGGTCGATCCGGTCTCGTCCAAATTGTTGGCATGGAGAGAATGATCAGCTCGTATCGGGCTGAGCTTTGCCTGGCCAGAGGATAGCGCCTCAAGCATTGCTGTAATTCGCTGTGCCTCTTCGCTGAGAAGACCGAGCTGAATGTGGCTTGACTCTAGCACCTGCAGAGCTTCCCTCGCCTTTCGCGCCTTCGTCGAAACGCGCTCAACCGTGGCTAACAGATCTGACGACCGAAGCGGCTTATGTAAAAAATCGACGGCGTCGAGACGGAGTGCTGCGATAGCCGTCTCAATCGATGCATGACCCGTTACAAACAGCACTTGTAGCCACGAACGATCACCAAAATCCGCCCTTATCGACGAAAGAAAAGCGAGTCCATCCATCTCGGGCATCTTAATATCGCTAATGACAATCTCAATTGAAGGTTGCCCACGAAGCAAGCTCAACGCTTTGACCGCACTATCAGCTGTCAGGGTGGAATACCCAACGTCGTGCAGGATGGCAGATGTTAGCGCAAGAAGATCTGGCTCGTCGTCCACCAAAAGTACCGTGGGATGTTTAGACGAAAGGGGCCGGTTTGCTAACATCTTGTCATCCTGAGGTGTCAACAGGCACCTTTGAGAAGGCGCCGCATGGCAGAGTCAGCGTAAAACGCGCGCCGTTTCCAGTGTCCTCTGCCTTAATAGAACCGCCCATTTGGCGTGCCATTCCATAGCTTAGCGACAGACCGAGACCTGTACCCTGTCCAGGAGCCTTCGTCGTAAAGAATGGCTCAAACAGCCGCTCTCTTATTTCAGGTTCAAGCCCGACGCCGTTGTCTTCTATACTTATTTCCACAGCTTTACCCTTATTGGATGCTGAGACATCGAATTTTATCAAAGCCGGCCAACCTGCCGGGTCAAAGATGCGCTTCGCCAGGATAGAGTCTCTAGCGTTGAAGAGCAGGTTGAGCAGGATCTGCTCTGTAAACACTCCAACCGCGAGTACGCTGATTGTGTTCTCGTTGAAATTGCGCTCAAGCGCAATGTTTTCATGCTCTAGCTGAGCTTCAGCGAGTGTAAGCACGCCCTCGATCAGAACGGCTGGATCCAGCCTCTCTGGCGTCCCGTCACTGCGGTGACCGAAGACCCGCATATGGCTAACAATTCGATTGGCTCGCTCTACGTGCCGCCCGATGAGTGCGAGAGTGTCGCGCATAAACTCAGGGTTTGCTCTTCGCGCGGAAAGACGGGTCTGGAAATGGTCAACCGCAAGGCCAATAGCGCCAAGCGGTTGGTTAATTTCATGGGCCAATCCGGTTGCCATTTCGCCGAGCGTTATCAGTTTTCCAGATTGGTAAATTGCCAATTCAGCCTCGCGCTGCTCGGTGTTGTCGAAGCCAATTGCAACGAGGTTTCGGATTTCTCCGCTGTCAGAACGCAATCCGCTGACGGTCCAAGATAGTTCGCGCCGTCGTCCCGTCCCGTCTGTAATATTGGCAGCAGTTTGAAATGGCAAAGATGCCATGATGTCTTGCAATGGACGCCCGAGCGCCTGCTCTAACTTCAACGTGCGAGGATTTCCTTCCTTCGGCCCTTCACACAAAATTGCACGAAAAGCAGGATTTGCAACGACGAGTTGGCCTTGCGGGTCTGCGACCGCAACAAGTGCTCCCCCAGTCTCGAGAATAGCTTCCAGAAATTTGCGTTCCTGCCTCTCCGAGGCGGCCTCGAGTTCACTGGCAAGTAATTCCGAACGGCTTGTCACGTACTTGGATAGGATTGTTCCAACAGCGAGGAGAGCGGCTGAAAGCGCAGCCAAAGCAGTGGTGACGAGAGCAGCGTAAAGCCGCCACGCGCTGTAAAGTGGCGCGGTCGGAATGCCGACATAGGTGAATAGCGGCACCACAGTTGAACGGCTGTGACCAAAAATATATTCAAGGCCTGTATCAGAGGCATTGCCGACCTTGATGTGCTCACCAGCCGCAACGAGCCTCGAGACGCTGGATGGAATATCCCGACCGATAGCGTTCAAGAAATTGGATGCCCGGATAATATCGTCCTCGCCGGCCATGCCGATTACCGTGCCATCTTCAACGTCAAGTTTCGCGTAGAAGCCGTATATTGCTGGTTCATCGAGTACGATTAGAATGACACCCGCAAAGTCACCGTTTGCGTCCTCTATCCGGCGGCTAAAATCCATCGACCACGCATCTTGGGTGTCCGCCCTGGTGATCCCCTGAGATCGATAGGGACGGCTCACGTGGGTACTCTGCGAATGGCTGTCTCTGATAGAGGTGTATGTTTCGCGCTGCGATAAGTCAGAACCCGCTGCAAGCCTATTCGTGCTTGAAAAGACGACTATTCCATCCGCGCCGACCACTGCGATCCCCTTAGCAGCCGTTTCAGCTGCACTTCGCCGCTCGAGCACCTCCGGCAGCATGACCTTTGCCACGATAGGATTATTTAGGTCCTCCATCACCGCGAGACTAAGTGCGTCCAGCATCGCAAAAGTTTGCGTCGTGTGTTCGGCAAGTGATGTCGACAGCACCAGCGCCTGTTGACCAGCGCGACCCATGCGGCTGTTTAGATCGCGGGTTACGAGTGTCACTGCGCCTGCCGCTGCAATTGCTAATGCAATGGTCATGCCTGTCCAGAAGGACGCAAGGATAGATCGGTCGGCAGTGTCGTCCTGATTCGGCATTGGCGTTGGTTTAAAGAAATTCCCGCCCTAGTCGGAGAATCCCCGCATTTGTGGTTAACGTTAAACCTATCACAGACGCGAATCGCGCCGAACCCAGCCTATTCGGTATGCTTTCCGAAATAGGCATCGGTCACCGTCTCCGGATCGGCATCCATGCGCACCTTGCCATGTTCGAGCCAGATGATCCGTGTGCAGTTGCGCTCTAGGAGGTCGCGAGAATGACTGGCCACAATGAGGATCTTGGTTTTGTCCACGAGTTGTTTCAGATGTGCGTTTGCTTTGTCCTTGAAGCCTTCGTCGCCGGTGGCAAGCCACTCGTCCATGATCAGGATTTCGGGCTGGATGACGGTCGAAATGGAAAAAGCCAGCCTCAACTGCATGCCTGACGAATAAGTCCGGACCGGCATGTCGAGGAAACTTCCCAGCTCCGAAAACTCCTCGATTTCCACCTGCCGTGCAGCTAGTTCCTTCTTTCTGAAACCTAGAAGCGCACCACGGATGCCGATGTTTTCGCGCCCGGTCGCTTCAGGGTCAATTCCAAGTGAAATGTTGATCAGCGAGGTCGTCTTGCCTCTCGCATAGAAGCTGCCACCCGAAGGATGGTAGACCCCGCTCATGACACGCAGCAATGTGGTCTTACCAGATCCGTTGTGGCCAACGAGCCCTACGCGCTCGCCTTCCTTGATGTCGAAACTGACATTGTCGAGGCCGCGGATGACAACGACACCCTCGGGGTTTGCACTGATCGTGCCGCCCGTTGCCATGCTGATCATCTGGTTCTTCAGTGATCGGCTTTTAGCATTGTAGATCGGGAAATCGACCGTGACGTTGTTGAGCTTCATCGAAGCCTTGGCTTGGGCCTGAGCAGGAGCGGTTTGAATATTCATAGCCAGTAAGTCACACGCGAACGGTATTTGTTAAGAAGGAGAAGCGCCAGAATCCAGCCAATGATTGCCATTCCGGCAGCGGCACCCCAATTCAGCATTGAGCCGGTGCCACCAAGCAGTGGCTCTCGGATAATGCTGACAAGGTGATAAAACGGGTTGAGATCAAGCATCAGTGAGGCGTTTCCCTGACCTTGCATCTGGCTCGGTTGCCACATGATAGGCGTGACATACATCCCGACCTGCATAATATTTTGGACAATCTGGGTCAGGTCCCGATAACGGGTGCAAAGCACGGCCAGGATAACCATCATCCAAAGAAGATTGATCGAAGTGAGCATGAAACCTGGGATCGCCAGCAGCGCGCTGACGGAAAAAAACTTCCCGAAAATAAGGAGGACAACGGGCAAGATGATGATGTTGTGTGCCGATATCACGGTGTTTCGCCACCATGTCCGCAAGATGTAAGTGAAAAACGGTATTGGAAGCTGGAGCATCGTGTCGCTGCTGCTCACAAATGTTGTGCAGCCTTCGTTGATCACTGATGAATAATACGTCCACACAATCAGGCCGACGCAAATGAACGGCAAAAACTCCGACATAGGCGTTTTGAAGATGGTTCCAAAAACTAGGCCAAGCGCGGCGATCAGCACGCTCATGTTGATAGTCAGCCAGAAGGCGCCAAGGCTTGAGCGGCGATAACGCTGCGCCACATCCTGCCAGCCCAACAGCGCAGCAAGTTGGAAATTGGCAGAGGCGTCGCGGACATCGGCCCAACCGGTGATTTTCTTGGTACTATCGGTGGTCATAGTAACTGTTTCTGTATCCAGATTTGGTGACGGGCAGCGTTGATTGCCTAATTAGCCTGTTGCCTCGGAAAACAGGAGCGGTATCACATTCGGTCTGGGCACAACAGGGGCCAACCGCTGCGACGTTTCCAATGCTATTTTATACCATGAGTGCAGCTATGCAGGCTGGGACGCGCTCGCGCCAGTCTGGCAGCGTATAGCCGAACGTTTGTCTGAACAGGGTGCTGTCGAGACGGGAATTGGCCGGTCGTTGCGCAGGAGTTGAGTACTCTGCCGTAGTAATCCGCCCCACATCTGCGCTGGGTCCGCCAAATTCGCGCGAAGCGGTGAAAATCGCTTCAGCGAAATCAGCCCATGTGGCTTCGCCGAGCGCCGTCATGTGGAAAACGCCGCGTGTGCCATCGGCATCGGCCAACAATCCCTGCACCGCGGCAACGATGCCCTCTGCGATATCTGGTGCATAGGTCGGGTTGCCATACTGATCAGCCACGACATTGACCGCGTCTCGCGTTTCAGCCAGCCGCAACATGGTCTTCAGGAAGTTGCCGCCCCAAGGGGAGTACACCCACGCGGTGCGTAAGATTGCGCTATGGGCGTTGGCGGCAAGAACGGCCGCTTCGCCCGCGAGCTTTGAGCGTCCGTAGACGCCTGTTGGCGCTACCGGATCGGTTTCGACATAAGGAGATGAATTGTCACCCGGGAAGACATAGTCGGTAGAAATGTGAATGACCGGCAGACCCGCTTCAAAAGCTGCCTTTGCGACATTGCCTGCGCCGTCGGCGTTGATGGCAAAAGCGGTGTCAATGTCGGTCTCTGCTTTGTCCACTGCCGTGTAAGCAGCTGCATTCACCAAGACGTCTGGCTTTTCGCGGGAGATCGCCTGACGGATGGTGGTCAGGTCGCGAATATCAAGTTCGGGCCTGCCAGCGCAGACGATGGCAATATCGCTGGCGGTCAGCTTCGAAAGCGCGGTTGCCACCTGGCCGCATTGGCCTGCCACCAGAATGCGCATCACTCAGCCGCAGACGTCGCGTTGGTGCCGAGCCGCTCGCCCGAATAGGATTTTTCACGGATCGGGCGCCACCA
Source organism: Mesorhizobium sp. NBSH29 (assembly GCF_015500055.1). Taxonomy (NCBI): domain Bacteria; kingdom Pseudomonadati; phylum Pseudomonadota; class Alphaproteobacteria; order Hyphomicrobiales; family Phyllobacteriaceae; genus Mesorhizobium; species Mesorhizobium sp. NBSH29. The sequence continues at coordinate 1,381,888 of NZ_CP045492.1, forward strand.
CCATTCGTTCTCAAGGTACCAGTCGACGGTTTTGCCCAGCCCGCTTTCAAACGTTTCTTCCGACGCCCATCCGAGCTCTCGCTCAATCTTGCTCGGATCAATCGCATAGCGGCGGTCATGGCCAGGCCGATCGGTGACAAATTTGATCAGGTCGCGATAGGATCTGCCACCCGCACGAGGGCGTTTCCTGTCCAACAGGTCGCAAATGGTCTCCACCACGAACAGATTGGTGCGCTCCGCCCGACCGCCAATATTGTAGCTTTCGCCAAGCGCGCCCTTGGTCATCACCAACGCCAAAGCGCGAGCATGGTCCTCGACATAGAGCCAGTCGCGCACGTTGCCGCCATTGCCAAACACCGGCAGCTCGCGCTCATGCATCGCATTGAGAATAACCAAAGGGATCAGCTTTTCGGGGAAATGGAACGGTCCGTAATTGTTAGAGCAGTTAGACAGCACTACCGGAAGGCCATAGGTCTCGTGCCAGGCGCGGACAAGATGATCGGATGCAGCCTTCGAGGCCGAATAGGGCGAAGACGGCTTGTAGGGCGTTTCCTCAGTGAATATCCCGCTATCGAAGGGCAGGTCTCCGAACACTTCATCGGTAGAGACATGATGGAACCGGAACCCGGATTTGCGTGGCTCTTCCAGCCCTCGCCAATAAGTAAGTGTTGCGTTGAGCATGCGGAAAGTGCCGATAATGTTGGTCTCGATAAACTCCGCGGGCCCATCGATCGAGCGATCGACATGGCTTTCAGCGGCGAGATGCATTACCGCATCGATGTTTTCGTCGCGCAGGATAGTCAGGATCGCCTTGTCGTCGCATATGTCGGCCTGAATGAACCGGTAATTAGGAAAGTTCTGAATGCGCGACAGCGATTCCAGATTGCCAGCATAAGTCAGTTTATCGACGTTGACGACGTTGATGTCTGGGTTGCTAACCAGATGGCGACAGACCGCCGATCCGATGAACCCGGCACCACCAGTTACGAGAATGTTCATTGATATCCCTCAGGGAAAACTTCAGCGTCAGCCAGGCTCGGTGCCTTCTGGTCCTTGTCGGACAGTTGAACCCCATTTTGCATTTCAGGCCATTCGATGCCGATGCCGGGGTCGTCAAAGCGAATGCCGCGGTCATGGGCGGCTGAATAGTAGCCGGTCACCTTATAGATGACCTCAGTATCGTCTTCGAGCGTCATGAAACCATGGGCGAATCCCTTTGGCACCAGAATCTGGTTCCACTTGGAAGCCGAAACTTCGAGCGAAACCCATTTTCCGAAGGTAGCCGAGCCACGGCGGATGTCCACAGCGACGTCGAGGATGGAGCCACGGATCACGCGCACTAGCTTGTCCTGTGCAAACGGCGGCAATTGGTAGTGTAGCCCGCGTACCACGCCCTTGGACGCCGACAGCGAATGATTGTCCTGCACAAAAGTCAGGTCGATGCCACTCGCGGTCATCGTCTGCGCATTATATGTCTCGGAAAAGAAGCCGCGATCGTCGCCAAATTTCTTCGGCGTGATTTCGACCACGCCGTCAAGACCGAGGGAGCGAACGTCAATCATTGTTGGCTAAACTCAGCTGCTCGGCGGCGCAAGTACGCCGCATACTCTGTCTTGCCCATCTTGTCGGCGCGCGCCCGAACGCGGTCAACGCCCACCCAGCCATTCTCAAGGCCAATCTCTTCCGGGCAAGCGATTTTGATACCCTGCCGGTGTTCGATGGTGCGAACAAAGGACGAGGCTTCGTGCAGACTGTCATGCGTGCCGGTGTCGAGCCAGGCATACCCGCGGCCCAGCAACTGTACATGTAGGTCGCCACGCTCCAGATAGGCGTTGTTCACGGCGGTGATCTCAAGTTCTCCACGCGAAGAAGGCTTCACTTTGGAGGCGATATCGACAACGCTGTTGTCATAGAAATAAAGTCCGGTCACTGCCCAGCTCGATTTGGGCTGTTCGGGCTTTTCCTCGATAGAGAGCACCCGTTGCGTCTTGCGGTCGAACTCCACCACGCCATAACGCTGCGGGTCTTCAACATGATATGCAAACACTGAAGCCCCGCTTGGACGTGCAACCGCCTCGCGGCACATGCGCGAGAGGCCGTCGCCGAAATAAATGTTGTCGCCCAATATCATTGCGACGCTGTCATTGCCGATGAAATCTCGACCGATGATAAAGGCTTCGGCAAGACCGTTGGGTTGCGGTTGTTCGGCATAGGAGAAATTGACGCCGAATTCGCTGCCGTCACCGAGCAAGTTCCTGAACACAGGCAAGTCGTGGGGCGTCGAGATGATCAAGATTTCCTGGATTCCCGCCAGCATAAGAACACTAAGCGGGTAATAGATCATTGGCTTGTCGTAGATAGGGAGAATCTGTTTCGAGACCGCAATGGTCAAGGGGTAGAGGCGCGTACCGCTTCCGCCTGCAAGTATAATGCCCTTCATTGCCCGCCCCTTCGTCGCACGCACCGATGCTTACATTTGCGCGCTTTCTGACGGCGTGCACCTAGCCTGTTTCCCGGTGTGGATCAATATGCTAGCCATCAGACATAACCGTCACGCGAACTCCAACAATTGATGAAACCACTTACAGGCCAGCCGTCCATTGTCGGTGTGATCGTCAGCTATAGACCTGATGTGGAGGTTTTGAGGCAACTTGTCGAAGCCGTCGTCAATCAGGTCGATCGCCTGCTCATTGTCGACAACGGGATGCAGGTGCGGGCTGATACCGCCGCGTCTGAGAAGATCGAAATCATCACGCTCGGCGATAACCTCGGCATAGCGCGGGCGCAAAATGAAGGCATCGCTCGAGCAAGGAGCCTTGGCGCAACGCACGTGCTGCTGCTTGACCAGGACAGCATCCCCGAAGCCGACATGGTAGTGAAGCTGCTGGCTGCTCTGCAGTCACTGGAAACCACCGGTGTCAGCGTGGCATGTGTTGGCCCCAACTATCAGGATGATAGGCACGCCAACGCGAAACCGTTTGTCCGGTTGAAGTATCTCCATTTCAAACGGCAGCCATGCGCCGGCGACTTGGTGGAAGTCGATTTTCTGATCGCGTCAGGTTGTCTCATCACGATGTCGGCGCTGGATACAGTGGGCCCGATGGCGGATGATCTGTTCATTGATTACGTCGACATCGAATGGGGTCTGCGGGCACAGTCCATTGGACTGAAGTCCTACGGCGTTTGCACGGCCAGCATGCGTCACGCACTTGGAGATTCCGCAATCCGACTGGGAACCAAAAGCATTCCGGTTCACAGCCCGCTTCGCCAGTATTACAATGTGCGCAATACGCTCTGGCTCTGCCGGCGCGACTTTATTTCCTGGCAATATCGCGCGGCTTTGATGTTGAGGCTGGTTTACTATGCAGGGTTCTACACTGTGCTGGTACCGCCGCGCATAACGCGCCTGCGTATGATGGCGTCCGGCCTCTATGACGGAATTTTGAACCGCATGGGGAAATATCGTGGCAAAAACTAAAGCGCTGTCCCGGAAGGCAATGGATGGATGGGATATTACAATCTGCATCGTCACGTTCCGGCCCGACATTGCTGAAGTCCACGCCACCTGTACCGCACTTGTCAGCGCCCTGAGTGCCATCCCTCACCTCACTGCAAAGCTCTTTATCATCGACAATTCGCCACCTGACGCGCTGGCCAAGGGTCTGCCGGCTGCACTTTCAGGATGCGAGGTCGAAATCATCGCCGGGCATGGCAATATCGGCTTTGGCGCGGCCAATAATCAGGTTCTGGGGCGCACCGGCACCTATCATCTGGTGCTCAATCCTGATGTTGAGATGGACAAGAGTGCTCTTGCCGAGGCCATGGCCTACATGAGCGCTACGCCTGATTGCGGCCTCATCTCGCCGCAGGCCACCTGGCCGGATGGACGGCGTCAATATCTGGCCAAGCGGTTCCCGGAACCCTTTGATCTGCTCATCCGTGGCTTTGCGCCACTATGGCTTCGCAAACTCTTTGAGGCGCGCCTGTCCCGCTATGAGATGAGACGGGAAACCGATGCCGAAAAGCCATTTGCAGCCCCTATCGTTAGTGGCTGCTTCATGTTTTTTCGCGGCAATTTGTTTGAAAAATTGCGCGGCTTCGACCCGCGCTATTTTCTTTACTTCGAGGATTTCGACCTGTCACTTCGCGCGTCAGAGTGCACCAAAGTGATCCATCTTCCGGCTGTCAAAATTGTCCATGGCGGTGGCAATGCCGCATCCAAGGGGTTTTGGCATATCAGACAATTCCTCCGCTCGAGTTGGGTTTTCTATTCGTCCCATGGGCTGCGTGAGTCATAAACCATCCCATCCCATCCCAATTGCGCATTGGCATTCGCGTGGCAATCCTTAAACTGGGCTGCGAGGCGGTCGGCATGTCTGACTGCTCGTGTTATCTATAGGAGGAAAGACGAATGACATTTAGACCCAAAATGCTTGTGTTTGGTGCACTGGCGCTGTCGTTGACGGCGGTTCCCGTCAAGGCACAGGAATTCATCAACGTTTTGACCGGCGGCACGTCCGGAGTCTATTACCCGCTGGGAGTTGGACTTTCGGAAATCTACGGCAAGGGTATCGAGGGCGCGCGTACCCAGGTGCAGGCTACCAAGGCTTCGGTCGAGAACCTCAATCTGTTGCAGCAGGGCAAGGGCGAGATCGCCTTCGCGCTGGGTGATTCCGTAAAGCTGGCTGCAGAAGGCAATAAGGAAGCCGGCTATCCCGGCAAGCTAGACAAGCTTCGTGGCATAGCTGCTATTTACCCAAACTACATCCAGATTGTCGCCAACGCCGAATCGGGCATCAAGACGCTGGCGGACTTGAAGGGCAAGAGCCTGTCAGTTGGCGCTCCTGCTTCCGGCACCGAGCTGAATGCACGCGCCATTTTCGAGGCGGCCGGCATGAAGTATGAGGATCTGGGCAAGGTCGAATATCTGCCGTTCGCCGAATCGGTCGAGCTCATTAAGAACCGCCAGCTGGATGCCACGCTTCAGTCGGCAGGTCTTGGCGTTGCCTCTATCCGCGATCTGGCGACCTCGCTGAAGATCAATGTGGTGGCCGTGCCAGCGAGCGACGTCGAAAAGATCGGTGCGCCTTTCCTGTCGGTGACGATCCCTGCTGGCACTTATGACGGCCAGACTGAAGATGTGCCTACGGCTGCAGTTGGCAATTTCCTCGTCTCGCACTCGGACGTTTCCGACGAGACCGCCTATCAGATGACCAAGCTTCTGTTCGAAAACCTGCCGCAGCTTTCAGCTGCGCATGCGGCTGCAAAGGCTATCGATCCAGCAAAGGCGCTGGTCGGCATGCCGATCCCGCTACATCCTGGCGCCGAGCGTTACTACAAGGAAGCGGGCATCCTGAAATAGGCTCGCCTCTCGCTCTGGCGAACGGTTACACAACTAGAATCCGGTCGCTTCAGAAAGCGGCCGGATTTCTGGCACTGCCCAACCAGCTGGAGCGGCAATACTCCCGCAACATTGTCGTACTGGAACGAACCAATGAGCGAACCTGCTGTCATGACATCTGCCGCGCCTGTCGAAGTGCCGCATGAAGGTCTGCCACCCGGCTTTGGCCTGGGCATCGCCGGCAAGGTCGCGTTTAGCATTGCCGTCGTATTCTCGCTGTTTCAGCTTTACACAGCCGCCTATGGGGCACTGCCTAGCCAGGTCGTGCGCTCCATGCATGTCGGCTTCCTGCTTTTGCTCGGGTTTGGACTGATCGCTAATCTGCGCGCGGTTTCCCCGCTGGCAAGAAGCTGGTTCTGGGGCCTTGGTTTTTTGGGCTTCCTCACCGGCGTCTACAATTGGGTGTTCTATGTGGACATCATCCAGCGCACCGGCTTCCTCACTCGGACCGACCTGGTGATAGGCACACTTCTCATTGCTTTGGTGTTTGAGGCGTCGCGCCGAATCATGGGTCTACCACTGGCGCTAATTGCCGGTATTTTCCTGCTTTATTGCTTTTTCGGCAATTATCTGCCGGCTCCCTTTATCCATCGTGGGTATGATTTCGAGCAGATCATCGAAAACTTCGCCTTCGGCACCGAGGGGATATACGGCACGCCGATCTACGTCTCGGCGGCCTACATCTTCATTTTCGTAGTTTTTGCCACGTTCCTCGAAAAGGCGGGCATGATTGCGCTGTTTAACGATTTTGCGCTCGGCCTCGTCGGCTCCTGGCGTGGCGGGCCGGCGCAGGTGTCGGTGCTGTCTTCGGCTTTGATGGGTACGATTTCGGGATCGGGTGTTGCCAATGTGGTAGCCAGTGGCCAGTTCACCATCCCGCTGATGAAGCGCTTTGGCTTTCGTCCTGCCTTTGCCGGCGCTGTGGAAGCGACCGCGTCGATGGGTGGCCAGATAATGCCCCCGGTCATGGGCGCTGTGGCGTTCATCATGGCCGAAACCCTTAACGTCCCCTACGCCGATATCGTCAAGGCGGCTATCATCCCGGCAATGCTCTATTTCGGTGCGTGCTTCTGGCAGGTCCATCTGGAGTCCGGCAAAGCCGGTCTTGGCGGGTTGGACAAGGCTTCGCTCCCCAACCCCTGGGCAGCCGTGCGCCTGCATTGGCCGCTGCTTCTGCCGCTTGCGGCGCTCGTATATCTCCTGTTTGCCGGGTATACACCTATTTTCGCGGGCACCATGGGTCTTGCCCTCACCGTAGTTCTCATCCTCGGAACGCCGCTGGCGGCACTCATCGGGCCGCTGGCTTTCCGCCTTGTTTTCTGGCTGGCGATCGGCCTGGGTGCCGCGTCTTTCATGAAATATGGGGTCGATATTCTGAGCCTCGTCATCCTTGCTTTGCTTATTGCTTGCGCCACGTTCAAAGGCGGGCGGGAAACTATCCGAATCTGCATCGAATCGCTGGCCGAAGGCGCACGTAACGCACTGCCTGTGGGCATCGCCTGCGCCATAGTCGGTATTGTCATTGGTACGCTGACGCTGACCGGTATCGCCTCCACCTTCATTGGCTTCATCATCTCCATCGGCAAGGACCAGCTATTCCTGTCGCTGGTGCTGACCATGCTCACCTGCCTGGTTCTTGGCATGGGCATCCCGACCATCCCCAACTACATCATCACCTCGTCGCTGGCGGGGCCGGCGCTGCTGGAACTCGGCGTGCCTCTCATTGTCAGCCATATGTTTGTTTTCTATTTCGGCATCATGGCAGACTTGACGCCACCGGTTGCGCTGGCTGCTTTCGCGGCAGCACCGATTGCTAAGGAGTCCGGTCTAAAAATCGGCATTCAAGCGTCGAAATTAGCCGTTGCAGGCTTCGTTGTACCCTTCATGGCTGTCTACACTCCGGCCTTGATGCTTCAGGATGCCGGACCGGTCGCTGCTGCTTACGGATACCCGGTCGAGGTTGCCTATATCCTGCTCAAGGCATGTCTGGGCATCGTGTTGTGGGGCGCCGCAGCGGTTGGGTTCCTGTTTGCTCGTATGGCAGTTTGGGAGCGGCTGATGGCCCTTGCGGCAGGCCTCCTGTTGGTAATGGCGCTACCGACCACGGATGAGGCGGGCTTTGCGCTTGCAGCGTTGTGCATTGGTTTGCACTGGTGGCGCTCGCGCAAGGCTGTCCGGGCCGCATGACGTGAGCGGCCTCTGTATCCTGGCCGCGGGCAAGATTGCCTTCATGGCAACGACAGTCTTCACGCTATCCTGGACCCATTCGGTGGAGAAAACCCGCTGGGAGGAAGACTGGAAACTGAAGCCGGCCGGGCTGCAAATCATCACAGCCCGCGTAAAGGGTTCAGGCGCAGGCATGGAGCCTGCGCCTGACGCAATTCTAGTTGACGGGTGGTGGACTTATCGGCCCGCTGTGCCGATCCAAAACCAGCTCGTGCTGGCGGCTTCGGGGGCGACAGTGTCAGGCTGGCAGATTTGCGGCGGGGGAAAGTGCAGGACCATTGGCACAAACGCGGACGAACCGGTTGTGCTCAAGCCGTGTGACGGGTGACCGTGCTTGCGGCGATAGGCTTTGAGCGCGGCGCTCTGCGCGGCGAACGCGGTGTGTCAGCGAAACGTGGCGGGCGTGTCAAACGCGCCCCCGTTTCGGCGGGCAAAGGCAGGGCCAGGTCCACGCATATAATGGCGCTCGGGACGATAGGTGGGTGCAACGAATTCGCGAAGCGCGACGCTGTAGCGTGAAATGAGATTCCAGTATGCCATTGTCTTGATCCCTGGCCGTCGAGCTTTCTCGTCGGAGTTGGGGTGACCCTACGCGACAGGAGTGAATACTCCGTGAACGCGATGTTAAGATTTCGCCAAAAGTGACTGTAATCATGGCGGAAATCCGGCTGATTCGGGGTTTAAGTTCGACCACAGCACTACGCCTCACGGTTGTGATATTTCAGCCACAGATACCGCGAGCGTCGTCCGCAACCGCATTTTTTTCCACAGACTAAGTTTGTAAGGAACGTCTTGATCGCCACCTGCGTTGGGGAGCCAAGGGGGATTGAACACCCATGCATCACACCTCGATGCATCCAACCAACCAGAAGGACGAATACCATGGGCTTCTTTTCGAAGGACATTAAAACTCTTGACGACCTTTTCGTACATACGCTGCGCGATATCTATTATGCAGAGAAAGAGATCAAGAAGGCGCTGCCGGACATGATCGAGAAGGCGACCAGCACGGAACTTAAAAACGGCTTCGAGATGCATCTGCGCGAGACCGAAGGACACATCGACCGCCTTGAGCAGGTCTTCGAGATGCACGGCGAAAAGGCCAAGGCGGTCAACTGCCCTGCCATTGACGGAATCCTGAAAGAAGCCAATGAAGTTGCTGGCGACATTGACGACAAGCAGGTGCTGGATGCAGCCCTCATCGCGGCCGCGCAGGCTGTGGAACATTATGAGATGACCCGCTACGGCACGCTTGTCGAGTGGGCGAAGCAACTGGGCCGCGATGACTGCGCGGCGGTGCTGAAGAAGAACCTCGACGAGGAAAAAGCCACCGACAAGAAGCTGACGGTTCTGGCCGAAAGCTCGGTCAATCTGGCTGCAGCTGAATAGCTATTGCCTACATAATGAAAAAGCCGGCCGTCGTGGCCGGCTTTTTCATGCGTGCAGGAAGATTTTCGTGAAAGTCTGCATCCCCTTGGGCGAGAAGATTACGGCGCGGCTGTGCGCATCCCGTCTGGCCCACCGTTCGGCAAGTATCTTGTCGTAAATGGCTGCTCCCAAGGTTCCAGCCAGATGTGCACGACGCACAGACCAGTCGAGGCAGGACCGGCACATCGGCCGCCGCCCTTTTTGCGCAGCCAGGGGATCGATGCCTACGGCTTCAAAGAAGTGTTCGCCCTCGGCTCCAATCGTGATGTCATTTCCATCCCGCACCAGAACATTCCTAGTCAGAAAACCATCCAGCATTGCCACCGCGTGATGGCCAGCAAGGTGATCGTAGCAGACCCGTGCCTCGCGCATTGATGCGTCGCGCGGGCCTGGTCGTACGCGTCTGGGACCGACCGTGGCTGCAACGCCCATGATGGCTTCAAGCATCGCCGCGATCTGCGGGCCGGATAACCCATAATAGCGGTGGCGTCCCTCAGCGGCGAGCGACAACAAGCCGCCCTCCATCAACTTGGACAGATGGGAACTCGCGGTTTGCACCGTCACCCCTGCCTCGAGTGCCAGTTCGCTGGCCGTCAGCGCACCACCTCCCATCAGCGCCGTCAGCATATTGGCACGCGCCGGGTCGCCAACGAGACTGGCTATCCGGGCGATGTCAGGACCTTCTCTCATGGTTCGATCTCCATCGAAGTATTCCTGCGAAAATGACATTATTCTGGTGCCAGATCAAGGAGACAAAGATGGCACTGCCGATCCCTGTTCGCCGGTACTATCGCAGACACGGGTTGCGCTGAAGGCTGTGTTGCGCGTGGCGAGCACACTTACCGGCTGGTGGAACCGGCACAAACAGCGTGCCTGTGTGTATGAATTGGAAGACCATCTCCTAGACGATATCGGCCTTACCCGCGACCAGGTCGAGCGGGAATGCCGCAAGCCATTCTGGCGGTGAGTATATCCCGCCGCCAATCCCAAAACTTCGACAGCAGTCGAACTGTTTATCACCACGGCAAACAAGGAGACACCATGGGCATCACCTGTTTCATCCGCTATCAGATCGACCCGTTCCGCCGCGCTGCGTTCGAGCACTATGCGCGCAACTGGGGTCAGGCGATCCCCGCTTGCGGGGCAGAGCTCTTCGGTTACTTCGCGCCACATGAAGGTTCTGCCACGACTGCATACGGCGTCTACACGGTCGAGAACCTGGCCGCGTACGAATCCTATCGGGCAAAGCTGGCCTCCCACCCGCTCGGGCAGGAGAACTACGCATTTGCCAAGCGCGAAAGGTTCATCCTGAAAGAGGACCGGATATTTCTCAAGCTGGCCTCAGGTCCGCATGCGCATTCAGCAGAGGAACCAAAACCATGATCGCCGTCCTGTTTGAAGCAACGCCGGCACCTGGCCGACGTGATGCCTATCTTGGAATCGCTGCCGATCTGCGGCCTGTCCTCGAAGGGATGGACGGCTTTTTGTCCATTGAACGGTTCCAAAGCCTGTCCGACCCCGAGAGGGTTCTGTCTCTCTCTTTCTGGCGTGATGAGGAAGCCGTCGCAGCCTGGCGCAACACACAAGACCACCGCCAGGCGCAGAAAGCCGGGCGAGGTGGAGTTTTCTCCGATTATCGGCTACGCATCGCTCGTGTGGTGCGCGATTATAGCCAGACCGAGCGGGCGCAGGCGCCAGCCGACAGCCGCGTTGAGCACGAGGCCTGACCGTCAGGCGTTACCGATCAGCACGCCTGCCGCAAACACCAGGGCGCCGCCCAGCACCACCTGCATGGCGGCCCGCCAGAAAGGCGTATCCATGTAGCGGTTCTGGATGAAGGCAATGGCCCAGAGCTCAACGAACACAATCACACCGGCAATGATGGTGGCTGTCCAGAAGTGCGGGATGAGATAGGGCAGAGCGTGTCCCAGCCCGCCAACCGTCGTCATAATACCAGTGGTCAAGCCGCGCTTGATCGGCGAACCGCGCCCTGACAGCCTGCCGTCATCGGAGGCGACTTCGGTGAACCCCATCGAAATACCGGCACCGATGGAGGCGGCTAGGCCGACCAGAAAGGTCTGCCACGTGTCATGCGTGGCGAAGGCGGCGGCAAAAATTGGTGCGAGTGTCGAGACCGAACCGTCCATCAGCCCGGCGAGGCCAGGCTGGATGTAGGTCAGCAGGAATTGCCGTTTTTCGCTGTCTCTCTCCTCTTCCGCAATTTCTCCTGGAACATGCCTCTGCTCCAGCTTGCGCGCCAGCGATTCATGGTTCTGTTCTGCCGCGGCAAGGTCACCCAGTAATTTGCGCGTCAAGGCATCGCTGGTTCGCTTGGCGGCTTCCTCATAAAAGCGCTGTGCCTGCCGCTCCATGTCCGCCGCCTGCTCTCGCACCTTGTCGATACCGAGAGGGCGAACTAGCCAGTCAGGCTTGCGCTCGAAATAGCCGCGCACATGGTCGCGCCTGATCAGCGGAATCGTTTCGCCAAAGCGCTTCCGATGCGTCTCGATCAGCGCAGCGCGATGGCCGTCTTCCTCATCGGCCATATCGTCAAACACTTTGGCCGACTGCGGATAATCTGCCCGCAATCCTTCGGCATAGGAGCGATAGATGCGCCCGTCATCCTCCTCGGAGGAAATGGCAAGCGCCAGGATTTCCTGCTCGGAAAGACTGTCAAAGTCGCGGCGACCACCGCTTAGAAAACGCATCAGCATGACAAGGTCCAATTTTAGAATGGTTCTAATCTAGCGTTCCTATTTAATCGCGTCAACGGGCGTCGCGCGCTTGCCGAAGCGAATTGTTTGAGAGACAAGTTTGGGCTTGCCTGGCAACCCCGGCGCGCCTTATCGAATGCGGTTCAGTTGGAGATGATGTAATGATGGACACCGGTAGAACGCCACTTCCTGGAATTGCGGATATTCGCGCCGCGGCGGCGCGGTTGGAAGGGCTGATCGTCAACACCGGGTTGATCGAATCCGAATTTCTCAACGAAAAATACGGCGCCCGTATCTTGTTCAAGCCGGAAAACCTGCAGCGGACAGGTTCCTTTAAGATTCGTGGTGCCTACAATAAGATCTCGTCCCTACCAGACGAACAGCGCCGCAATGGCGTGGTGGCGTTTTCGTCGGGAAACCACGCACAGGGCGTTGCCCGCACCGCCCAGCTGTTTGGTATCAAGGCGGTCATCGCCATGCCTTCGGATGCACCGTTCTCCAAGGTTGACAATGTGCGCCGTATGGGTGCCGAAGTGATCCCATTTGACCGCTTTGGCGCCGACCGCATGGCGGTCGTTGCGCCCTACCGCGAGCGCGGCATGGCTCTGGTTCCTCCCTTCGACGACCCGGCCATCATCGCCGGGCAAGGCACAATTGGCTTGGAAGTGCTGGAAGACGCTAGACAGAAAAGTGTTCATATCGACGCGGTGATCGTCCCCTGCGGTGGCGGCGGGATGATCGGTGGCATTTCACTGGCAATGAAAGATGGATCGCCAGACAGCGAAATTTGGGCCGCCGAGCCCGAAAACTTCGACGACATGCGGCGCTCTCTAGAAGCCGGCAGACGTATGTCCAACCTGCCTGGCCACGCCTCAATCTGTGATGCTATCCTGACAGCAGAACCTGGTGAATTCACCTTCGAGATCAATCGGCACACCTTGGCCGGTGGCATTGCAGTTTCCGATGATGCGACCATCGAGGCAATGCGCGATCTCGCAAGCGCGCTCAAACTGGTGGTTGAACCGGGTGGCGCGGTTGGCCTCGCAGCGCTTGGCTCAGGGCAGGTCGACTTTGCCGGCAAATGCGTCGTTGTTGTTTTGTCTGGTGGCAACGTCGATCTCGGAAGCTATGCAAAAATCATCGCAAAAAGCTAAGTGCAGGACAGAAACTCGAGTTTACACCGGGCACAAGAAGAACGCTTGACTTAGAGTGCGCTCCAACCCGTAGGGTCACCACCGTCGAGACGAAAGACAGGCGTTATGCGTATCGGGGAACTGGCAAGGCGTTCGGGATTATCTGCCCATACGATCCGCTATTACGAACGGATCGGGCTACTCCCCTATGCCGACAGGAACCGCGCCCACCATCGCGACTACGACGCGTCGATCCTCACCTGGATCGCATTTCTGCACCGGCTGAAGACGACAGGAATGCCCATTCGTGAGATGCTGCGCTATGCGGCCCTTCGTGAGAGCGGTGAGGGTACGGAAGCGGAGCGACGTGCTGTGCTAGAAGCGCATCGCACGCGGGTTCGCGCGCACGTGAACGCATTGCAAGCTTGCCTAACCGTCCTTGACACCAAGATCGCCGGCTATGCCGGCCCCTCAAAAAGGACCAGGGACAATGACGCACAATCCATCAAACCCCGAGAGCAGGCTGGAACGCGGCAAGCGCGCGCTCGCTGAGATCGACGGGGAGGCCGGGCAGAACGTCGTGGCAGCTCTGGCCGACATTGCGCCCGATTTCGCAACCTATATTTTGGAGTTTCCTTTTGGTGACATCTATTCGCGGAAAGGTCTTGACCTTCGCGCTCGCGAGGTGGCGACAATCGCCGCGCTGACTGCCATGGGCAATGCAGCCCCGCAATTGAAGGTGCATATCGAAGCCGGACTAAACGTGGGCCTCACGCGGGACGAGATTGTCGAGATCATCATGCAGATGGCAGTTTATGCCGGTTTTCCAGCTGCCCTCAATGGGCTGTCCGCCGCCAAGGAGGTTTTCGCAAAACTGTCTACCGCAGACTCCGTTGACGTTAGGTAGCAGTTCATTGACCATGTCAGATCGCAACCATAACCGGACGTAGCGGCGTTCTTGGTCTGGCGTCCTTAAGGACGCCAGACCATAGCTCTCTAGCGGTAAACCGGGCAGCCCCGGTCGCGACCGAAGGTAACTACCACGTTGTTGCCATTGCGGGCGCGTCCGCGAACCTTGATCACACGGGGGTTTGAGGCCAGAACACGGGCGCGTCTGAGGCCCATACCCTCCGCCTTGCGTGTTGCCTGCATTTCGTTGCAACCGCGTTGCGGCCGCTGTGGCCTATGTGAACGATAATCGGGCCGTCCGTGCTGGCGCATCTCCTGGGCCGAAGACGGTCCAGAAAGCACAGGCAACGCCGTCACCGCCATCGCGACTGCGAGCGCCGCATTGATGAAAAAATTCCGCATGTCAAATTGACTCCATGGATAACCATCCAGCTCGTTCATCGAACCGAATGTTTCAGGTTTCACTTCCAGATAACTCAGAACGAGGCTGCTAATGCTCTTTTCGAATGCAGCGCGACGTTGTGTGATTCGCCACGCGCACGGCCCGGCGACGATATGAACGAATGAACTGTGACGCCTCTAAGGCAACCAGTGCGACGATGAAAAAAACCGGGACCGCCGATGATAAAAGGTGCGAAAAATCGGTCAAAAGAATATCCTTTCTCTCATTTCCCACAAAGCTATCATGAACAACCGATCCGGCAAGCTGACACCGCCAACACGGTTACGGGCTGGTGAAAGTATCTCCCTTGGAGACGTCGAGTATTGCTTCGAGATTGCGTCGTGTGATCGCAAATACTGCTGCCGCCTCCGCAACTCCAATCTCCACCCAACCCATGCGCCGGCGCACGACCTCCCGACCAATGCGAAAATAGATCACCTGGCCAATAAAGGTGAATACGCTGAGCTTCGTGCTCTCCAGTTCGGCCGGTTCCCCGGTTGCCAGCTCCCACAACGTGCACAGATTTTTGTGCCGGGTTTAAATACACCGTCATATATCTGGTCCAGGGCTTCAGTCGGGGTCGAGAGTTCCCGCAGCATGAACTGCACCACATCTCCGGCTTCCGGCGCCGCAACGATGAAATTGACCATGCGCTCAAGCCCGCCGAACAGTTGCGCGCGCGCCTCCTCGCGGCCAGGCAGCCTTGAACCGCTCGGCGCGATCTCGATAATAGGCCCTGCAACCGTTTGGATGGTGCGCACAATGTGGTCAGCGGCTGCCAGTCTCAGCCCGTGCTTGGAGCCGAAATGGTAGGCGATGCTACCGATATTGGCATTTGCAAGCGTCGCAATGTCGCGCGTCGAGGTGCCGTCAAAGCCGCGTGATCCAAAAAGTTTAAGCGCTGCGTGGACCAGTGCCAGACGGGTAATCATAGCGGAATTGGTGGGTGCGGCGGATGGGCGGGTCATGGCTGATAGCTGATCAATCGAATGATTAAAGTCAATGCAGTCTTGCCCTCCGACACGCCCTGCGCTTTAGTTCCGCCAGATGGCCAAGGAAGTGGAACGCAAATTTCTGGTAAAATCGCAAGGCTGGCGCGGCTCTGCCGAGGCCACGCTGCCCATGCGCCAGTTCTATCTGGCCGCCACGCCAGGTCGGTCTTTGCGGGTGCGCATCATTGATGGCCGAGAAGCATGGCTGACCATGAAGTTTGGCACGCACGCACGCACGCGGGACGAATTCGAATATTCGATCCCGCTGGAGGATGCAGAAGAACTTTGCGGTTTTGCCATTGGCCATGTCATTGACAAGACGCGTCACCACGTGAGCCATCATGGTTATGTCTACGAGGTCGACGTTTTTGAGGGCCATCTTGCAGGGCTGGTCATCGCCGAACTGGAAACTCCCGATCATGTGGGCGACGCAGCGTTGCCTCACTGGCTGGGGCGCGAGGTGACTGGCGAGAGTGAATTCTACAATGCCTCCCTTGCCACCGGCCTGCCGCTCGGCGCGGCCTGATTGGGTCCCGTGACGCAGTCGTCCGATACATTGCTTGATCGACTCGGTGGCTGGATAGCGTCGCGCCTGCAAACAGAATCGTCTGGCTACCAGCCATACACACCCTCCGACCCTGCCACCTTGCGCCGCACATTAGAGCCTGGCGACATTCTCCTGATCGAGGGCAATCAGCGGGTCTCGGCGGCGATCAAATATCTGACCCAGTCGACCTGGTCGCATGCAGCGCTTTATGTCGGCGACGCCCTGCCTGACCCTGAAGACGGAAGCGACCCGCCCCGCCTGATTGAAGTCAATCTGGGCGAAGGCTGCGTGGCGGTGCCACTGTCCAAGTACCGGACCTATAACACCCGCATCTGCCGCGCGCTCGGCCTGACGCCTGAGGACCGCGAGGCAGTGGTCGCGTTCATGATCGGCAAGCTCGGCGTCAAATATGACATGAAGAACATTGTCGACATGCTCCGCTATTTTCTACCCACACCGCCGGTACCAGTCCGCTGGCGCCGCCGCATGATCGCTTTTGGCTCCGGTGATCCCACGCGCTCCATATGTTCAACTCTGATTGCTGAAGCCTATGAGCGCATTCGCTACCCTATACTCCCGGATATAATCGAAGCGCCGGGCCATGCCTCGGCGCAGTCCACCTATTCTCGCCGGGAGATACTGCACATCCGCCACCACTCGCTCTACACCCCACGCGACTTCGACCTCTCACCCTATTTCGAGATTGTGAAGCCGACGTTGACCTATGGTTTTGACTACAAGACGCTTGTCTGGGGCAAGGCCTGAGTAAATCAGTTCAGGATGGCCGCTGCCCCATCTGCGCGGCGTAGCCTAGTCCAGAGGTCGTGCCCTGCTGCTTTGCAGGCCATGGGCGATGAGCCAGCACAGCATTGCCCAGGCGGTACCGGCGCACCATCCAGCGAGCACATCAGTTGGCCAGTGAACGCCGAGATAGACCCGACTGATGCCGACCAGAAGCGTTGCGATGACGGCCACCGAAAGTACGTAGATCTTTAGGGTCCGCCGCTGCAGGATGTGCGCCATCAGCGAGCCGAGCGTGAGATACGTAACCGCCGACAGCATTGCGTGACCGCTGGGAAAGCTCAACGTGTAAACTTCGGCCATGTGCGACACGAGGTCGGGTCTGGGCCGCTCTACCCCCAATTTGAGAAAACTACTCAAAACCTGGCCGCCCGCTACCGCCAGAAGAATGAAAAGCGCCGCGCGCCGCTTTCCATCAAGCAGCAGGTACAACAGCACAGTTACCACGATGAACAGCAGGATGGCGGTCGAACCGAGTGCTGTCAGATCACGCATGGCCTCCTCAACCCATCCAGGTCCGATCGGATCACTGGGGTCACCTGGAGTACGAAATGCCAGCAGGATGCGCGTGTCGAAGCTGTGGGCAGTCTTGTCACGCGCAACCTCGAGAAGTTCGACAAACCCCCAAATCCCGCCGCCTACAGTCAGTGCTGCCAAAAGTACGGTAAACTCGATCCTTCGCCAGATCGGAAGTGTGCTACGTGTCATCAATCCACCTCGGGTACTGCAGCCTGGTTATCGTCCGGTCCAAAAAGGCCCAACGGTGATAAGCGCTACCGCTATCACTGCCAGAGCCAGCCCTGCGCCCTGAATGGCGCTTACGTTCTCGCCAAATACGGCAAACGCAATAACGTTCACCGCCAGAAGCTGGATCACGCCCGACAGGCTAAGGGCCACGCCCATGCCGAAATCGCGAATCAGCCGCAGCATCACCAGATTTCCAAGCGAATAGAGCGCCAGAACGAGGATCAGCCGCCATGCACTCGGTGCGATTGTCCATGCCTTGGCGGCACTGGCCGCGGCGAGAAAAATCAGTGTTGAAAGTCCCAGATAGGCCGCGCCTGCAAAATTCAAGGGAAGCTCCACCAATCGGGCGACAGAACCGTCGCTGTACGAGTTCTGGGCAAAGGGCGAACCGCCGTCAAGCCGGTCCGCCACTCAAACCGTGTGTCATGCCAGAGGCTTCAGTCTAGCTTCAATCTGCGCCCGCTTGGGCTCAAGGAAAGGTGGCAGCGCAAGCTTCTCGCCAAGGCTCTCCATGGGCTCGTCCACGGCAAAGCCTGGCCCATCAGTAGCGATCTCGAACAGGATGCCGCTCGGCTCGCGGAAATACAGAGAGCGGAAATAGTATCGCTCGACTTCGCCACTGGAGGGCACCCGCATCGCCTTCAAACGCTCTGCCCAGCCATGAATCGCCTCAACGTCAGGGGTGCGGAACGCCACATGGTGGACCGCACCTGCGCCCTGGCGGGCCGGCGCCATGCCCGGCTGCTCCAGCACATGCAGCTCAGCCGCAGGACCACCTTCACCCATCGAAAAGACAAGGAGCCTGCCATCTTTGGTTTCGAATTCGCTGGTCAGCCGCATGTTCATCACCTCGGTCAGGACCATCGCAGTCGGGCCGCGATCCGGTACGCTGAGGACAATCGGGCCGAGCCCGCGGATCTGGTGCTCAGCGAGTACCGGGCTTTTGTCCCACGGATTGGAAGTGCCTGCGCCGCCATCGTCTACGAGACGAAAGCGCTGTCCCTCGGCATCTTCGAAGTCGAACGAGGAACGCCCGGCGACTGTCGCAATGTCGCCCACGGAAATGCTCTCACCCTTTAGCCGGTCGTGCCAGAACGTCAGGCTCTCCATTCCAGCCACCCGCAACCCGGTGCACACGGCGCTGTTGGTACCGCGCTGCTCGGGCCCTGTCGGCCAGTCGAAAAAGGTCAGGTCGCTGCCCGGCGTCGCTTTGCCGTCGGCATAAAACAGATGGTAAGCGCTGGTGTCGTCCTGATTCACGGTCTTCTTGACCAGCCGCATGCCAAGAGTGCCCGTGTAAAAGGCCACATTCTCCTTCGCTCTGGCTGTGATGGCGGTGAGATGATGAATGCCGCTGAGTTGCAATGCCATGGTGATGCTCCTGTTGCGTTGTACGGTTGCATTCCATCTAGTGCGGCCGCCTGTCAAAAACGATTATAGCAGACAGTGACGGTCTGTTCAGCAAAACCGGAAGTTTAACTGCGACACTCCGCCCCGCGCGGCGCCACGCCGCTTTGACCACCACGTATGGCGGGTCTATCTATGCCTTCAGAAAGCTGGAGCTACAGAACATGGACCCGCTTATTCTTTCGCGCATTCAGTTTGCCGCGAACATTTCGTTTCATATCCTGTTCCCGACCATCACTATTGCGCTCGGGTGGGTTCTGCTGTTCTTCAAATGGCGCTACAACCGCACCGGCAATGTCGCCTGGATGCGCGCTTATTTCACCTGGGTGAAAGTGTTTGCCCTGACCTTTGCGCTTGGCGTGGTGTCCGGCGTCACCATGAGCTTCCAGTTCGGGACCAACTGGCCAGGCTATATGGAAACGGTCGGCAATATCGCCGGCCCGCTGCTAGCCTATGAGGTTCTGACGGCCTTCTTCCTGGAGGCGGTCTTTCTCGGCATCATGCTGTTCGGCTTTAGCCGCGTCTCCAACGGCGTCCACACGCTGGCCACCTTTCTGGTCGCATTTGGCACCACGGTATCGGCCTTCTGGATTCTCGCGCTCAATTCCTGGATGCAGACGCCGGCAGGGTTTGAGATGCGCGACGGCGTTGCCCACGCACTGGACTGGTGGGCAATCATCTTCAACCCGTCTTTCCCGTGGCGCCTGGCGCATATGCTGGTAGCGTCCGGCTTAACGGTATCCTTCCTGATCGCTGGCTTTTCGGCCTTGCGCCATCTTTTCGGCGACCGTTCCGAAACAATGGGGCTCACCCTGCGAACCGGCATTTTCACCGCCGCAGTGTTGATCCCGATCCAGATTGTCATTGGCGACCAGCACGGGTTGAATACCCTGGAGCACCAGCCGCAGAAAGTGGCGGCGATGGAAGCCAACTGGGAAACCGGTCCCAACGTTCCCCTCGTGTTGTTTGCCATCCCCGACGAAGAAAAGCGCGAGAACAGGTTTGAGATCTCCATCCCGAATGGCGCCAGCCTCATCCTGCGCCACAGCGCTGATGGCGTCGTGCCCGGTCTCAACGATTATATCGGCAACCATCCTCCTGTATTCCCCGTGTTCTGGGGCTTTCGCATCATGGTCGGTGTCGGAGTTCTGATGCTGCTCGTCTCGTGGAGCGCCAGCTATTTCCTGCTGCGCCGCAAAGCGCTGCCAATGCCGCTCGTCTACATGCTGGTGCCAATGGCGCTTTCGGGCTGGGTCGCGGTGCTCGCCGGCTGGTACACGACCGAAATCGGCCGCCAGCCCTGGTTGGTTACCGGCATTCTCAAGACAGCCGATGCCGTTGGTCCGATCGCCGGCAGCCATGTGGCGTTCACGCTTTCCATTTATCTCATCCTCTACGCCGCGCTGCTTATCGCCTATCTTGGCGTCCTGGTGCATCTTGCCCGCAAGGCTGCGACCGAGGGCGACACCTCGCCGCTTCCTGCCGTGCTCAACGCGCCCTTGTCACAGCCCGCCCAGAAGTGAGGATCACACAATGACACTCGACTGGCCGTTCCTGCTGCCGCTCATCTTCGCCAGCCTTATGGGTCTGGCAATTCTCGTCTACGTTATCCTCGATGGCTTCGACCTTGGCATCGGCATCCTCTTTGCCGTGGCCGGCGAGGATGACAAGGATGTCATGATCGCCGCCATCGGCCCGTTCTGGGATGCCAACGAAACCTGGCTGGTGCTGGCTGTTGGCGTGCTACTGGTATCGTTCCCTGCCGCCCACGGTATCATTCTCACAGCACTCTACATGCCGGTGTTCCTGTTGCTCGTTGGCCTCATTTTGCGCGGCGTCGCCTTTGACTTCCGGGCAAAAGTTCCTGCCGGTCGCAAATCACGCTGGAACGCAATTTTCTTCGCAGGCTCGGCGCTGTCCGCGTTGGCTCAGGGCTACATGCTGGGCATCTATGTGCTTGGCCTTGATACCGGCTGGGCCGCGATGGGATTTGGTGCGCTGGTAGCGCTGTGCCTGGCCGCCGCTTATTCCGCGATGGGCGCCGCCTGGCTGATCTACAAGACAGAAGGCGAACTGCAGAAGAAGGCGGTCGCATGGCTGCGCCGCGCGCTTGTCTTCACCGTGATCGGCATGGGCGTGGTGTCACTTGCCACGCCGCTCGCCTCGACGCGCATTTTCGACCGCTGGTTCACCTTTCCTGAAATGCTTTATCTTTCGCCATTGCCAGTCCTGTCAGCGCTTCTCTTCTTCTATCTCTGGCGCCAGACCTTTTCGCTGCCGCGGAAAAACGACAGTCATTCGCTTATGCCATTCCTGACGCTGGCAGCCATCTTCGCGCTTGGCTTTGCCGGCCTTGCCTGGTCGTTCTATCCGTATGTCGTGCCCGACCAGCTGACAATCTGGCAGGCAGCAGCTGCGCCAGAGAGCCTTGGCATCGTTCTGGTGGGCGTCTGTTTCGTGCTGCCGGTCATCATCGGGGCGACCTTCTTCTCCTACCGGGTGTTCAGCGGCAAGGCGACGGACCTGCGCTACGATTGAGCGCTCGCTTGCCGATGCCCAAGCCGCCTGATAAAGCGCAGCCGCATGAGCACACCGATTTCACACATCCGCAATTTTTCCATCGTCGCGCATATCGATCATGGCAAGTCCACGCTGGCTGACCGGCTGATCCAGTCTACTGGCGGGCTGGAGCTGCGCGAGATGAAGGAGCAGGTTCTCGACTCGATGGACATCGAGCGCGAGCGCGGCATCACCATCAAGGCGCAGACCGTGCGCCTGAAGTATCGCGCCAACAATGGCGAGGACTATATCCTCAACCTCATCGACACGCCCGGCCATGTCGACTTCGCCTATGAAGTGTCGCGCTCGCTTTCGGCCTGCGAGGGTTCGCTGCTGGTGGTTGATGCCAGCCAGGGTGTCGAAGCGCAGACGCTGGCCAATGTGTACCAGGCCATCGACAACAATCATGATATCGTCGTGGTGCTGAACAAGGTGGATCTGCCGGCAGCCGAACCGGAGCGCATCCGCGAGCAGGTCGAGGAAGTGATCGGCATCGATGCGTCGAATGCCGTGCTGATCTCGGCCAAGACCGGCCTTGGTATTCCCGATGTGCTGGAAGCAATCGTCAACCAGCTGCCGCCGCCGCGCGAGGGCGATGCCACCGCACCGCTGAAAGCCATGCTGGTGGACAGTTGGTACGACACCTATCTCGGCGTCATCGTTCTGGTGCGTGTCATCGATGGCGTGCTCAAAAAGGGCCAGACCATCCGCATGATGGGCACCGGCGCCAAATATCTGGTCGAACGCACCGGCGTCTTCACGCCTGCCAAACTCAATGTCGACCAGCTCGGGCCCGGCGAGTTTGGCTTCCTCACCGGCTCGATCAAGGAAGTGGCCGACACCCGCGTCGGCGACACCATCACCGAAGACAAGCGCCAGACCAAATCCGCGCTGACTGGCTTCAAGCCGGCCCAGCCGGTTGTCTTCTGCGGCCTGTTCCCGGTCGATGCGTCTGACTTCGAGGAACTGCGCGCTGCCATGGGCAAACTGCGCCTCAATGATGCAAGCTTCTCCTTCGAGATGGAAACGTCTGCCGCCCTTGGCTTCGGCTTCCGCTGCGGCTTCCTCGGCCTTTTGCATCTCGAAATCATCCAGGAACGGCTGGAGCGCGAGTTCAACCTCGACCTCATCGCCACGGCGCCAAGCGTCGTCTACCGGCTGAACCTGCGCGACGGAAACCAGAAGGAACTACACAACCCCGCCGACATGCCGGACGTGATGCAGATCCTCTCCATCGAGGAGCCGTGGATCCGCGCCACCATTCTCACCCCCGACGACTATCTCGGCGCGATCCTTAAACTGTGCCAGGACAGGCGCGGCGTTCAGGTCGACCTCTCCTATGT
Source organism: Mesorhizobium sp. NBSH29 (assembly GCF_015500055.1). Lineage (NCBI taxonomy): Bacteria > Pseudomonadati > Pseudomonadota > Alphaproteobacteria > Hyphomicrobiales > Phyllobacteriaceae > Mesorhizobium > Mesorhizobium sp. NBSH29. The sequence goes on from NZ_CP045492.1 coordinate 1,404,537, forward strand.
CGGCAAGCGCGCCATGCTGGTCTACGATTTGCCGCTCAACGAGGTGGTGTTCGATTTCTACGACCGCCTGAAATCCATCTCCAAGGGCTATGCCAGCTTCGATTATGCGCTGACCGACTACAGCGAGGGCGACCTGGTCAAGATGTCGATCCTCGTCAACGAAGAGCCGGTCGACGCGCTCTCCATGCTGGTCCACCGCACCGCCGCCGAGAAGCGCGGCCGCGTGATGTGTGAAAAGCTGAAAGAGCTGATCCCCAACCACCTCTTCAAGATCCCCATCCAGGCGGCTATTGGCGGAAAAGTCGTCGCCCGTGAAACCATCTCTGCGCTCCGCAAGGACGTCACTGCCAAATGTTACGGCGGCGACGTGTCCCGCAAACGCAAGCTCCTCGACAAGCAGAAAGAGGGCAAGAAGCGGATGCGTCAGTTCGGCAAGGTGGATATTCCGCAGGAAGCCTTCATCCAGGCGCTGAAGATGGGCGACTAGCTGATTGAAGGTTTGCGCTGCAGCGTAGACCTTTCACCCAGCCACGCGCCGGCGCACCGCCCTTCGGGCAGCGGTGCGCCTTTCCCCGGCAAAAAAGCTCAAAAAAATCACGACGTGTCGGCGCGGCTGTTCAACGCCTCGAAGGCAAGCCCGTTCAGATCTTCCAGCACGGCCTGAACCTCGCTTGGTTTGCGGCGGCGGCTTGCGCCGGGCGCGCGTCCGTGGCGCAGCGGCCAGCGGGTGCGGCGCTCGGGATCACGGCTGCGCGCCTGCCAGCGGGCAAACCGCAGCGCCTGCCGTGGCAGATCATCCAGCGTGGTATGCAGCACGCGCAGCCGCCCAAAAATACGCCCGGCTTCAAGCGGATCGTCCAGCGCTGACGCCGCGCGTCGCACAATAACAGACGGCACGGTGCTGCCGGGAAAAGAGATGCGCGGCACGCTGCGGTGCGGCGCGCTCGGGCGCGGCAGGAAATACCGGCGCGCCGGATCGCACAGCGGCAGGGACGCGCGGCAAGCATCGGCAGATGACGCCGGAGCCGGGCCGCCGGGCTTAAAGAATGCCGTGGGTTTGTTCCCATCCGCCCGGCGCGGCGCCACCGTCACCACCAGCCCGCGCGCCATGATAATGATCAGCCGCCGCACCGCCGATTCTGCGGGCCGCAACATCCGCAAGATGGCGCGATGCAGATGCCGGGGCAACGTCGGCGCCCCATCAGCCCCCGCATTGTGCATCCCCGCCATCGCAACCAGCATCGCCAGCACGCCCAGCAGCGTGGTGCGGTCGGGCGTTCCCCTCTCCGTCTTGGGCTTCGCCCAAGCCACCTCTCCCCACGTTTCGTGGGGCGAGGAAATGGCCAATCGCGAAACGCTGTTTCCTCGCCCCCACGCCAGTGGGGGAGAGGTGCCGAGCGCAGCGAGGCGGAGAGGGGGTTAGCTTTTCCAACCCAGCATTGGATTTCGCGTTGCGCTCCATGCGCGAAAATCTGCCGACCCCTCTTCGCGGTGAGACAAAGACCGATTATGGATGCGCGATGCATATCGTTCTTACCTTCCTCCTCCTCCTCACCGCCTGCGCCACCCCACCGGCTGTCGTGCCACCCACGCCACCCGCCGCGCTCGAATCCATCCCTGATCCCGCCATCAAATCCCTCGTCCAGGAACAGGAAGAGGCGGCTGAGTAGCGGGCTGGCCGAATGGTTGGCCGGTGCCGGCTGCTTCCAACGCTCCTTCCCATGGGCTAAGGCTCGGCCAGCAGATGAGCCGGACGCAAGCGTGACATGACCAACTCCCCCCTTTTTCTCGGCATTGATACCGGCGGCACCTATACCGATGCGGTGTTGTGGTCGGAGGCCGGCGGGCCGAAGGGCACGGTGGCGGCCAAGGCCAAGGCGCTGACCACGCGGCATGATCTGGCGGTGGGTATTGGCGGCGCGGTGGATGCGGTGATGCAGGCGGCGGGCACCGATCCGGCGGCGATCAAGCTTGTGTCGATGTCGACCACGCTTGCCACCAATGCGCTGGTGGAAGGGCAGGGCGGGCGCGTGGCGCTGGTGATGATCGGCTTTGGCGAGGCTGATCTGTCGCGCGATGGCCTGCGCGCAGCACTGGGCACAGACCCGGTCATTTTCTGCCCCGGCGGCCATGATGTGCATGGCAATGCTGCTACCCTCGATCTTTCTGGGCTTGAGGCGCAATTGCCGGCGCTGGAAGCCTCGGTGTCAGGCTTTGCCGTCTGTTCCTATTTTGCGGTGCGCAACCCCGCCCATGAAATCGCCACGCGCGATCTGATCCGCCAGAAAACCAGTCTGCCGGTCACCACCAGCCATGAATTGTCGGCAAAGCTGGGCGGCCCGCGCCGGGCGCTGACCACGCTTCTCAACGCGCGGCTGATCTCGATGATCGACCGGCTGGTGGCGGCGACCGAAGGGTTTTTGGCCGCGCGCGGCATCAACGCGCCGCTGATGGTGGTGCGCGGCGATGGCGCGCTGGTGTCGGCGGCATTTGCCCGCGCCCGGCCGATTGAAACCATTTTGTCCGGCCCCGCCGCCAGCCTCGTAGGCGCCCGCCACATGACCGGGCTCGACAATGCCGTGGTGTCCGACATTGGCGGCACCACCACAGATGTGGCGGTGCTGGATCGCGGGCGGCCACGGCTTGATCCTGAGGGTGCCACCGTTGGCGGCTTCCGTACCATGGTGGAGGCGGTGGCGATGCGCACTTTTGGGCTGGGCGGTGATTCTGAAGTCGCGCTGGAAGAAGGCGGGCTGCAGCCAGGGCTGAGGCTCGGGCCGCGCCGCCTGGTGCCGCTGTCGCTGGCCGGCCAGGGGCATCCGGGCGCAGTGATCGAGATTCTGGAGCGCCAGCTCAATGCTGCCAACCCCGGCCGGCTCGATGGCCGGCTGGCACTGCGCACTGGCGTGCCGGACCGCCTCTCGGCGGGGCTCAGCCCGGCGGAAGCAAAGCTCTATGAGGCTATTGGCGGCGTACCGCAGCCGCTCGACCGCCTTCTCACCTCCAACGCACAGACCGCGACGCTGGACCGGCTGGTGTCGCGCGGGCTGGTGCATATCGCTGGCTTCACGCCGTCTGACGCAGCGCATGTTCTGGGCCGGCAGGCAAACTGGAACGGCCAGGCCGCGCGTCTGGGGGCGCAACTTTTTGCGCGCAAGCGCGATGGCCGGGGCCAGCCAATTGCCGCCACGCCGGAGGTGCTGAGCGAGCGGGTGCTGCTGGCGCTCACACGGTTGTCTGCCGAAGTGATCCTTGAGACCGCCTTTGCAGAAGACGGGCTGGACGGTGCTGCAACCGTTGCCCATGCGCTGGTGCAGCGCGCTGTCGATGCCCATCCGGGTATTGCAAGGCTGACAGTGGCGCTCGACCGTCCGGTGGTGGGGCTCGGCGCCTCGGCCCCGCTTCATTATGCCGGCCTGTCTGCACTGGTCGGCAACGCCTGCATCGTGCCGGAAGACACCGATGTCGCCAACGCGCTGGGCGCGGTCGTCGGCCAGGTGCGCGTTGCCGCCGATGCGCGCATCAGCCAGCCGGTCGAAGGCGTGTTCCGCGTCGCCGTTGGCGAGAACCTGCGCGACTTTCCCAATGAACCGGCAGCGCTTGCCCACGCGGAAACAGAAGTGCGCGCGCTGGCCGCCGAGCGTGCGCTGGCTGCCGGTACTGACGCCGCAGAGATATCCGTGACCTCCGCGTTCAAGACCGCTGTCGTGGAAGGCCAGCGCACCCTCATCGAGGCCGAACTCACCGCCACCGCCAGCGGCCGCCCACGCATCGCGGCGTGAAGCGGGGTGAGCCGTCATGCGACCGCCGGCGCTTGAGGCATGAGAAATCAACAGCCCAATCCGGCCATTGGACCGCCGCGCAGGCCTTTCGAAGAATTGACCCGATTGGCATGGCATGCCAAAGCCCGGTGAAGACGGGTAACGGAGACCAGCATGACCGATCGCATCGACAAAGCCGGGCTGAAAGTGGCAGCCAACCTTGCCGATTTCATCGCCCGTGAGGCGCTTCCCGGCACAGGCATTGAAGAGGCCGCATTTTGGCGCGGGTTCGCCGATTGCTCCGCCAGACTGGCTCCTGAAAACCGCGCGCTTCTCGCAAAGCGGGAGGACCTCCAGGCAAAAATCGATGTGTGGCACAAAAATCACGGCGTGCCGGCCGATATGGAAGTCTACAAATCCTTCCTCCGCGAGATCGGTTACCTTGTCGAAGAAGGCCCTGCCTTCACCGTTTCAACCGAAAATGTCGATCCGGAAATCGCCACGATAGCCGGCCCGCAGCTGGTGGTGCCGGTGATGAACGCCCGCTACGCGCTCAATGCCGCCAATGCCCGCTGGGGCTCGCTCTACGACGCGCTCTACGGCACCGATGCCATACCGGAAACCAACGGTGCCGAAAAAGGCAACGCATACAACCCGGTGCGCGGCAAAAAAGTGATCGACTGGGCACGCGCCTTCCTCGATGACGCAGCCCCGCTCGCAACGGGCAGCTGGCGCGATGTGCGCGGATTGTCGGTTAGAGATGCTGCGCTTGCGGTCGAAACGCCGGCTGGCGTAACCGCTTTAAAATCACAAGAAAAGTTTGCCGGTTACAAAGGCGATGCAGCGACGCCGACAGCAGTTTTGCTGGCCAATAACGGCATCCATATCGAGATCCGCCTCGATGCCACCTCGACCATCGGCGCCTCTGACTCTGCCAACATTTCTGATGTCTGGCTGGAATCGGCGCTCACCACGATCCAGGATTGCGAGGATTCGGTTGCCGCGGTCGATGCCGACGACAAGGTGGCCATCTACCGCAACTGGCTCGGCCTGATGAAGGGTGATCTGGAAGAGACTGTCGCCAAGGGCGACAAGTCGTTCATCCGCACGCTCAATCCCGACCGCAGCTACACCGCGCCCGATGGCTCGGCTTTGACCTTGCCCGGCCGCTCGCTGATGCTGGTGCGCAATGTCGGCCACCTGATGACCAATCCGGCCATTTTGTTGGCTGACGGCACTGAAATTCCCGAAGGCATCATGGATGCGATGATCACCGGCCTGATCGCGCTGCACGATGTCGGCCCAAACGGTCGGCGGGCCAATTCTCGCGCCGGCTCGGTCTATATCGTCAAGCCGAAGATGCACGGCCCAGAAGAAGTCGCCTTCGCCGTAAAACTGTTCGATGCCGTGGAAGACGTGCTCGGCATGCCCAAAAACACCCTGAAAATGGGCATTATGGACGAGGAACGCCGCACCACCATCAATTTGAAGGAATGCATCCGCGCAGCCCGCGAACGCGTCGTCTTCATCAACACCGGCTTCCTCGACCGCACCGGCGACGAGATCCATACGTCGATGGAAGCCGGCCCGATGATCCGCAAGGGCGACATGAAATCCGCCCCGTGGATTGCCGCCTACGAGGCGCGCAACGTCGACGTCGGGCTCGAATGCGGGCTTGCCGGCCACGCGCAGATTGGCAAGGGCATGTGGGCCATGCCCGATTTGATGGCGGCCATGCTGGAGCAGAAGATCGGCCACCCGAAGGCTGGTGCCAACACCGCCTGGGTACCCTCGCCAACGGCGGCCACTCTCCACGCGACCCACTATCACAAGGTGGATGTCCACGCCGTGCAGGGAGAGCTGAAAACCCGCCCGAAGGCCAGCCTTGATGATATTCTGTCGATTCCCGTTGCGGTGCGCCCGAACTGGACGCCGGAAGATATCCAGCACGAGCTCGACAACAACACACAAGGCATTCTGGGCTATGTGGTGCGCTGGATCGATCAGGGCGTCGGCTGCTCGAAAGTGCCCGATGTCAACGATGTCGGCCTGATGGAAGACCGCGCGACGCTGCGCATTTCCTCCCAGCACATCGCCAATTGGCTCCATCACGGTGTGTGCAGCAAGGATCAGGTGATGGAAACGATGAAGCGCATGGCGGCCATCGTCGACCGCCAGAACGATGGCGACCCGCTCTACCGCGCGATGGCCCCGGATTTCGATGCGTCCATCGCTTTCCGTGCGGCCTGCGATCTTGTCTTGCAGGGGCGTTCCCAGCCAAGCGGCTACACCGAACCAGTGCTGCATCAGCGGCGGCTGGAACTGAAGGCGGCAGGGACGCAGTAACCTGATGGGGAGCCTGTCGAACCACGATAAAACGGGCTCTGATGCTGTAGACGGCCCGCGTCGATGATCCTGCTGGCCATCGATACCGCAGCCAATCTCTGTTCTGTCTGCCTCTACGATACAGAGGCAGAGGGAGTGCAGGCCGAGATCGTCAATGACATAGGCACCGGTCACGCCGAGCGTTTGGTGAGTGATATCGAGGACCTGCTGGCTCAGGCCGGGTTAGACTATGCGGCGCTGGACCGTATTGCTGTCAGCGTCGGCCCGGGATCGTTTACCGGCGTGCGCGTCGGCGTAGCCACCGCACGCGGCTTGTCTCTGGCTTTGAAAATCCCGGCCATAGGCATCACAACCATCGATGCGCTGGCAACTGAGGCGCGGCAGGCTTTTCCAGAGCGTCCGGTGCTTGTCGCCATCGATGCCCGCCGCGATGAGCTTTATACAGCATTCTTTGCAGCAGACGGGACGCGCACATCCCATGCGTCGGTTTCCAACCTTGAATCAGCTGGCGCGCGTGCGTCACAAGGCAATCCGGTTCTGACCGGTTCAGGCGCAAAACCTGTTGCGCAGTCAGTCGGTCGGGAATTCGATACAGCCAGCCACGCTGCCACAGCGCCCATTGCGGTGTTTGCCCGGCTTGCCGCTCAACGACCTATTGACGGACAAAAACCAAAGCCAGCCTATCTGCGCGCGCCCGATGCCAAGGCTCAGGCAGGATTCATCCTGCCGAGGAGTGGCGCATGATGCGCCTGCCGTTCCTTTCGCCGCGCAAGCGCGACTATGTGATCCTGCCGCTGGCAAGGAGCCACAGCGCTGCGCTGGCCGCCCTCCACCGCGACGATTTTTCCCGACCCTGGAGTGCCAACGAGTTCGACGATCTTCTGGCGCAGCACACCGTCTTTGGCTTTGCCGCCTTTGAGGCGGGTAAAGGCAAATCGGGTCCGGTCGGCTTCGCGCTGGCGCGGCTTGCCGCAGACGAGGCCGAAATACTGACAATTACGGTATCGCGCGCGCATCGCCGCCAGGGGCTTGGGCGGCAGATGATGGACGCCGTTCTGCGCCGGCTTCATACGGCAAGGGCCGAGGCGCTGTTTTTGGAAGTAGACGAGACAAATGCCCCGGCCATCGCGCTGTATCTCCGGCTGGCATTTCACGAAGTGGGAAAACGTCCGGCTTATTATCAGGGGCCAGACAATCGCAAGGCCAATGCATTGGTCATGCGCCGCGATCTGCGATAGCGCCCGCCGCGATGATGGGCTGGCTCCGCATCGGTGTCGCTTTGTCGGTGTTGGCCCTGACCTCCATTCTGCTGACGCCTGTTCAGTGGGCAATCCTGAAGACCGGACGCTTCAATCCGGCATTTCTGCCCCGCCTTTGGCACCGCATTGCCGTCAGGGTTTTTGGCCTGCGGATCAATGTCACGGGTGAGATATCGCTCCACAGACCTCTGCTGCTGGCCGCCAACCACATCTCGTGGACCGACATCATGGTTTTGGGGTCGCTGGGAGAGGTGGCCTACATCGCCAAATCAGATGTCGCCGGCTGGCCGATCTTTGGCACATTTGCGCGCATGCAGCGCACGATCTTTGTCGAGCGCCATCGTCGCGGCAAATCCAGCGATCAGGCTGTCGAGGTCGCAGACCGTTTGGCAGGCGACGACATAATCGTGCTGTTTGCCGAGGGTAGCACCGGCGACGGCAATCACATTCTGCCGTTCAAAAGCACGCTTTTCGGTGCTGCCCGGATGGTCGCTGGCGCCGATGAGGCAAAGACAGTGCTGATCCAGCCTGTGGCGATTGCCTATACAAGGCTGCAAGGCATGCCGATGGGACGCCAGCACCGGGGCGTAGCCTCATGGGTCGGTGATGCAGAACTCGTTCCGCACCTCGTTTCCCTGTTGCGGGAAAGGGCGATCGATGTTGACGTCGCCTTCGGCCCGGTCATCGAATTCACCGCCGGCAGTGACCGCAAGCATGTGACCCGTCAGGCAGAAAGTGCGGTTCGTGCCATGCTTCAGGATGCGCTGCGCCACCGGCAGCGCGCGGTACAAAAGCCGAGATAACAGAATCGACTGTTTTTTGTTGTCTGGAGGCGTTAAAAGCCCGGCCATGAACCTGAATGATACAATCGAAGACGATAAGGCCGCAGCCGGGCAAAGCGTGGGCGCAGTGCGTTCCGCTGGCAAAAAGGTATTTCTGAAGACCTATGGTTGCCAGATGAATGTCTATGACAGCCAGCGCATGAGTGATGCGCTCGCTGCCGACGGCTATTCCTCAACCGAGACGGTGGAGGATGCCGATCTGGTGCTGCTCAACACCTGCCATATTCGCGAAAAAGCAGCCGAGAAGGTTTATTCCGAGCTTGGCCGGCTGCGCGATCTCAAGGCCGAGCACGCAGCAGTGGGCCGCGAACTCACCATCGGCGTGGCCGGCTGCGTGGCGCAGGCCGAAGGCCGCGAGATATTGAGGCGTTCGCCAACAGTGGATCTGGTGATCGGACCCCAGACCTACCACCGTCTTCCCGATGCGCTGGCGCGTGTGCGCCGTGGCGAAAAAGTGGTCGAGACCGACTACGCGCTGGAGGACAAGTTCGAACATTTGCCGCAACCCACCCGGCGCGACATCGTCGCGCGCGGCGTGACAGCCTTCCTCACGGTACAGGAAGGCTGCGACAAGTTCTGCACATTTTGCGTGGTGCCCTATACGCGTGGTTCAGAAGTGTCTCGCTCCGTTGCACAGATTGTAGCAGAGGCAGAACAATTTGCTGCCGCCGGCGTGCGCGAGCTGACTTTGCTTGGCCAGAACGTCAACGCCTGGCATGGTGTAGGACCGCAGGGCGCGGATTGGGGCCTTGGCCAGTTGCTGGAGCGGCTGTCGCAAATTCCGGGTTTGACCCGGTTGCGCTACACCACCAGCCATCCACGCGACATGGATGATGCCTTGATTGCCGCCCATCGTGACCTGCCTGCCGTCATGCCCTATCTGCATTTGCCGGTACAGTCCGGTTCAGATCGAATCCTGAAAGCCATGAACCGGCGCCACACGGCAGCGGACTATCTTGCCCTGATCGATAAAATCCGTGCTGCCCGGCACGACATCGCACTGTCGGGAGATTTTATTGTGGGTTTTCCCGGCGAAACGGATGACGATTTTGAGGCCACGCTGAACCTCGTCCGGGCCGTGCGCTATGCGCAGGCTTACTCGTTCAAATACTCGCCGCGCCCCGGCACGCCGGGCGCCGATATGGCCGATCATGTGCCCGAATCCGTGAAAGATGCGCGCTTGCAGCGCCTTCAGGCTCTGCTTTCGGAACATCAGCGCGACTTTACCGTTTCCTCAGTTGGCAAAACAATGAGTGTGCTGATTGAGAAACCCGGACGTCTGCCGGGGCAACGCGTCGGGCGATCACCATGGCTCCAGCCGGTAATTGTTGATGAAACCGCCGGAGAAATCGGTGACATTATTGAAGTGCGAATCACCAGGGCCGGCCCCGCCAGCCTGTTCGCCGAGCCGGTCTCGAGCGCCGGCTAGAACAAGGAGAGACGGTTGAACGCCACCGAACTGAAGAACGTGTCCTCCGGGGCATCGGATATGGCGCATATCGTTCTAACATTCGACAACAACAAGCTGGCGAGTTCGCTTTACGGCCAATTCGACGAGAACCTCGCCCGCCTTGAACAGAAACTCGGCGTCGACATTCGTTCGCGCGGCAACCAGGTCACCATAAAGGGGACTGCGGTCGCCGCCGAACAGGCACGCCGCGCGCTGGATCATCTCTATGGTGTCCTGCAAAAGGGCGCGGAGATTGCCCAGTCTGACGTCGATGGCGCTGTCCGCATGGCCATCGCCGCTGACGACCAGATGACGCTGCCGACCCTTGAGCGCAAGGGTAAGATGGCAGCCGCCCAGATTGCCACCCGCAAGAAGACCATCTACGCGCGCTCGCTGAACCAGGACGCCTATATGCGGGCACTGGAACGCTCCGAACTCGCTTTTGGCATCGGTCCGGCGGGCACCGGCAAGACCTATCTGGCGGTCGCTTATGCCGCCATGCTGCTGGAACGGGGCATGGTCGAGCGGATCGTACTGTCACGCCCGGCGGTCGAGGCCGGCGAGCGGTTGGGCTTCCTGCCCGGCGACATGAAGGAGAAGGTCGATCCCTATCTGCGCCCGCTCTATGACGCGCTCTATGACATGATGCCCGCCGACAAGGTGGAACGCGCCATTGCAGCGGAGGTGATCGAGATCGCGCCACTCGCCTTCATGCGCGGTCGCACGCTGTCTCATGCCGCCGTTATTCTGGATGAGGCACAAAACACAACGCCGATGCAGATGAAGATGTTTCTGACCCGTCTTGGCGAAAACGCCCGGATGATCGTGACAGGTGACCCGACCCAGATCGATCTGCCGCCCAATACTAAGTCAGGGCTGGTCGAGGCGCTGCGCATCCTCGAAGGTGTGCCGGGCATCGTGACGGTGCGGTTCAACGAAACCGACGTTGTGCGACACCCGCTTGTCGCAGAAATCGTCCAGGCTTACGACCGTGACGGGAAGAAAGCGCGCGGCGCCGGATGAAACCATGACTAGGGCAAATAGCCCGAAGGTGATGCCCGGATCGGGCACCACCGTGCCGCTCGTTTCCATCGATGTGCTGGTTGAGACGGGCGACTGGCCGCCAGAACCAGCTCTCATCGCGATTGCTGATGCAGCTGTCAATGCTGCCTTCGCCGAGCTTGGCCTGACCGGATCAGCGACCGAACTCAGCCTGGTTTTTACGGATGACAGCCATATTCAGGCGTTGAACGGTGAATGGCGCGGCAAGGACAAGGCGACCAATGTTCTATCGTTCCCAGCCTTTCAACTCCGCAAAGGTGGCGCGCTTCCACCCATGCTTGGCGATGTCATTTTGGCTTTTGAAACGGTTTTTCGCGAGGCGACACTGGAACACAAGGCCTTTGACCACCATCTGAGCCACCTTCTGGTCCATGGCGTGCTTCATCTGCTGGGCTATGACCACGAAACGGAAGACGAGGCGGAAGAGATGGAAGGGCTGGAGCGGGCGATACTCGCACGGCTTGCCATTTGCGACCCCTACGCGTAACACGAAATTCCAATTAACGGACGACCATGAGCGACAGTAGCAAAACGGCCCCCGAACCTGAACCGGGCGGGGAAGCAAGAGCCTCCCGGCAATCGGACGAGGGTCCGAGTACGCCCGATCAGTCTTCCACCGAGCGTCCGACGCTCTTTGAAAGGCTGGCGGGACTTTTCCGGCAACGCAACGGCTCCAGCCTGCGCGACGATCTTGCCGATGCTCTGGCAGAAACTGCCGGCGGCGAAGAAGCCTTTTCTCCTGGCGAACGCGCCATGCTCAACAACATCCTGCGGCTGCGCGAGGTTCGCGTCGAGGATGTCATGATCCCCCGCGCCGATGTCGAGGCGGTCGAGATATCGACGCCGCTCAGCGAACTGATGAACGTGTTCGAGAAATCCGGACATTCGCGCATGCCGGTCTATGCCGATACGCTGGATGACCCGCGCGGCATGGTCCATATCCGCGATATCGTCGGCCATCTTACCCGCGTCGCTCGGGTCAAGAAGGGTCGCGCAACAAAGGCCAATGCCGGTAAGCCGGCGGAGCTTGATCTGTCCAAAGTGGATCTGTCGAAGTCTATCGGCGAGGTCAATCTGATCCGCAACGTGCTGTTTGTGCCGCCCTCCATGCTCGCATCCGACCTGATGGCGCGCATGCAGGCTGCGCGCACCCAGATGGCGCTGGTGATCGATGAATATGGCGGCACCGATGGTTTGGTGTCGCTGGAAGACATCGTCGAGATGGTTGTCGGCGACATCGAGGACGAGCACGACGAGGATGAGCCGCTGATCACCCAGACGGGCGACGGCATCTTCATCGTCGATGCCAAGGCCGAGATCGACGATGTCGCCGAAAAGATCGGCGACGACTTCAAGGCCGGTGAGCATGGCGATTATGTCGATACGATCGGCGGCATGATTTTCAACGCGCTCGGTCGTGTGCCGGTGCGCGGCGAGGTGGTGAATGCCATTCCAGGCTTCGAATTCCATGTTCTCGATGCCGATCCCCGCCGGGTGAAACGGGTGCGCATCGTGCACGATCCCAAGGGCGAGAAGAGACGCCGGATTCGCGAGCAACAGGCTTGACATACAACCTCAAGTAGTGAGTTTGTATGCTGGTGAGAGGCTGCTAAAGCTTGGCTCCTGATGAATCGCGGAAACCACGCATGAAACGCCTAGCCGGCCGAATAATTTTGCTTTGGGGTTGGCGCAGGGCTCTGGTTGCCTTTCTGGCCGGAGCGTTGGCCGTGCTCGGCCAGGCACCCTATGACTTCTTTGCCATCGGTTTCGTCTCTTTCCCCATTCTGGTTTGGTTGCTGGACGGCGCCACAGTCGAGCCACCCACCAGCTTCATCAAGCGCGCAATGCCGGCATTTGCCATCGGGTGGTGGTTTGGGTTCGGCTACTTTGTCACAGGCCTGTGGTGGGTAGGCAGTGCAATGCTGGTGGAAGCCGAGGCTTTCGCCTGGGCGTTGCCGCTAGCAGTGCTCGCGCTCCCGGCAGGGCTCGCAATCTTCTTCGGCCTGGCGACCTCGATTGCGCGGCTTTTCTGGAGCGGCAATATCGGCCGCATTGCCGCTCTGGCGTTCGGGTTTGGCCTTGCCGAATGGCTGCGTGCGACGGTGCTGACCGGCTTTCCCTGGAACCCGGTAGGGTACGCGGCGATGCCTATTCCCTTGCTGATGCAGTCGGTGTCGGTCATCGGGGTGACGGGGATGAACGCGTTAGCGGTGTTTGTGTTCGCGATGCCTGCTTTGTTGGCTTCAAATCGCACCCTCAAGACGGGTATCGCTGTCGCTCTGGGGTTGATGATCTTGCACGTCGGTTTCGGCGTGTGGAGCCTGACGCGCGAGGCGGCAGCGCCAGAAAGCATGTTGGCGGTTCGTATTGTACAGCCATCAACAGCTCAAAATGAAAAATGGGACCAAAATGTTCGCGATCGGATTTTCCGCACGATGCTGGAACTCTCGGCGCAGCCTACCGGGGAGGGTATAGACAAGCCGCAGCTGATCGTCTGGCCCGAAACTTCGGTGCCTTTCTTGTTCACAGACCGACCGGATGCGCTGGTTGCGATCGGCGAACTTCTGAGCCCGGGCCAGACGCTGATGGCCGGCGCGGTACGCGTCGAGGGGGCGGCAGGTGCCGGCGGTGAGCCCCGTTTTTACAACTCGGTCGTTGTGATTAACGATGCGGGCGAAATCACCGATGCGGTCGACAAGGTGCATCTGGTGCCATTCGGTGAATATCTCCCGTTCGAGGACGCGCTGGCGCGCGTGGGCATCAAGAAGATTGTCCAGTTTCCAATGACGTTTTCGGCTGGAACCGAACGTCATCCGGTTACCATTGCAAACGGCGTCCGGGCACTCGCCTTCATTTGCTACGAGATCATCTTTCCCAATCTGGCCCCAAGGGCGAACAACGTCGCAGATGTGATCATCAACGTGACCAATGATGCGTGGTTTGGAAATACGCCCGGTCCGTATCAGCATTTCAGGCAGGCACAGATACGTGCGGTTGAAACCGGAATGCCGGTAGTGCGCGCCGCCAACACCGGGATTTCCGGATACATCGACGGAAAAGGCCGAATCATTGACGCGCTTTCGATCAATGCTGCGGGTGTCGTTGACGCAATCGTGGCATTTACAAACGCGCCCGGTGAAAGCATTTTGTTCAGAGGGCACGCTGGACTATTAATTCTGGTTGTGTTGGCTCTCCTTGCAGGTGGAATGGCGCTGCGCGAACGGCTCAGAGTCAATTGACAGGACGTATATTAGAAATTCATATTGTATCGCTTCCTCGAAGCGTCGATTTACAGCGATCCTCTTTTCAGCTGGGGCTACTGAAATTGCTGAACGGTGGAAAAAAACTCAAAAAAGCCGTCAAACGGCGAGGGAAAAATGGTAGAAAATAAGAAAAAGCCTAACCCCATCGACATTCACGTGGGTAGCAGGATCCGCCTTCGTAGAAATATACAGGGCATGAGCCAGGAAAAACTTGGCGAAAGTCTAGGCATCACTTTCCAGCAGATTCAGAAATACGAAAAGGGCACAAACCGCGTTGGTGCCAGCCGCCTGCAGGCAATCGCATCAATTCTCAATGTCCCCGTGTCGTTCTTCTTCGAGGACGCTCCGGGTCATGAGGCGGCAAACCGCGGTGGCCTGGCTGAAGACAGCTCAACAGCGTACGTTGTCGATTTCCTGAGCAGCCCCGAAGGCCTTCAGCTCAATCGGGCGTTTGTCCGCATTGCCGATCCCAAAGTTCGCCGCAAGGTCGTTGATCTGGTCAAGGCGCTGGCAGCAGAAGACGAGGAATAAATGATACCTAGGACGCGCTTGAGGGAGCGCGTCCTAGGTATCAAGTTCCCATAGTTCTTGCATATTGGAAATGTGTTTCCTATTCCCGACTTGACGATGTCAGCGCGGGTTCGCTACACGGTTTGCGCCTGACCTGGCCTGCCGCTGGGTCTTTCGAGAGGGGACACCCGTGGCACGTAAGAATTATCTTTTCACCAGCGAATCCGTTTCTGAAGGTCATCCCGACAAGGTGTGTGACCGGATTTCTGACGAGATCGTCGATCTTGTCTACCGCGAAGCCAAGAAAACCGGCATGGACCCCTGGAAGGTGCGTGTTGCCTGCGAGACGCTGGCAACCACCAACCGTGTCGTCATCGCTGGCGAGGTGCGCGTCCCGGAAACCCTTTTGAAGAAGGGCAAGGACGGCGAAATCCTGAAGGATTCAGCGGGTCATCCCGTCGTTAATCCCAGCAAATTCAAATCCGTGGCGCGCAAGGCGATCCGCGAAATCGGCTATGAGCAGGACGGCTTCCATTGGAAAACCTGCAAGATCGACGTTCTCCTCCACGGCCAGTCGCCTGATATCGGCCAGGGCGTGGATAATGCTTCTGACAAGCAGGGCGAAGAGGGCGCGGGCGACCAGGGCATCATGTTCGGTTATGCCTGCCGCGAAACACCAGACCTGATGCCGGCGCCGATCTACTACAGCCACAAGGTCCTGGAACTGCTCGCCGCTGCCCGCCACGAAGGCACCGGTGACGCCGGCAAGCTCGGCCCCGATGCCAAGAGCCAGATCACTGTGCGCTATGTGGATGGCAAGGCGGCTGAAGTAACCCAGATCGTTCTCTCCACCCAGCACCTCGATGGCAGCTGGGATTCCAAGAAAGTGCGCCAGGTCGTTGAGCCCTATATCCGCGAAGCGCTGGGCGAACTGCACATCGCCGAGGATTGCAACTGGTTCATCAATCCGACCGGAAAGTTCGTCATCGGCGGTCCTGACGGCGATGCTGGCCTGACGGGCCGCAAGATCATCGTCGACACCTATGGCGGCGCTGCACCCCATGGCGGCGGTGCATTCTCCGGCAAGGACACCACCAAGGTGGACCGCTCGGCAGCATACGCCGCGCGCTATCTGGCCAAGAACGTGGTGGCAGCCAAGCTGGCTGATCGCTGCACCATCCAGCTGTCTTATGCGATCGGCGTTGCCCAGCCACTGTCGGTCTATGTCGATCTGCACGGCACCGGCACGGTGCACGAATCGAAGTTGGAGCGTGCGCTGCGTGAGGTGATGGATCTCTCGCCCTCCGGCATTCGCCGCCACCTGGACCTCAACAAGGCAATCTATGCCCGCACCGCCGCCTATGGCCATTTTGGCCGCAAGGCTGGCCGCGATGGGTCGTTCTCCTGGGAGAAGATCGATTTGGTCAAGGCGCTCAAGGAAGCTGTCGCTGCCGAGGAGCGCGCCGCAGCATAGGCTGTGGCGGCTTTGTGATGGCGGGCGAAGAACGGCGCAGCCGTGCCACCGAGGCCTTCTACGGGCGGCGGCACGGCAAAACGTTAAGGCCGCTCCAGGCGAATGCACTGGATGCGGTTCTACCCGATCTTGGAATTGACATCAGCACCCCAGCGCCGTCCGATTTGAGCGCGCTGTTTTCCGCTCCGATTACCGAGCTCCGTCTCGAGATCGGTTTCGGGGGCGGCGAGCATCTGCTTCACGATGCCATCCAGAACCCTCAATCCGGATTGATCGGGGTAGAGCCGTTCATCAACGGGATGGCCAAGCTGGCGACTGCACTGGCGGCGACGCCGCGTCCCAACATTCGACTCTATGACGAGGATGCAACCCGGCTGCTCGACTGGTTGCCCGAAGCCTCGCTCGACGCCATTGCGCTGCTCTATCCAGACCCCTGGCCAAAGAAAAAGCACTGGAAGCGCCGGTTCATCAGTCCGGTCAATCTCGACCGATTTGCCAAGGTGCTGAAGCCCGGTGGCCGCTTTCGCTTCGCCTCCGACATCGACACCTATGTGAACTGGACACTGCTTCACTGCGACGCTCACCCAGCTTTTGTCTGGAAAGCCTCAGATGCCAGCGACTGGCGCCAGCCTTACCCGGATTGGCCGGGCACCCGCTATGAGGCCAAGGCGTTGCGCGAGGGCCGCACACCGGCCTACCTGACTTTTCAACGCGTTTAGCGTTCTGGAATATAAGGCGCAAAGCTGATCCGGATACGCAGGCCACTGCCAGCTGAGCTGGTCGACAGCTCCATCCGGCCCCCAAACAGGCTGGCAATCTCGTCTACGATAGGCAGCCCTAGGCCGGCCCCCGGCTTGTTGTCCGATTGCCCGCGAACGAAACGATGCCGGACGGTTTGAAATTGATCACCGGAAATACCCGGTCCCGTATCCTCGATTTCAAATACGGCGGACCCTGCTGCGCTATAAACCTTGACCGTCGCTTCACTACCGCGACCGGCATAGGCGATGACATTCTCAATAAGGTTTCGGATCAATTCACTGAGCAGCATTGCCTCGCCTCTCACATGCAGCGACGGGCCACCTTCAAAACCGAGATCGATGCCCGCGAAATGGGCTTTGGAGATGTGGTCGCCGGTAACCGTCTGAGCCAGCTCGGTCAGGTTCACGGCGTCAAGGTTCAACAGGCGCTCCGATGCGGCCTCATCCACTTTGGCGAGCAACAGCAGTTGCGTGATAATGCGCTCGGCATGGACGACAGCGTCGTCACCGGTGCGGGCAGCGTCACGCGCCGCGTCGAGCGAAGTCGCCCGCGCAGCGAGTGCAAGCTGCGTGCGGATGATGGTGAGCGGAGTGCGCAACTGGTGACTGGCATTGCCGGTAAAATGGCGCATGCCACCCAGCGCCGAGCCCAGCCTGCTCATGAACGAATTGACCGTATCAACGAGGCTGCGAACCTCTCTTGGTACAGATTGGTCGATGGGGTGTAAATCGTTCGGGCTGCGCTGGGCAATCGCATCTCTGAGCCGGTCGAGTGGTTTGAGCGAAAAAGTGACGGCCAGCCACGCGATGGCGGCGGCACTTCCGATCAGGATTGCCAGACGCAGGGCGGAGCGCAGCAGGATGGATCGGGCGAGTTGATTGCGTGCGTCTGTGGTCTCCGCGATGGTGACCGCAAACTGCACCGAACTGGTGCCGGTGGAGGCCGTGCGGTGCAGAGTGCTCAGCCGGATGGGCTCGCCCCGGAACAGGCCGTCGGAATAGCTTGTGCCGCCACCGCCGGCCTGTTCGATAATGGGAAGGGTTTTGTAGCCGGTAATGAACCCATCGGGCCCATCGACACGGTAAAACACCCGGTCCTGCGCAGCAGACGTCAACATTTCGAGTGCGACATAAGGAATATCGACTTCAAGCTGTCCGTTTTCGGCGACAACAACCCGCTCGGCGATGGCCAGCGCCGAACCCGTCAACACCCGGTCTGACACCGCATTGGCGGTTCTCACGGCTTCCCGGTAGGTGTCGGCAAGCGCAACAATCCCAATGATCAGCAGCGGACCCATGAGCCAGGCCAGCAACCGTCCGCGCAGGGAGTTGGGCCAGCGCATCTTCACGTGCTGGATATAGGTTCGAGGTAATAACCAATACCGCGCGCCGTGCGCACCGTCAGTCCGTGCGGTGCCAGTCGTTTGCGCAGCCGGCTGACATATTGCTCGATGGCATTGGCGCTCAGATCCTCGTCAAAGCCAGCCAGAGATTCGATGATGGCCTGCTTGGCCACCACCCTTCCAGAGCGCATGAACAGCGTCTCAAGGAGCGCCAGTTCGCGGGCCGGAAGATCAATGACCGTTCCACCGGACGAAAAGCTCCGCATGGTGAGATCCAGTTGAACCGCTCCGAAGGTCACGGTCGAAGCCTTCACGCCGGCACGCCTTCGCAACAGGGTCCGCACCCGTGCTTCCAGTTCGCCGACATCGAAAGGCTTGATCATGTAGTCATCGGCGCCAAGGTCGAGACCCTTCACCCGCTCGCCTAGGGTCCCGCGTGCAGAAAGGATCAACACCGCTGCATCGTGCTGGCGGCCACGCATGGTACGCAGCACCTCCAGCCCGTCGACTTCGGGGAGGTTAAGATCCAGGATCACTAGGTCAAACCGCTCGGTATCGATTACCGCCAGCGCCGATGCGCCGTCGCCGACAACATCGACAGCGTAGCCGCTGTCCTTCAGAACCGCAGCTAGTCCATCAGCCAGTGTTCGGTTATCTTCTACAACAAGAATGCGCACGGATTATCTGGTTCCTCCCGGTTTTGGACGATGCCCCATTTGTCGCCCAAACGTCCAGAGCGTGCCTCAGCGGGCCCGTTGTGTTGCCAGAAGCGTTGGGGCATGGTCTGTCGCCATGCGCTTGTGCCTCATTTCTGCTCTTCTCGGCTTATCGGCTCTCGGCCTGTCGGTGGCTGCGCGAGCCGAAGTAACGCTTTATCCTGCGCTTGACCCCACGGCACCCCATCGCACGCTGGTCATCTACTCATCCCTCGACGCACCGCTGGCACGGCCCATGATCGATGGCTTCCAGGCAGCAAACCCTGACATCGCCGTGCGCTATGAGGATCTCCTCACCAACGAAATCTACGACCGGGTGGTCAGCGAGACGGAAGCGGGAACAGGCACCGCCGATCTGGCTTTTTCGTCGGCGATGGATCTGCAGGTCAAGCTGGCCAATGACGGCTATGCACAAGAAAGCCATCTCCCGCTTTCCGACCGGTGGCCGCGCTGGGCAAACTGGCGTGATACGGCATATGCGCTCTCCTTCGAGCCCGCCGTCTTTGTTTACCACAAGCCGAGTTTCAAGGATGTACCGCCGCCCTCGACGCGTGGACAGTTGGTGGAATATCTGAGGGCGCACGGCAACAGCGTATTCGGACGCATCGCCACCTACGACATCGAGCGCTCTGGCGTCGGCTTCATGTTCATGGCGCGCGATCAGGAGCAATATCCCGACATCTGGTCGGTGATCCGCGCCATGGGAGCGGCCGGGGTGAAACTCTACTCCACCAGTGGCGCAATCCTCGAACGGGTGTCGGATGGCAGGTTCGTTCTCGGCTACAACATCCTGGGCTCGTATGCGTCCTACTGGGCAGCGCGAAACCCGGACGTCGGGATCATCCTGCCGAAAGATTATACGGTCGTCATGTCGCGCATCGCGCTGGTGCCAAAGTCTGCAAAATCACCGGATCTCGGGCGGCGCTACCTCGATTATGCGATGTCGCCGCAAGGACAGACCGTGATGGCGCAGGAACTCAAGATGGCGGCGATCAATCCCGAAGTGTCGGGCGAGAACACCGCACGCGCGATGCAGGCGGAACTTGGAGGCCAGGTGCGGCTGGTTCCCGTCAGCCCGGAACTGATGGTCTACCTCGACGAGGTCAAGCGCGCTCACATCATCGAGCGCTGGAACGACACGCTGCGCAGCCCCTGATCGGTGCGGTGTGCAACAGTGCTGCCTCTGCGTCAGTCAGATGTCAGGTTGATGCCGTAAACAGTTCTGGCCTGTCCGTTGGAGGCGGTAAGGCCCGGAGGTTCGGGAGGACTTCAATTAAGCTTTGCAATGGCTGCCGGCAGCTTGGTCGGCATGTTCGCGCGCAGCTTGCGATCTCTTCCATCCTCATACCGGGTCGCCGCCAGGGCTGGCGTGAACAGAAATAGCTTTCCAGTCAGGAGAGCCCGGGAGGAACGAAGATGAACAAATTTGTTTTGGCATCAATTGTCACCGCTGCGTTTGCCATGCCGGCAGCCGCGGCCGACTACAAGATCATGGCCCCTGCTTCACCAGGCGGTGGCTGGGACCAGACCGCCCGCGCCATGCAGACTTCGATGCAGGATGAAAAGATTGCCGGCAATGTTCAGGTGGTCAACGTTCCAGGTGCTGGTGGCACGATCGGCCTGGCGCAGTTCGTTAATCAGGCGAAGGGCGACCCGACGCAGCTTATCGTCGGCGGCTATGTCATGGTAGGCGCCATCCTCACCAACAAATCACCCGTTACGCTGGATCAGGTAACGCCAATCGCGCGCCTGACCGGCGAGTATGAAGCGCTGGTGGTTCCAGCCAAGTCCGACATCAAGGACATGGCCGGCCTCGTGGAAAAACTGAAAGCTGATCCGGGTTCAGTGTCGTGGGGCGGTGGCTCTGCTGGCGGCACCGATCACATCACCGCCGGGCTGATCGCCAAGGCAGTCGGCGTTGATCCGACCAAGGTCAACTACATCGCCTTTTCCGGCGGCGGCGAAGCGCTTGCGGCCATTCTGGGCGGTCAGGTCACCGCTGGCATTTCCGGCTACGGCGAATTCGAATCGCAGATCAAGGCTGGCGAACTGCGCCTGATAGGCATTTCATCCGACGAAAAGATCGACGGCATTGATGCGCCGACCTTCAAGGAAGCAGGCGTCGACGTGTCGATCCAGAACTGGCGCATGATTGCCGCCGCGCCTGGCCTCAGCGATGAGCAAAAGGCTGCCGTGACTGCCGACATCGAGAAGATGGCGACCTCAGCTGCCTGGACGAAAATACTCGCCGACAAGGGTTGGGCCAACACCTTCCTGGCTGGCGATGCCT
Source organism: Mesorhizobium sp. NBSH29 (assembly GCF_015500055.1). Classification (NCBI taxonomy): domain Bacteria; kingdom Pseudomonadati; phylum Pseudomonadota; class Alphaproteobacteria; order Hyphomicrobiales; family Phyllobacteriaceae; genus Mesorhizobium; species Mesorhizobium sp. NBSH29. The sequence continues at coordinate 1,425,614 of NZ_CP045492.1, forward strand.
TCACCGCGCAGCTGAAGAAGGACACCGAAGCCACCTCGGCAATCCTGAAAGACATCGGCCTCGTGAAATGAGCCAGGCGCCACAACGCCAGCGCCGCCCTGACAGGGCGGCGTTCATCATTGCTCTGGCGCTGGCGCTTGTCGCTGGCGTCATCACATGGAGTACATCGAACATGGGCACCGGTGGTGCCTATTCGCAGGTAGGCCCGGCGACATTCCCCTACGTAATTGCTGCCATCCTGTTTGTGCTGGCAATACTCACCACCATTTCTGCCTGGCGCGGTGATTTCCCCAACCGCCCGCCTGAAAACGTATCGCCCGTCATCTGGATTGTCGGCGGTCTCGTAGTCCAGATGCTGCTTCTCGATCTCGCGGGTTTTGCCATAGCAACAGGCTTCCTGTTTGCCGCAACCGCGCGGGCTTTTGGCCGCGGACCACTCTGGTTCACGCTGCCGATAGGCATCGTGCTGTCATTCGTCATCTGGGTGATCTTTGCCAAGGGTCTGCAGCTGTCGCTTCCCTCGGGGCCCATTGAACAGCTGATCTTCTCTTAGGAATCCGAAATGGAAACATTCGTTCTTCTTGGACATGGATTCCTGACGGCGCTGGAGCCGTGGAATTTGTTCTATGCGCTGATTGGCGTCACGCTTGGCACCGCTGTGGGTGTGCTGCCGGGTATCGGCCCCGCGCTGACAGTGGCCCTGCTCTTGCCGGTGACCTACAAGCTGGACCCGGCAGGCTCCCTGATTATGTTTGCCGGTATCTATTATGGTGGCATGTATGGCGGATCGACCACCTCCATCCTGCTTAACACGCCCGGCGAAAGCGCCTCCATCGTGACGGCACTCGAGGGCAACAAGATGGCCCGCAAGGGCCGTGGTGGCCCAGCGCTTGCAACCGCCGCGATAGGGTCATTCGTCGCCGGCCTGATTGCCACAATGGGTCTGGCGTTGATAGCGCCCACGATCGTCAAGCTGGCGCTCTCGTTCGGTCCCGCCGAATATTTTGCCCTGATGGTGCTGGCTTTCATGACCGTGTCGGCTGCCTTCGGCGATTCCTCGCTGCGCGGACTGACCGCCCTTTTCATCGGGCTGGCGCTCGGCCTGATCGGCATTGATCTTCAAACCGGGCAGGCGCGGCTCTCGTTTGGGATACCGGATCTGCTGGACGGTATTGAGGTCACGACGCTCGCAGTCGCCATGTTTGCCATCGGCGAGACCTTGAGCGTTGCAGCATCAAAAGCTTCGGCCGATGAAAAGATCGAGCCGGTCAAAGGTTCGGTCTGGATGAACCGCGAGGACTGGGCGCGCTCGTGGAAACCATGGCTGCGTGGCACTGCGATCGGCTTTCCAATCGGTGCCATGCCGGCAGGCGGCGCGGAGATTGGAACGTTTTTGTCCTATTCGGTGGAAAAGCAGCTCTCCACCAAACCGGAAGAATTCGGCCATGGCGCCATCGAAGGCGTGGCAGGCCCGGAAGCGGCCAACAATGCCTCGGCTGCCGGAACGCTGGTGCCGCTGCTGACGCTCGGCCTGCCAACGACTGCAACGGCAGCGATCATGCTTGCCGGGTTTCAGCAGTTCGGGCTGCAGCCCGGTCCGCTCCTCTTTGCGAACAATTCGGAGCTGGTATGGGGTCTGATTGCCAGCCTTCTGGTCGCCAACTTCATGCTTCTGGTACTCAACCTTCCGCTGATCGGTCTGTGGGTTCGGCTGCTGTCGATACCCAAGCCGTGGCTCTACGCGGGAATTCTGGTGTTCGCCACGCTCGGCACCATCGGCGCCAATCCGTCTGCGTTCGAGCTTGGAATGCTGCTCGCGTTTGGCCTGATGGGCTATGCCCTGCGGCGATTCGGCTATCCCATAGCGCCGGTGGTGGTTGGCTTGATATTGGGGCCGATGGCCGAGCAGCAACTGCGCCGTGCTCTGTCCATCAGTCAGGGCGACCCGATGACACTGATCAACTCGCCGATATCCATCGGTCTGCTGACGCTGGCGGTTGCCGCCGTCGTCGTGCCGCTGGTGCTACGCGCCCGCGGCAAGGGCAAGGTGCTGTCGCAACTTGCCAGCGATGAGGATTAAGCCGTTAGCGGCGGATGCGGTCGAAGGCTTCAGTGTTGATGCCAAGAGTGCGCAGGTCGCGGGCACGCGGCTTGCGGCCATTCTCGACGGCACTGGAGACGGCGATGGCGCTGCCAAAAATGGCGAAGAATTCGTTGAATGCGTTGAGCGTACGGCTGGTCATTTGAAATTCCTTTTATTGTGCATTGCACAAAAGATAGGAAGTTTAGGTGCGATGCGCCATAGCTGCTGGCGCAACGGTGCCCTGCCGGGGGTGCACGGCTGTGGGCACCTGCTACACGTATCCAAGTGCGGGCTTGAAAATCGCTGCCGCTTCCGTTATCTACGCGACATATTCTTGGTCGGCATGACGAAGAGTGGGTCCACCCGGTCCCGCTCTTTTTTGTTACCTGCCGCAGACTCGGAGAAATGATGAGCGACATGACGGCTTCCGACGCAAAAGGTGACGACCGTATCGTCCGCGAAAGCGGGATGGATGCGCGCGTCGCGGCAATCGTCGAGCCTGTATTGCGTGCCATCGGTTTTCAGCTGGTTCGGATCAAGCTGTCGGGTCAGAACGGCCTCACCTTGCAGATCATGGCTGAACGCCAAGATGGCACCATGACTGTCGAGGACTGCGAGGAAGTCAGCCGCGCCGTGTCGCCGGCTCTCGACGTCGAGGATCCTATCGACAAGGCTTATCATCTTGAAATCTCGTCACCGGGCATTGATCGTCCGCTTGTGCGGATTTCCGATTTTGCCAATTGGGCCGGCCATGAAGTGAAGATGGAAACATCGACGTTGGTGGCCGAGCGCAAGCGCTTTAAAGGAAAAATCCTGGAAGCCGGCGCCGATGCGGTTTTGATCGAACGCGAGAAGGTCGATGATGAGGTCGGGGCGTCGATCCGCGTTCCTTACGACACGATTGCCGAGGCTCGGTTGATCCTCACCGACGACCTCATTCGCGACGCGTTGCAAAAAGACAAGAAGGCCCGCCAGGAAGCCAAAAAGCGTCGCGGCGAGCCAATTGAAGACAACGACAACGACGACGAAGACAACGAAATCGAATAGGCCCCGCGTCAAGCGGGTTTCTCAAGGAGAGAACCATGGCAGTCAGTGCAAACAGGCTGGAGCTCTTGCAGATCGCAGACGCGGTTGCGCGCGAAAAGTCGATCGACAAGGAAATTGTCATCGCGGCAATGGCCGACGCTATCCAGAAGGCAGCGCGCTCGCGTTACGGTCAGGAGACCAACATTCGCGCAGACATCAACCCGAACACCGGCGAGATGAAGCTGCAGCGCCTGATGGAAGTCGTCGACGCGGTCGAGGACTATGCCCGCCAGATCGCGCTCTCCACAGCGCGCGAGCGCAACCCTGATGCGCAGGTTGGTGATTTCATCGCCGAGCAGCTGCCGCCGATGGATTTCGGCCGCATCGCAGCCCAGTCCGCCAAGCAGGTCATCGTGCAGAAAGTGCGCGAAGCCGAGCGCGACCGTCAGTTTGACGAATACAAGGACCGCATCGGCGAGATCGTCAACGGCACCGTCAAGCGCGTTGAATATGGCAATGTGATCGTCGACCTCGGTCGAGGTGAAGCCATCATCCGCCGCGACGAACTGATCCCGCGCGAAAACTACAAATATGGCGACCGTGTCCGCGCCTATGTCTACGACGTGCGCCGCGAACAGCGCGGCCCGCAGATTTTCATGTCGCGCACCCATCCGCAGTTCATGGCCAAACTTTTCACCATGGAAGTGCCCGAAATCTACGACGGCATTATTGAGATCAAGTCGGTCGCCCGCGATCCTGGCTCCCGCGCCAAGATTGCCGTCATCTCGCGTGACAGCTCGATCGATCCTGTCGGCGCCTGCGTCGGTATGCGTGGTTCGCGCGTTCAGGCCGTGGTCGGCGAATTGCAGGGCGAAAAGATCGACATCATTCCCTGGTCGCAGGATGCTGCTTCCTTCATCGTCAACGCACTTCAGCCCGCTGAAGTCGCGAAGGTGGTTCTGGATGAGGACGCCGAGCGTATCGAGGTTGTGGTCCCTGACGACCAGCTTTCGCTGGCCATCGGCCGTCGCGGTCAGAACGTCCGCCTTGCCTCGCAGCTGACCGGCTGGGACATCGACATCTTGACGGAAGAAGAAGAATCGCAGCGCCGCCAGAAAGAATTCGTCGAGCGCTCGACCCTGTTCATGGAAGCGCTGAATGTCGACGAGATGGTCGGCCAGGTCCTTGCTTCGGAGGGCTTTACCAGCGTTGAGGAAGTAGCCTTCGTGAATGCCGACGAGATTGCTACGATCGACGGCTTCGACGAAGACACTGGCAGCGAGATCCAGGCGCGCGCCCGTGAATATCTCGAGCGGATTGAAAATGAGCACGACGCCAAGCGTACCGAACTCGGCGTGGCCGATGAACTGCGCGAAATTGCCGGCATCACCACCGCGATGATGGTGACGCTAGGTCAGGACGGCGTAAAGACCGTCGAAGATTTCGCCGGTTATGCGGTCGATGATCTTGTCGGCTGGAAAGAGCGCAAGGACGGCGAGACCCAGAACTTCCCGGGCGTCCTGGCAGACCACGCTGTGTCGCGCGCCGATGCCGAGCAGATGGTTCTTGCTGCACGCCTCAAGGCAGGCTGGATCACGGCAGACGAGGTGGTCGCCGAGGAAGAAGAGACCGTCGAAGAAACCAGCGATGCGTGACGTGAGCGGGTGCCGGAACGGAGACCCACTTGAAAGAAGCAATCGAGCGCACATGTATAGTGAAGCGCCAGGCCGCCGAGCCGGATGATCTGATCCGTTTCGTTGTTGGCCCGGATGCATCCGTCGTTCCTGATCTGAGGCGAAAGCTCCCGGGTCGCGGTTGCTGGGTTACAGCCAATCGCGAAATGGTTGATCGGGCGGCTTTGAAAAGCCACTTTGAGCGAGCGTTCAAGACCAAGGTCGTGGTACCTGCTGATCTGGGTCTGATGGTTGATGGGCTGCTGGTGCGTGCGGCTTTGGGTGCGCTGGGTTTGGCGCGCAAAGCAGGTGCCATCGGCCTTGGGGCGACGAAAGTCGAAAGTTCGGTGCGCTCCGGCAAGGCGCTTGCGGTGCTTCATGCCTTTGAAGCGTCAGAAGACGGGGTCCGGAAGATCAGCCAGGCCCGCCGCGCTGTGGTCCATATGGAGGGCCCGGACACTCCCGCTTACAAACTTTTTTCGGAGTCCGAATTGGGTTTGGCAATCGGGGGTACAAATGTGATACATGCTGCCGTTCTCGCTGGTGAAGCGGGAAAAGCGGCGCTCAAGCGCATGGTTGCGCTTGACCGATATCGGGGCGGTACCCCGGGTAACCGGCTGACGGTTGCGGCACCCGCTGCAGAGGATACGGAATGAGCGATACCAAATCTGACGACGACAAGACGCTGAGCGTCGCCCCGAAGAAGACACTGACCTTGAAGCGTCCCGGTATGGAGCAGGGAACGGTTCGGCAGAGCTTTTCGCATGGGCGCACCAAGGCGGTCGTTGTAGAGACCAAGAAGCGAAAGTTTTCGATGCCCGGTGACAAGGTGGAGGCAGCGCCCGCTGCTTCGGTCTTCCAGCCGAAGCCCGCACCTGTTGCGGCAGCACCAGCACCAGCACCAGCACCGGCACCTTCACCTGCACCGGCACCTGTCCAAGCTGCGGCTCCAGCCCCGGTACCAGCCCCGGCACCCGCGCCCGCACCAACTCCGGCGCCGATTGTTGCCGCTCCCGTTGTTCAGGAAACGCCCAGGTCGAAGCCTCAGAAAGCCCCTGAAAGGCTGGTCCTGAACGTACTTTCCACCGAGGAGATGGATGCCCGCCGCCGCGCGCTGGAAGGGTCGAAAGTGCGCGAGGTCGAAGACCGCAAGCGTGCCGCGGATCAGGCCCAGCGCCGTTCTGAGGATGATGAGCGCCGCCGCACAGAGCGCGAAGAATCCGCGCGCCGGCAGGCCGAGGAAGAAGCTCGCCTGTTGAAGGAAGCCGAAGCCAGCCGCCGTGCTGAAGAAGAAGCGCGTCGCCGTTCTCCGCAGGCTGCTGATCGCACTGCTGGTGATGAGGAGGGTGAAAAGCCAAAGCGGCTTCCGCTCGGTGTTCCGATCCGTCGTCCCGCTGCTCCTGAAATCGTCCGCCCGGCCAAGCCGAAGGGCGAGGAGGACCGCCGTCGCGGCAAGCTCACGCTGAACACCGCACTGTCGTCGGAAGACGGCGCGGCGCGCACGCGTTCGCTGTCGGCGATGCGTCGACGTCAGGAAAAATTCAAGCGCGCAATGCATAATGAGCCGCGCGAGAAAGTTCTTCGCGAAGTGATTCTGCCGGAAACCATCACCATCCAGGAACTGGCGGCCCGCATGTCGGAGCGCGCCGTGGACGTGGTGAAATACTTTATGAAGCAGGGCCAGATCCTGAAGCCGGGCGATGTGATCGACGCTGACACTGCCGAGCTGGTGGCGTCGGAATTCGGCCACACGGTGCGTCGTGTTGCCGAATCCGACATTGAGGAGGGCCTGTTCAACATTGCCGACCGTTCAGAGGATCTTGTATCCCGGCCGCCGGTCGTTACGATCATGGGTCACGTCGATCACGGCAAGACGTCGCTGCTCGACGCAATCCGCAGTGCCAAGGTTGTCGCCGGCGAAGCAGGTGGCATCACCCAGCACATCGGCGCCTATCAGGTCGAAAAGAACGGCCAGCTGATTACCTTCATCGATACACCCGGCCACGCGGCCTTCACCGCCATGCGTGCACGCGGTGCACAAGCTACCGACATCGCCATTCTGGTTGTGGCGGCTGATGACAGCGTGATGCCGCAGACAATTGAATCGATCAGCCATGCCAAGGCGGCAAATGTGCCGATCATTGTTGCCATCAACAAGATCGACAAGCCGCAGGCCGACGCCCAGAAGGTGCGCACGCAGCTTCTGCAGCACGAGGTCTTCGTGGAATCCATGGGCGGTGAGGTGCTTGACGTTGAAGTATCTGCCACCAAGGGCACCAACCTCGACAAGTTGCTCGAAGCCGTGCTGCTGCAGGCCGAACTGCTCGATCTCAAGGCAAACCCCGACCGTACGGCCGAGGGCGTGGTCATTGAGGCCAAGCTCGACAAGGGCCGTGGCCCGGTCGCAACCGTTCTGATCCAGACGGGTACCCTGATGCCAGGCGACATTCTTGTCGCAGGCAATGAGTGGGGCCGCGTTCGTGCGCTGATCGACGACACTGGCAAGCAGATCAAGGAAGCACCACCGGCGATGCCGGTTGAGGTTCTTGGCCTTCAGGGCACACCGCTTGCGGGCGACCGCTTTGCCGTCGTCAACAATGAGGCACGTGCTCGCGAGATCACCGAATATCGCCAGCGGCTTGCCCACGACAAGGCAGTTGCAAAGCATGTAGGACAGCGCGGTTCACTCGAACAGATGATGTCCCAGTTGCAGGCCAGCGGGTTGAAAGAATTCCCGCTCGTCATCAAGGGCGACGTGCAGGGTTCGGTGGAAGCCATCGTTGCTGCGCTGGATAAGCTCGGCACTGAAGAAGTGCGCGCCCGTATCGTCCATTCGGGCGCCGGCGGCATCACCGAGAGCGACATCTCGTTGGCTGAAACTTCTGGTGCTGCGCTGATCGGTTTCAACGTGCGTGCAAACCCGCAGGCCCGTGCAGCAGCTGCCGCGGTCGGCCTCGAAATCCGCTACTACAACATCATCTACAATCTGGTGGATGACGTGAAAGCGGCGATGTCGGGACTTCTGTCGCCGGAGCGTCGCGAGACCTTCATCGGCAATGCCGAAATTCTGGAAGTGTTCAACATCACCAAGACCGGCAAGGTCGCGGGTTGCCGCGTTACCGAGGGCAAGGTCGAGCGTGGCGCAGGCGTGCGTCTGATCCGCGACGACGTTGTCATCCACGAAGGCACGCTGAAAACATTGAAGCGCTTCAAGGACGAAGTAGCCGAAGTGCCAGGCGGCCAGGAATGCGGTATGGCGTTCCAGAACTATGAAGACATGCGCGTTGGCGATGTCATCGAGTGCTTCCGCGTCGAGATGGTGACTCGTACGCTCTAGGCGCGACACCGCAATTCGCGATGGCGGGTTCGCCGCCATCGCAGCAACGAAACATGGTGCGTGGTTCGATCCCGCCCGCCACGATTTCAGGAACGATGAACATGGCAAAATCTCCATCTTCTGGTCCCTCGCAGCGCATGCTTCGCGTGGGCGAGCAGGTCCGGCATGCCCTTTCGGAAGTGCTTCACCGCAGCGAAATTCGCGACCCCTTGATTGCGAGCACCGTCATTTCCGTGTCCGAGGTGCGGATGTCGCGCGATCTTAAAATAGCGACGGTCTTCATCACGCCCGTGGGTGCTTCCGAGGGCGATGCGATTATCAAGGCGCTTGCGCAAAACGCAAAATTCATCCGGGGCCGCATCTCCGGCGCGCTTAGCCAGATGCGATTTATGCCGGAATTGCGGTTCAGGCTGGACACCAGCTTCGACAATATGGCGCGCATCGATGAGCTGCTGCGCTCGCCTGAAGTCGCCCGCGATCTGGAACCTGATACCAGCAAGGATGACTAGAGTGCGACGTGGCAAGAAAAAGGGCCGGCCGATATCCGGCTGGCTGGTGTTCGACAAGCCGGTGGGGATGGGCTCGACCGATGCCGTCTCGAAGATAAAGTGGCTTTTCAATGCCGAAAAGGCTGGCCATGCCGGCACGCTTGATCCGCTCGCATCAGGCATGCTCCCGATCGCGCTTGGCGAAGCCACAAAAACAGTTCCCTATGTCATGGACGGCACCAAGGTCTATCAGTTCACCGTCGCCTGGGGCGAAGAACGCTCTACCGACGATCTGGAAGGCCCGGTAACGAAAACCTCCGACATTCGCCCCGACGAGGCCGCGATCCGTGCGCTGCTGCCAAAATATACCGGTGTGATCCAGCAAATCCCGCCGCAGTTCTCAGCCATCAAGATCGAGGGCCAACGCGCCTACGATCTGGCGCGTGAGGGCGAGACGGTTGATATTCCAGCCCGCGAGGTTGAGATCGATCGCCTTGATCTGGTGGAGATGACGGCTGAAGGCCACGCAGTTTTCGAGGTCGAATGCGGCAAGGGCACCTATGTGCGCTCGCTCGCCCGCGACATGGGCCGGGATCTTGGATGCTATGGCTATGTTGCGCTCCTCAGGCGCTCCGAAGTCGAGCCTTTCACCGCCGAAGATTTCGTCACGTTGGCCGAACTGGAAGCTGTGGCACCACCGCGCCCGCAAAAAAGCGAAGACGGCGAGCCCCAACCTTTCGCGCCCGACATCAGTGAACGCTATGCAAAGCTGGACGGTTTGCTGGTCGACACCGGCGCTGCGCTCGACTGCCTGCCGCAGGTCGCACTGACCGATGAGGCCGCAGCCAAGATCAGGCTTGGCAACCCGGTGGTGATCCGCGGGCGCGATGCGCCGGTGGAGGCGGACGAAGCCTGCGCTACCGTCCGCGGCAAGCTGGTTGCCATAGGCGCGGTGGAAGCCGGGATATTCAAGCCAAAGCGTGTTTTCGCCGGTTGAGACCAACCCGCGCCGGCACTTGCCTGATTCCGATTGGCACTAGCGTTTGAAGGCATTTTCGCTTATATGCGCCGCAACGTGGCCCAACATGGCCACGTCCACTGGCCCCTGCTGGACGACATCCCGGCTGTGGGCGTCCCGTTTCCTGTATTTATAGAAAGGAAAAACACGATGTCGATTACTGCCGAACGCAAACAGGCGTTGATGACCGAATTCGCAACCGTGAAAAACGATACCGGCTCTCCGGAAGTTCAGGTTGCCATTCTTTCCGAACGCATCAAGAACCTGACCGAGCACTTCAAGGACCACAAAAAGGATAACCACTCCCGCCGTGGACTTCTTGCTCTCGTGTCACAGCGTCGGAGCCTGCTCGATTATCTGAAGGGCAGGGATGAGGCGCGCTATTCGACACTGATCGAAAAGCTCGGCCTTCGCCGCTAAAACTATCTGATCGGCGGGTTTCTTCGTTGAAACCCGCCGATTGCTTTTCTGAACCAGCTCGTTCGAGCGGTTCACCGGCAGAGTGAAAACCTGCCGAGTAATGGTTCCTCATCAAGAGGAGCAGAATGCCCATGGGATTGGTCATGGGGCAGGATTGCAGGACACTTGGGCGCCATGCGCCGGCATCAATTTACAAGTTTCCCGCTGTCTTGCCCGTGGCCCGTCCGAGAACGAAGCCTGGGAAACTATCGCGCGGCCTCCTGCTGCGCGGGTTTCCTGCCTATAAAGGACACAACATGTTCAAACACCACAAAGTGGAAATCGAATGGGCCGGTCGGCCCCTTACTCTGGAAACCGGCAAGATTGCGCGTCAGGCTGATGGCGCAGTGCTTGCGACCTACGGCGAGACCGTTGTTCTGGCCACCGTCGTCTCCATGAAAGAGCCGAAGCCGGGTCTCGACTTCTTCCCGCTCACAGTGAATTACCAGGAAAAGACCTACGCCGCCGGAAAGATTCCGGGTGGCTACTTCAAGCGTGAAGGCCGTCCGAGCGAAAAGGAAACGCTGGTTTCGCGTCTCATCGACCGCCCGATCCGCCCGCTCTTTGCCGCTGGCTACAAGAACGACACGCAGATCGTCATCACGGTCTTGCAGCATGACCTGGAAAACGATCCGGACATCCTGTCGATTGTCGCGACGTCCGCAGCACTCACCCTTTCGGGCGTTCCCTTCATGGGCCCGATCGGCGGCGCACGCGTCGGCTATATCAACGGCTCTTACGTGCTGAACCCGCATATCGATGAGATGCAGGAATCCAAGCTCGACCTGATTGTCGCGGGCACCGACGCAGCGGTTCTGATGGTTGAATCAGAAGCCAAGGAGCTTGACGAGGAAACCATGCTCGGCGCCGTAATGTTCGGCCAGAAGGGTTTCCAGCCCGTCATCGACGCCATCATCAAGCTGGCCGAAGTGGCCGCCAAGGAGCCGCGCGATTTCACCGCACCAACCTATGAGGATCTCGAAGCCGAGATGCTGAAGATGGTTGAGGGCGAACTGCGCGACGCCTACAAGAACACCGACAAGCAGGCCCGCTACGCCGCCGTTGATATCGTCAAGGCGAAGGTAAAGGCAGCTTTTGCTCCCGCAGAAGGCGAAGAAGCCAAGTGGAAGCCTGAGCAGGTCGCGACCGTGTTCAAGGAGCTTCAGGCCAAGATCGTGCGCTGGAACATCCTCGACACCAAGTCGCGTATTGATGGCCGTGATCTCTCCACCGTCCGCAACATTGTTTCCGAAGTTGGCATCCTGCCCCGCACGCACGGTTCGGCGCTGTTCACCCGCGGCGAAACACAGGCCATCGTGGTTGCCACGCTGGGCACCGGCGAAGACGAGCAGTACGTCGATTCGCTGACCGGCATGTACAAGGAGAAGTTCCTCCTTCACTACAACTTCCCTCCCTACTCGGTTGGTGAAACCGGCCGCATGGGTTCGCCTGGCCGTCGCGAGATCGGCCATGGCAAGCTCGCCTGGCGCTCTATTCGCCCGATGCTTCCTGCCGCCGATCAGTTCCCCTACACGCTGCGCGTCGTCTCGGAGATCACCGAGTCCAACGGTTCGTCCTCAATGGCCACTGTCTGCGGCACCTCGCTGGCGCTGATGGATGCCGGCGTTCCGCTGCAGAAGCCTGTTGCCGGTATCGCCATGGGCCTGATCAAGGAAGGTGACCGCTACGCAGTCCTCTCCGACATCCTCGGCGACGAAGATCATCTCGGCGACATGGACTTCAAGGTTGCCGGTACGACCAACGGCATCACCGCGCTGCAGATGGACATCAAGATCGACGGTATCACCGAAGAGATCATGAACGTCGCACTCGGCCAGGCCAAGGACGGTCGTCTCCACATTCTCGAGGAGATGAGCAAGGCGCTTTCGGGTGCCCGTGCTGAACTCGGTGAGTTTGCACCGCGCATTGAGGTGATGAACATCCCGACCGACAAGATCCGTGATGTGATCGGTTCGGGCGGCAAGGTCATCCGCGAAATCGTGGAAAAGACCGGCGCCAAGATCAACATCGAAGACGACGGCACGGTCAAGATCGCTTCATCGAACGCCAAGGAGATCGAGGCGGCCAAGAAGTGGATCCACACCATCGTCGCTGAGCCAGAAATCGGTGAAATTTATGAGGGCACGGTCGTCAAGACCGCCGATTTCGGCGCCTTCGTGAACTTCTTCGGCCCCAAGGACGGCCTCGTCCACATCTCGCAGCTTGCCAATGACCGGGTCGCCAAGACTTCGGACGTTGTCAAGGAAGGCCAGAAGGTCTTCGTCAAGCTCATGGGCTTTGACGAGCGTGGCAAGGTTCGCCTGTCGATGAAGGTTGTCGACCAGGAAACCGGCAAGGAAATCGCCCGCGAAAAGGGCGGCGAAGAAGACGCTGCCTGATCTTTCGGCCGCATAAACAGAACGGGCGCTGCTGTAAGGCGGCGCCCGTTTTTTTGAATCCAAACTGAATTCTTCCAGACAAGTTCGAACCATGTCCAACGACGCCCTGAAGACGCTGTTCCATCCCTTCGAAACCGGCGACCTGCCGCTGCCGGAGACAGGCGCGCGCATCCTGTTCCTGGGTGCCGAAGCTGGGTTCCTGGTACCGGAAGGATTTGTAGCTGAGCTTTCCTGCGTCCAGGGCTTCCGGCCTGCTTTCCTCGCACTCCAGTCCTCCGGGCTGAAGGTCGCCCCGCAAATCGAAGGCGACGATTTCGACAGCGCCCTCATTTTGTGCAACCGTCATCGTGGCGAAAACGAAAACCGGATCGCCGACGCATTGGAAAAGGTCCGGCCGGGGGGCACCATTTTGGTTGCCGGTGGCAAGGAGGAAGGCATAGCCAGCCTTCGCAAACGTGTCGCCGGGCTGACCCCGCTCGACGGAAACCTTGCCAAGTATCATGGCGGTGTATTCTGGTTTCGCCGGGATGGTGACATAGAGCCGCTTCTGGACGCGCTGCGGTCGGGCAACGGTCCTGTTCGCGTGGAAGATCGGTTCGTAACAGCACCCGGAATGTTTTCTTATGATCGGGTCGACAAGGGGTCACGCCTGCTGGCGGAGACGGTTCCCAGCGATTTTTCAGGTCACGTTGCCGATTTCTGTGCCGGGTGGGGCTTTCTTTCAGCCGAGCTTCTGCGCCGCGCGCCAGGCATCAAGGCAATCGATCTCCACGAAGCGGATTTCGCCTCGCTCGAAGCGGCACGGATAAACCTCTCGACAGCCGCTCAAGCTGCCTTCTTCTGGCGCGATCTCCTGTCAGAGCCAGTGACGGAAAAATACGCCGCGATCATCATGAATCCACCGTTCCACAACAGGCGCAACGCAGATCCCTTGATCGGCCAAGACATGGTCAAGACGGCAGCCGGCGCCCTGCGTCGTGGTGGTCAGCTATGGATGGTCGCCAACGTGCACCTGCCCTATGAGACAACGCTGAACGCACAGTTCGGCAGTCACCGCGAGCACGCCCGCGAGAACGGCTTCAAGGTGCTGTCGGCAAGCCGATAAACCTACTCGCTGTCGGTGCGTTTCAGCTCTTCCAGCGTCGGCATGGACACGACGTGATAGCCCGAATCCACATAGTGGATTTCACCGGTGACGCCGGATGAAAGATCCGACAACAGATAGAGCGCCGAACCGCCGACATCGTCGAGATCGATGGCGCGCCGCAGCGGCGAGTTGCGTTGCTGGAACGAATACATCAGCCGCGCATCGGCGATGCCGGCACCGGCAAGCGTGCGCACCGGTCCGGCCGAAAGACCGTTGACGCGAATGCCGCGCGGTCCGTAGTCGCTGGCAAGATAGCGTACGCTGGCTTCCAGCCCGGCCTTGGCCACCCCCATGACATTGTAGTTGGGCATCACGCGCACCGAGCCGGCATAGGTCAGCGTAATCATCGAGCCGCCGTCGGTCATCATCGGCGCCGCCTTGCGGGCGATTTCGGTGAATGAGTAGCAGGAGATCACCATGGTGCGGACGAAATTGTCGCGTGAGGTGTCGGCGTAAAGACCCTTCAGCTCGTTCTTGTCGGAAAAGCCGATGGCATGGACGATAAAGTCGAGCTTGCCATCCCAGGCGTTTCCGAGCTGTTCAAACACCGCATCGACTGAAGCGCTGTCTTCCACGTCACACGGCAATACCAGCGAGGTACCGACCTTCTCGGCCAGCGGCTTGACGCGGCGCCCAAAGGCTTCGCCCTGATAGGTGAAGGCCATTTCAGCGCCGTGCTCGGCAAGCTTTCGCGCTATGCCCCAGGCGATGGAATGGTCGTTCGCGACCCCCATGATGAGGCCGCGCTTGCCCTTCATCAATCCGTCCATGGCAAAAATCCTTAGGCCGTATAGCGCTGGAACACGAGCGTGGCGTTGGTGCCGCCGAACCCGAACGAATTGGAAAGCACCGTGTCGATCTTGGCGTTGTCGATCCGCTTGCGCAGGATAGGCATGCCCTCGAATTCAGGGTCGAGCTCCTCGACATGGGCGCTCTCACCCAAGAAGCCCGCCTGCATCATCAGGATTGAGTAGATAGACTCCTGCGCACCGGCGCCGCCGAGCGAATGGCCGGTCAGCGATTTGGTCGAGGCGATATGCGGCATCTTCTCGCCGAACACTTCGCGGATAGCGCCCATTTCCTTGGAATCGCCCACCGGCGTCGAGGTGCCATGCGTGTTGATGTAGTCGACATCGCCCTTCACGGTCGACAGCGCCTGGCGCATGCAGCGGATGGCACCTTCGCCCGAAGGCGCAACCATGTCATAGCCATCGGAAGTGGCGCCGTAACCTGTCAGCTCGCAATAGATTTTTGCGCCGCGTGCCTTGGCATGTTCGAGTTCTTCCAGCACCAGCACGCCAGCGCCGCCCGCGATGACAAAGCCATCGCGATTGACGTCATAGGCGCGTGAGGCGACCGATGGCGTGTCGTTGAATTTTGACGACATCGCGCCCATTGCGTCAAATAGGTCCGACATGGTCCAGTCGAGATCTTCGTGCCCGCCGGCAAACATGACGTCCTGCTTGCCCCACTGGATCATTTCCGCGGCATTGCCGATGCAATGCGCCGAAGTCGAACAGGCCGACGAGATGGAGTAGTTGACGCCGTGGATCTTGAACCAGGTGGCGAGCGTGGCCGATGCCGTGGAGGACATGGCTTTCGGCACCGCAAACGGCCCGATGCGCTTCGGGCTGGTGTTCTTCATGGTGATTTCGGCAGCTTCGACGATGGTTTTGGTCGATGGCCCGCCCGAGCCCATGATGATGCCGGTGCGCTCATTGGTGATGTCGCCTTCTTCAAGGCCGGCATCGGCAATCGCCTGGTCCATGGCGACATGGTTCCACGCAGCTCCCTTAGAGAGGAAACGCATGGCACGCCGGTCGATCAGCGGAGCCGGGTCAAGCGTCGGCGCCCCCCACACCTGGCAGCGAAAGCCGTGATCGGCAAACTCATCCGAAAAGGTGATACCCGATTTGGCATCGCGCAGAGAAGCGGTGACTTCGTCTGCATTATTGCCGATGGAAGAAACGATCCCCAGTCCTGTAACGACGACGCGTCTCATTGAAGTCTCCTTGGATACTATTCAGGGCTGCGCGGCCTTGAGAGGTCAGCTTGCCTGCTTGGCCAGCCCGACCTTCAGGTCAGTTGCGGTATAGATCTGTTCGCCATCGGCCTTCAGCCAGCCATCGGCAATGCCCAGAACCAGCCGGCCGCGCATCACGCGCTTGAAATCTATGCCGTATTCGACCTTCTTGACCGACGGCGTGACCATGCCCTTGAATTTTACTTCGCCGGTCGACAGGGCCATGCCCTTGCCGGGCTCGCCCAGCCAGCCGAGATAAAAGCCGGTGAGTTGCCACATGGCGTCAAGGCCAAGGCAGCCGGGCATGACCGGATTGCCGATGAAGTGACAGGGGAAGAACCACAGGTCGGGTCGGATATCGAATTCGGCGCGAATGTAACCCTTGTCGAACGCACCGCCTGTCTGGGATATATCGGTGATGCGGTCGAACATCAGCATCGGCGGGGCCGGGAGCTGCGCATTGCCGGGGCCGAAAAGCTCGCCGCGGGCGCATGCCAGAAGGTCCTCATAGCCGTAGCTGGATTTCTGTTCAGCCATCAATTGTTCCTACCTCTTGGTCGCTGCCCGCAATCGTGTTGCAGGTTTCTAGCACAGACTGTTTCCGCTCGGAAACCGTCGACAGCGCTTATCGTGCCCGCCGATTATGGTCAATGTGCCGCTATTGATCGCATGGGCGCGACCGAATATATGTCAGGAGGAATGGCAGGCGCGCGCAAACCGCGCTGATGGACGCGAACGTCCCCGGAAAGTAGGCTGGTGAGCGAAAAATCAACCAACACCATGGCGGTAGACAAGCGGGTGCGTGAGGCGGGTCTGCGTCCGACGCGTCAGCGCCTGGCTCTGGCAGACCTGTTGTTTGCCAAGGGTGACCGCCATCTGTCCGCCGAGGAACTGCACGAGGAGGCGCAAGGCGCCGGCGTGCCGGTATCTCTGGCGACCGTCTACAATACGCTGCACCAGTTTACCGACGCCGGTCTCCTGCGCATACTGGCTGTAGAGGGGTCGAAAACCTACTTCGACACCAACACCAGCGACCATCACCATTTCTTTATCGAGGGCGAAAACACCGTGTTTGACATCGATTCGGGGCCGGTGAAGGTGATGAACCTTCCCGATCCGCCGGAAGGTATGGAAATCGCGAATGTCGACATCATCGTCCGGCTGAGGCCGAAGCGCTAATTCTTTACGGTCTCGCCGGGGTAGGCACCCCAGACCAGCGATTGACCGATCCAGCCCGTTTGACCGCCAAATTTCATTTCGCACCATTCGCCATTGCAGATGCGAATTTCGCCGATCACGCCGGGCTCAAGCTTGGCAACCGGGCTAGCGCCGTTGTTTGGCTCCGCCAGCAGCGAAATCTGTGATTGCTTGCCTCTCTGCCAGGGCGCAATGATTGCGGTGCGGCGACCTGACAGCAATTGCTGGTTGATCCAGCCTTCAGCACCGTCTGAATCTCGGACGCGACGCCAGTTGTCGTACTCCTGCAGAATTTCCATTGGCAAGCCTGACTTGAGATACATCCAGTCGACTGCATAGTTGATTCCCGGCCCGACCCGTGAGTTTGCACGCCCGGATTTCAGGCTGACGAAGCGGGGAAGCGGCAGTCCGCTTGGACCGCGCGTTACGCCGGTTTCCGACGAAGGCGACGCACTGAACCCGGCGGATGGGTGCAGCATAAAGACAGCGCACAGCAGCGATGCTCCAAGACGTCTGCAAAGCGGCAACAAACCTGACACTGTCTTTCCTTTACTGGCTATGGGACCTAAAAACCGGGGTCGGCCACAATTCCCTTTTTCTTTGTCATCGGCCGCGCCGCTTGTTAGATGGGAGCGGGGAGGCAGGTGACGGTTACAAGTCTCTCCTGTCTTGGTTAAAGAGGTCTCAACAGGACCCGAATTCGAGGAAACAATGACCGGTAGGAAAAAGCCGCTTGTGGTGTTGACGCGCAAGTTGCCCGATCAGGTTGAAACACGGATGCGCGAATTGTTCGATGCCCGTCTGGTCATCGAGGATTGCCCGATGACCCAACCCGAACTGGTTTCGGCGGTTCAGCAGGCTGACGTGCTCGTTCCAACCATCACTGACCGTATCGACGCAGCGTTGATCGCTCAGGCCGGCCCCAACCTCAAACTGATCGCCAGCTTCGGCAATGGTATCGATCACGTCGATGTGGCGGCAGCCGCCGCAAAGGGCATCACCGTCACCAACACACCAAACGTCCTGACTGAAGATACAGCCGACATGACGATGGGGCTGATGCTGACAGTACCGCGCCGCCTGACCGAAGGCGCCAATGTATTGCGCGCCGACGGCAAATGGGCGGGCTGGTCGCCAACCTGGATGCTCGGACACAGAATATGGGGAAAACGGCTCGGCATTGTGGGTATGGGGCGTATCGGAACAGCTGTGGCGCGTCGTGCCAAGGCATTCGGTCTCTCAATCCACTACCACAACCGCAAGCGCGTATCGGCTGCCATCGAAGACCAGCTTGAGGCAACCTATTGGGAAAGCCTCGACCAGATGCTGGCGCGGATGGATATCATTTCCGTCAATTGCCCGTCGACGCCGGCCACGTTCCATCTGCTTTCGGCACGCCGTCTGGGGCTGCTGCAGCCGCAAGCCTACGTCGTCAACACCGCACGCGGCGATATCATCGATGAAGATGCGCTGATCTCGATGCTGCAAAGTGGGAAGCTTGCTGGCGCCGGCCTGGACGTCTTCGAACATGAGCCGGCGATCAACCCCAAGCTCCTGAAGCTGGCAGCAAAGGGCAAGGTGGTGCTGCTGCCGCATATGGGTTCAGCTACCATCGAGGGACGCATCGAGATGGGCGAAAAGGTCATCATCAACATTCGCGCCGTGTTCGACGGCCACCGTCCGCCGGACCGCGTGCTGCCCAATCGCAGCTAGGGCACAGATCATCCCGCCACGGTGAAGATCGTGCCGTCGGGTTTTAAGCTTATGTCCATTCCCGCAAACTGTGGGTGCCGGTCGCGGTGGAGTTGCAGCGCCGGTGGTGCTTCCCATCCCATTTCACGCGCAACAATCAATCCGATCAACAGAATCGCATCCGGTTCGTGGAGGATGATTGCCGCCGGGGCGCAGTCGCCGCGCACGAGTTCCAGAAGCACGGATGACGCGGATGATGATCCAATGGTGCCGGGCAGGAACAGAACTCTGCCTGCGATCACGACGCCATGCTGCGGATGGCGAACATCAGCGATCATCCCGGTGGTTGGATCAACGCCGCCCCAAAAACTGATCGGCGCATCCAGCACCAGCGCATGACCCAGCGCCGGTTTGCCGGCCACCAGAACTGTACATGTTGCAGAAATCACCAGGCCATCTCCGTGACAACTGGCCGGCCGGTCACAGCACTTTCAACACAATCGGCCAGCGACCCGTAAAGCACCGCATACCCTGTGTTGCCGGGCGCGTACTGCGCGAACTTGCCGGAATTGGTCATCAGCACGCCATTGCCCGTGGGGGGCAGGATCGGCGTCACAACCACGCAGGTATCCGCCACGACGACCACACCACATCCTTCGAGCCGCTTGCGCATACCGTTGGCATCAAGCTTCTGAAGCGCGTGCCGGCCCGTGCAGGCATGGATCGGGATGGTGAGGCGTCGCCCCGCAATCAGCCGCTCAAGTTCCACAAATTCCGCCTCCGACAGATGCGGGCTACCAATCGCAACCGCGTCAATCCGGTCCGCGTTCACAGCGGTCGAAAGCCGGGCTCGGGTCTCGGTCACCATGCCGCCCGTCACCATTATCGTCGCCTTGGGCGCTTGCCCAGCCAACACGGTCTCCAGCGTTGGCGCTTCGGGGGTGACGCCTGCGATATGAAAAAGCCCAACTGCGCCGGTTGAAGCCGCCGCTGCACCAAACGCCTTCAGGCGATCCTCCCCCGGGTGCGTGTCGACCCCGACCACGACACCAATCGCCTCTCCGACCTCGCGTCCATAGAGCGAACCAAGGATCGGCCATGCGATTTCCGATTGCAGGAACCCGCGGGGAATTGCGCTGACGTCAAACACCAGCGTTGCGTGTCGGTTTTCGGCGATGTGAAGACCACTCAAGGGCGCCCGCCCTGCAATGGCGCAGGCTATGTCGAGGAAATCGCCATACCGATTGGTCCGGGCCCCGAGAACCGAATTGCAGAACACTACCGCGTTGGACTCGCCCCACGCCACATCGGTGGCCAAGCCGGGGCGGTGTCCCGCCTGATAGGGCGCGCAGGTCCAGCTGGGTTCGCATCCGAGCGCGCGATACGCGTCCATCATCCGGCGCGCCATCGATCGTTGCGGTTCCTCGAGGCGCACACGCGAACATCCCGTGAGGTCGAGCGCGCCGACGTTCAATGTCGCGCGAACCGAAACATGGGCGCTGCCTGCAACCAGCTTTTCGGCAAACAGCGTGCCGCTATCGCCATGATACAGCGCACCGTCAATGTGGGCAGACTGGATCTCGATGAGATGGGGCGCACCAAGCAGCCGTCCGGCGCCCGCAACGATGCGCATCGCCATAGCGGCCCCGTCGCCATCGCGCCCGGCAGCGATGGCCTGTTCATCGGGCGTCAGGCTGAGACTCATGCGGCCCTCGCATAACGCACCGTGTCAAACCGTGCTGCGAGCGCGTCATAGAGTAAGATACGTCCCACGAGCGGCTCGCCAATGCCGGTGATCAGCTTGATCACTTCCATCGCCTGCAAAGTTCCCATCACGCCGGTCAGCGCGCCAACGATGCCCGCTTCAGCACAGGAGGGAATAAGCCCCTCTGGCGGCGGCTCGGGAAACAGGTCGCGATAGCGCGGGAACAGCTTCCCATCGCTCCCGGTCTCGTAGGGTTTCAGGACCGTCAACGAACCATCGAAGCGGCCAACGGCGGCGTGGACCAGCGGGCGCTGACCCGTGTCGCAGGCATCGGCAAGACTATAGCGTGTCGCAAAATTATCCGAACCGTCGACGACAATGTCGTAGGCGGCGATCAGCCCGTTCACGTTGCTGGCATCGAGCCGCATACGGTGCTGGGTAACCGTCACGTGTGGATTGAGCGCCCCGATGGCCGCTGCCGCGCTTGCGGTTTTCGGCTGGTCGATGGCTGCCATGCCGTGGATTACCTGCCGCTGAAGATTGGAGAGCGAAACGATATCATCGTCGACAATCCCGAGCGTGCCGACGCCTGCCGCCGCCAGATAGTGCAGCACCGGCGCGCCAAGGCCGCCAGCGCCAATCACCAGAACGCGAGCCCGCTTCAGCCGCTGCTGCCCGCTGCCGCCGATCTCAGGCAAGATGATGTGGCGCGCGTAGCGCTCCAGTTCGTCAGGGGAGAGCGGTGTGGGATTGGAAACGTTCATATCCGGAACATAGCATCAGGATCGGCTTTGTCAGGTATCAACATTGGCGGACACGCGGCCATGGTCGACATGGAGGAATTGCGCCCGCCCGCGCAGTGCTGAAAACAGACTGGTTTCGGTGCCGGTCATGAACACCTGACAGCCGAGATCATCCAGGATAGCAAATAATGCTGCGCGCCGGTCCGCATCCAGATGGGCTGCAATTTCATCAAGCAGCAGGATCGGTACCAACCCGGAAATCTCGCCGCAAAGCCTCGCATGAGACAGGATAAGTCCGACCAGAAGCGCCTTTTGCTCGCCGGTGGAACACAGTTCAGCTGGCATATCCTTGGGCGAATGACGCACCAACAGGTCTGACCGGTGTGGTCCTTCAAGCGTGCGCCCGGCGGCACGGTCGCGCTCACGCCCTTCAGCAAGACGCCGGCGGAAATCCTCCTCGACATCGACAGCTGGCCGGTGGCCGATCGCCTCCTCAAGCGCGCCCGAAAGTGCGAAGTCAGCTTTGGGAAAAGGTGTGTTCTCGGGCAGCCGCGCCACCATGCCCGCAAGCAGGCGCGCCAGTTCGCCCCGCGCTGCGGCAATCGCGGTACCAGTCTCGGCCATCTGGGTTTCAATGGCCTCGAACCAGCTTCCATTGCGCGAATTTTCCGCCAACAGCCGGTTTCGACCGCGCATCGCCTTTTCATAATCGAGTGCACGCTGGCCATGGGCCGGATCTACCGCCAATACCAGCCGGTCAAGAAAACGCCGGCGGTCGGCTGCCGGTCCGGTAAACAGCGCGTCCATGGAAGGCGTAATCCAGGTGACGCGCACCCATTCGAGCAGGCGGTCGGCAGATTTTGACGGTGCACCATTGATGCGCACGCGGCGAACGGTTTCGCCATCTCCGACTGTCCCTGTCCCGATGCTGCATTCGCCAGCAGGACCGTTCAGTTCGGCATGCAGCGCAAAACCGCTGACGGTTCCTGCCCTCGCGACATCACCGTACGGTGCGCGCCGCAGCCCGCGCCCTGGTGTCAGGAAAGAAATAGCTTCGAGAAGATTGGTTTTACCGGCGCCGTTTGCGCCGGTGAAGACAACCGGTCCAGGCATCAGCTCAAGTGAAAGAGCTTGATAATTGCGGAAATCGGTCAGCGTCAGCTTGCTGACATGCGGCGCGATCTCGCCGTGTTGCCGGCCAGCCTGCTCTTGATCCGGCATGGCCAGCTGTGAGCTAGACACGCATCGGCATGAGCACGTAGAGCGCGTGTTCGTCCGTCGTGTCGTGAATGAGGGTAGGGGATCCGGCATCCGCCAGCATGAAACGGGCCTCGCTGCCCGAAAGCTGCGCGGTCACATCCATCAGATATTTGGCGTTGAAGCCAATCTCGATTGGATCGGACGAGTATTCTGCGTGCACTTCTTCCGTGGCGCTACCCGAATCGGGGTTGTTGACGGCCAGTGTCACCAGCCCCTCGGTGATCGACATCTTCACCGCGCGTCCACGCTCGGAGGAAATCGTCGAAACGCGGTCAACAGCAGCAGCAAAGCTTTGTCGGTCGATAATCAGCTTCTTATCGTTGCCGGTCGGAATGACCCGCTGATAGTCAGGGAACGTCCCGTCGATAAGCTTGGATGTCAGGACGACGCTCCCAATGGTGAAGCGAATTTTGGTGTCGGAAAGTTCGATCGTCACCGCTACATCTGGGTTATCGACCAGCTTTTGCAACTCGCTGACAGTCTTGCGTGGAATGATGATGCCGGGCATGCCTTCGCAGCCTGCAGGAGCTTCCATTTCGGCACGCGCCAGCCGGTGGCCATCGGTCGCCACCGAGCGCAGCTTCAATTTCCCGCCGCTTTCAATCGCGTGCAGGTAGATGCCGTTCAGATAATAGCGGGTTTCCTCGGTCGAGATCGCAAACTGCGTCTTTTCAATCAGGCCCTTGAGCGCTGCCGAGTCGATCCGAAAAATATGCGAGAACGCGCCAGCCGTGAGCTCGGGAAAATCCGATTGCGGCAGGCATTGAAGCCGGAAATTCGACCGGCCCGAGATGACCGACATGGACTGACCTTCGTCGTCCGTCTTCAGCATCACTTCCGCGCCATCTGAAAGCTTGCGCACGATGTCGTAGAGCAGGTGTGCAGGAACGGTTGTCGCACCGCCTTGCTCCACATTGGCGGCCGTGGCTTCGGTCACTTCCAGGTCAAGGTCGGTTGCCTTCATCTCCAGGCTTGCGCCGGTGCCGGCCAGAAGCACGTTGGAGAGAATCGGAATGGTGTTCCGGCGCTCAACGACACGGTGAACGTGGTTCAGCGACTTCAGAAGATTAGAGCGTTCAATGACTACACGCATGACGAGTTGGTCTCGCTACAATGGAAGGTGCGGAATTCCGCCGACGGGTTCGTCGCGAAGGACCGCAACTGGGTCAGAATCGCTGCAAACTGACAGGAAAACACCGGTAAAGGCAAGCCCGCGGAGGGCTGAGACAGCACTTCCGAGGGCTTTCTGGGGATAACGCCTGCATTGCAGGAGGGAGGTCCGCCGCATCCCCGTTTTTGCAGTGCTTACGCCTGATCGGAGATCAGCCTGCGGAGCAGTTCGAGCTCCTGCGCCAGCGTGTTGTCGTCGCCCGATAGGCCCTCGATCTTGCGCACCGCGTGGAGAACCGTGGTGTGATCACGCCCGCCAAAGCGCCGGCCGATCTCAGGCAGCGAGCGCGGCGTCATCACCTTGGCCAGATACATGGCGATCTGCCGCGGCTTGACGATGGTGCGCGTGCGCCGGTTGGACAACAGCTCCGTCTTCGACACATTGTAATGCCGCGCCACGATGCGCTGGATGTCCTCGATCCGCACCCGCTTGGGCTCGCCGGAGCGATAGATGTGGCCCAAAATCTCATCGATTCGGTCGATAGTGATCTGCGGTTCGAACGAATGGCGAAACAAGAGCTGGTTGAACGCGCCCTCGAGCTCGCGACCGCTGCCGGTGACGGTCCGTGCGACGTGGGTGAGGATGTCGTCTGGAATGTTCAGCGACTGATCCTCTGCCTTGGCGGCCGCATGCCTGAGCTTCAGCATGCCAAGGCGCATACCAAAATCTGGCGACGACATCTCCAGCGCAACGCCGCCGTTGAGGCGCGAACGCACCCGCGGCTCGAGCGATTCCAATTCCGAAGGCGGGCGGTCAGCAGCCACGACTACCTGCTTGGCGCTGTCCAGCAGCATGTTGATGAGGTGACAGAATTCGTGCTGGATCGATTTGCCCTGCAGGAATTGCATGTCGTCGATGATCAGCAGATCAATGTCGCGCAACTGCTCCTTCAACGTCAGCGCATTGTTGTCGCGGATCGCGGTGGCAAAGCGCCACATGAAATACTCCGCCGTGAGATAGACCACCCGCGATTGCGGATTCTGGCGCAGCGCTTCGGCGGCGATGGCCTGCAACAGATGGGTTTTGCCCAGCCCGACAGTCGCATGCAGGAACAGCGGGTTAAAACGCACCGCCGTCGACTGCGATTCGGCTACGGCCTTGGCAGCTGCGAAAGCGACGCGGTTTGACGGGCCCTCGATGAAGGACTGGAACGTGTAGCGACCATCAAGCGGCGAGCCCAGAACGGTCTGGCGACCCTCGGTCGGCGCAGCGCCATTGCGGGAGACCGGAAGGCGGTCTGATCGCACAGAAGCCAGTGTGCCGGAGCCGAGCGCCGTCTGCGTCGGCTTCAAGGCCTTGCGCATCAAAGGCTGATCGATCTCGGGCAGCGCACGGCTTTGTCGCGTTGCGCTGCGCACTACGATTTCGATCTTCAGGCAGTCGGGTTCTTCTTTACGCCAAAGTTCGTTGATCAGGTCGAGGTAGTGACCGTTGATCCATGAGCGCAGGAAAGCCGTCGGCACCGAAAGCCGTGCAAGCCCTTTGGAGGCTTCCGCAAGCTTCATCCTCCCAAACCAGCTGGAATAGACTTCGCTGCCAAGGCGTGCCTTCAGCTGGATCTTTACCCGGTCAAACGTGTTTTCTGCGTTCCCTGCGACTGCCGCTCCCATAACCTGCCCCTCAATGCTGTTGTGAAAAGGAATATGGCCCCCCGCTTCCCTTTCGATTGCGCTCTGCATGATCGTCCCAGTCCTTATGTTGGTCGCCAATCACACCTCCGCCCGGTGCTGAATGACAACAATTCGTTTTCACCGGGCGCCATCCGCGTGGCCGCCCAGTCCTCTACCCGAACGCCGATTTGACGTTCCAGGCGTTGCCGCGTCCCCTGTCTGCGCAAGGCCAAACTTTCCCGAGTCCGGCGCGAACGCCAGAGTGAAAGTCACCCCGATCCAGGATCTTCAGCGTCAGGTCGTTTTGGATTGTCAAAGCTTCGCCACCCGCGGATAATCTCCCGCGCTGCATATTTCAGCAATTTCAGCTAGGCTCCGAGGCTGTCCGGCCCGTCCCTCTTGATGTTTTGAGACTACAAAAAACGCTGTGGACAGGGCAAGGCCACGGCTAACGGATTTTTAACGAATCTGGTTAGCAGAGCGGTTCCCGTCGCGCGCCAGAACGCACGAAAAACGAATAAACTGTTTTGATTCAAAACCTTTTCGCAGTGCCGAATTTGGGTCAACTGGCGAAGAAATAAATTCAAAAAAACTGCTTGACACTGAGTCAACCGGGGAGGCTGGCAGCTGCTATGAACAAGCTGTTGACAACCTCCTGTAAGCGTTTGAATTTATTGATGAAATAGTGATGAAGCTCTGCGGGTAACGGGTCCCGGTCGGGGCCGTAGGAGAACATATACAGACCACACGCCGGCAAAGCGTTTTATACCCGGATAACCCGGCGGCAGTGGCATTGGGCTAAGTGTTGCCCGGCAAACGAAAAAACCCGGCTCGTGAGAGCCGGGTCCATCGGACACTGAGTCTAAATACAGAGTTTATGCGGAAAGCGTCTTCAGACGCTGGGCAAGCCGCGAAACTTTGCGTGAGGCTGTATTCTTGTGGAACACACCCTTGCCGGCAGCACGCATCAATTCCGGCTGGGCGGCCTGGAAGGCAGCTTCAGCGGCGGTCTTGTCGCCAGAAGCCAGCGCCTCTTCCACTGCGCGCAGATAAGTGCGCACGCGCGAACGGCGCGTCTTGTTGACTTCTGCGCGGCGCGCGATCTTTCGCGTTGCCTTTTTGGCCGAGGATGTGTTGGCCATGATGCCTCTCTTCTATCTGCAAATGGCGCCGTGGCATTAGCCGGGCACAAAAACAAAGGGCAGCCGGAGGGCCACCTCAGTTGTCGCGGCTTATAATGCAGCTTGATTGAGGCGTCAACGCCGCATCGTGGTCTTTCTGCACAGGTGGCGCTCAGCGGTTTCGAAACTGTGCAGGCCGCTTTTCCACGAACGCCGCCATTCCCTCTTTCTGGTCCTCAAGCGCGAACATGGCGTGGAAGATGCGGCGCTCGAAACGCAGCCCCTCAGCCAGCGTCGTCTCATAGGCGCGGTTGATCGCCTCCTTGTTCATCATCACCGAGGGCAGCGAAAAACCGGCGATCTTCTCGGCGGCCTTCAAGGCTTCGTCAAGAAGTTCACCCGCTGGCACGACACGTGACACGAGGCCTGCGCGTTCGGCCTCAGCGGCATCCATCATCCGCCCCGTCAGGCACATATCCATGGCCTTGGATTTTCCAACAAAACGCGTCAGCCGCTGCGATCCGCCCATGCCCGGCATCACGCCTAGCGTGATTTCAGGCTGCCCGAATTTGGCGTTGTCGCCGGCAATAATGAAATCGCACATCATGGCGAGTTCACAGCCGCCGCCAAGAGCGTAACCAGCCACTGCCGCGATGATCGGTTTGCGGGTCTGGGTCACGCCTTCCCAGCCTGAGAAGAAGTCTTCCAGATAAGCCTCGACGTAGCTCTTGGCCTGCATCTCCTTGATGTCGGCGCCAGCGGCGAATGCTTTTTCCGAGCCGGTGAGGACGATCGCACCAATTCCGGCATCGGCATCAAATACTTTCAACGCGGCAACCAGTTCGCCGAGCAGCTTGGAATTGAGTGCGTTCAGGGCCTTTGGCCGGTTGAGCGTGACCAGGCCTACCTTGCCGCGGGTCTCAACGAGGATTGTTTCATAGTCCATGTCCGGCCTCCAGCATGCAGAATATCAACCGAGTACCCTACCGCTGGCAGGTGGGGCAATAGAAAGTCGAGCGCCCGCTCTGGACGATACGCTGGACTGTGCCGCTGCACGTCGCGCGCGGACAGGGTGCTCCTTCCCGATCGTAGACGCTGAACCGGTGCTGGAAATATCCAAGCGATCCGTCGGTCTGGATGTGATCCCGCAATGACGAGCCACCGGCGGCGATGGCATCTGCGATCACGTCCCGGATTGCCTCGGCCAGACGTTCGGCCCGCACTCCCGGTCTGCCGGATCGGGGAGCAATGGACCCTGCCGCGCGAAGCGGCGAGAGCTGCGCCCGCCACAACGCCTCGGCGACATAGATGTTGCCGAGACCGGCGATGAGTGTCTGATCAAGCAGCGCGGCCTTCAGCGGCGCCTTCTTGTTGCGCAGCAGGTCTGCGAGCAACGCCCCGCTCAGCGTATTGCCGGTTGGCTCCACTCCCAGATGAGCCAACATAGGATGGGCATTCAGGTCACCGTCTTCCGCAAACAGCATGAAGCCAAACCGTCTCGGGTCATTAAAGACCACCCGCGCGGTGTCGTTCTGTTTACGCAGGGTGAACACCACATGATCATGAGCGGCGATTTTACCGCGCTCATGGTGAAAGGTGCCAGGAGCCAGATCGGTGTCAGCCTCCACGCGGAACGATCCCGACATTCCAAGGTGACAGATCAGAGAAGGTCCACCCTCGAGAGCGACTATGAGATATTTGGCGCGCCGGGAAAGAGCGGACACGGTGCGGCCAGCCAGCCTTTCGGCAAAATGGGGTGGAAACGGAAAGCGCAGATTGGGTCGCCGGACCTCGACTCTGGTGATCACGGCTCCCTCGAACACCGGTTGCAGCCCGCGGCGGACAGTCTCGACTTCGGGAAGCTCAGGCATCGGCTGCTATGGACGGGTAGAACGAGGTGCCATGCGGTCCGGCTGCCATGCCGAGATGCTCGGCAACGGTCTGGCCGATATCGGAAAATGTCGAGCGCAGGCCGATCGGGCCTCCCCGGTTGCCCTTGGCGATCCCGAAAATGGGAACGCGTTCTCTGGTATGCTCCGTGCCCGGCCAGGAAGGGTCGCACCCATGGTCGGCCGTGAGCAGGAAAAGATCACCCGGTTGAAGCAGCACAAGTGCCTCTGGAATTCGGCGGTCAAAGGCTTCAAGCGCTGCGGCATATCCTGCAACGTCGCGCCGGTGCCCGTAGAGAGAATCGAAATCGACAAAATTGGCGAACACCAGATCGCCATCGCCGGCATCTGCCATGGCGTCGAGTGCGGCGTCGAACAGCGCCATGTTACCCGCTCCCTTGCGTACTTCGGAAACACCGCGATGCGCAAAAATATCGCCGATCTTGCCGATGCCGATCACCCGGCTACCGCGCTCGGTCAGACGATCCAGAACTGTTGGCTCCGGCGGCGGCACGGAAAAGTCGCGTCGGTTTGCAGTACGCTCGAAATTTTCAGGGCTGTCGCCGACGAAAGGTCTGGCAATAACGCGGCCAATGTTCAGCGGATCGACCAGCCGTCGTGCGATGAGGCACAGTTCATAGAGGCGTTCCAGCCCGAAATGTTCTTCATGGGCAGCGATCTGCAGCACCGAATCGGCTGATGTATAGAGAATAGGCTTGCCGCTCGACATGTGCGCGCCTCCCAGTTCCGCAATGATCTCTGTCCCTGAAGCATGCCGGTTGCCGAGAATCCCCGGCAGGTTGGCGTCTTTAATGATAGCTTCGGTTAGAAAGTGGGGGAAAGTCGGGATGGTGTTGGGGAAGTAACCCCAGTCAAAAAGCACCGGCACACCGGCAATCTCCCAATGACCCGAGGGTGTGTCCTTGCCGCTCGAAATTTCATCGGAAGCGCCAAAGAAGGCAGAAGGCGCTAGCGGTGCAGGTGCGAGAAAACCGGCATCGAACGAGCACGCTCTATCCGCCGCTTGTTGAATGCCCAAGCTCGTCATGTTGGGGACGCAAAGCCGTCCGGCACGAACGCCTTCCCGGTCACAGCGACCGCTGGCGCAGGCGGCTGCGATATGCAGGAATGTGTTTGCGCCTTCATCGCGAAAGTGTTGGGCGTCGGCAGCGCCACCAACGCCGAAGGAATCAAGAACGAAGACAAAAGCGCGTTTCATGGGTTCCGTTCGATGCGCACACCGGGCTGAACTACAGCCTTAAGAGCCATTGCCGGCAATGGCAATTCGTTTGCTCAATGAGGCACCTTGAACCAGATTGCTACGAATAGCAGTCTGTGCAGAGGATGTTGACGCTGATGCGAGGACGCATGAAGTAGGTCTCCTTCATCTCATAGGAAGGCCGAGACCCACCAAGTCCTGCACGGTCATTGGTCGTACTGCTGAAAGTGATAGCTGGTTTGTAGCTGAGGTTGCTTTCGACCCGGATCAGGAATGCCCCAGGCGTACGAAGCTTTTCCGGGAGTGTCTCCGGCGATCCTACAGCCGCTCCGGGAGAATATGAGTTGCTGCCTGATACTTTATACGCCCATGCAACCGTTGGCTTTGCAGCCGCATCATTGCTCACGGTTATCGCGGTGATCGTAACCGCAGGATCCGAGCGATTGTAGGGCTGGATAATAGATCTGCCGATGGTCAGAATGCCCTGCAACTCCGACTTTTTCATCGTGTTTTCCTGAGCGACAAGGTCGCCAATGGTGCTGCCGGCGCGGCCAACTTTTCGGCTCGTGTCGACACCGAGGGCCAGCTCCCAAGTCACCAGGCACATCCCGATAAGGAGCGGAGCGACCATCGCAAATTCGATCGCTGCTACCCCCCGATGATCAGACTTTATCTTTCCGATAAATGTTGAAATCGATCTGAACATAGCCCCCGCCACGTTAAAACGGTTCATTTTGCCAGGTTGCAGATGCATAGAGCAGCATCTTGCTTCCTTTCATTGTGGACAGGCTTTTCTGCATCAGATTTGATATGATCGGCCAACCATAAAGTACCCGCAGCGTACTTTTGTCAGCGCCTTTGCCGACTTCAAAACCCACTGCCGCTAAATCGATTTCTTGCTCCCGACCGCTCCCTTTCAAAGGTGCTTTTATCTGGGCGAGTTCTGCAAATGTCGATCGAAGCCGCAAATCAACTGCCAGACCAGGACACCCCTTGGTCACCATCATCTCCAGTTGAACGCAGATTTTATCGCGTAGTGATGACTGGGTGAGATTGGCCGAGGTCAACTGACCGGTGCGTATCTGGCGGGCCACGTCGTCGGTTGCGTTTGCCATCAGTTGTTGGGCAGCAAAGGAAATCCCGGTTTCGAGAATGGCAAACAGCAGCATCAAAAAGGGCAGAGCCAGTATGCCGAATTCGATGGCGGTTGAGCCATGCTCATCACGGCTAAAGCGCGACATAAGCCACGGGCGCCGCCTTTCAGCGCGCTGCCGTGTCCAACTATGCCTGTTTATAATCCACATTTGTCACCAAGCCCATGCGATACGGAAATGACACTATCCCACATCCGTTTCGTTCCGGTTTGATTGATCCGTAAAAGACCCGGCTAATCCTTTACTGGTGCATAACCATCACGGGCGAACAACCAACAACCAAACCGGAAAGCTGATCAGGCTAGAGCAAGCTACTGGGCGATTTCGGCGTCGGATTGCCGCTCCGCTTCGCTTTTATAAGACCCCTCGCAGTAAGGCGTGCACGAGAGAGTCTGAACATTGGCGCGACGATAGACCCGCACGGATCCTGCAGCCTGCCGCACGACAGAAATTTGTGCATCGACAATGGGTGTGCCGTCGCGATCAAGAGCGACCATATTGGTAATGCCGAAACCTTTGCCGGTCAGCACGATAGTATTGGCGTCCTGGACGGACGCGTCGGCGATCTCGGGGTTGCCGATGATAATAGTGTCGGCTGCCCGCCCAAGCTTCACGATACGCGCCTGGTTCATAACGACTTCGATCCCCGGCTCCGCGTTGACCAGGTTCACTCCGCCCAGCACTGACAGTGCGGTCAGAAACATCAATTGAAAGCGGCTGCCCATTCGCGTCACCCATTTCATCCCGTAGAATTTGTAGGAAAATGAACGATATTGGTGAACCAAGCGTTAAGTTGGCCAAGTGAAACCAAGGCTCATCCCGATGGTTTCCAGTGAGTATTATAAAGGACGGCGCAAACGCCTCGCGGAAATGCTCCGATTTTTCGTGAAATAAGAAAGAATTCGGTAAGGCTGTTTCTTAAGCGGAATGAAAGAGCTGCCGCATATTGTGAGCCTAT
Source organism: Mesorhizobium sp. NBSH29 (assembly GCF_015500055.1). Taxonomy (NCBI): domain Bacteria; kingdom Pseudomonadati; phylum Pseudomonadota; class Alphaproteobacteria; order Hyphomicrobiales; family Phyllobacteriaceae; genus Mesorhizobium; species Mesorhizobium sp. NBSH29. The sequence continues at coordinate 1,456,986 of NZ_CP045492.1, forward strand.
CCGATCGATGCATGCAAAACAGTCGACGGTTAGCTGTTAACACGAAAGAGTAGGAGCTCTCGCATGACTAAGTTTTTCGCACGTTTCCGCAAAGACGAATCCGGCGCGACTGCCATTGAATATGGTCTCATCGCTGCCCTTATCGCACTTGCCATTATGGTTGGTGCCGGCCTTATTGGTGATCAGTTGAAGCTTACCTTCGACAAGATCGCGACCGCACTCACAGGTGCCAACGCCAAGTAATTCCAGTTCAACTCGGATCGAAAAGGTCGCCTCCGGGCGGCCTTTTTCGTTTCTGGCATGGAAATTCATCCTTGTTTAAAGCCGAATGCGTAAAACTAGGGCATCTCCAATGTCGGGTCGATCATGCTCACGATAGCGATTTTTCTCATTTTCCCTTTGTGCATGGCTTACGCCGCGGCGACAGACATCCTGTCCATGACGATTGCCAATCTCGTGTCAATTGTCCTTCTGGCAACGTTCCTCCTGGTCGCTCCCTTTACAGGAGCGGAATGGTCGGTTCTGGCCTTGCATCTGGGCGCGGGTGCCATTCTGCTGATAGCAGGCATGGCACTTTTCGCATTCGGGGTGATGGGGGGCGGAGACGTCAAGTTGCTTGCATCCACAGCAGTCTGGATCGGCCTTAACCTGCAACTGGTCGAATACCTCGTCAACTCAGCCGTGTTGGGTGGAATTCTCACGGTCGCCATCATCATCTACAGAAAGTCACCATTCGCTGGTCGCTACGCCAACAACACGTTTCTCCGGCATTTCGGCGATGAAAGTGCAGGAGTTCCCTACGGCATCGCGTTGGCAATAGGTGGTTTGATCGCCTACCCTGACACAGTGTTGGGCGCATGGATGATAGAGCGCCTGCAGTTCTAGGGGTTACAGCGCGCCGCGCCGCCTTGTGTTCGATACAACCTGCGTAAACCCAAAATTAATCACGAATATAAGCATTGCATTAACCGTAATTTGACGATTGACGCTGCAATCTCCTGCACGGGCTAGGGTTGGTTCGGAGCAGGGAACCGTTATGGCGGCATCACGACTTATCATTTTGAGCTTTGCAGTGGCTGCAGCCGGCGGTGCCGGTTACATCGCCAAGAATATGGCAGCGGCCCCACAGCCCGCATCAATCGTCATTCCAGACAAGCCGGCGCTTGCGCTGACCGAAGTTCTTGTCGTCTCGGGCGATATCCCGATGGGTGCAACGGTGGATGGCCAATTGAGCTGGCAGGCGTGGCCCGCAGACACAGTAAGCGAAGGCTTCATCACGCGCGATGCGGACGCCGAAGCAATCGAAAAACTCAAGGGATCCATCGCCCGCGTAGCTATGTACAAGGGTGAACCGCTGCGCAATGCCAAGCTCATCGGAGCAGGACAGAGTTTCATGTCGTCGATTCTCCCATCCGGGATGAGAGCGGTGGCGACGCGCATTGCCGCCGACACATCCGCAGGTGGCTTTATCCTTCCCAACGATTATGTCGACGTCATCATGACGCGGCGCTCGCAGTCGGTCACCGCCGGCAGCAGCGGCGAAAGCTTCATCACAGAAACCATCTTGAAGAATATCCGGGTTTTGGCCGTCGATCAGGCGATCCAGGAAGATGAAGAAGGCGGCAAGGTAAAAGTCGGCGAGACCGCCACACTGGAGCTGACTCCGCAGCAATCCGAGATCATCACGGTCGCCCAGCAGATGGCAGATCGCCTGACATTAGCGCTGCGCCCGATTGCTGACGCTCAGGAAACGCCTGCCAGCGACGGCGACTACCTTGTGTCAGGCAATGGTCGCCGCGGCACAGTTCGATTGATCAAATCCGGCGAAGTTTCAGAAGTGGGAGCACGGAAATGAAACCCACGATGAGCAAGATACTGCCATCACGGCAAACGCTGATAGGCCGCTTGCCCGTAGCATTGGCCATGGTCGGCTTCCTGGCGGTTCCATCCGGAATATTCACAGCCGGCAGTGCAGAGGCGGGCACCACGAAGATCAGCAAGTCAAGCGGCGCACAGCGCGTCAAGCTTGGATTGAACAAGTCGGTGGTCATCGACCTTCCTGCGGACGCCTATGATATCCTCGTCGCCAATCCGAGTGTTGCCGACGCGGTGACGCGCTCGGCACGTCGCATCTACCTATTTGGCAAGCAGGTCGGCGAAACCAACATTTTTGTGTTCGGTCCTAATGGCGAGCAAATTGCAAACCTCGATCTGGCTATCGAACGCGATGTTGCCGGCCTCGAAGACTATCTCGGGCGATTCATCCCTGGATCGGACATCAAGGTTGAGCTGCTGAACGACAACGTGGTTCTGACTGGCACCGTCGACACACCGCTTGATGCTTCCCGCGCGGTCCAGCTGGCAAAGGCGTTTGTCACCGGTGGCGAGGCCACGACTGGCCAGTACGCGCAGACTGCTGCAGGTGGCTCGTCCAACGGCGGAGTTGATATCAACAACCCCGATCAGGACCGCCAACAGAGCGCGATCATCAACATGATCAAGATCATCGGCGAAGATCAGGTGACGCTAAAAGTTACAATCGCCGAGATCAGCCGAAATGTTATGAAGCAGCTCAATGTGGGGATGCTCGCAAACGGCTCCAGCAACGGCATCAGCTGGGGAGCCATCAGCGAAAATCTCGGACCTCTGAATCCGAAGATCGCTACTTCAGGTGTGAACCTCGCGACGTCCGCCCTGTCGGGCTATCTTCAGGCGATGGAACAGTCGGGCGTCATGAAAACGTTGGCTGAACCCACCTTGACGGCTGTGTCCGGTGAAAAGGCGACGTTCCGCGTCGGCGGTGAATTCAACCTGCTGCAGGAAGCGTCTCCTCCTTCCAAAGGCGAGAATGGCGCCGAGGAGCCAGGTGGATATAAATACGCCAAGATCGAATACGGCATTGGCCTCGAGTTTCAGCCGGTCGTTCTGTCTCCGGGCCGCATCAGCCTTAAAGTTCGGACGCAGGTTTCCGAACCGACAAACGAATCGCCCGGAACCGGCTCGACCGGCAAGGGCGGCGCTGTGATGTTGCCGTCGATCCGCAGGCGTCTGGCCGACACCACGGTCGAGCTGCCATCAGGCGGGTCGATGATGATCGCTGGTCTCGTTCGGGACGATATACGCCAGGTCATCAGTGGGTATCCTGGCCTATCTAAAATCCCCGTCCTGGGAACGCTTTTCCGCAGCCGCGACTTTGTCCGCAACGAAACCGAGCTCGTCATCATCGTCACGCCATATCTCTCCCGGCCCGTGGCGCGCAATGAACTGGCCAAGCCCGATGATAATTTCAACGCGGCAAGCGACGGTGCCGGGATGTTCCTCGGCCGCGTCAACCGCGTCTACGGCACGATGCAGACCAACAAACCAAACGGCCGCTACCACGGGGTAGTCGGCTACATCTACAAGTGACCGAGGGTGTGGGCATGTCCGATACGATGAAATCCTCAGCCGGCAGAACTGCTCGCTCCGCCTCGCTTCTGGCAATCTTTGCAGTGGTCCTGCTCGCAGGCTGCGCAAAGCGCGACAGCATCACGGTGGGTTCGGTTCCCGACGACTACCGCACCAACCATCCGATAGTGATTGCCGAGAAAGAAGAAACGCTGGACCTGCCAGTTGGCATCAGCGATCGCGGCATGACCAAGCCGCAGCAGGTGTCGCTGGAAGGCTTCTTGGCCAACTACGACCGTTCAGCTGCCCCGGTACTACGAATTCTGGTGCCCGAAGGGTCCGCCAATGCCTCCGCAGCGTCCCATGCTGCGGGCGACTTCGCACGGTTCGCCAAACAAACTGGCGTACCCGCCTCGCGGGTTGCCATCCTGTCTTATCAGGGCGGCTCGGCGGACACATCGGCTCCAATTCGCGTCGCTTTCTCGGCCATGCGCGCGCAGACAGGCAAATGCGGTCGCTGGCCCGAAGACATCGCTAACACCGAAGAAAACAAGCACTACGCCAATTTTGGCTGTTCCTATCAGAACAATCTGGCAGCCCAGATAGCCAACCCGGCCGATCTCCTTGGCCCCCGCAAACCAAGTCCTATCGATGCAGGGCGTCGGGGTGTCGCCATCGATGGGTACCGCAACGCGCCGTACTACCACGCGGTGCCGGCGCAGGAAGTTGAGTATTAAGATGCCGCCGAAGTCGAGGGAATTCACATGAGCAATCTGGCTTACGAACCCGGCACAGGTGACCAGGAATGGTCGAACACGGACATCGCGCAAATGAGCGCGCTGCGGCCGATTCCACGGATATCGATCCAGGCCTTCTGCGAAACCGAAAGCGTCGCCAATCCGATCGAACGGGCAGGCGAAGACCGGCGCATGTCCAAGGCGCATCTCAAGGTGCACATGGGCGGGTTGGCAACCGCGATCGAATTCTACCAAAGCGCGCCGACACCAAATCTGATAATTCTGGAATCGAGGGCGGAGCCGAAAGAACTCCTTGAATCACTCGGCCAGTTGGCGGAATTCTGCGACCCCACCACAAAGGTGGTGGTAATCGGCCACTACAATGACGTCTGGCTCTACCGGGAGCTCATCCGCTCTGGCATTTCCGAATATGTCGTAGCCCCAATGTCGATGGCTGACATCGTGGGTGTCATCGCTACGATTTTCGTCGATCCCGAAGCTGCACCGATTGGCCGTTCGGTCGCCTTTATAGGTGCCAAAGGCGGGGTAGGGTCCTCGACGATAGCGCATAATCTGGCCTGGAGTATGTCGACCTTGTTCGGCTCCGAAGTGCTGGTGGCCGATATGGACCTGCCGTTTGGCACCGCTAATATCAATTTCGATCAGGACCCAGCCCAGGGTATCGCTGAGGCCGTTTTCGCGCCGGAGCGAATAGATGAAGTCTATCTCGACCGGCTGCTCGCTCAGTGTTCGACCCAGTTGTCCCTGCTGGCAGCGCCTTCCACACTGGAACGCGTCTATGATTTCGAGCCCGATGCGTTCGCCCATCTGATCGACACTGCACAGCGCAGTGTTCCGCTTCTGGTGCTCGATGTTCCCCATGCATGGAATGGATGGACCAAGAACACGCTGACCCGTGCGGATGAGATTGTCATCACGGCGACGCCCGAACTTGCCAACCTTCGCAACACCAAGAACCTCGTCGACATGCTGCGCAAGCTTCGGCCCAATGACACCCCGCCAAAGCTGGTCATCAATCAGGTAGGCATTCCGAAGCGACCGGAAATTTCCGCCACCGATTTCGCAGAACCTCTTGGTATTGAACCGATGGCGATCATCCCCTTTGACCCGCAATTGTTTGGCAATGCCTCCAATAACGGACGCATGATCGGTGAAATGGATGGCAAACACGCTGTCGTTCAGATGTTCAACGACATAGCGCATGTGCTGACCGGCCGCAGTGAGACCAAGACCAAGAAGAAATCAGGTCTTGGAGATCTCTTGGGCAGGCTCAATCGCAAAAAGAAATGACTGGACGCGGGCGGTAATTGAGCATGTTTGGCAAACGAGGCAACGACAGCCGGTCGACCCCGGAATTTCGACCGGCAACGCCTGCTGTGCCGACTGGCAACAGCGACGTAGCGGTAGAAACAGCACTAGCTCCAAAAGCGCCGGTCGCGACACCACAGGCATCCTCACCCCCGGCAGCGGCTCGCAAACCGGTGGCCTCACCGCCCCCGTTGGCGCCACAGCCGCGGTCGTCGCAGCGTGAACGCAGCGAGAGCTATTACGATACCAAATCGCAGGTGTTTTCGGCCCTGATCGACACGATCGATCTGTCGCAACTTGCCAAGCTCGCTCCCGACAATGCCCGCGAAGAAATCCGCGACATCGTCAATGATATTGTAGCCATCAAGAATTTTGCCATGACCATCGCCGAGCAGGAAGAACTGCTCGAGGATATCTGCAATGATGTTCTGGGTTACGGGCCGCTGGAGCCGCTGCTCGCCCGTGACGACATCGCCGACATCATGGTCAACGGCTCGCGGCATGTCTTTATCGAAGTCAACGGCAAGGTCGAGCCGACCGGTATCCGCTTTCGAGACAATCAGCAATTGCTCAATGTCTGCCAGCGCATCGTCAGCCAGGTCGGCCGTCGCGTCGATGAATCGAGCCCAATCTGCGATGCCCGACTGCCGGATGGATCTCGTGTTAACGTCATCGCCCCACCGCTTGCCATCGACGGTACGGCGCTCACTATTCGAAAATTCAAGAAGGACAAACTCACTCTCGATCAACTGGTGAGGTTTGGGGCGATATCGCCGGAAGGTGCCGAAGTTCTCAAGATCATCAGCCGCGTTCGCTGCAACATTGTCATTTCCGGTGGTACCGGCTCGGGCAAAACGACCCTGCTGAACTGCCTGACCAACTACATTGATCGTGACGAACGCGTTATCACCTGTGAGGATTCGGCCGAGTTGCAACTGCAACAGCCGCATGTCGTGCGCCTTGAAACCCGCCCGCCAAACCTTGAGGGCGAAGGCGAGATAACCATGCGCGATCTCGTCAAAAATTGCCTGCGTATGCGTCCCGAACGCATCATCGTCGGCGAAGTGCGCGGACCTGAAGTGTTCGATCTGCTGCAGGCAATGAACACCGGCCATGACGGTTCGATGGGCACCATCCACTCCAACTCGCCGCGCGAATGTCTGAACCGTATTGAATCGATGATCGCGATGGGCGGTTTCACCCTGCCTCAGAAGACCGTGCGTGAGATTGTCGTGGGCTCAGTCGACGTCATCATCCAGGCTGCCCGCCTGCGCGATGGCTCGCGCCGCATCACCCACATCACCGAAGTGATCGGCATGGAAGGCGACGTCGTCATCACGCAGGATCTTGTGTTGTACAACATCAAGGGCGAGGACGCGGGCGGCAAGCTTATTGGCGAGCATGTCTCTACCGGCATAGCCCGGCCGAAGTTCTGGGACCGTGCCCGATACTATGGTGAAGAGCAGCGGCTGGCCGCAGCGCTCGAAGCCATGGAGAAGAGCGCCGATTAGGCAGGGGATCCAGATGTTTGGCATCGACGCTTCAACATTAGCTTTTATTCTCCTGGCCGGAGGCAGCGCAGGCGCTGTTGCCTATGCATTTCTGTTCCAGTCGATGGCGCATGAAAAGCAGGCAGGCAAGCGGCTCGCAACAGTAAGGCGGTCCGACACGGAACGTGCCAACGTAAAGGCATCGCGAGACAAGGTTGCTGAAGTGGCCAAACGCCGAAAAGGTGTTGAAGACACGCTGAAGGAACTGGACAACAAGCAAAAGGCGAAAGACCGCAATATTAAGAAGCCGCCGCTCCGCATCCAATTGCGTCAGGCAGGAATGCGCACGACAGTCAGAAGATTTTATATCTACTCTGCTATTTCCGGACTGGTGGTGACGTTTCTGGCCTTCGTGTTCGGGGCGCCGCTGATCGTCCTTCCAGGCGCATTGCTCGCAGGATCGGTAGGACTTCCACGCTGGGTCATCAGCTTTTGGCGGGGCCGCCGCGTCAAAGCATTTCTGGAAGAATTCCCCAACGCACTCGATGTGATCATCCGGGCGGTGAAGTCGGGTCTTCCACTAAACGACGGTATCAAGCTGATCTCTACCGATTCAGCCGAACCCGTCCGTTCAGAATTCCGGCGGATCGTCGAGGCACAGCAAGTGGGCATGTCGATACCGGAAGCCGCGATGCGAATGGGTGAAACCATGCCTTGTCCGGAAGCCGGATTTTTCGGCATCGTTATCCAGATTCAACAACAGGCAGGCGGCAATCTTGCTGAAGCCTTGGGCAACCTTTCGCGTGTTTTGCGCGACCGCAAGAAGATGAAGGCCAAGATACAGGCGCTCTCCATGGAGGCCAAGGCCTCCGCCGCCATTATCGGCGCGTTACCATTCCTGGTCGGCTTCCTAGTCTTCCTCACAAGTCCCGCATACATCATGCCCCTGTTCACCACGAGCACGGGAAACATGATCCTAGGCTGTTCGCTTGTCTGGATGTCGATGGGCATCATGGTGATGCGCAAGATGATGAATTTCGAGGTCTAGCACCATGTCCGATCAGGTCGTTAAAGCTTTTATCGATCCGGCATTCCTGATCGCGCTTCTGGTAGCGATTGCGGTGTTTGCTACCGTTTTCACGGTCATTCCCGCCTTCTCTGGCGATCCCATGAAGGCGCGTATGAAGGCCGTGGCTCTTGAGCGCGATGAGCTTCGCGCCAAACAGCGGGCAAGACTTGCGGCCGAGTCCGATCGTCGGCGCAAGGGATTGCGCGAAGAACAGTCCATCGGAATGCGCGCAATCGTCGACCGCCTTGATTTGCGTCGGGCGCTGGTTGATGAGGGCACGCTGACCAAGCTGAAGACCGCTGGCTTTCGCGGTCAAAACCCCCTCACGCGCTTCCTGTTTTTCAGGCTTGTTTTGCCGTTTGCCGGCCTTGCGCTTGCCGCCGTCATGATTTTCGGTTTGGGTTATATTCCTGACCAGCCGATCTATGTGAAGGGTCTGGTTTGCGTCTTTGCCGCGTATGGCGGTTTTTACGCGCCGATAGTTTTCGTCAACAACCGTGCTGCGAAACGCAAGAAGTCGATCCAGCGTGCATGGCCAGACGCACTGGACCTGCTTCTGATCTGCGTGGAAAGCGGCATGTCGGTCGAAGCCGCATTCCGTCGCGTATCAGAGGAAATTGGCATGCAGTCGGTCGAGCTTGCAGAAGAGCTGGTCCTGACAAACGCCGAACTTTCATTCCTGCAGGACCGTAAGGTAGCTTACGACAATCTGGCTGGCCGTACCGGTCTGGACACCGTCAAATCGGTAGCCCAGGCGTTGGTTCAGGCCGAGCGCTACGGTACGCCGGTCGCTCAGGCGCTGCGAGTGCTCGCGCAGGAAAGCCGTGAAATGCGTATGAACGAGGCAGAAAAAAAGGCTGCTGCTCTGCCGCCCAAGCTCACCGTGCCGATGATTCTTTTCTTCCTGCCTGTGCTATTTGCGGTCATTCTTGGCCCGGCCATTATGCAGGCGCTCGCGCTGCAGAGCGGTTGATCCGGTCGAGCATCCAAAACGTGAAGGTAGAGCGCTGCAGGCAGCGAAAAAACTAAGGCGTTTTCTTTTCGTCTGCTTTGATCTGGCTCCAGGCATTCTGCTGGGCCAGCATCGTGCGCAGATAGGCGACATTGGCTTGCGCCTGGTCTGGCGAGAGTTCCTGAGAGGCGATCTGTTCGGCCTCCTGGAAGCGGCCCTGAAGACCCACCACCAGCGCAAGGTTTTGCCGCACCCGGCTGTCGGCGCCAGGCGTCTGGGCCGCGGTACGCATGTAGGTTTCAGCGGTTTTGAGGTCGCCCTCGAGAACATAGGACATGCCGAGGTTCGACGTGACCGATGGTTCATTTGGCTTGAGATCGAGTGCCTTCCGGTACAGTGTCCGCGCGCCTCGCGTATCACCCATCTGATCGAGAATGGCACCTTCGGCCGAGAACAGTTTCCAGTCGGGATATTCAGGCGTCTGCGCGCGGCGAACGGCATCCAGAGCCGGTTGCAGTTGGCCAGATGCAGCAAGCGCCTTGCCATAGGCGGCAAGCACGTCGCGGTCGGTTGGCAGGGCAATGGCAAGCTTACGCATCACAGCCAGTGACTGGTCAGTCTTGCCTTCCATTTGCAGCACATTACCATAGCGGAGCGCTGTGGCCTTGTCGTTTGGATTCTTGGAATAAGCTTGGCCAACGGAGTCTGCCGCGCTGCTGAGCTGGCCAGCAGACATATTCGCATAATTGCGGTCTGCACTGCGCGAGACTGATCCCGTGGTCATCTTGTCGCGTGCGCAACCCGACAGGATTGTGGTCGCGAGCACCGCTGCCGACAAGAGGAGGAGTTTTGAATTGTTGTGGCGATTGGTCATATCGGCGCCGGGCCTCCATATCCCGTACGGGTCCTTTTGAAGGAGCCGTCTACCCATCCGAAGAAATAATCTGTTAACCCTAACCAATGGTTAAGAAGCGATTCCTGACCGCCAACCAAGTATGGATAGAGCGTCCACATGCCCGTCACTTTCGTCGAAGCCAAATCCGAAAATGCACTGCCCATCCATCTAGTCGGCGAAGAAGGTCTTGAGCGATCGGGTCTGGCCCCCGCACATTTGGCATGGGCGGAGGCGAACGGCTTTTTAGGTCAGGCTGAGCGGGTAGTTGTTCTTCCAGGTGAGGGCGGCCAAATCGCCGGGGCGGTGCTTGGAACGGGCAATGGACGTGATCCCTTCGCGCTCCTGCAAACAGGTGCGCTGGCAACAAAACTCCCCGCCGGCGACTGGTATTTTGCAAACCCTCCAGCAGATCCCGATCATGCCGCAATAGGTCTGGCGTTGGGCGGCTACAGTTTCACCCGCTACGGTCGCAAACAGTCGCCAATGCTTTCTCTGGTCGTTCCGCAAGGAGCTGATCGCGCCCGCATCGCACGCACGGTGGATGGCGTTTACCTCGCCCGCGATCTGATCAACACGCCGGCCAGCGATATGGGTCCCGATGCGCTCGAAGCCGCCGTTCGGTCGCTTGCCGCCAATCATGGCGCCGATGTCTCGGTCATTCTGGGCGATGAGCTTCTGGCCAAGAATTTCCCAATGATCCACGCGGTCGGTCGTGCCGCGGAACAGGCACCGCGACTGATTGATCTTTCCTGGGGCCAACAGGGCGCGCCAAAGGTTACGCTGGTCGGCAAGGGTGTCTGCTTCGACACTGGCGGTCTCGACATCAAGCCGGCCAGTGGCATGCTGTTGATGAAAAAGGACATGGGCGGCGCGGCCAACGTGCTCGGGCTGGCATCCATGATTATGGCTGCCCGATTGCCGGTGCGCCTTAGGGTTCTCATCCCGGCGGTTGAGAATGCTATCGCGGGCAATGCGTTTCGCCCTGGCGACGTGCTTCAAAGCCGCAAGGGCATCACCGTCGAGATCGGCAACACCGATGCCGAGGGTCGCCTCGTTCTCGCCGACGCCCTGTCGCTTGCCGACGAAGAAACCCCACAGATGCTGATCGATATGGCTACCCTGACGGGTGCTGCCCGCGTGGCGCTTGGTCCCGACCTGCCACCGTTCTACACCGATGATGATGCCTTCGCCGATGAGCTTGCGTCGCTTTCCCGCGCTGTCGCCGATCCGGTGTGGCGCATGCCGCTGTGGAAACCCTACAGTGCAAAACTGTTCTCGCGCATTGCTGATATGAATAACGTGACCAGCGATGGCTTTGCCGGATCGGTCACCGCCGCCTTGTTCCTCAAGCGCTTTGTCGAAAAAGCACAGACCTGGGCCCATTTCGACGTTTTCGGATGGAGCCCGGTCGACAGGCCGCACTGTCCGATCGGTGGCGAAGCGCAGGCCATTCGCGCGCTCGACCGTCTGTTGGCCCAGCGCTACGCTTGAGCCTGGGTCGCCGGACTGAGGGAAGCCGAGATTCTTTTTCTGGAGTTGCGAGAGCCAGCCAGATATAACGGAACCGAAACATTTTTCGGGGATGCTTAGGCCTATGGTGGTTCATATGCGTCCAAGCCAGGCCCTGCGGCTGTGGCAGCAGGTAGCTTTGGAAGGCGTGCGCAGCGATGCGCCAGACCTGACGATGCGCCAGATATCGATCCTGCTGTCGATTTACCTTGATCCGCCGCCCCACACGGTGCGTGCGCTTGCGGCTCGGCTTGGTGTGACCAAGCCGGTGATTACACGTGCGCTGGACACAATGGGTGCACTGAAATTCGTCTCGCGCCACCGCGACGAACGCGACAAGCGAAATGTGCTGATCAAGCGGACGCTCGAAGGGGCTTTGTTCGTGGAGCGCTTTGGCGATATCATCATCGCAAAAGGCGGAGAACTGCCCCTATGACCCTGCATGACAAAAGGCTGCATGCATTTCGAGACGATCTTGCCGACGAAAGGCTTCGCGGTTCGGTTGCCGCCAGCAAGTTCGTTGCCGGCCGTCCGGCGCGTATCGGCACAGCAGTAGCAGATTTGCGCCGCGCGCCCCGCCCCGATGCCGGGCTGGATACGCAACTTCTGTGTGGCGAGGACGTGATTATCTTCGAGGAAACCGAAGGCTGGGCGTGGGTGCAGGCAGTCCGCGACGGTTATGTGGGCTATGTCGCGGATAAAGCGCTGGGGGCATCGACAGGCGCGACCAGCCACATCGTGCATGTGCCCAGAACCTTCATTTATCCAGGTCCGGACATGAAACTGCCACGCACAGGCCATCTGTCGATCGGATCGCGCGTCGCAATAGCCGGCGAGGCTGAAACGCGTGGCACGCGCTTTGGCCTGCTGCCGTCAGGTGAGGCGGTCGTCCTGTCGCATCTCCGGTCTGTCGGGGAGCAAAACAGCGATTTCGTGTCGGTCGCGGAAACGCTTTTGAACACACCCTATCTTTGGGGTGGCGTCACCGGCTTCGGCATTGATTGCTCGGGTCTGGTTCAACTCTCGATGCACATGGCTGGCCACGCTGTGCTGCGCGACACCGACATGCAGTCCACGACCATCGGAACGCCGATCGATCCCGGCACGAACTACGAACACCTAAAGCGTGGCGATCTTGTCTTCTGGCAGGGCCACGTGGCAATCCTGACGGACGCCGAAAATATCCTTCACGCCAGCGGCCATTCCATGCAGGTCTCGCGTGAACCCTTGCGGGACGCAGTGGAGCGGATTTCTTACCTGTACAAACTGCCCACCGGCTTCCGCAGGCTATAAGCGCTCAGTAGCCAGCCTGTCGGTCCACAAGGTTGTAGAGCGGCTCACCACGCTCAAAAGCGTCCATCTGTGCCAGCATGGGCCCCACCAGATGCGTGGGATCTGAGGTGGCGGCCGCATGCGGGGTCACAAACACCTTTGGATGGTTCCACAGCGGGCTGGTCTCCGGAAGCGGTTCGGTCTGGAACACGTCGAGGCTGGCTTCCTTCAGCGTGCCATCGTCAAGCGCGCGGGCGATATCGGCATCCCTTTGCAGCTTGCCACGCCCGGCATTGATGAGCACCGCGCCACCCAGCCGGTTGTCTCGGCGGAGTTTGCCCAGAAGATCGTAGTTGACGAGCCCCTCCGTATCGGGGGTTAGCGGCAGCAGCACCACCAAAATATCCGTGGCGTTGAGAAACGGGGTGAGCCCCGCCTCACCATGAAAAGCGGTGACCCCCGCCATATCAGTTGACCTCCGCGTCCAGCCATTCACTGTGAATCCAAGGCCAAGCAGCGCTTTTGCGGCCGTGCGGCCTAGTTGTCCAAGCCCCATGATGCCGACGCTGACGTCGCTTGCCACGCTCTGCATAGGTTCGTGCCATAGCTTGCGCGTCTGTTGCGCGCGCAACAGCGCACCTTGGCGGTGGTGGTCCATCACCCGCCACATGACGTATTCGCTCATATGTTGAGACAGATTGGGATCGACCACGCGCACGATTGGCACATCTGGAACATTGGGGTCCTGAAACAAATGATCGACCCCGGCTCCGATGGAAAAAATGGCGCGCAAGTTGGGAAGACCGGCAAGCAGGTTTGGCCGCTGCTTCCACACCACGGCATAGGTGATGGAAGGATCGCCGTCGCCCTCGGGTTCCAGGATGACTTCGCGATCTTTGGAGAGCAAATCGTACCAGCGCTGCGGGTGAAACCCAGTGACTGAAAGCAGAACTCGACCCTTGTCCACCGGAACTCCTACGCAAAAAATATTCAGCAAGCCTGCCGCGAGCCGAATGAATCGCATGCCCGCTCCCTCCAATCGTGCACGCCGTGACTGGTAGTGTAAAGCATGAAGGCAAGCCTCCGGCGTGCGAACTGATATCGGCTGCGGCCAGCATTCCAGCCTTTTGCCTGCCAGCACAATAAGCGAGGGTCGCCATCTTGCAGGCTGCGCGCTTTCGCCAGCTTGAAGGAAGCCGCCGACAATGCTCATCTCGGTGCGTTGGCACAGTAGGCTGGCGGGCTCGGAGGCGGACGATGACGGTTTCGGTAGACACGGTGCCGGTGCGACTGCCCGATCCGGCGCTCGAAGGCGCGGACTGGGCGGATGCCTATACGGCGGAGACCGCGCGGCCGTTCGATACCGCCCGCCTCGCAGCAGAAGCCATGGTTCGCGCATTTCCTGCCTGGACGAAGCCGCTCCTATTACTGCGCAATCTTGTTGTCCTGCCGCTCGGATTGAAAGGCGCAAACCGATTGCCGAGGCGCGACATGGTCGGCATTTTCCCGGTCGTCTCTGAGACGCCGGCGCGCTTCGTCGGAGGCTTCGATGACCGCCATCTTGATTTCCGCGTGATCGTCGACCTCTCGCCGGCCGGTCCGGAGCGCCAGCGGATCAAATTGACGACGATGATCCGCCGGCACAATATCGCCGGCCGCGTCTATCTTGCTGCTGTAATGCCATTCCACCGCGCTATCATCCGCAGCGCACTCAAGAGGCTGATGGCGAGCGCCTAGACGGGTCTCACGGCAGGGCGCTGAGCGGTGATTTATCCGGCACAAGCCAGGCACGTTTCGCGACGCAGCCCGAACCGCTTCCTACTGGGAGATCTCCTGCGCGTCAGAGGTTTCGAGCCGGAACGCAGCCGACATCAGCGCTTTGGTGTAGTCGGTTTGCGGATTGTCAAAAATCTGATCCGACGGGCCATATTCCACGATCTGGCCGTTGCGCATGACGATGACATCATTGGCCAACGCCCGGATCACCCGCAAATCGTGGCTGATGAACAGGTATGCCAGGTTATGTTTCGCCTGCAGGCTGCGCAGCAAGTCGACCACCTGCGCCTGCACACTCATGTCGAGCGCCGAAGTCGGCTCATCCAGCATGACAAAGCGCGGCTTCAAAACCATGGCACGCGCAATCGCGACGCGCTGGCGCTGCCCGCCCGAAAACTCGTGCGGATAGCGGTGCCGGGTCTGCGGATCGAGGCCCACTTCCTGAAGCACATCCACCACCCGTTCGTCGCGCTCGCCTGCGGTCAGCGCGGGTTCATGGATGGTGAGGCCCTCGGCAACGATTTCGGCAATCGACATGCGCGGGCTCAGCGACCCGAACGGGTCCTGAAACACGATCTGCAGTTCGCGCCTCAGCGGCCGCATCTCATTGAACGAAAGGCTGTCGATGTCGCGTCCGGCGAAATGAATGCGGCCTTCTGATGAAATCATCCGCGCCAGTGCAAGCCCGAGCGTCGTCTTACCCGAACCGCTTTCGCCCACCACGCCAAGGGTCTGCCCAACCTTTACCGTGACGTCGATGCCATCAACGGCCTTCACATGATCAACCGTCTTGCGAAAGAACCCCTGCTTGATCGGGAACCATACCTTGATGTCATTGCCGCGCATGACAGTCTCGGCATTCGCGTCGGATTTTGGCGGCGCGCCTTTAGGCTCGGCAGCGAGAAGATGCCGGGTATATTCGTGCTGCGGATTGGCAAAAATTTCTGCGGTGGGGCCGGTTTCGACAATCTTGCCGCCGGTCATTACGCAGACCCGGTCTGCAATCTTGCGCACGATGCCAAGGTCATGGGTGATGAACAGCATCGACATGCCGTTCTTGGTCTTGAGTTCGCCAAGTAGTTCCAGAATCTGTGCCTGAACGGTGACGTCGAGCGCGGTGGTCGGTTCATCGGCAATCAAGAGCTGAGGCTCGTTTGCAAGCGCCATAGCAATCATCACGCGCTGGCGCTGTCCGCCCGACAGTTGGTGCGGATAGGCATCAAGCCGCTTTTCGGGATCGCGGATGCCGACTTCGTTCAACAGCTCGATAGTGCGTTTGCGAGCCGCCGCATCGCGCATGCCCCGGTGCAGCGCGAGCACCTCGCCGATCTGCTTTTCGATTGTGTGGAGCGGGTTGAGCGACGTCATCGGCTCCTGGAAGATCATCGTCACGTCATTGCCGCGTACCTTGCGCAGATCGTTCTCGCTGGCCGCCATGAGATCAATGCCGTTAAACAGGATCTGCCCGGTAGGATGGCTGGCCGTCGGATAGGGCAACAGCTTAAGCACCGAAAGCGCGGACACCGATTTGCCCGACCCGCTCTCCCCCACCAGCGCGACAGTCTCGCCCTTGGAGATGTCGAAGGATATGCGATCGACAGCCAGGCTCTCCTTGCCCCCTTGCGCAAAGGCGACCGAAAGTTCGCGCACGGAAAGAAGGGGCTTACTCACAGGACGGCCTCGATATCGGTATGAATGAAGTCTGAGCCCTTGAAGAGCAGGGGCTCGCCACGGGCCTTGGCCAACGCATAGGCAAAGCAGTCACCTGGATTGAGGCGCGCTTCGTGCTTCCCCTTGCCAAACAGCAAGACCGCCAGAATTGCAGAGGCGTCAACGATCATTTGGGCAGGCCAAATTCATCGTAGAGGAAGCCGTGGTCGCTGGTCATGCCCGCAGGGGGCGCAGGTAGCCGCGCCAAGATTTTTCTCAGCTGTCGCTTACGCTCCGCAACATCGCGCTGTTTGTGTAGTCGTTCCAGCCGTTCTTCAAGCGCAGTCTGGATTGCAGCAGTCATGGTTTCGCCGGTTGTGGCAGCGACTTCCCGCGCCAACTTCTCGACCGCCGCATTTTTTATGTTCATGCCCATTGCCTGATCCACGGTAGAAATCTGGCGGAATTATACCATAGCGCTCCACTCATTTGAACGTCTTGCGCGGATCAAAGGCATCGCGTGTCGCCTCGCCAATGAAGATCAGCAGCGACAGCATGATCGACAGCGTGAAGAAGCCGGTCATGGCGAGCCAGGGCGCATTGAGGTTGCGCTGACCCTGCTTCAGCAGTTCGCCGAGCGAGGCAGCGCCCGGAGGCAGGCCGAAACCCAGAAAATCAAGTGCCGTCAATGTCGAGATCGACCCGTTGAGGATGAACGGCAGGAAGGTCAGCGTCGCCACCATGGCATTGGGCAACAGATGGCGCACCATGATCGTGCGGTTGGGCACGCCGAGCGCGCGCGCCGCATTCACATATTCGAAATTGCGTGCCCTTAAAAATTCGGCCCTCACCACGCCCACCAGCGCGACCCAGGAAAAAGCCAGCATGATGCCGAGCAGCACGAAGAAGCCCGGCGGCAAGACGGCTGAGATGATGAGGATTAGGTAGAGGACTGGGATGGCCGACCAGATCTCGATGAAGCGCTGGAACAGAAGGTCCGTCCAGCCGCCAAAATAGCCCTGGACAGCGCCCGCAACAACGCCGATCACCGTCGAGGCAGCAGTGAGGATGAGCCCGAACAGCACCGAGACGCGGAACCCGTAAATGACGCGGGCCAAAACATCGCGGGCCTGGTCGTCGGTACCAAGCCAGTTCCAGTTGCCGAGATTGCAGTTGCTGTCGGCCACCCCTTCGGCATAGCGCACGCAGCGCTCGTCCTTGCTGTACAGCCATGACGGCTTGGCGGGTGCGGCGTCCGGGATCTCATTGTTGGTGGTGCGATATGAATAGCGGATCGGCGGCCAGATGGCCCAGCCGTTTTCAGCAACGGCATCCTGCACGATTGGCATGCGAAAATCGGCGACTGGCAAAAAGCCCTCATCGCCAAGGAACGTCGCCTCGTCATAATCGGTGAAGATTGGGGCGTAGAACTCGCCCTTGAAGTGCACCAGAAGCGGCCTGTCATTGGCCAGGAATTCTGCGCCGAGCGACAGCACGAATAGCACCATGAAAATCCACAACGACCAATAGCCGCGGCGGTTTGCCTTAAAGTTCTCCCAGCGCCGCTGGTTGATTGGCGAAAGGCGCGGTTGTTTGGTGACTGTACGCGCGGCCTCGGTTGCGGCTGCCATCTGGAGATCCGGCATCAGACGTCCCGCCGTTCGAAATCAATGCGCGGATCGATCCAGGTGTAGACCAGATCAGAAACCAGGCTGACCACCAGACCCATCAGCGAGAAGATGAACAATGTCGCAAACACCACAGGATAGTCACGGTCGAGGATCGATTTGTAGCTGAGCAGTCCCAGCCCATCGAGCGAGAAGATATTCTCGATCAAGAGCGACCCCGTGAAGAAGGCGGAGATGAACGCTGCGGGAAAGCCGGCAATGACGATCAGCATGGCATTGCGGAACACGTGGCCGTAAAGCACCCGCCGCTCAGACAGCCCCTTGGCGCGCGCGGTGACGACATATTGCTTGCGGATTTCATCAAGGAAAGAATTCTTCGTCAACAGCGTGGTGGTGGCGAAGGCCGAAAGCACCATCGCGGTCAGCGGCAAAGCAAGGTGCCAGAAGTAGTCGAGGATCTTGGAATACCACGGCAACTGACTGAAATTGTCCGATACCAGACCGCGCAGCGGAAACCAGTCATAAAACGAACCGCCGGCAAAAAGCACCATCAGCATGATCGCAAACAGAAAACCCGGAATGGCGTAACCGACGATGACAATGCCGCTCGTCCACACATCGAACGATGAGCCATCGCTGACAGCTTTGCGGATGCCGAGCGGGATGGAGATCAGGTACGAAAGAAGCGTGATCCACAGTCCGATTGATATCGAAACAGGCATTTTTTCCAGGATTAGGTCGAGCACAGAGATTTTACGGAAAAAGCTCTCGCCAAAATCAAAGCGCGCGTAATCCCAGATCATGCCGAAAAACCGCTCCAGCGGCGGTTTGTCGAAACCGAACTGCTTTTCCAGTTTGGCGATGAATTCGGGGTCCAGCCCCTGCGCGCCGCGATATTGGGTGCCGCCGCCTGAGTCGAACGCACTACCTCCGGCGGTATCTCCACCACCACCGGACAGCGCATCCCCGCCACCGGGGTTCTGCAGTTTTGAAATGATCTGCTCAACAGGTCCGCCAGGTGCAAACTGGATGACGGCAAACGAAACAGCCATGATGCCGAACAATGTCGGGATCATCAAAAGCACACGCCGGAGAATATAGGCACCCATCAGCCGTGTCGCTCCACGCCTGCGGTTTTGCCCTGCTCAACCTTTGCCAATCGCCTGCGCCCTGTCTTTGTCAAACCACCACAACACTTCCACCGGAAAGCCGAAATCGGGCTTGGTTTCGGGAAACCCGAACATGTCCCAATAGGCGGCCCGGTGATTCGCCAGATAGTATGTTGGAATCCAGTCGAGCCGTGCGCGCAAGACCCGGTCGAGTGCGCGGACGGTAGTGACGAGTTCCTCGCGGCTTTTTGCCTTGCCAGCAGCCTCGATCAGCCCATCCACCGCAGCACTTTTCATGCCTGGATAGTTGCGTGCCCCGGGCCGATCTGCTGAACGCGAGGAATAGAGAAGCTCCAGCCCGTCAACGGTCGGGGTCGCGCCGATCAGGAACGCGAACAGCACCATGTCGAAATCATAATCGCTCATCCGCTGTTCATATTGGGTCGATTCTACCTGGCGGATGAAGGCATCGATGCCGATCGCCTTCATGTTTTCCACCCACGGCGTGAACAGCCGCACGATTCCGTCGCCCTCGGCCAGCACCTCGATACGCAGTTTTTCGCCCTTGGCGTCAACGACCGACGAGCCGGCCCGCGCCCAGCCGGCTTCACTTAAAAGCCTTGACGCCTCGCCAAGCATCTTCCGGTCGCGGCCTGATCCATCCGAAACCGCTTGTTCGATGGCCGGGCCGAAAGCCTCTGGCGGCACCTTGTCGCGCAACGGCTCCAGCAGCGCCAGTTCCTCCGGCGAGGGCAGGCCGACTGCCTTGAAATCGGAGCGCTCGAAGGTCGATTGAGAACGGTCATAAGCCCCGAAGAACAGTGTGCGCCGCACCCATTGAAAATCGAAGCATAGCGCGACTGCCCTGCGCACCCTTGCATCCCGAAACTGCGGCCGCCGCTGGTTCAAAGCGACGGCCTGCATCGATGGTGTCTGCTCGCCGGGAAACTCGCGCTTGATTACGCGGCCGTCCTTTAGCGCCGGAAAGTCGTATCCAGTAGCCCAGACGCTTGCTGTATGCTCCTCGCGGAAATGCGTGTTGCCCTTCTTGAAAGCTTCGAAGGCGGCCTGCCGGTCACGGTAGAAATCCAGCCGGATGCGGTCGAAATTATACATGCCACGATTGACCGGCAGGTCGCGCCCCCAATAGTCGTCTACCCGGTGGTACTCGACCCACTGCCCGGCGGAGACAGCTCCCACTTTGTAGGGACCTGAACCAAGCGGCGGCGTCATCGTCGAGGCGGAGAAATCATGCTGGCTGTAATAGGCCTTCGAAACGATCGGCATCGCCACGATGCTGAGCACATTAAGCGCAGACTGTTTGCCGTCGAATTTCAACTCTACCGAATGCGCATCACGCGCCACCACGTCGGTCAACCAGCGGAGCGTTTCAGTCAGCTGCGGATGCCCCTTCTCGCGAAAGGTTTTCAGCGAAAACACCACATCTTCGGCGGTGAGCGGTGAACCATCGTGAAACCGCGCCTCGGGCCGGAGCGTGAAGACGAAGCTGTTGCGATCATCAGAGATCGTCACATCTCGGGCCAATTGGCCATACATCGCGTCCGGTTCATCCAGCGCGCTCACCATCAGGCTGTCGAAGCAATATTCCATGCGTGGAGGCGAGTCGCCCTCCAACACCAGATAGTTCAGCGTGTTAAAGGTCAGAAAGCTTTGGTTGAGCTGCGCGGTTGGCGGGGCAAAATTCATCTGCCCGCCCTTCGGTGCAGAAGGGTTCACATAGTCGAAATGTGGAAAATCAGGGCCGTATTTTAGCTCGCCGAAGGCTGATAGCCCATGCAGCGGCACCCCTGTGGGACTTGCCGCAAATGCCGGCAGCATCGGCGCCAGCGTTGCCGCAGCGCCCAACATGAGAAAATCCCGGCGTCCGAGACGCGCGCGCGGGGTCAATTCACGCTCTTGTATTTTTCAATCAGGATTTTTTCCTTTTCCGGGTCGATCCACCAGGAATCCAGATCGGCGCCGATATAGGAAGGCTGCGGTTCTGGAATACCAAACTTGTTCCAGTAGGCGATCCAGACTTCGGCCTTGTGCCACTGGGGCACCGCGTAATAGTTCCAGAGGAGGACCCGGTCCAGCGCATGGGTCGCAGCCAAAAGGTCGTCGCGATCCGTGGCGAAGATGACGCGCTCGACCAGCGCATCCACCACCGGGTCCTTGATTCCCATCAGATTGCGTGTGCCAGGTGTATCGGCAGCCTTCGAGCCCCAATATTCCCGCTGTTCGTTGCCGGGCGAAGAAGATTGCGACAGCACTATTGAAACGGCATCGTAGTCAAAATCGTTCGTGCGGTTCACATATTGGCTGGGATCGACAATGCGCAGCGAGGTCTCGATCCCGAGCCGACGCAGGCTCTGGATGAAGGGCATGGTCACCCGCTCATCGGTCGGATCATCACCAAGAAATTCAATTTTGAAAGGCTCGCCGGTCTTTTCATTGACCAGCTTCCCGCCTTTGTTCACCCAGCCTGCTTCAGCGAAAAGCTTGAGCGCGGTGCGCAGATGGTCGCGGCCCGCCGTCGGCGTATCATAGGCCGGCAGGGTGAACGGTTCGGTGAACAATTCAGGCGGCAGCTTATCCCGGTATTTCTCCAGGATTTCCAGTTCCCTGCCAGCGGGAAGCCCGCTGGAGGCCAGCTCACTGCCCTCGAAATAGCTGTCGGTGCGCGTGTAAGCGTCATAAAACAGCGTTCGGTTCATGGTCTCGAAATCGAAAGCGTAGGTCAGCGCCTTGCGCACCCTGCGATCCTGAAACTGCGGGCGTCGCGTGTTCAGCGCAAAGGCTTGCATCGGCTGCCCGGATGTATCCGCAAACGCCCGCTTGACCACGTCGCCGGCGGCCACGGCTGGGAAGTTGTATTCGGTTGCCCAGCGACTGGAGCGGTTTTCGGGTCGGATGTCTTGGAGGCCGCCTTTCTTGAAGGCTTCCCAAGCCGCAGTGTCGTCGAGAATATAGATATAGCGGCGGCGGTCGAAATTGTTGCGCCCAACGTTGACGGCAACCTCTTCGCCCCAATAATCCTCCACCCGCGACCACACAACTTCTGAGCCCGGTTTAAAGCTATCTATCCTGTACGCTCCGGACCCGAGTGGTATTTCCAAGCTCGGCTGCGTTATATCGCGCTTCTTGCCGTTGGCGTCCGTGCCTTCCCACCAATGCTTTGGCAGCACCACCACATCGCCCATGATCAGCGGCAGTTCGCGGTTGCCCTTCTGGTCGAACCTGAACTGAACCTCGCGATCAGAAATTTTCACAGCCTCGGTCACATTGGCAAAGTAGCGCACGAATTGCTGGCTTGTTTCCTTCAGGAAGTTGAAGGACCAGATCACGTCCTCGACCGTGACCGGAGTGCCATCATGCCACATCGCACGCGGGTCGAGACGGTAGGTGGCGGACGAGAAGTCGTCGGGGTAGCTATAGGCTTCGGCAATCAGTGGGTGGCTGGTGCTTCCCTCGTCGGTCGCCTTCGCCATCAGCGTGTCGTAGAGCAGCCCGCCCTGATAGTTGAGGCCTGCCGCCGGCGTGCCGCGCACAATAAAGGGGTTGAAGCTGTCAAATGTGCCGGGAGCCACTGCGTTCAGCGTGCCGCCCTTGGGCGCATCGGGGTTCACATAATCATAGCGCTTGAAGTCTTCGCCATATTTGGACTGGCCGGTCAGCGACGAGGTTGTGTGCCATTTCGGTTCTTCGGCCTGGGCTCCAACGGTCAACACGGCAGTAACCCCGATGATCCCGAACACCTTGCCTAAAAATCCCGTCATGCAATCCTCGCTTTTCGTCACTCTAGCTTTTTGACCCTGCAGGGGAACCGGCAAGACCAAATTTCTGCAGAGACTAACAAAAAAGCCGGGCAGAACCCGGCTTTTTCATGGTGCGGTAGATTACAAATCCGTTACTGGGCCGGCGCAGGCTCGACAGTCTTTGGCGCTTCCTGTGCAGCAGGCGATTCTGCTGGAGCCGTCTCGGCGGCCGGAGCGGCGTTTTCTGGTGCTGGTGCAGCACCCTCTACGGCAGGAGCGGCTCCTTCGGCTGCGGGGGCAGTTCCCTCGGCGGCAGGTTCAGCCGTGCCCCCGGCGGCGGGTGCAGCAGGTTCTGGCAACGCAGCCGGGCTGTCTGAAAGCGAGCGAAGATAGGCAATCAGATCAGCGCGCTCATCGTCCTTCTTGTCGCCTGCAAAGCCCATCGCCGTGCCCTTGATGTAGGCTCGGGGTGCGCGCAGGAAGTGGTTCAGATGGTCAAAATCCCAGACCACCGAGCCGCCTTCTGAAAAATTCTTCATCGCGGCGGAATAGGAAAAGCCCTCATGGCTGGCGATCGGACGGTTCACGATGTCCCACAGATTAGGACCCGTCTTGTTGGCGCCACCCTTGTCGGCAGTGTGGCAGGTCACGCATTTCTTGAATACGGCCTCGCCCTTGGCTGCATCGGCACTGGCCATCAGCGTGCCGATAGGCACTTCAACCGGTGCCTCGGCAGCGCCGCCATGGGACGCATCGTCTTCCGCCGCTTCAATAATGAAGCCCGGCTTTTCGGGCGCCGGCGCGTGGAAGAACGCGTCCCCGATCAGGCTGACCGAGAACAAAACGAATACCACGCCGAGCAGCGCGCCGATCAACTTGTTGAATTCAAACGAGTCCATTACGCCCAAGGCTCCCTAATCGGCTGGTCTGGAGAAGCGATGCTTCCAAGCCGCGGCCACTGTCCCATCCCCGGACGGTACCGGTCAAATCGCGCGGAAACTAGGTCTTTTGCTATTCCGTTGCAACACCTATAAGGGCCCATCCAGTGAGACCTTTTGACACTTTCACGCCCACACCCTTGACGACGTCAGTTCATCATGAAGACGCTTATCCTCATCCCCGCCCGAATGGGCTCGACCCGACTGCCGGGAAAACCGCTGGCAGACATTGCCGGTCGTCCGATGATTGTGCACGTCGCCGAGCGCGCAGCAGCGAGCGGCCTTGGCCGAGTTGTCGTGGCAACCGACAGCCAGAGCGTAGAGCAGGCGGTCACCGCGCATGGCTTTGAAGCGGTGATGACCCGCGCCGACCATGAGTCCGGCTCAGACCGGATTTTCGAAGCCTTGAGCCTTGTCGATCCCCACGAAGAAATAGAAGTCGTTGTCAACGTCCAGGGCGACCTGCCGACCATCGAGCCGGAAACAATCCGCGCGGCGTTGCGCCCGCTGGAAAACTCAGCTGTCGATATAGCGACGCTTGGCGTTGCCATATCGCGTGAGGTCGAAAAGACCGATCCCAATGTCGTCAAGGTGGTTGGCTCTCCGCAGGGCGACGAAAATCGTCTCCGCGCACTCTATTTCACCCGCGCTACCGCGCCATGGGGTGACGGCCCGCTTTTCCATCATATAGGGCTCTATGCCTATCGCCGCGCCGCCCTCCAGCGCTTCGTTGAGCTGAAGCCGTCGACGCTGGAACTGCGTGAGCGGCTGGAGCAGTTGCGGGCGCTTGAGGCTGGCATGCGCATTGATGTCGAGATTGTCGATGCAGTGCCGCTCGGAGTGGACAAGCCAGAAGATCTGGAGCGGGCCCGAGAAGTTCTTTCGAATAGCAAGGCAGGATAATGGCGGCGAGCACCAATCGAATTTCCTATCAAGGGGAACCGGGCGCAAATTCTGACACCGCCTGCCGCAGCATGTTTCCGGCCATGGAGCCGTTGCCATGCGCCACCTTCGAAGACGCTTTCAACGCGGTCGAATCGGGCAAAGCCGACATGGCGATGATCCCGATAGAAAACACCATAGCTGGCCGTGTTGCCGATATTCATCATTTGCTGCCGGAATCAAAGCTGCACATTATCGGCGAATATTTCCTGCCGATTCACTTTCACCTGATGGTGATGCCCGGTGTTGCGCGCACCGAAATCAAGACCGTCCACAGCCACATTCATGCGCTGGGCCAATGTCGGAAATACATCCGTAAAAATGGCTGGAAGGGAGTAGTTGCCGGCGATACTGCAGGAGCAGCCAAGCTCGTCAGCGAAGTGAAAGACCGCACAATGGCGGCTCTCGCCCCCCGGCTTGCGGCTGAGTTGTACGGCCTCGATATGCTGGAAGAAGATGTCGAGGACACCGACACCAACGTGACCCGCTTCGTGGTGCTGACCAAAAACAAGCAGTGGATCGAGCGCCCCTCAGCCGATGCACCGATGATGACGACCTTCATTTTCAGGGTCCGCAACGTGCCGGCTGCCCTCTACAAGGCGATGGGCGGCTTTGCCACCAACGGCGTCAACATGACCAAGTTGGAAAGCTATCAGCTGGGCGCCTTCACCGCGACGCTGTTTTATGCCGATATTGAAGGTCACCCGGAAGATCCAAGTGTTAAGCTTGCCTTGGAAGAGCTGCGCTTCTTCTCCAAGGAAGTGCGCATCCTGGGCGTCTATCCGGCTAGCGATTCCCGCGACGAATGGAAGGTGGCAGACTGACTGTCCGCTACCCGCTTTCCGCCCAGTCGCGGATCAGCGTGTGAGCTATGGCGCCGCTGGGCGGAATGATGATCCCGTCTGCATGTGTGCCTGCCAGCGCCGATAGCACCTCCTCGCGGTCAAACCAGCGGCAGGCCTCCAGTTCCGCATCGATGGTGATGTTCTCGTTCAGCGCCTCACCATAGCAGCCGATCATCAGCGTATAGGGAAACGGCCAAGGCTGGCTGGCGTGGTAGACGACGCGGCCAAGCGTGATGCCGGCTTCCTCGAGGGTCTCGCGCCGCACCGCGTTTTCGATAGTTTCTCCCGGTTCCACAAACCCGGCAAGCGCTGAAAATACGCTCGTCGCAAAATGTGCGCCGCGCCCCAGCAGACATTGATCTCCGGAAACCGAGAGCATGATCACCACCGGATCGGTGCGTGGAAAATGCAGCGTTTCACAGGCCGGGCAAAAGCGCTTGTAGCCACCGTCGCGCATCACCGAGGGCTGGCCGCATTTGCTGCAAAAACGGTGCGAGGAATGCCAGGCAAGCAGCGAAGCACCCTGCGCCAGCGCGCCGAGATCGGCGGCATCCACGATACCTTGGGCGTAGACGGAGCGATAATCTATCGCTTTCAGAGCTTCGGGCAGCTCTTCGACATCCAAACCCGCCGGAGCTGCCAGTACCGGTCCTTCCGGGGTGAAGCCAAGCAACACGGCATCTGCGAGACGTGCCTCTGCATCCCGGGCTTCAGCAAGCGTGTGATAGGCGGCAAGACCTTCGGTTTTGAAAAAGAGGCGTCCTCCACCCATCAGAAGCAGCCGCGCCGATGGATCGGCGAGCGCCTTTTCAACCGAATCATCCGTGCGCTTTTCCGACAGGCGCTCAATCACATTGCCGCCGAAACCGACGGACTGGCTTGGTTCGCGCATCGGCGCATCAAACAGTCGAAATTTCATCCAGGACTTCTCGTTGTTGGCTCACAGCGCGGCTTTGACGGCCTCTGCCAGCTGATGCAAATCTTCGCGCTTGTAGGGTTCGCGCTGGCCGTAGCCCCAAACAGGCCCTGGCCACCCGGCATCCCCCTCATTTCTGGCGATGATATGGACGTGCAATTGACGCACGATATTACCAAGTGCCGCCGAATTGATCTTGGTGCAGCCGGTCACTTTCTTCAGGCCCTGCGCGACCATATTGGTCTCAAAGGTTAGCATCGCCTGGTCGAGCGGGGTGAGATCGTGGATTTCCTCTGATCCGGGCCGCAGCGGCACCAGCAGGAACCATGGCCAACGGCAGTCATTCATGATGCGCAACTCGCAAAGGCCCAGCCACATCACCGGTTCACTGTCTGCCTCCAGTCGGCGGTCAAGTTCAAATCCGCGCCTTTGGCCGGGCAACATTTCAGCGATCCTCCCCAATTATGTTTGAAAGGCTAGAGTGCCAAAGGCAGCGCTGCAAGAGAGCGCTTAAAGCATACCGTGCCGCGGCATCGCTCTTGCACTTGCATTTCGCTCGATGATTGCCGATATGGGAGCCGGGAGGTTGGTGGTGGACGATCCACTCGCCAACCGGGTCAGATCCGGAAGGAAGCAGCCCTAACGAGCCCGGAACGGGTCATGTTCCAGCCTCCCACCTCATCCCATCCGCACCAAGCCGCTCCGCCGACATTGACGGCGGGGGACGATGCGGGCGAAACTCTTTGTACACACGGGCCGCACTCTGGCCAGGGAGATGACGGGCGGAATGAGCGAAGTCGTATCAAGCGGCAAGACCGGCGCAAACAGCGCCTACCGTGTGCTTGCACGCAAATACCGCCCTTCTGATTTTTCCGGCCTGATCGGTCAGGAACCGATGGTGCGCACGCTGACCAATGCGTTTGCCGCCGGTCGCATTGCCCAAGCCTGGATGCTGACAGGGGTGCGAGGCGTGGGCAAAACCACCACCGCCCGCATTCTGGCGCGGGCGCTGAATTATCGCACGCCTGAACTCAACCAGCCGTCAGTCGATCTGTCGATCGAGGGCGAGCATTGCCGTGCGATCATGGATGGCCGCCACCCCGACGTCATCGAGATGGACGCCGCCTCCCACACCGGCATCGACGACATCCGCGAGATTATCGAACAGGTGCGGTACGCGCCCGTGTCGGGACGCTACAAAATCTATATCATCGACGAGGTGCACATGCTCTCCACGCAGGCCTTCAACGGCCTGTTGAAGACGCTGGAAGAACCGCCGCCGCATGTAAAGTTCATCTTCGCTACCACCGAAATCCGCAAGGTTCCGATCACCGTCCTGTCGCGGTGCCAGCGTTTTGATCTGCGCCGAATTGATGCGGCGATGATCAAGTCCGACCTGCAACGTATCGCAGGGCTTGAAGAAATCACTGCAGAAGACGAAGCACTATCGATGATTGCGCGCGCCGCCGAAGGCTCGATGCGCGACGCGCAATCGATTTTTGATCAGGCGATCGCCCATGGCGCAGGCACTGTGACGGCGCAGGCGGTGCGTTCTATGCTGGGGCTTGCTGACCGCGCCCGAATCATTGATCTGTTCGAAAATGTGATGTCCGGAAAGGTCGCGGAAGCGCTGGATGAATTTCGCGCGCAGTATAATGTCGGCGCCGACCCTGCGACGGTTCTAGCCGACCTTGCCGAGTTCAATCACCTCGTGACAAGGCTGCGCTTCGTTCCGTCGGCGGCTCAGGATGCTTCGCTTTCCGAGGACGAGCGGCAGCGCGGACTGGAATTCGCCGAAAAGCTGTCGGTTCGCGTGCTTTCGCGCACCTGGCAAATGCTGTTGAAGGGGATTCCCGAAGTTCAGGCCTCAAATCGACCGGTCAGTGCCGGCGAAATGGTGCTGATCCGAATTGCCCACGCGGCCGATCTGCCGACCATCGACGAAGCGCTGAAGACGCTCGCCGAGCAGCCCCAATCGCACGCACCTTCGACACCTGCTAGTGGCACTGTAGCCGGGCACGGCAATGGCGGAACGGCTTCTGCAGTCGGCCACCGCCAGATGGCGGTGAGCGGTGTCGGCAATACGATGCGGCTGGTTGAAACCTCTCCCGAGCCGCAGCCGCTCGTTGCGCCCCAGCAGGAGCCAGAGCCGGAAGAAGAAAAAGCCTTACAGATCAAATCGTTGAACGACATTGCAACGCTTGCTGATACCCACCGCGATATCGCCTTCAAAGTGCTGGTCAAGCGCTGCATAAGGCCGATCAGGATCGAGCCGGGCCGCATTGAGATCAGCCTGACGCCGGAAGCTCCGAAGACGCTCACCAGCGATCTCAACGCCCGTCTGCAAAAATGGACCGGTCGCCGCTGGATCGTCACGGTATCGCGCGAAGGTGGCGGTGAAACGCTGGCCGAGCAGGAAATAAATCGCCGCGAAACCGCCTTTTCAGACGCCCGCGCAGACCCCACGGTCGCCGCGATCCTGGCGCAGTTTCCAGGCGCCAAGATCATCGATGTGCGCTTGCCCGATGCTCCCGACGAGGCGAAAGCGGGCGAGGATGTGCCGATTGATCCGGGCATCGAAGAGGACGAAGACGGCTAGCACGCCGCGAAAACAGACCGCAAAACGACGAATTTCGAGGAGACAGCCATGAAAGATTTGCTCGGCCTGATGGGTAAGGCAAAAGAGATGCAGGCAAAGTTCCAGGCCATGCAGGAAGAGATCGCAACGCTTGAGGCGAGCGGCCAGTCCGGCGGTGGACTGGTCCACGTGACGCTGACGGGCAAATTCGAGATGAAATCCCTGAAGATCGATCCCTCGCTCTTCAAGGAGGATGATGTCGAGGTGTTGGAGGACCTGATCCTTGCCGCTCACAACGATGCCAAGGTCAAGGTGGAGAGCGTCATGCAGGAAAAGACGCAGGCACTGACTGCCGGCCTACCGATCCCGCCCGGCATGAAGCTACCCTTCTAGAAACCGCCTTCGGCGGAGGTCGACCCCGCGTTGGCCGCGGCTTTCAGCGTGGCGATGTCGAGCTTCTCCATCTGCATGACAGCCTCAAAAACGCGGCCGGATTTTTCCTTGTCCTCTCCGGCAAGGGTTGTGAGCAGGTAGTCGGGCATGATCTGCCATGACAGGCCAAACCGGTCTTTAATCCAGCCGCATGGCTGGGTCTTGCCACCTTGCGAAAGCGCTTCCCAGAAATAGTCGATCTCGGCCTGGTCAGCGCATTTGACGACGAAGGACACGGCCTCGCTCAGCTGGAAATGCGGTCCGCCGTTCAGCGCTGTGAACGACATGCCTTCCAGGTCGAAAGCGACCGTCAGCGCGCTCCCGGCCGGTCCGGGGCCGTTCTCGCCATTGCGCATGATGGCACCTTTCGTCGCGCTCTTGAACACCGAGACATAAAAATCCACGGCCTCTTCGGCATTGCTGTCGAACCAGAGCATCGGGGTGATCTTCTGCATGTCATGTCTCCGTGGGTTACGAAAGTTGATGGCCGACTTGCGGCCATGCACCATACCGTCAAGACGAACGGGAGAAACGGCTTCCGACATTTCAGCAAAATTTTCTCAACTCGTTGGAAATGCGGGCGTTCTGAGGTCTCGCCCGTTAAAAAGTCTCTTGCGGCAAGATTCGGTAACCATATGGAAAGCGCTTCAAGCCACAGTGGCTGCTGGTTTCCGGCCTTTTTTTAGCCAGAAAGGTGCCCACTCTCGCCCCACTGGTCGAGCGGGCCTCTCCGCGCGACAGGGCCAGGGCAAAACGCCCGGAGGGACAATGAGGCGATTCTTGGTGAGTGCGCGGTCAAAAATCCTATTTTGCGTGGCTGTCCTGCCGCTGGCGATCTCCGGCTGCAATCAGAGCACCGGCAGCAAATTCACCGAAGCACTGTCGCTCCATGCGGCGCCTACATCAGCGTATTCCTATTCGTCCAAAGACAAGGAATGCCTGGCGCGCGCCATGTTTTTTGAGTCCAACCGATCGAGCCGAGATGGGCTGGTGGCTGTCGGCTCGGTGGTCATGAACCGTGTCGAGTCGGGCAAATGGGGCGGCTCTGTCTGCGATGTCGTTGGCGCCAAAAAGCAGTTTGCTCCCGGCGTGTTATCCCGCCCGATGAATTCGAAGGCGCTGCCCGACGTGATGGCGGCAGCCGATTCCGTTCTTAAGGGCGAGCGCCACCCCAAGGTGAAAAAGGAAGCCATGTTCTTCCACACCGCCGGGCTGACATTTCCGTATAAAAACATGCATTATGTGTTGGTTGCAGGCGGCAACGCCTTTTACGAAAAGCGCTCGCGTCGCAGGACGATTGAAAACATCGCACCCGAGCAGACATCAACGATGATTGCCAGCGCAGCACCGACGCCGCGCATTGCCTCGGACCGGGCCGCAACAGGAGATGCTGCAGAAATTCCGGTGATGGTCGCGACCGCGCAGACGGCAGCCGCTGCACCCGCCCGCGCTCGCTTTGCCGAAACATCCTTGCGACCGACCATTCCGGCCACACTTGCTTCGTCTGATCCGGTGGGGACTGATGCTACGCTCGGCTATGAAGCAAGCCCGCAAGAAGCTTCCGCGATTGGCGCGTTGCTTTTAGCACAGGATCGCCCGGTGGAATAACCGGAACCGATTCCCTTCCACTCCGAAAAACCCTACACCGGGGTCATGTCCAAACGAGTCGCCGGTCCTGAAATCGAACGCCTGATCCAGCTCCTGGCCAAGGTGCCGGGTCTTGGACCGCGTTCGGCGCGCCGAGCTGCCCTTCACATGATCAAGAAGAAAGAACAGCTGATGGCCCCGCTGGCCAGCGCCATGGTCGAGGCGGTGGACAAGGTGCGCGTCTGTTCCACCTGCGGAAATGTTGACACGATTGACCCTTGCACCATCTGCACTGATCCGCGCCGCGATCCCGCCACGCTGATCGTTGTCGAAGATGTCGCCGATCTGTGGGCTCTAGAGCGCGCCAATGCTATGAATGTGCGATTCCATGTTCTTGGCGGGACGCTGTCGCCGCTCGATGGTATAGGTCCTGATCAACTCACTATCCGCCAGCTTGTCGCGCGGGTGTCCGAGGGCGGCATCAGCGAAATCATCCTCGCCGTCAACGCCACCGTCGAGGGCCAGACGACCGCGCATTACCTCACCGACCAGTTGGAAGGCTTTGATATAAAAATCACCCGTCTGGCCCATGGCGTGCCGGTGGGCGGCGAACTCGATTATCTCGACGAAGGTACACTTGCGGCAGCGCTGAAATCGCGCACGGTATTTTGAGGATTTTTGCCATGGGGTTGTTTGTAGCACTTTTGAGGGTGATGACGGCACGGCTCGGCTGGGCGACCCCCTCTCCGCCTCGCTGCGCTCGGCACCTCTCCCCCGCTTTACCGGGGCGAGGAAGCAGGGTTTGCGATTGGCCATTTGCTCGCCCTCGCGAAGCGGGGGAGAGGTGGCCCGCGCAGCGGGACGGAGAGGGGGCCTTTTGGACGCTTTCCAAACGCGCTGCATTCGCCGCCCTTGCCACCATCCTCCTCGCCACCTCCGTCACCCCCACCGCCGCCGCAAAGATCGACGACCAGTTCCAGGCCTGGCTCACCGGCGATCTGTGGCCCGAGGCCAGCCGCCAGGGCATATCCAGGAAAATCTTTGACGCGGCCTTTGCCGGCGTCGGCATCAACCTAGACCTGCCCGATTTGGTGATGCCGGGGCAAAAACCGAAAACGCCCAAAAAGCAGCATCAGGCCGAATTCGGCTCGCCGGGTTCTTATTTCTCGAAAATCGGCGGGGTTACGTCTGGTGGTCGCACCCGCTTCAATGCCAATGCCGCAACACTGCGCGAGCTAGAAAAGCGCTTCGGCGTTCCGGGCGAAATTGCAGTCGCGATCTGGGGTCGCGAGTCAGGTTTTGGCACCGCAAAGATCCCGCATGATGCGTTCCAGGTTATGGCCACCAAGGCATTTCTGGCGACCCGCAAGGAGATGTTCCGCAAGGAGGTGCTGGCTGCGCTGCAGATGCTGGAACAGGGCAGGGTGGCGCGGCCAGCTTTCAAATCGTCCTGGGCTGGCGCGCTGGGCCAGCCGCAATTCATGCCGACTTCCTTTCTCGCGCATGCCATCGATTTTGATGGCGATGGCAGCGCCGATATCTGGAAATCGACATCCGACACGCTGGGTTCGATAGCCAATTATCTCGCCCATTTTGGCTGGCAGAAGGGCCGCGATTGGGGCTTTGAGGTCACTGTGCCACAAACGGTTTCCTGCGCTCTCGAAGGCCCGGACCAGGGCAAAAAAATCGCCGATTGGACAAAGCTCGGTGTCGCGCGAGTGGGTGGCAAGCTGTTTCCCGCCCACGAGCTGCGCTCCGAAGGGTTTTTACTAATGCCGGCTGGCCGCAGCGGGCCGAGCTTCATCGTCACGCCGAATTTCTACGTGCTGAAGGCCTATAATGAGAGTGATCTCTACGCGCTGTTCATCGGTCACGCTGCAGACCGCATCGCCCATGGCGACAAGCCGTTTGCCGGAGCGTGGGGCGCCGTCGGTGGTCTCTACCGCTCCGATGTGGCATCGCTCCAGCGCGGGCTGGAAAAGCAGGGTTTCGACGTCGGCGGCGCCGACGGCCTGCCCGGCTTCAAGACACGACGGTCGATCGGTGCATGGCAGGAAAAGAACGGCCAGGCGGCGACGTGTTTTCCCGATTCCGGGCTGGTGAAGGCGCTGCGTTAGGGCAAGGACGGCAGCAAAACCAACCGCTCACGCCGCCGACGAAAGCTCCCTGTGCACATCCGCCAGCATCTCAAACGACCGCACGCGTGCGGCATGATCGAACATTTGGGCGGTGACCATCAGTTCGTCAGCGCCGGTGCGACGGATGAAAGCTTCGAGACCGGATTTGACCGTATCGCGGTCGCCAACGATGGCACAGACAAGCGCGTGGTCAAGCATGGTTTTGGACGCAATGTCGAGTGTATCGTAATAGCGTTCTATCGGCGGCGGCAGCTTGCCCGCGCGACCGGAGCGCAGGTTGACAAAGGCCTGTTGTAGCGAGGTGAAATGCAGCTTTGCCTCCTGCGTGGTCGGCGCGGCAATGACGTTGAGGCCGAGCATCACATAGGGCTTGGCAAGTTGCTCAGACGGTTGAAAGCGCGAGCGGTAGATGTCGATCGCGTTTTCCAGTTCAGCCGGCGCAAAATGCGAGGCAAAAGCATAGGGCAGGCCGAGCATGGCCGCGAGCTGCGCGCCATAGGTGGACGATCCGAGGATCCAGAGCGGCACGTTTTCTCCCTCGCCGGGCACCGCGCGCAGCCGCTGGCCGGGCTCTGCCGGGCGGAAATAATTGGCTAGCTCGACCACATCCTGTGGAAAGCTATCGACGCCCGATTCCATGTTTCGCCGGAGCGCGCGGGCCGTGTTCATATCGGTGCCGGGCGCGCGGCCAAGCCCCAGATCGATCCGGCCCGGATGCAGCGCCGAAAGCGTGCCGAACTGCTCGGCAATGACCAGCGGAGCATGGTTGGGCAGCATGATGCCGCCGGCGCCGACACGGATGGCAGAGGTGCCGGCCGCCACATGGGCGATCACCACCGAGGTGGCTGCGCTGGCGATTCCCGGCATGTTGTGATGCTCGGCCAACCAGTAACGGCGATAGCCCAGCCGTTCCGCATGACGCGCCAGATCAAGCGTGTTCTTCAGCGACTGCGATACATTGCTGCCTTCACCCACAGGCGAAAGATCAAGGACGGAAAGTGGGATCATGGCCAAGGCTCCTAAACGAATTCCCGAAAAGTGTGCAGCGGTTCTCAGCCCGAAATTGCGTACAAACACAGTGTTAGAGCATGCCAATGATTTCTATGGAGCACGGCCCCGCCCAAGGCGTTCCCTTGCGATATATGAATGCTGGTTGCCCAAGGCAAACAGTTGTTCAGTATTTTTTGAACTTGATAGCGGCCAGGGCCTCGTCCGGCCATCCCCGCGCGCACAAGCGGCGCCACGCGAGTGCCAAATAGCTCAATGGCTTTCATCGCCTTGTCATGCGGCATCAGGCCAATCGCCATCTGGATGAGGAGGCGCGAATTGCCGAAATTGCGGTGCTGGGCAAAGATCTTTTCGGCCACCGGTCTCCACAAACAGCGCTCCGTCCGCTCCGAGCGACTGATCGAAATGGGCGCGGGAGGTCGGCCCCCAGCCGCGCTCGCGGCCAATGCGGTTCATCACCTCGGCCTGCGGGGTGATAAAGCCCAAGTTCCATAGTGTTCGCCCCGCATTGTTTGAGACACGTAGCGGCCAGCCAGCATTTACGCCGGTGGACGAGGCTGAACATTCCGTCTATGCCTGCAGCGGATACCAATCAGGCAGTTTTTCCTGCCCCAAGGGCGGATTTCATGGCCTCTGTGGCCTTTTGGCGCTTGAACTCTTGGCGTTGACAGCTATGTAAGCGGCGCGACGACAGCAATTCCAGCAGTGACGTGCAGCGGTATCCGCCAGGAATTGCGGGAAACGAAGCGATAAAGAGGTTCTGCAGAACCTTGAACGGACTCCAGGGAAGTGAGATTTGGCTATCTTTAGGGAAAAAGACGTTTTTGAACGCCGCGATGCGGCAAATGCCGCCAAGCGCGCAATGCTTGAGAAATTCAAGGCCAAGCCGGCCGCAGACGACCCGGCAGTGGTAGCCAAGCAGGCCGAGCGCAAGGCCGTCCTCGAGGCCCGTGCCATTAGGCAGGCTGAAAAGGAAAAGCAGAAGCAGGAGCGGCTGGCCCGCGAGGCCGAAGAGCGCGCAACGCGCGAAGCAGCAGCCGAGGCCGAGCGCCTTGCCGCTGAAGAAGCCGCGCAGGCAGATGCCAAGCAGCGTGAGGCCGAGGAAAACGAGCGCATCGCGCGCTTGTTGTCCGATGAGGTCGAACGCAAGGCTAAGCGCGACGCCCGCTATGCCGCGCGCAAGTCACGCGTCGGCCGCACGCCTCCCGGCTTTTCCGGCTGATCGAACAGGAGTTTGCCTTCGGGCCAGCGCCGCTGCCACCTGGCCGCGGCGCTGAATCACGTCAGCTCACCAGCTTCAGGCCGATGATGCCGCTGACGATCAACGCGATGCAGCCAAGCCGTGCCGCAGTGGCCGGCTCTCCGAGCAGCCAGATGCCGAGCAGCGCTGTGCCGACGGTGCCGATGCCCGTCCAGATCGCATAACCGGTTCCGACCGGCAGTGTCTTCAGCGCCAGCCCGAGAAGCACGACACTCACGATCATGCTTGCTGCCGTGAGAATGGTGGGAAGGGGCCGGGTGAAGCCATCGGTATATTTGAGCCCGATAGCCCAGCCGATCTCGAACAACCCGGCAACGACCAGTAGAAGCCACGCCATGATTTACCAACCTCGCGTTTGTCCGGCGCCGGGCCGGAGATAGAAAACCGGCCGCAAGATATGCGGCCGGAGGGAAACCCACGATCAGCAAATGCGGGCTATTTGCTCTTTTTTGTAGCCGGAGCAAGCGTCGGGCTGGCTGCAGCGGCTGCCGGCTTCTTGGCATCCTTCTTGGGTTTGCGGACTTCTTTGTTCGACTTCATCTGACCTTTTGCCATGATGTGATTCCTCCTGTGCTGGCCGGCCCATGATGACCGTTCTGTTTGCCGGCACAAGGGGACTTATGCGCACGGTCCCCGGATCGCGCCGGCCCTGCGGCACTGGACGCCTGGCACTCCTGCTCTAGATGCCGGAACGAGACATCGGAGCTTGTCATGGCTGCTCATTCAGGATCGAAAACCGTTATCTATGCCGCGCTGGCAGGCAATTTTCTGATTGCCATCACGAAGTTTGGAGCTGCCGCATTCACAGGCAGCTCAGCCATGCTTTCGGAAGGCGTGCACTCGCTGGTCGATACCGGCAATGGAGCGCTGTTGCTCTACGGGTTGCACCGCGCCGCCCGCCCTGC
Source organism: Mesorhizobium sp. NBSH29 (assembly GCF_015500055.1). Classification (NCBI taxonomy): domain Bacteria; kingdom Pseudomonadati; phylum Pseudomonadota; class Alphaproteobacteria; order Hyphomicrobiales; family Phyllobacteriaceae; genus Mesorhizobium; species Mesorhizobium sp. NBSH29. The sequence continues at coordinate 1,493,097 of NZ_CP045492.1, forward strand.
CGACCGCACCCATCCGCTCGGACATGGTCGCGAACTCTATTTCTGGAGCTTCATCGTCGCCGTTTTGGTCTTCGCGCTGGGTGCCGGCATTTCCTTCTATGAGGGCATTGCCCACATCATGCATCCTGAGCCGGTCGCCAATCCGATGGCAAACTACATCGTGCTCGGTCTGTCGATGGTGTTTGAAGGCGGCACATGGGCCGTGGCGCTGAAGGAGTTCCGCAAATCGAAAGGCAATGCCGGTTATATTGAAGCGGTTCGCAAGAGCAAGGACCCAAGCGTCTTCACCGTACTATTAGAAGACAGCGCGGCACTGCTCGGGCTCGTGGTGGCATTTGCCGGCATCCTCGCCGCGCAGCTCCTGGACATGCCAGTCCTCGACGGTGTCGCATCGGTCGGCATCAGCCTCATCCTGGCGGCCACCGCAGTGTTCCTCGCCCGCGAGAGCAAGGGGCTGCTGATGGGCGAACCGGCACTGCCCGAAATCGAAAGATCCGTGCTGGCGCTGGTTCAGGACGACCGCGATATCGGAAAGGCCAATGGGATCATCACCGTCCATATCGGCCCAAACGAGATTGTCGCCGCACTCAGCGTCGAATTTGAAGACCGGTTGACCGCCCCCGCAATCGAGGCCTGCGTAGAACGTCTTGAACGCGCGATCACCCGGAAACATCCGCAGATCACGTCCCTCTTCGTCAAACCGCAGACCACCGGGACCTGGAAAAAGGTGCGTGCCGAACTGGCGATTTGACTTTCGCGAAAATTACTCGCGTTCTTCGACGACCCGAAGGCGCAACTGGCCGGTCTTGGAATCCGCGACGCGGGCCGCCGCAACGCGCGTGCCTTCGCTACCGCCTTCGGTCGAAGCAGCCTCCGGTGCGGAAAACTCCAGCGCCTCAATCTTCTGGCCCCGCTTGGTGACCTTGGACGACGAGACCAGAATATCGTCAATGTCCTTGGAAGCCTGACCGAAATGGCCCTGCAGTTTGCGCACCCGCTCGTCGAGCCGCCCGACATCCTCCATCAGCCGGATCACTTCGCCCTGGATGAGATGTGCCTGTTCGCGCATCCGGGCATCTTTCAGGATCGCCTGGATCACCTGGATCGACAGCATCAAAAGCGACGGCGAGACGATGATCACCCGCGCCCGGTGGGCACGTTGTACAAGAGCCTCGAAATTCTCGTGGATCTCGGCAAACACCGATTCCGACGGTACGAACATGAAGGCGGTGTCTTGGGTCTCGCCGTTGATCAGATATTTGTCGGCAATGTCGCGGACATGGATTTCGACATCGCGGCGGAAAGCCTGCGCGGCGGCCTTCTGCTGCTCGGCCCCCTCTGCCGCCTTGATAGCGTTCCAGGCTTCCAGCGGAAACTTCGCGTCGATCACCAGTGCCGGCGTGCCGTTCGGCATCTTCACCACGCAGTCTGGCCGGCTGCCATTAGACAGCGTGATCTGGAATTCATAACCGCCCTGCGGCAGCCCGTCGGCGACAATCGCCTCCATGCGCGCCTGGCCAAAGGCACCGCGCGTCTGCTTGTTGGACAGGATCGCCTGCAACTGCACCACCTGGCCGGCGAGCGACTGGATGTTGTTTTGCGCCGTGTCGATAACCGCCAGCCGTTCCTGCAATTTGCTCAGGCTCTCATGCGTCGAGCGCGTCTGCTCGCTCATCGACTGACCAAGCCTACCGGTCATGGCGTCGAGCCTTTGCGCGATGGATTGCGTGAGTTCGGCCTGACGTGCGCCGAACACGTCGGCCACAGCCCCAAGCCGCCCCTGCATCTCGGCCTGCGAGGCAAGGATACCTGCCATCCGCGCCTCGGTATCGCGGGCATGATCAGCGGTTACTGCTGCGGCAACCGCGCGCGCTCTGCCCGAACGCCACAGCGACAACACCAGCGCGCACAACAGCACCAAGAACAACAGCGCCCCAACGCCCAGCGTCTGGCCGAGCGTAATGGTGGTGGCACCAAGCTGGATCACCGGTTCGGAAAGAATTGAAGACAGGTCATTCATTCCGTCAGCATACGTGATTCGCATCGACGCGACAGATCAAAACGTGAACAGCAAAAATGTACATCCGGTTGACGCATTTGACCGGAAACCTTAAGCGAGCGCCATGTCGATCAAACCACTTATCATCCTGCCCGATCCGCTGCTGCGCCAGGTCTCGAAGCCCGTCGAACGGGTTGACGACGACTTGCGCAGATTTGCCGGCGACATGCTGGAGACCATGTATGACGCGCCGGGCATTGGACTGGCAGCAATCCAGGTCGGTACGCCGCTGCGCATGCTGGTCATCGACCTCGCCAAGGAAGACGAGGAGCCCGCGCCGCAGGTATTCATCAACCCGGAAGTCCTTCGCAGCTTCGAAGAGCGCTCGATCTACGAGGAAGGCTGCTTGTCGATCCCTGATTACTACGCCGAAGTGGAGCGCCCTGCGCGCGTGCGGGTCAAGTATCTCGACCGCGACGGCAAAGAGCAGGAGATCGAGGCAGACGGCCTCCTGTCCACCTGCCTGCAGCATGAGATCGACCATCTGAACGGCGTCCTGTTCATCGATCATATCTCCAAGCTCAAGCGCGACATGGTGGTGAAGAAATTCCGTAAGCTCGCAAAAGACCGGCCCGCAACCCCGCTGGTCAGCTGAGATGGGGCTGCGCGTCATCTTCATGGGCACGCCGGAGTTTTCCGTGCCGATGCTGCGCGCGCTTGTTGAGGCCGGCCACGATATCGCCGCCGTCTACACCCAGCCCCCGCGCCCGGCAGGCCGCCGTGGCCTGGAACTCACCCCGTCGCCGGTGCAGCGCGAGGCCGAGCGGCTTGGGCTGGAGTTGCGCACGCCACTGTCGCTCAAAAACGAAGCCGAGCAGGCAGAATTCGCAGCGCTGAAAGCCGATGTCGCGGTGGTTGTCGCCTACGGGCTTCTATTGCCAGCACCGGTCCTCGAGAGTACGCGGCTTGGCTGCTATAATGGCCATGCGTCGCTGCTGCCGCGCTGGCGCGGCGCAGCCCCGATCCAGCGCGCCATCATGGCAGGCGATTTTGAAACCGGCATGATGCTCATGAAGATGGAGGCAGGGCTGGACACCGGCCCGGTGGCGCTGACCGAGCGCATCGCCATCATCCCCGGCATGACCGCCGGCGACCTGCACGACCGGTTGAGTGCGATCGGCGCACCACTGATGGTCGATGCGCTGGCCCGGCTGGAAGCCGGAAACCTTCTGCTTTCTGTGCAGGATGAAGAGGGTGTGACCTACGCCAGAAAAATCGACAAGGCCGAAACCCGCATCGACTGGCAGCGCCCGTCGCTGGAAGTGGCGCGCCATATTTGCGGTCTGTCGCCCTTTCCGGGCGCGTGGTGTGAAATCGAGACCGGCGGCAGGGCGGAACGCCTGAAAGTGCTGCGGGCCGTTGAGGCGGAGGGTGGCGGCGCGGCAGGCATTCTGCTTGATGCTGCGCTGACTGTCGCCTGTGGAAGCGGTGCGGTGCGGTTGCTTCAGGTTCAAAGAGCGGGCGGCAAGCCAACCGATGCCGAAGCGTTTCTGCGTGGCACGCCCTTGGAAAATGGTATGATGCTGTCATGAGTATGAAGACAAACCGCGCCGCCTTTTTCCACGTCCCTGTCGCCTGACGGTCGGGACCAAGAGATGCCGCGATACCGCCTCGATGTGGAATATGACGGCAGCGCCTATGCCGGCTGGCAGCGCCAGCCTGATCTTCCGACCGTGCAGGGAGCCATTGAAAACGCCCTCCTGGCGTTTTGCGGCGAGGTTTTGACCCTGCGGGGCGCTGGCCGCACGGATGCCGGTGTCCATGCAAGCGGGCAGGTAGCCCATGTCGAGCTGGCAAAAAACTGGCCAGCAGAAAAGGTGCGCGATGCGCTCAACGCCCATCTGCAAATGGCTGGACAGCGCGTTTCAATCCTTGATGCAACACCGGCTGCAGAAGATTTCGATGCTCGTTTTTCGGCGATCGGCCGGCACTATCTCTACCGCATCGCCAATCGCCGCGCGCCTGTGGCGCTCGATCATCGGAAGGTGTGGTGGGTGCCCAAGAAGCTTGATGCGCAGGCCATGCACGAGGCAGCCCAGCTCCTGACCGGTAGGCATGACTTCACCACCTTTCGCTCAACTCAATGCCAGGCGGAAAGCCCGGTGCGAACGCTGGAGCGGCTGGATGTGGTGCGTCTTGCCGACGCCATCGAAATTCGCGCCTCGGCACGCTCATTCCTGCACAACCAGGTGCGCTCGATTGTCGGCTCGCTGAAAAAGGTGGGCGAAGGTGGCTGGAGCGCCGCCCAATTGCAGGCAGCGCTCGAAGCCCGCAACCGTGCAGCCTGCGGCCAGGTCGCGCCGCCCGACGGACTCTATCTGATCAAGGTGGATTATCCCGAGGTGTGACCCTAATCGGTAGAGCTGTCAGACCTTCTTCAGCTCATAAAAGAGAAGCATCCCGCCGCTCTTAAGAGGCTGGCTTTCGCGCAGGGAGAAATGCGCGCGGCCGCTTTCGGGCTTAAACAGCGGCGTACCTTCACCCCACACCACCGGCGCAAGGCAAATGCGGTATTCGTCTACGAGCCCCTCGGCCATCAGCGTTGCCAGGAGATCTGCGCTGCCGAATACGAAAACATCCTTGCCGTCTTCTTGCTTAAGCGCCTTGACGGTGTCGATGGCTTCGCCTTTCAACAGTCGGCTGTTGGCCCAATCAGCCACGTCGAGCGTGCGCGAAGCTATGGCCTTGTCGAGGCTGTTCATCATCGTGGCGACCGGACCCTCTTCCTTTGTCCAGTGATCGCGCATGCCCTCGTAGGTGCGGCGTCCAAACAAAAGCGTGCCGATCTCCGCACCCTGAGCCAGAGAAAATTCCTCTAGTTCCTCACCCCAGACTGTGCCGTGCATATCGAGCTGCCACGGTCCGGTACCTTCGAAATAGCCATCCAGAGTCATGACGTTCCAGGCTATCAGTTTTCTCACAGTCGATCCTTTCGAAGCGTTTGTTCAGTGAAATTTGCAGTCAGCACCGCGCGGCGCCCAACCTAAAGCGCGGCAGGTTCAGCCGTATCAGCCATGGCCGTGAATTAGTGGCTCAGTGTCTCATCGGCTTTTTGCCTCGACGTGACGCGCCAGCTTGTCCAGCGTCTGACCGCCATACGCGACCGCACCAAAACCGATCGCATTTTCGCGGTGTTCCCTGGACGGGTGCATCTGGCGCAGCGTCAACACGGTCTTGCCGTCACTTTGTTCGTCGAAGGTGACCAGCATCTTGAATTTGCCGGGATCGTGGTCTTCGTCTACCCCATGCTCAACCTCGATCAGCGTCGGAGCCTCCAGACGTAAAAAATCCATCCGGCTGCTGTAGCGGGTCCCGTCGGCGGCAACCATATCGAACCGCCAGATGCCGCCGGGGCGCAGGTCGATTTCATACGTCTCGATTTCCATGCCCTCGGGGCCGAACCAGACCACGATCTGTTCCGGGTCGGTCCATGCGGCATAAACCACGCTGCGTGGCGCGTCGATCACCCGCGCCAGAACGATTTCGCGGTCAAGCGGCCAGTTCTGCCAGGCGGAGTCAGAGTTTGTGGATATGGCGCTCATCGCTTCAGTTCTTCCTCGTCATGCGTTCGATATGGACTTCCATCCGGTCGAGACGGCGCTCCCATGCAGCTATGTGCTGGCGGATCCATCCGTCGGTCGCATGAAGCGCGTCCGGCGCGATCGTACAGGTGCGAACCCGCCCGTTTTTCTCAGACCTCACGAGCCCGCTTTCCTCCAGCACCCGCACATGCTTGAGAAGCGAGGGCAGCGCCAGATCAAACGGCTCGGAGAGCTCGCTGACGGATTTCGGCCCCTCGCACAAACGGCTGACAATGGCCCGTCTTGTCGGGTCAGCGAGTGCGGAAAATGCTTTGTCCAGATTAATTGAATACTTAGCCATATGGATAAGTATCAAGCTGGGCATGTGCCTGTCAAGAGAAAGTTTCCGCCTTGGCTAAGTGTTGAAGCGCCTAATAGATCGGCTTGACCATCTCATGGGTCGACGGCCAGACCCGTGTCGTATGCGGCTGAACCGAACGCTCCAAATAGGTCGAGAGCACGACGTAGCTGCGCGTTGTCACCACGCCGGGGACATCATAGATCCGCGCCAAAAGCCCTTCGAGCGCGCGGGCATCTTCGGTCCTCACCTTCAATAGCATGCAGGCATCGCCGGCTACTGAATGGATTTCCTCCACTTCGGGGTATCTTGAAATGTCCATCAGCTCCGGCGTCTTACCCCAGCCGCGCGTATCGACATGAACAAAGGCCAGTAGGGATTTCCCCACCGCCTTCGGGTCAATAATCGCAGCCGTCTTGCGAATGGCGCCGGAACGGCGCAGGCGCTTCACCCGTTCATGGGCTGCGGGCGCTGACAGGCCAGCCGCTTCACCTAGTTGCGCATAGCTGACGGTGGCATCTTCGACCAAAACGCCTAACAATCTTCGGTCAGCGGCGTCGAGGTCCCGTGACGGAAGCCTGCTTTGCTGAATGCCATCTGTTTCTTCCGCCATCTGCTTGATGCCCTCTTGTTGCTGAATGACATTTTGCGATTATGCCAAAATGTCGAAGCTCAATCAATCCGCTCCTGTCCCGGCAGTTCCAGGAATTCCTGCCGCTGCCTACGTGTTGACCGGCTGTATCGGCGTGATCGGGTCTAACTCGCTTGCTCTTGGACCCATCGCCCCGGAGGTCGCGCGGTCGTTGGGCGCAAGTGTAGCGATGGTGATGCTGGCCTCGGGTGCCTTTGGTCTCGGCACGGCTGCCAGCGCTCTGTTTCTCGCGCGCCACATTGACCGACTGGGGGCCGGGCGCATGCTGAGGCTGTCCATGGTGGTTCTATCTGCGACCATGCTGGCCTGTGCCGTAGCGCCCACACTCATGGTGCTGGTCGCAGCTCAATGTGCTGCCGGCATAGCCTCCGGCGTCGCGTTGCCGGCGATCTATTCGAGCGCTGCGGCCATCGCACCGCCGGGGCGCGAAAGCCGCACCATCGGCCTTGTGCTGACCGGATGGACCCTCAGCATGGTTGCGGGTGTGTCGCTGGCGGCAGTGGTTGCCGATTTCATTCACTGGCGCGCGGTCTATAGCGTTGTTGCACTGCTGGCGCTTGTCGCCAGCGCGGGGATGGCGCTTTTGCCCGCGCACCAGGCTGCGGCCACCGGGCCCGCTTCATCGCCGCTGGCTACCGCCAATATCGAGGGCGTCAAGCCGCTATTGCTGGCTTGTGGTGCGTTTATGACTGCATTCTACGGCGTCTATGGCTACCTCGGGGCCCACCTCCATGATGGTCTTGGCCAATCTGTCAGCGCCAATGGCCTGGCAGCCCTCATCTATGGCATCGGCTTTGGCAGTGCGACGGCACTGGACGGGGTTGCCGACAGGGTGGGCGCGCGCCGGATGATGCCGATAGTCTTTGTCATTGTTGCGGTCGTCTATCTGTTGCTGGGGCTGGCAGCCTCAAGCTTTGTTGCGGTGCTGGCTGTCGTGTTTCTGTGGGGACTTTCCAACCATTTGGGGCTGAACCTGCTAATCATGCGGCTGACGTCGATTGATCCGTCGCAGCGCGGTACCGTGATGGGGCTCAACAGTGCGGTAACCTACCTTGCGGTGTTCGCCGGCACGGGCGGTTTTGGTCCCATCTACGCCCGGTTCGGCTTTTCGGCTGCCGCCTATTGCGCCATGGCGTTGACCCTGGTGGCAGCGGTGGCGGGCAGCTACGGCGGTGCACGACGGCAGATAAAGACAGACTATCCGGCGTAGTGAACAGATGGGGTCAGTCCAAGCAGCGCCTGCAGGGTGAGGAGAACGGCGAACGCCGCGAGCAGCATGGCGACAAATAACCCGCTGGCGACTGCCGGCCCCTTGCCCAGCACCGCATTTGTCAGCCGCCAGGACAGCACCATCGAAATGAGGAAGATCGTCAGAGTCGCAAAGGTGACGATCTCCTTGGTATCGGGCAAGAAAAGCTGCAGCAGAACCGGTGGCAGCATCATCCAGACGATGATCACCTGGGACCAGTTGGTGGCAACCACATAGGCGACGAACCGACTGGCCAGCCCGACATGCCGAGCCGCGAGCGCTAGCATGGCCAGGGGCAACGCCCAGGTAGCAATGTCGATGAAACCGAGGCGTAAGAAGATAGAAAACCGCCCGCCGGAAACATCGGGCCTGAGGCTCAGATCGTTGGCCACCGCTGCCCAACCCACCACAAAGGGTGGCAGCGCCAGAATGATGGCAAAGAAGGAATTCCAGAACCCGTCGGCGGAAAGGTCAAGCTGCTTCAGGCCTTCCGGCTTGCCTTTCAGGAGCAGCCAGGCCCCTTTGAGATAAGTCTCGATCTGATCGGCTGTGGGCATTGCGTCTCACCCGAACCAGTCTGCGAGGAAGCGCTCGTAAATCTGCGTCAGCGTCTCCAGATCGGCAAGCGCGACCCGCTCGTCGACCATATGCATGGTCTGGCCGACCAGCCCGAACTCGACAACCGGGCAATAATCCTTGATGAAGCGCGCATCCGATGTTCCGCCTGACGTGGACAGCACCGGCACCTTGCCGGTCACGGCTGCCACTGATCCTGAGAGCGTGCCGATCAGCTTTTCGTCACGGGTCAGAAAGACTTGGCTTGGAACGCCGCGCCAGACAAGCTCATAATCGACAGGCGCGGGCTTGCCCTGGCGCAGCTTGGTGCGACGGGCAGCGCGGTCCAGCCGGTTGTGGATTTCCGCCTGCAGGGTCTCGACGTTCCAGCTGTCGTTGAAGCGCACATTGAAGATGGCAGTGGCTTTCGCCGGGATGACATTGGTCGCCGGGTTGCCGACATCTATGGAGGTAACCTCCAGATTGGTCGGCTGGAAATCGGCTGTGCCACCATCAAGGGCCGGAGCCAAAAGCGCATCGACAAGCGTGACGATGCTGCGCACCGGATTGTCGGCCAGATGGGGATAGGCGGCATGGCCCTGCCGCCCATTTATGGTGAGCGTCGCCGAGATCGAGCCGCGCCGCCCGATCTTGATCATGTCGCCGAGTGTATCCGGATTGGTCGGCTCGCCAACGAGCGCGGCATCCCAGCTCTCGCCCTTGCTTTTTGCCCAGTCGAGTAGCTTGGTGGTACCGTTGATAGCCGGACCTTCCTCATCGCCAGTGATGACGAACGAGATCGAACCCTTAGGCCTTCCGGTCTTTTCTATATGGCGGGCGACAGCGGCGACGAAGCAGGCAATGCCGCCCTTCATGTCGACAGCGCCGCGGCCATACATCTGCCCGCCTGCAATCTCGGCGGCAAAGGGAGGATACGTCCAGCTTGCTTCGTCGCCCACCGGCACCACATCGGTGTGCCCGGCAAACATCAGATGCGGTCCGTTGCCAGATAGTCTTGCATAAAGGTTTTCGATTTCCGGCGTGCCGTCCTCGCTGAAGACAGGCCGCTCGACCGAAAATCCGAGCGGCAAAAGCATTGCCTCCAGCGCAGATAACGCACCACCCTCCGCGGGTGTCACCGAAGGGCACCGGATAAGCGTGGCAAGATTGGCGGCAGGATCAGAAGGCAGCATCATGGCTGCAGGATTAGCTTAAACCAGATGGGCTGTCACCGGGGCGGAAGCAGCTCCGTGAAGAGATATCTAGCCGCGAGACGATTGCATCCGTTCCTGCATCGGCGTCGCAGGGAAGGGGGGCAGCGATGCCTTGAAAAACCGCTCGGCAAGGGCACGATCAATAACAAGATCAGAGCGCTTCGCGCCAGGGTTCTTCCGGCCCTTAATGCCGCGGCTAACGGTTTCTGTTTCGTTCGCTTTCTTCTTGTCGCTCATTCTAATTCTTCCAGGCTGATGATGGCCCGACCCTGATCCCGCATCACATTTGCTACAGTGAAATGACGACCAGCCGGAATCAAGACTTCACATTCGTGGAAGTTGGCTGAGAGAAACCACACTGCCCGTGCAGTAAGCGCCCGAATTATGAACAAAATGTTTCCTCCGAAGGCCTGGTCCTCCTTGATACTTGCGCTGGTAAAACCCCGAAAATGCACCATTTCGCCAGGTCTGTAGGGCTCGAGAAATGCATCGACGTCTGCCGTTTTATAGCCGCGATACACCACCCCTCCATTCGTTTTGAAGGCCGGTAATTTTTGGAGCGCGGAGTTCAGGACATCGCAAAACGCACGGATTTCGGTGCCGGGATTACCTGCCCAAAGCTGTTCATTGATGTGGTCATGCCAATTCATGCTGGTTGTGTAGACATAGAAGGCCAAAGCCTCGAAATTCAGGATGCTTCCGTGCTGGATATCATCCAATCCGCCAAATCTGCTGGCATAGAGCGACGCGTTCTGTGCGCCCACGATTGCAGTTAGATGGCCGTAGAAGTGTTCGCCGTCCATGCAATACCCTGACACGTTTGGATCAGTTGCGGCCGTCCTTGGCAGCTAAATGCTTCAACACTCATAGCTTGTATCGACGCGAAACTCACTTGTTTGTTGTGGCGCTTGAAAACGCCTGTGCCCCACCCTCCCAAGGTCATGGACCATGGCGTGCTGAGCAACATTTTGCTGGTCCAGCGGCGGGTACCGTCGACGCCGGCCTGTCATCCCTGCTAGGACGGATTGATCTTGTTTGCATCGATGTGGACCCCAGCATGGAACTGACCAATCAGGATATCGCCGATCTGATCGCCTTTCGGCACGAACTGCATCGGTATCCCGAAATTTCCAATGACGAGAAAGAGACCGCCCAACGCGTTGTCGACTTTCTTGCCGATACGGGTGCTGCCAACGTGCTGACCGGGCTTGGCGGACATGGTGTTGCCATGGTGTTCGACAGTGGCGCGCCTGGGCCAACGGTCCTCTTTCGCAGCGAGCTCGACGCGTTGCCCATCGAGGAGTTGTCGGACATTTCCCACCGTTCCACGGTACCCGGTACTTCGCATATGTGCGGCCATGACGGGCATACGGCCATCGTGGCTGCGCTTGGCCGTCAATTCGGCCGTAGGCCGCCAGCGCGCGGGCGTGTGGTACTGATGTTCCAGCCGGCCGAGGAAACCGGCGATGGCGCAGCCGGTGTAGTCGCTGACCCGCGCTATGAAAGAATCCGTCCCGATTTTGCATTCTCCCTGCACAATCTTCCGGGCACCCCGCTTGGCCATGTGCGTCTGAAGCCCGGCGTGGTGAACTGCGCCTCGCGGGGCATGCGGATTATTCTTGAAGGCAAGACCGCTCATTCCTCCATGCCCGAAACGGGCATCTCTCCGATGCTGGCGATGAGCCAGCTGATGCCGGCGCTGGAAAAGCTTGGGGGCGGCAGTTTTTACGATGACAATTTTGCCATGGTGACGGTGACCCACGCCATGATGGGAGAACCCGTGTTTGGCATCGCCCCCGGTCATGCCGAAATCCGCGCCACGCTGCGTACAAGGCTGGATGAGCGCATGGCCGATTTGAGCCGTGCGGCAGAAACTCTGTTGAAGGATATGGCTGAGCAAAGCGGCCTTCGCCACGGCTTCGACTATCACGAGATATTCGTCGCATCGCTCAATGATGGCGAGGCTGTAGAGCATCTGCGCGCCGCGCTGGTCGCGGAAAACATTCCCCATGACGAGACCCAGTTGCCGATGCGCGCGTCTGAGGATTTCGGCACGTTCGGCCATGCGTCGAAATCCGCGATGCTGTTCCTCGGCGCCGGCGTCGACCGGCCATCGCTGCACAATCCGGACTATGATTTCCCTGATGACCTGATTGCAATTGGCGCGCGCATCTTTATGCGCACCGCCCGCAGCCTTCTCGGCTGACTATTGTGCCGACGCTGAAAGCCGCAGTATCTGGCTGCCGCCACCATTCTCGGTGACGGCAAAGACAGATCCGTCAGGCGCCACTTTCACGTCACGCACCCGCGCACCGACGTCAACGCGCTCTTCGGCCACCACGCGGTCGCCGCCCATGTGCAGCACAACCACGGATTGAGCGACCAGCCCGCCGACAAGAAAGGCATTTTTCCAACTCGCGAACATGGTGCCATCATAAAATGCCATGCCCGACGGCGCGATCACCGGGTCCCAGTAGTAGACCGGCTGTTCGGTGGCTGCGGTGCGGGTGATGCCGTCTCCAATCGGCGCCCCGCTATAGTCGATCCCATAGGTCACCTCCGGCCAGCCATAATTGAGCCCCGCCTGCGGCCGATTCAATTCATCGCCGCCGCGCGGTCCGTGTTCGACAGTCCACAGCCGGCCCGTGCCGTCCAGCGTTGCCGACTGGAGGTTGCGGTGGCCAAGGCTCCAGATCTCCGGTAGCGCACCGTCGACGTCGATAAAGGGATTGTCCGGAAGCGCCGCACCGGTTTGGTCAATGCGAAACACCTTGCCAAGCCCGCTGGCGATATCCTGCGCCTGCCCGCGCACGGCTGTATCGGAGCGTTCGCCAACCGTGACATAGAGCGACCCATCGGGCGCAAATACCAGCCGCGAACCGAAATGGGCACGCCCGGCAAAAGTCGGCGTCTGCCGGAAGACGATGCGGATATCGCCAAGGCGCGGCGCGTCTGCGTCCAGCGCCAATGTTGCGCTTGCAACCGAAGTGCCGTTGCCACCTTCGCGCGGCTCGGCAAACGAAAAGAAGATGCGCCGGCTCTGCTCGAAATCAGGCGCCAGCGCCACGTCGAGAAGCCCGCCCTGCCCACCGGCATCCACGGCTGGCACGCCGGCAATGTCGGGCCCCGCTTTGCCCTCGGGCGAAACGATAAACATCCGCCCCTCCTTGGCGGTCACCAGCATGGCGCCCCCGGGCAAGAACTCCAACCCCCAAAGCCGCGGCAACCCTTCGGCCACCACCGAGACAAGCGGCTGGGTCAAGGACGCGGGCAAGGGCGCCCGCGTCTGCCCGGCAAAGACCGGCTGCTGCTTCGGCGCATTGGGTGCCTGCGTCTCGACGCTCGTTTGGGCAGATGCCGGGATGGCCGTGAGCAACATGGCGACAACGGCAAGGGCGAGGCGGCGGAGCATAGCGGAATCCTTTCGTGTCGCGGCAGGAAAGTGTCGCGGCAGGAAGGGACCAAACTAGGGCGGCGCGCGCAGATCTCCAGATTGTTGATACCCCCGGACAATCATTGGTCTACCAAGCCACAGTGTGATTTCAGGATTTCGCGATACTAAAAGGCGTCCGGTCCATTGTACCGAAAGCGACATCGCTGCTTGGATCATCGCCCGAAATAGCTCGCACTTCGAAGTTTAGGCGGATCGATCCACGACTAGAATCGCTCAACTAAAAGTTGGCGCGCCCGAAAGGATTCGAACCTCTGACCCCCAGATTCGTAGTCTGGTGCTCTATCCAGCTGAGCTACGGGCGCGCGCCGGGCCTTTCATGGCCCTGCTACCGGAGAAACCGCTCCGGCTGCAATCGAGCTGGTACCTAGCGAGTGATGGCGGCAAATGCAAGCGGCTTGCCACAAAACTTTCATATGCGGCTGTCCTGCAGTGAGGTTGCGGCAAGGGGCGTAATTGGCCGCGCAATGGGATCACGGAAAAAGCTGTCAGGTCTGGCTTTCGAGCTTTACAGTGCAGCGCTTGCCGCGCACGCCACCGGCACGTCACGCTTGGCGGCGCAGCGTCTTCCTCGCCTCGTCGAGCTGCACCGGCTGGTCGGGAATGGTGATTGCAAACACCGTCCGTCCGCCGACGCTTTCCAGTAGTTCCAGCGTTCCGCTATGGGCGCGTACCAACTCATGGGCGATGGCCAGTCCAAGCCCGGTGCCGCCGCTGCGGGCCGAGCCGCGGAAGGCGGCGAACAGGTTTTCGCGCGCCTTTTGCGGCAGGCCGGGGCCGGTATCGGTCACCAGAATGCGGCTCATGCTGCCGGTCCGCTCGGCGGCAATCGACAGGCGGCGGACCAGTGCCACCTCCTGATCGGCGGCCATCGCCTCGGCGGCGTTGCGGCACAGATTGGTCAGCACGCGAAACAGTTGCTCGCTGTCAGCGTCAATCTCGAAGGCGGGGTCGACCTCATTGGCAAAAGCGATGCCCGCAGCTTCCAGTCCAAGCAGGCCCTCAACTTCGTCGACAAGCCTGGCAAGTAGAAGGCGTCGGCGCGCCGGCGGGGCCTCCTGGGCACGGCCATAGGCGAGCACCCCTTGCGTATAGGCAACGGCGCGATCAAGTGCGCGCACCAGTTTGGGCGCAAACGACTGCACGGCGGGGTCCTTCACCCCCGACAGCCGGTCGGAAAGCAGCTGCGCCGAGGCCAAAATGTTGCGCATGTCGTGGTTGATCTTGGAGACGGCGAGGCCAAGGTCGGCCAGATGCTTCTGCTCGCCCAGTGTCCTTTGCAGGCGCGTCTGCATGCCGGCCAGTTCGCGTTGCGCCACACCGATCTCGTCGCCGCGAGGTTCCGGCTGGATGATGCGTGACGGATCGTCGGGCGCTTGCGAAAATGCCAGCATTGAGCGCGTCATCGCGCGCACCGGGCGGATCATGATCCAGTTAATCGCGAGGAAAACCAACGTCGCCGTGATCAGGGAAATGAGCAGCGACAGAAGTGCGACATTGCGCGAATAGGTCAGCATCGCCGCGCGCAGCTTCCAGTCAGGTATAATCAGCTCGAACTGCTTGTCACTCTCGCCGGCCTTGCCGAACACGCGCAGCATCCGGTTTCCGCCATAGACGAACGTGTCAGTCGCGCCCATCATCGCCTGCATAGGTCCGGTCGCAGCAAGGTCGATCTGCTCGTCCACCTGTGGCGGCATTTCGGTCACCACCAAAAGCCGCGATACGCCGCCGTCGCGCACCGCAATAGCGCGTGCGCCGATCGACATCAGCACATCGTCCTGAACGGAACGCGAAAAGCTCTGCGGGTCGCCTTGCATCAGCACGGCGGATACGGCAGCTGCGGCCCCCAGCCGCTCCTCCAGCCAGCGCAGGCGAAAATTGGCTATCGAGGGAATGAAGATCAACACTTCGGCCAGCAGCACGAACAGGATCGTAAGCAGCAGAAGCTTGGTCGACAGACCGCGCGATAGCGGCACCCGGCCCCCCGCATTCTGATCTGTCACTGTCTCGCTCAATGGTTCTTTGTCGCCCCGTTAGCCGAAGGCGCGCAGCCAGCGCACCACCCGTCGTACCCATATATTGCGGGCACTAGGTGCAAAATAGGTGATTGCGGCGCGTTTTCCAATCTCGCTCACTGTAGGGTAGGGCGGCACATACGCCGAAATGTCCCTCAGGCTCATCCCCTTGGAGATTGCCAGCGCCCACATATGGATCATTTCGCCGGCATGCGCACCAACGATTGAGGCACCGAGGATCTTTCCGCGTTTGGAGGCGATCAGCTTGATATGGCCCTCAGTCTGGCGCTCGGTCTGCGCCCGGTCATTCTCGCCAAGCGGCCAGCGCAGCACACGAATGGTGCCGTGTTCTTTCCGTGCGGCCTCTTCGCCAAGCCCCACATGGGCAAGCTCTGGATCGGTGTAGGTGACCCACGGAATGATGGTGCGATTTTCCTTCGCCGGAAGCCGAAAAAGCAATGGCCGCATGACCAGCGAAGCATGGTAGCTCGCGACATGGGTGAATTGCAGGGAACCGGCGCAATCCCCTACGGCATAGACACGAGAATTGGAGGTGCGCAGCTTGTCCGTCACCTGCAGGCCCTTCTTGTCGAAGGCGATGCCGGCCTTGTCGAGGTCGAGCCCCTCAATATTGGCGCTGCGTCCGGTGGCAACGAGCAGGTGCGTGCCATCCACGGGTTCGTCGCTACCCTTGCAAAAAACCCGCAGACCGGTCTTGCCACGCTTCTCCACGCGGCTGACCTCGGTGCCCTCCCGGATCACCACGCCCTCGGCGCGCAAACTGGTGACCACGATGGCGGCAAGCTCGGGATCGTCCTTGGCAAGGGCGGTGCTACGCTCCAGCACCGTTACCTCGGAACCAAGCCGCCGGTGCGCTTGTGCCATCTCCAGCCCGATAGGCCCGCCGCCAATGATGATGAGATGGCGCGGCAGGCGTGTCAGGTCAAACAATGTCTCATTGGTCAGGTAGTCGACGTTGTCGAGCCCCTGGATGGGTGGCACCGCCGGCGCCGAACCTGTGGCGATGACAAAGCGGCGAGCACGGATGATCACATCGCCGGCCACCACGGTGCGGCTGTCGGTAAAGCGTGCCTCGGCCTGGATCACATGGACGCCAAGCGCGGTAAAGCGAGCGACGGAATCATTGGGCGCAATCGCAGCAATAACCTGATGCACATGTCGATTCACGTTGGCGAAATCGACGTCGGGTTCCACATCGGCAATGCCGAAGGCCGACCCATGGCGCATCTGGTGCGCACGCTTGGCTGCAGCCAAAAGCGCCTTGGAGGGCACGCAGCCATAATTCAGGCAGTCGCCACCCATCTTGCCCTTTTCGATCAATACCACCGGCACGCCAAACGATGCGGCGGCAGCCGCGACCGACAGCCCGCCGGAGCCGGCGCCGATGATACAAATATCGGGGGTGAGCGTTTTCTGCGCGGTTGGCATGGGGTTAGCGTCTCTTCCGTTCCAGATTGCCGCTGCATTGGCGGGCCCGCCTGCGACTTGCAGCCGAGACCCTAGCAGGTTTTGGGCGTCGTGCCTTCGTCAGGCCGAGCCGGTGCCCTTCCAGCGCTTCTTCACGATGGCCGCGATCAGCGCCACCAGTGCCAGCGCGGCGAAAGCGATGGTAATTTCGGGCGTGACGAGATCCTTGATGCCGACATCTCGACCGGCGCCTTCAGCTGCGGCCAACACGCTGCCCAGCCCCTCGCCGAGAAAAGCATACGCTACAGCACCGGGAATGATTCCGATTGCGGTGGCGAGCGTGAAGGTCGAGAGCCGCACGTTGAAAAGCGCCGGGGCGATGTTTGCGATGAAAAAGGGAATGAACGGCGCCAGCCTCAACACCAGCAAAAAGGAGAAGGCATCCTTTTCAAATCCATCAGCCAGTTTTGCCGAGAAGCCACCGAGCCTGCGTCGCAGAAATCCGCCAAAAGCGGTGCGCGCGGCCAGAAACAGCAGCGTCGCACCGATCGTGGCACCGATCACAGCAACTGCACCGCCAAGCGCCCAGCCAAACAGGAAGCCTGCAGAAACCGTCAGCACCGAGGCTGCGGGGAAAGAAGCTGCGACCGCCACCGCATAAAGCGCGATAAAGCCAAGCGGCGCCAGTACGGGCCTGGCGGCGACATAGCCGCGCAACATTTCCTGGCTCTCGGCGAGATATTCAAGGCTGAGATAACGCTGCCAGCCCATGGCGTAGCCAAAGGCCAGCATCGCCGCCACCACGAACAGCGGCGCAATGCGCCACAGGTTACCAGTGGGGGTAGATTGATCGGTGGGCAAAACGCGCCGGGCCAAAAGACACTCTCCTCGCGCCATGCGCATGCAGGCCAGCCACCAAGGCGGCCTTGTCCATACCAGATGGGCCAGTTGGCCGGTCCGGGCAAGCGCGATAGCGCAGGTTCACCGTGTTTTGACTGACGAGGGAAGGACGGTCACCTGCGCGTGAAGAGTTGAAGGTATAGGCAGAGGATAGATGGGGTATCGTAGAGCGTCTGGGGAGGACACGGTAAAGTGTCGTGAGCAACGCCCTTCCTCTAGCCCCGCCGATAGGGAAGGTGCCTTTGCAGTGGATTGCAGGGGTCGAAACCTGCTTCTCAGCCTGTGTTAAAAGCCAATTCAGGCAACCAACCAGCAATTGACTCCGCCAGACCTTCTTTCTATAAGCCCGCTCACGTTCGGGCCAATGGTTCCGGCGCATTTTATTGCGTCAGACAGCCCGGCATAGCTCCTGTTCATAGCGACAGATCCAAGAAGGGCCGCACACCGCGGTATTAAAAAATGAAGCGCACCTATCAACCCTCGAAGCTCGTCCGCAAGCGCCGGCATGGCTTCCGTGCACGGATGGCCACCAAGGGCGGCCGCGGCGTCGTTGCTGCACGCCGCAACCGTGGCCGCAAGCGTCTCTCCGCCTGAGCGGACGCTGAAAAGCTTGCCGGTGACCGGCAAGAGCGCACACCACACCCCGCCGCGCACGCTGCGCAAGCGGGCAGAGTTTTTGGCTGTCCGGCGCGGTGAAAAGCGCCGTGGGCGGCTTTTTCTGCTTGAGGTGCTGGAACGCGCTGACGGACTGCCGGCGCGCGCCGGTTTCACCGTCACCAAAAAATCCGGCAATGCGGTACAGCGCAACCGCATTCGTCGTCGCCTCAAGGAGGCACTTCGCTGTCATGCCGCAGGTGACATGGCGGAAGGCAGCGATTATGTCATCGTCGGGCGGACAGACATCCTTGCCGCTCCGTTTGAGGCGCTGGCCTCCGAACTCTCTCGTCGCATACGCGGATCGCGTTAGGACCATATGATGGAAAACAACCGCAACTTCCTCATTACCATTGCTCTTTCGATAGGTATTTTGACGCTCTGGCAGGTGTTCTACATGAACCCCCGCATGGAACAGCAGCGCCAGGCAGCCGAGATTGCAGCGCAGCGTGTCGAGGCGCAGACCAAGGCGGCAACGTCGACAGGTGAGGGTGCAGCCATTCCAGGATCTGCCCTGCCTACTCCGCTGGGCGGTGTACCAGGCTCGGCGGCGGGCGTACCCGGAACCGACGGTGTTCCAGCCGCCAGCCGTGAGGCAACTTTGGCGCAGACAGGGCGTGTGAGCATCGATACGCCCCGTCTTGCCGGATCAATCAACCTGACCGGCGCCCGTATCGATGACGTGCGGCTTAAAGATTACCGCCTGACGGTCGACAAGGATTCGCCCAATATCGAGCTCCTCAACCCGGCCGGCCTGCCCAATGGCCAATATGCTGAAATTGGTTTCGTAGGCAACGAACAGACCGGCACGGTGCCCGGTCCGGCCACCGTCTGGACCGCGCAGGGCAATGGCAAGCTGACGGATTCCGCGCCCGTGACGCTGACCTTCACCAATGAAAAAGGTCTGACCTTTAACCGCACCATCGCGGTCGACCAGGACTATATGTTCACCATCACCGACACAGTGACCAATGCAGGCGCCGCGCCGGTCTCCCTGATGAACTATGGCCGCGTGACGCGCTTCGACAAGCCTGAACATGCCAGCACCTACGTGCTGCATGAAGGCCTGATCGGCGTGACCGGTGAAGAGGGTCTCGAAGAGATTAAGTACACCAAGATCGAGGAAGACAAGGAGATAAAGCCCGGCAAGTCCAAAGACGGCTGGCTTGGTATCACCGACAAATATTGGGCCGTGGCTCTGGCGCCTACCGGGCGCGAGTTCCAGCCGCGCTATGCCTATTTTGCCGATGGCCGCCCGCGCTATCAGTCGGATTATCTATCCGACGCCTTCACAGTTTCGCCGGGACAACCGACAACGCTTGAAACCCGCGTCTTTGCTGGCGCCAAGGAAGTCGGCAAGATCCAGACCTATGAGACCGAACTCAACATCCGTCAGTTCGACCTGATGATCGATTGGGGCTGGTTCTATTTCATCACCAAGCCGATGTTCTGGCTGATCGATACGCTCTATCGCTTCCTCGGCAATTTTGGTCTGGCTATCCTTGCCACCACCGTTGTCGTCAAGGCCGTATTCTTCCCGCTGGCCAACAAGTCCTACGCGTCGATGGCGAATATGAAGAAGGTTCAGCCTGCCATGTTGGAGATCCGCGAGAAATACGCGGACGACAAGATGAAGCAGCAGCAGGCAATGATGGAGCTCTATAAGCAGGAGAAGATCAATCCGCTGGCAGGCTGTTGGCCAATCCTGATACAGATCCCGGTTTTCTTCGCGCTCTACAAGGTGCTCTACGTCACCATCGAAATGCGCCATGCGCCTTTCTTTGGGTGGATCCACGACCTGGCTGCGCCAGACCCGACGTCGCTGTTTAACCTGTTCGGCCTGTTGCCATTCACGCCGCCAGCCTTCTTGCCGCATCTCGGCGTCTGGGCGGTCATCATGGGCATCACCATGTTCTTGCAGATGCGCATGAACCCGACGCCGCCAGACCCGACCCAGGCGATGATCTTCAACTGGATGCCGCTGGTGTTCACCTTCATGATGGGCTCATTTCCCGCCGGTCTGGTGATCTATTGGGCGTGGAACAACTCGCTGTCGATCCTCCAGCAGGGCGTCATCATGAAGCGCCAAGGCGCCAAGATAGAGCTGTGGGACAATCTGATCGGGCTGTTCAAGAAAAAGCCTACGCCCGCCGAATAGTTGTGCTTGCCGGCAGGCCTGGACAGGTTTGCCGCCTGAAATTAAAGCCCCGCCCCGTGCGGGGTTTTTTGCGGGTCGAAATGACCGCTTTTGCGGGCTATCCTTGCTCGGTCGCGATTGGATATGGAGAGTGCCATGACTGGCCCGAACCCCGAGATCAAACATCCGCTGCCGATGCACAAGCGTGTCGGCTTCCTGAAGCCGCTGGTCGATGCGCCGAATATCGAGATCGGCGAATTCACGTATTACGACGACCCCGAAGGGCCGGACAAATTTGCCGAGCGCTGCGTTTTGCACCACTATCCCTTCATCGGCGATAGGCTGGTAATCGGAAAGTTCTGCGCTATCGCCGAAGGGGCGCGCTTCATCATGAATGGTGCCAACCATGCGATGTCGGGCTTTTCGACCTATCCGTTCAATATTTTCGGCGCCGGCTGGGAAGAAGGCTTTGACCCCAAAACCTGGGCCGACGAGGTGCGTGGCGACACGGTGATTGGTAATGATGTGTGGATCGGCATGGATGCGGTGATCATGCCCGGCATCACTATAGGTGACGGCGCCATCGTGGCAGCGAAATCGGTTGTAACCCACGACGTGCCGGCCTATGCGATTGTGGCAGGCAATGCCGCAAAGGTGGTTAAGACGCGTTTTGACGCCGAAACGGTGCGCCGGCTCGTCGCCATTGCCTGGTGGAACTGGCCGGTGGACAAGATCAGCCGCAACCTTAACGCCATCCGTGGCGCAGACCTATCCGCGCTGGAGCAGCCCGTTTGACCGATATTTCCGCCATTCACGCCGCCCTTTTTCTCAATACGTGGACCTTTATCCGCGGCGTTCCGGCCATGAAATTCCTGCCGCCCGAAGGCCCACCGGAAATCGCCTTTGCCGGCCGCTCCAACGTCGGAAAATCGTCGCTGATCAATGCTCTGGTCGGCCAGAAGGGTCTGGCGCGAACATCCAACACACCGGGCCGTACGCAGGAGCTCAACTATTTTGTGCCGGATGGTTATTCCGGCGACGCCGACGACATGCCGCCCATGGCGCTGGTCGATATGCCCGGCTACGGCTACGCCACCGCGCCCAAGGAAAAGGTCGATGAGTGGACCAAACTTGTGTTCGACTACCTGAAAGGCCGCGTGACGCTGAAACGCGTCTATGTTCTGATTGATTCCCGCCATGGCCTGAAGAAGAATGACGAGGAGGTGCTTGGTCTGCTGGATAAAGCGGCGGTGTCCTACCAGATCGTTTTGACCAAGACCGACAAGATCAAGGAAGCTGGCGTGCCGCGCTTGATTGAAGAGACACTTGAGAAAATCCGCAGGCGCGCCGCAGCTTTCCCATTTGTTATCGCGACTTCTTCTGAAAAAGGCGAGGGTATGGATGAACTGCGCGACGCCATCGCATTGGCCGCTCGCGGCGGCTGACCGACATCCACACGATGAAAGGCCGGAGCATTGCTCCGGCTTTTTTTGTTCAGGCGGCCGATGGTTTGAATGTGAGAGCCACGCCGTTCAGGCAATGGCGTTTGCCGGTGGGCTTGGGACCATCATCAAAGATGTGCCCGAAATGTCCGCCGCATCGACGGCAATGTGCCTCTGTACGAGTGGTGAAAAGCGTATCATCTTCCTTAGTGCCGATTGAGTTGGGAAGCGATTGCCAAAAGCTCGGCCATCCAGTCCCTGAATCAAACTTCACTTCCGAGGAATAGGCCGCGAGGTCGCAACCGGCACAATGAAACACGCCTTTGCGCTTTTCGGTGTTGAGAGGGCTGCTGTTTGGACGTTCGGTATCTTCCTCACGAAGAACCGCAAACTGCGCTTCGGAAAGAATAGCTCTCCACTCAGCCTCCGTTTTGGTGATTTCAAAGCCCGATGCCTGGGCCTGCCCCATGCCAATGCCCGTCTTGCGCAGAGCTGCAAACCCTGCAAGCGCAGCAATGGCAGCTGCGCTGGTGAATAAAAAGTCACGACGCTTCATGGGTAGTCTCCTTTTCCAGAACATAGCCGAAGCCGGGTTCACGGTGAAATCAACTCCGATTGAGGAGCCGGTTATCTGGCTCTCACCCACCTGAGCAGGGTGAGAGCCAGAAGGGTTTTACTTTGGAAGAAGTACCTTGTTGATGACGTGGATGACACCATTGGACTGCTGGACGTCGGCAATCGTCACGGTTGCAACGCCACCGGTTTCATCCGTCACAGTGACCTTCTTGCCCTTGGTCTTCAGGGTCAGAACGCAGCCACCCACCGTCTTCACCTTGTGCGAGCCGCCATCATCCATGACCATCTTGTTTATCGCCGCCGACATCGCCTTTGCAGGAATGACGTGGCAAGTGAGGATCTTGGTCAACTGGGCCTTGTTTTCGGGCTTCAACAGGGTCTCGACAGTGCCCTTCGGAAGAGCCGCGAAGGCCTTGTTGGTCGGAGCAAGCACAGTGAACGGTCCTTTGCCCTGAAGGGTTTTGACGAGACCCGCAGCCTTGACTGCAGCCACCAATGTGGTGTGATCCTTGGAGTTCACAGCATTTTCAATGATGTTCTTGTTTGCGAACATGGCAGCGCCGCCAACCATAGGGTTTTTGGCGTAGGCGACACCGGCCATTGCAGAAAATGCGATGGCGCCGGCGAGAAGTGTGGATGTGAATTTGCGCATGGGTTTGGCTCCTGATTGATTGCTCCCTCTTGGAGAGTCAGAGGAGTTACGGCGTCATGTGCATTCCAGTTTCACACTCACGACAACGTGACAGGATGACTGGTCGACCCCGCAAACCGAACGCGAACCTGTCCCCCAAACGCAAATCACCCCGCCACAGGGGCGGGGCAATTCACAAGCACGAGTACGATGAGGGGAAAGTACCTGTGCTATGTCAGCCTGCGACGGCTTATGACTTCGGCAAAAGGACCTTGTCGATGACGTGGATGACGCCATTCGACTGTTCGACATCGGCAATAGTGACATTAGCCACATTGCCGTTTTCATCGGTAACTGTGACCTTGCCGCCATCCGACTTCAGCTTTAGGACGCAACCACCAACGGTCTTGGCTTCATGCATGCCACCATCATCGGTGACCATCTTGGTGATCGCATCCGACATCGCCTTTGCGCCAATGACGTGGCAGGTGAGTACCTTGGTCAGCTGATCCTTGTTCTCAGGCTTCAAAAGGGTATCGACTGTGCCGGCTGGCAGCGCATCGAATGCAGCGTTAGTTGGCGCGAGAACGGTGAATGGGCCTTCGCCCTGCAGCGTTTCGACCAGGCCGGCAGCCTTTACGGCAGCGACCAGCGTCGTATGATCCTTCGAGTTTACAGCGTTCTCGACAATGTTCTTGTCGGCAAACATGGCAGCGCCGCCGACCATTGGATTTTCGGCGTAAGCAACCGAAGCGAGGGCGGAAAACGCGACAGCGCCGGCGAGAAGAGCGGTGGTGAATTTACGCATGGATTGAAACTCCCTGTTGTTGGGTTCCCTATCGGTGGGAACTGAGCAGAGTTACGGAGCGCTGCAACGGAGAGTTTCAGCATCACGAAAGCGTGATCAGATATCCAGAAGATTGCCAGCTGCTACGACCGGGCCTGTCGGTTTGCCGCTGGGCGACCCACCGTCGGGTTCGAGCGTGATTGCCAGTGTTGCACCAGCGGCGAGCATCCGGCGCAACTCATCAGAGAGTTCGATGCGCACAGTAGCACCACCCGGAACAACACCCATCGAAACCGGGCTCTTATCCGGCTCGATAACCCACAATTCAAAATCCTGGCCGGTCTCGCGTTCTCCGGAAATATGCGAGAGACCTACTTCGCCGCGCCCTCCGTCAAACACCGCGAGGTATCGAACATCGCTAGTCTCCGCAGCCAATGATGCGACAAGACGATATTCGGCAGGGCGTGTAAGGTACGGCACCGCGATGAGCAGCACCAATGCGGTCAAAGCACCACCAGTCATAGCGCGCCAAAGCGTAAGGCTATTCCACCAGTTGTGGCCTTCCGATGCCGCACTGCCGGCAGTGCCGAAGAGCCGCCGGTCAATCTTCTGCTTGACAGATAGCGGCGGATCGATCGGATCATATCCGCCCGCTATTGGTGAGAAGTGCGTTTCCCATTGGTCAACCAAGCGCGCAAAAGCCGGCTCGGTGTCGGCGCGCAGACTGGCTATCGTGCGGTCACTTAAAGACAGAACGCCGAGCACGTACTCGGCGGCCATCATCTGGTCACCCTCATGCTCTGGTCCATTCCCATGGTCTGCGGCGCTCATCGCTCCAGACACTCCCTAAGTTTCATCAGGCTGCGGCGCAGCCAGGTTCGCATCGTGTTGAGCGGCACGCCGTGGCGCTCGGCAAGTTCTGCATAGCTTTCGCCCGCGAGGTAGGCACTGCGCACGGCTGCTGCCCGGTCGGCTTCCAATTCGCCAAGACAGCGGTAGATACGCTCATTCTCACCGCCCGCAACCGCCATCGCTTCGGGGTCCGGAGACGGATCGGCGATATCCAGCGCGGTATCGATGTTGGCCGCCGATTGGCGCCGGGCACGAATGCGATCTATGGCATGATTGCGCGCAACTGCCACCAGCCACGAAATTGGGCTCAATTCGGAAATCGCAAATCTGTCGGCCTTTGTCCATATTTTTACGAACACTTCCTGTAATGCTTCCTCGGCATCTGGGCGATCATTCAAGACACGAAGGCACACGCCAAATAGTTTCGCATTGGTTTGCTGGTAAAGCGTGTCGAAGGCCCCTCGATCTTTCATCGAGACCCGAACAATCAGCTTGGTAATGTCATGAGGAGTCATCCCGCCAAACTAGGGCGCGGCAGGTTTTTTGCAACGGCAACTTTTCGGCGCGCTATCCGCGTCCCGCCAGCGCTTGCGACCGCCAAACAAAACGGACGTCGTATATCATTTGCCCGTCACGATCTTTGCGGTTAATACACCGCCCATCCCTGCCGCAGGAACAATCATGACAGACAAAGACATCGCCGCGACCGCCGAAATGCAGGCTGACTTGCTGTCGCGGGCGCTGCCCTACATGCAGCGCTACGAGAACAAGACGGTCGTGGTGAAATATGGCGGCCACGCGATGGGGGATGCAGCCCTTGGTCAGGCCTTTGCCCGTGACATCGCACTTCTCAAGCAGTCTGGCGTCAATCCGATCGTTGTCCATGGCGGCGGCCCGCAGATTGCGGCCATGCTGGCGCGCATGGGTATTGAATCGAAGTTCGAAGGCGGTCTGCGCGTCACCGACGCCAAGACGGTCGAGATTGTCGAGATGGTTCTGGCCGGCTCGATCAACAAGGAGATCGTGGCGCTGATCAATGCCGAGGGAGAATGGGCGATCGGCCTGTGCGGCAAGGACGGCAACATGGTGTTTGCCGAAAAGGCGCACAAGGTCGTCAAGGACCCGGACTCCAACATCGAGCGCGTGCTGGATCTCGGCTTCGTCGGCGAACCTGTCGAGGTCGACCGCACACTGCTCGACCTGCTTGCCCGCTCCGAGATGATTCCGGTGCTGGCGCCTGTGGCACCGGGCCGTGACGGCCACACCTACAACATCAACGCCGACACTTTTGCGGGAGCCATCGCCGGTGCAGTGCAGGCGACGCGGCTCCTGTTCCTCACAGATGTCCCCGGCGTTCTGGACCGGGACAAAAAACTGATCGACCAGCTTACAGTGGCCGAAGCCAGGTCGCTGATCGCCGACGGCACCGTATCTGGCGGCATGATTCCCAAGGTTGAAACCTGCATCGAGGCAATCGAGCGCGGCGTCGAGGGTGTCGTTATCCTCAACGGCAAGACACCGCATTCGGTGCTGCTCGAACTCTTTACCGAGCATGGCGCCGGCACGCTGATCGTGCCGTAGGTGAGGGAGCGAACGCTACCCTGCTTTCTCATTGAAACGACCGGCCAGGATGCCACGACTAAGATGATCGCCAAGGCGGCATGAAAGTGCCGTGATCGTTGTTGTCGGGTTGCATTGGCCCGATGTTGCAAACACTGACGAGCCGCCAATATAGAGGTTTGACATGCCGTGAACTTTGCAGTTGGCATCGACGATGCCCTTTTGCGGGTCAATGCTCATCCGCGTTCCGCCCATGTGGTGGTGTCCCGCCAATTCCTGGTCAACGGGATAATCTTCACCCTTGGTGACCCAGTCTGCGATGCGCACGCGCCCGTAATTTTTTGCGGCAAAAGTCTCACCGAAAAGTCTGAGCCCTTCCAGAAGAGTACGGTGTTCCAGCTCCGATTTTTTCCAGTGAAGCTCAATGCGCGGCACGCCCGCATGGTCAAGCTCGGAGGCCGACAGCTGGATGTGGTTGGAGGCCAGCGGCGCCTGCTCCCAACCAACATAGAGCTGCGCTGCGCAGCGCAGGTTTTGGCCAAGCTTTGCGGCCACCCATTCGGCAGTGTCAGGTGCCTTGCAGGCAAGGTTGGCAACCATCTGCTTGTAGCCATGGTAAGGCGTCTCGATCAGACGAACACCAAAATTCAGGATCTTGCGCTCGGCCATGGCTTCGGGCGAGGGCGAGAAAAACACCTCGTTGGTGTCGTCAGTCTCGAACTCGCTGTAATCGGCCAGAATGGCATCACCGCCCTCGAATTGCGGATGCTCCATCCAGTAGCGTCCAAGTGCCGCCGGCTGCGGTACTACCCCGCCACTGGAGCGCGCGTTCGACCACAACAGTAGGCGTGAGTTTTCCAACCCGCCGGTGCAGGGAATGTAAAATTCCGCCTCCACCGACCCTGCATCAACACCGTCAGCCCAAAGTTTTGCGCCGGTGACCTTGCTGCCGTCTCCGTGTAGTTCGGTCACATAGGTATTTAGCACCACAGCTATGTTTTGGCTCTGGTCGAGTTCGTCGCGGAACTTTTCGCCAAACCGGACGGCCGGGCTCTTGATTAGCTGGACCCAGCGAATGTCGTCCGAAATCGGCACATCGGCCCGGAATGGGTCAAGGTCGAGAATATCGTGGACCTCGTCCAGATAAGGCTCGATGTCGTCCCGCCCGATCGGCCAGCCGGTGTCTGGGGCCCAAGGCTTTGCTGCAAAATCATGAGCGTCCATCACCCGGCACCACCCCGCCCAGTGGTTCGAGGAGCCGCCAAGATAACGCAGCCGCGAAATCTCCAGATCGAAATAGGGATCACCAATGGTTCTGCCGCGATAGAAATCCTGCGATTCTTCGGTCCATTCGTCGGAACCGGCCTCGAAAATCACGACCGGAATGCCGGCTTTGCCCAATTTTCGCGCAATGGTGACGCCAGCCGGACCGGAACCGATGACCAGGACTTTTGGCTCGAAGGCCGAAGATTTGTAATCCTTGAAGCTCTGAAAAATCATGCCAGATCACTCCGCTTAAGGATCCAGCCGTCGATTTCAACGAATTCGGAGCGCGGCACCGAACTGTACCTTGTTAGCAGGGCCAGCGTGGAAACAGAGGCGAGGGCTTCGAGGAAGCCTCGACGGGTGAGGGCGATGCTTGTTCTGCGCGTCATTGTTGGCGATCCTGCTTCAACCAAAGCGCGTACCGTTCCATGAAGGCACACGACCCATCCTCCCGATGCCCCTATAATCCGTTCCCCGCGATTTCCATGCCACTTGTACCGTAAGGTTTACGAGTGGTTGACGTCAGTTCACGACCAGCAACAGGAGGATGCCGCAGACAATCAATACGCAGCCAATTGTCTCTATCCGGTTGATGTGTTCGCGAAAAAAGAACACCGAGGAGGCGAAGGTGAAGATCATCTCGATCTGCGCCAGCGCCTTGACCACCGACGCCTGCTGCAGGGTCATGGCGGTGAACCAGCCGAGCGAGGCGGCCGCACCGACGAACCCGACAAACAGCGACGGCTTCCATGCAGCCCCGATGCGGGCCATCTGGCCCGGGTCACTCCACAGCATCCAGACCAGCATGATCGCGGTCTGGAAAGTGATGGTGACGGCAAGGGTCGTTGCCGCCTGCATCAGGAAGTTCGGGCCGCCAAGCGACAGCGACGCGGCGCGATAGGCAACAGCCGTGATGCCGAACAGCGTGCCCGAAGCCAGGCCGATTAGCGCCGTCCGACTGATGAGCGATGCCAACAGGTTGCGCCAACTCATCGGGGTGCGGGCGACGGAGATCAGCATCACACCGACCACTGTGACGGCAATGGCGATCAGCGCACCACCGCCTGCGACTTCTCCGAGAAGAATCAGACCAAAAATCGCCGCTTGCGCCGGCTCGGTGCGGGAATAGGCGGTGCCGACCGCGAAGTTACGGAACGAGAACAGATAAATGAGAAGGAACTGTGCGGCGATCTGACCGAGCCCCCCCAGCACGATCCAGCCGAGGAACTGCGCATGGATCGGCGGGAACGGATATTCCGCCACAAAGTGCAGACCCAGCAGAAATAGCAACGCGAACGGCAGCCCGAACCCGAAGCGCACAAAGGTGGCGCCGGTGGTGCCCATGACGCCCTTGAGGTGCTTCTGGCCAACCGACCGCAGGTTCTGCAGGAAGGCGGCAGCGATGGTGATCGGGATCCACAATTCCATGATGGCCGCCTTGTGAGCCGCCACACCTCTCAATGCAAGGCGCAGGCCCTTGCGTGGATGAGGCCAGTGAGCTTCTGTGAGGGGCTACTCATGCGGATCATGAAGGCAGGGGTCGAGTGCGATATGATCCTCGTCGACCTGGTTAAGCGTGCCGCTGAGAATGACTGAATCGCCAGCTTTGTAATCATTGATTTCATAGGTGATGCATACAATCTGTGGGTCAGGTGCGTCGCACATCAGCATGTAGCCGAGCGCTCCGTCATGCTCCGCTCCGCGCAGTTTCCCAGCCACGCTGATCACTACATAGTCATCGTTGGAGGCGCCAAGCCGGGTAAGCGCAACGCGAAGCTCCGAACAGGATGCCTCGAAACTGGCTGCCGGCTGGGCATGCGCGCCGGTCGGAAGATGCGCGGGCACAACACACAGCCACGCCAAAACCTTCTTTAGAATCATGATGCCCCTCTGATGGACTCAACCAACTGGGCAATCATGGCGTTTTCACGAAATCGAATTTCATTGCCGTCAGCTGGTGCCGCTGCCATAGGAAGGTATGACCGATACACCCGATGCATCCCGCTTTGCCCATGTCACCGACTGGGTGTTTGATCTCGACAACACGCTCTATCCGCACCATTCCAATCTGTTTTCGCAGATAGATGTGAAGATGACGGCCTATGTATCGACGCTCCTGCAACTGCCGCACGATGAGGCGCGCAAGCTGCAAAAGGAACTGTATCTGGAATATGGCACCACGCTGAATGGATTGATGGAGCGCCATGAGATAGATCCGGATGATTTTCTCCAGAAAGTCCACGACATCGACTATTCCTGGCTGTCGCCGGACCCAGTTCTGGGCAATGCTATCAGGACGCTGCCGGGGCGAAAATTCATCTTTACCAATGGTGACCGCGGACACGCCGAACGCACAGCGCGTCAGCTTGGCATTCTCGATCATTTCGACGATATTTTCGATATTGTTGCCGCTGGTCTGACGCCAAAACCAGCACAGGCCACCTATGACAGGTTCATGTCACTGAACAAGGTAGTTGGCAAAAATGCTGCCATGTTCGAGGATTTGGCGCGTAATCTAAGCGTACCTAAAGCGCTGGGCATGACAACGGTGCTGATCGTCCCGAACAATTTTGAGCCGACATTCTCGGAGATATGGGAACGCGACCAGAAGTATGACGACGATGTTGATTTCGTCACCGACGACCTGGCCTCATTTTTGGATCAGATCAACGCTCTGCGAGGATAAACTGCCGGCGGCGTTTGCCCGGAGCAAGTTCCCTGGCCTTTTCGGCAGCCTTGCGGCGTGCGGCGTCAGTCTCGGCAGTGCTGCGATCAGATGAGGCGTGGCTTATAGTCTCATGGCCAAGATCGGCGGCCTGCTGGCGCTGCATGATCTCGTCATCGGGGGTAGACACTGGCGGCTCCTTTCGACTGCACTTCCGGCGACACTAATCAATCTTTCGGACCGGAATACGGCGACAAAGGATCTGACGCGCTGCGGATTGCGCCAGATCCTCAGGAGGGAACGCTTGTGATGCTATGACGTTCCGGGTCAGCCGCCGTTCTTGGCTTTCATCGGATCGTTGACCGGAAGCGTCACCTCGACCTTGCCGGCCTTTTCGAACTCCAGCGTCATCCGGACGGTATCGCCGGTCTTGAACGGCGATGTGACCGCCATGAACATGATGTGCATTCCGCCAGGCTTCAGTTCGACAGTGCCGCCGGCCGGGATTTCCAGACCGCCCAAAATCGGGCGCATGACCATCACATCGTTGGTCATCTCCATCGAGTGGATCTCTACCTTACCGGCACTGGGCGACATGACACCGGTTAGTCGGTCTGCATCCTTGCCGGTATTGGAGATGATGAGATAGGCACCGCCTGCGGGTTGGCCCGGCAGCATGGCGCGCGCCCAGCCATGGCTGACCGAGAGATCGCCTGCTGTGACGGTGTCGGCCATGGTGCCGGCATCCATCGCGCCATGAACCGCGTGGGCATCGTGGCTACCGGCGGCGGTCGCCTGGGTGAGTGTGGCTATGGCCATCAGGCCGGCAAGAACGGTGGTCTTTAAAAACGTGCGCATGGAAAATTCCTTTAAGCGTCTGAAACGAGGATGGCCACATAGGTGGCGGGTCTTCATCAGGCGGTGAAGGGAGGGGCCCGGATAGCCGGCGGCGGTCCGTCGGGAACCGGCGGCAAAGTTTGTGGGGAGGTCGGGCCGGACGCCAGAACGCGTGCAGGAGGCGACGGAAGTTCAGGCAGGAGCGCGGGAAGCCCGAGCTTGGCAAAGGCGAGGCTCGTAGCGCCAAGGCAGAGCGGGCAGCTATCGGCCATATCCTCAGGCAGACCATGACCGGTCGGCATCTCCATCCCGTAGGAAGTGCAGATAACCCAACCTTGCGGTCCCGCTGCAGCGTGCGCCTGTGAGAGCGGTTGGAAAAGATGGGAAACGAGCAGGAACGAGGCGACGAGCGCGAACAGCGCGCGGTCCCGCCGCAACGCTGCAAACCAGCCAGATTCCTGATGCCGCATCTTCATGCTCAAGCGTTATCCCAAACGCTCAAGCCGTTCCAGAGGCCGTCGCTGCGGCATCAAAGCTCGTAGAAGCGGCTGATGATGTCCCAGGCTTCGTCGGCGGTATCGGCATATTCAATAATATCCTGATCGCCCGGCGAGATGGTGCCTTGCTCTGCCAGATAATCGAGATTGATCGCCTTCTGCCAGAATTCCTTGCCAAACAAGATGATCGGCACGCGCTCCATGCGCCCGGTCTGGATCAGCGTCAGCGTCTCGAAAAACTCGTCCATCGTGCCAAAGCCACCCGGAAACACCGCGACTGCCTTGGCCCGCATGACAAAGTGCATCTTGCGGATGGCGAAATAGTGGAAGTTGAAACACAGTTCCGGCGTCACATAGATGTTCGGCGCCTGTTCATGCGGCAACACGATGTTAAGCCCGATCGACGGCGCATCGACATCGGCAGCGCCACGATTTCCAGCTTCCATCACGCCCGGTCCGCCACCGGTGACGACGACGAACTCCTCATAGTTCGAGATAGCCGACTGTTTTGAGCAGAGCTGAGCAAAATTGCGGGCTTCCTGGTAGTATTTGCTGTTGGCCTCGAGGTTTTTCTTCTGCACCTCGTTTTTGGCCGCCCAAGCCTCGCCGCCGGGTTCGGGCAGGCGGGCGCCGCCGAACATCACCACCGTAGAGCGGATGCCGCGCTCGGCCAAAATCATTTCGGGCTTCAGCAGCTCAAGCTGCAACCGGACGGCACGCAGCTCGCGCCGCGTCATAAATTCCTCGTCGGTCCACGCGAGCTGATAGGTTGGCGCGCGCGTCTGCGGCGTATCCGGCTGTTTGCGGGTCCGCTCCAGATCTTCATGCGAGTGAGGCAGCGGCGACCAACCGTTTTTTTCCATCGGGTTCATGCACTCTTCCGTTCTATCTATCCTCATGCGCCGTCTGATGGCGCATGCTGCGATTGACCCCTATCCGACACTGACATAGGGTCCGCGCGATTTCCATTCAGCCTAAGGCATCGCGCCTTAACAGCACGTGTAGCGGAGCCCCTTTGCCATGCCCATGACCGATCTGGCCAGCCTTGAAACGACCATCGAAAAGGCATTCGAGGAACGCGATGGCATTTCTACTTCTACGCGAGGCGCAGTCCGCGAGGCAATCGAGACCGCTCTTGATCTTCTCGACCGAGGCCAAAAGCGAGTTGCCGAGCGCGACGCAGATGGAAAATGGCACGTCAACCAGTGGCTGAAGAAGGCGGTGCTGCTGTCCTTCCGCCTCAACCCGATGGAACTGGTGGAGGGCGCACCGGGCGGCGCATCCTGGTGGGACAAGGTGCCTTCTAAATTCTCCGGGTGGAGCGCCGTCGATTTTGAAAACGCCGGCTTTCGCGCCGTTCCTGGTGCTATCGCGCGCCGCTCGGCCTATATCGCCAAAAACGTCGTGCTGATGCCCTCTTTCGTCAATCTTGGCGCCTATGTCGATGAAGGCACGATGGTCGACACCTGGGCATCGGTTGGCTCCTGCGCGCAGATTGGCAAAAATGTGCATCTGTCCGGCGGCGTCGGCATTGGTGGCGTACTGGAACCGATGCAGGCCGGCCCGACCATCATCGAGGACAATTGCTTCATTGGCGCTCGCTCCGAAGTGGTCGAAGGCTGCATCGTGCGCGAAGGCTCGGTGCTCGGCATGGGCGTGTTCATCGGTCAGTCGACCAAGATCGTCGACCGTGCCACCGGCGAGGTCTTCTACGGCGAAGTGCCGCCGCATTCGGTGGTGGTGGCAGGAACCATGCCGCCAGCCAGCGACAAGGGCGGCCCAAGCCTCTATTGCGCGGTCATCGTCAAGCGTGTCGACGCAAAAACCCGGTCGAAAACCTCGATCAATGAGTTGTTGCGCGATTGATCTTTGCACCAAACGGTAGCACCTTTCGAAATCCGCCGCGTCGCGCCGGATGAATGAGGGGGGGGTACCAATGGACTGGAAATATCTGTTCACCAGCTTTGAAGGGCGCATAAGCCGCCAGCCGTTCTGGATCGGCGTCGGCGTTTTGATCGCAATCTCGGTTGTAGCACAAATTCTCGACGGCGTGCTGGGCACTCACAGCGCCGGCAGCGGCATTGGATTGGTAAGCGGTCTTGCAATGCTCGTCTGCATCTATCCCGCCATTGCGCTCTATGCCAAACGCTGGCATGACCGCGACAAATCAGGATGGTGGTCGTTGATCGGGTTCGTTCCGATCATTGGCGCTGTATGGATGCTGGTCGAACTTGGCATCCTGAAAGGCACCGAAGGCGCCAACCAGTATGGACAGGACACTCTTGCCGGACAGTAAGCAATTAATTTGGCTGTTTTTCAGCACGTCGGGCCGCGTCAGCCGCGCGGCTTATTTCCTTGCGGGCCTGCTGCTCGCCATCGCACAGGCATTGCCGCTCTACCGCTTCGTGCTGGTGCCCGAGGATAGCGCGCAGGCGCAAATGTGGGCGTCCATTTTCGGGGTCGTTTTTTTCGCTTCGCTGTGGTCGAACCTGGTTCTGGCAGCAAAGCGACTTCATGATCTCGGTCGACCGGGACTACTTGCGCTGCTGTTGTTTGTCCCGATGGTGTCGATCGCGGCTTTTCTAATCTTGTGCTTTTTCCCAGGCACCCCGGGCCCGAACAAATATGGGCCGACGACCAACGCACCGACACCGCCGAGTACGTGATGGTGTCGGAAAGCCCCGGCGAAAAAATCATGCATTACAGGGCTTTGAGCCCTGCGCGCATTATCGATACGACAAAGCAGCTCGAAAAGCGGGTGTCCGAGCGCTTCCCGAAATCGGGATTGAGCAAAGTCGCCAGGGAACTGGTCGACCTCGCCGAAGACACGGCCGCCTCGTCCAAGGCAATGGAGACACCGATCTGGTGGCTGCGGGTTCTGATCGCTCTTGCCATATTGGCAGGAGGTGGAATTTTCCTGTTTGTCGGCACGCTTTTGACCTTCGACCGCATTTCCACCGGCGCATTCGACTTCGTGCAGGGCATCGAGGCATCGCTGAACACGGTGATCCTTGCCAGCCTCGGCTTCCTGGCACTGGTGCGCGCTGAAGAGCGGATCAAACGCCAGCGGGTGTTCAAGGAACTGCACGGATTGCGTTCGCTGATACATGTCATTGACATGCACCAGCTGACCAAGGATCCGGGCACTTTGTCGGATGCGTTCACGCCTACAAAGAATTCGCCGGAACGTATTACCAACAGCGCTGACCTTGCCCGATATCTGGATTATTGCTCGGAAATGCTGTCGATCACCGGCAAGCTCGCCGCGCTCTTCGCACAATCGGTGAATGACGGGGTGGTCATCGATGCGGTCAACAGCGTTGAGGGGCTGGGCTCCAACCTGTCACGAAAAATCTGGCAGAAAATCACGTTGATCGAGGAAACCTCTCGCGGTCAATAGCGTTGTGGTGCGCTGGTGGCATCAAGCTACGGGCGAAATGGCAATTGCATCATACCTGGGAAGCGGGTCATCATCGCGCCAATGGTTGCCTCCAAGCTCACCAAGTATCGCGCCAAACGCGACTTTTCGAAAACCGGCGAGCCGGTCGGGCAGGATCTGTCGAGCGAAGGCAACCGCTATGTCGTCCACAAGCATCACGCCACCGCCGACCACTATGATTTACGCCTTGAGCATCAGGGCATCCTGAAAAGCTGGGCAGTTCCCAAAGGTCCATCGCTCAACCCCGCCGACAAGCGGCTGGCGGTGGAAACTGAAGACCATCCCCTCGACTATATCGACTTCGAAGGGGTGATCCCCGAAGACGAGTATGGCGGCGGGCAGATGATCGTCTGGGATCACGGCACCTGGGCACCGATGGAGGATGCCGAAACAAGCCTTGAGCGCGGCGCCTTCAAGTTTCGTCTGGCTGGCGAGAAGCTGAATGGCGGCTGGATGCTGACCCGGCTAAAACCGAAGCCTGGTGAAACAGGCAAGCACAACTGGCTGCTGTTTAAAGAGCGTGATGCCTCGGCGGACACCACAACCGACATTCTTGCCACGCGCCCCGAAAGCGTAAAATCCGGACAGCTTATCGAGGACCTTGCAGCCCCGGCAAAGCCGCCACCCAAACGCAGAAAGATAACCCTGCGGCCAGACCGGCTGGAGGGTGCGGTTGCTGCGTCCTTACCAGCGCGGATACCTCCGCAACTGGCGACAGCGGCGTCGACACCGCCGGGCGGCGATACGGGCGACACCTGGCTGCACGAAGTTAAATTCGACGGCTACCGCACGATGGCCATGGTCAAGGGGCGCGACACGCAGCTCATCACCCGCGCGGGACTGGACTGGACAAAGCGCTATGGCGACCTCGCGGGCGCCTTTGCAGAGCTTGGTGCAAACGAAGCTGCCATCGACGGGGAGATCGTCGCGCTTGATGACAAGGGCATCAGCCGCTTCTCGCTGCTCCAGCAGGCGCTGTCCGATGGTGCAGGAAACCGGCTCGTGTTTTACGCTTTCGACCTTGTTCATCTGAACGGCTTCGATCTGAGCGGGGTAGAGCTGAAGGACCGCAAACAGATGCTGGCTACCCTGCTTTCCGGCCATCTGACCGGCCGCTCGGCGATCCAGTTGTCAGACCATATCACCGGCGACGGCACGGCCCTTTATGAACATGCCGCCGAGCTTGGGTTGGAGGGTATTGTCTCCAAACGCGCCGACGCCGCCTACCAGAGCGGACGGTCAAGAACCTGGACAAAGACCAAGGCGAAGACGGCTACGGACTTCGTTATCGCCGGTTACACCATCTCCTATGCTGCCGAGGGGCTCGCAGCGCTTGCAATGGGCGAATGGGTCGATGGCGAACTGATCTATCGCGGCAAGGTCGGCACCGGATTTGATGCCGCGACGCTGAAGCGCCTGCACGAAAAGCTCTCGCCTCTGGCCGATGGGGCTGAACCGTTGCCCGGTGGCGGCAAGGATGTGATCTGGGTGCGCCCGGTGCTTTCGGCCCACATCCATTATTCCAATCTCACCTCCGACGGCTCGATCCGCCACGGTGTCTTCAAGGGCCTGCGCGAAGCTGAACTGGCTGCAACTGCTACTACAGCGCGCAAGCGACTAATCTCCGAGGCGGATCTAGCCACGGTCTGGGTCACCAACCCGACTCGACGGCTCTTCGGACGCTCTGGCCCGACCAAACTCGACATCGCCGTATACTACGGTTCAATCGGCGATTTTATGCTTCCACACATTATGGGCAGGCCGGTCTCTCTGGTGCGCTGTCCGACCGGCAAGCCTGAGGACTGCTTCTTCCAGCGCCACGCGTTTACTGGCATGCCGGCCTCGGTCGCTACTTTCAAGGTAGAGAACTCGGAGGGCGAGGAGAAAAACTATCTGGCCGTCGAGGACGCCAAGGCCTATCTTGCGATGGCCCAGTTTGGCGTCGTGGAATACCACATATGGGGAACCAACCGCGCGCGGCTGGAAAAGCCGGATCGTGTCGTCTTTGATCTCGACCCTGGTGAAGGCATCGAATGGCGCGAGATCGTCGAGGCAGCGGTTCATATCCGTGGAGAACTTGAAGCGCTGGGCCTTGTCCCGTTCGTCAAGACGTCGGGTGGCAAGGGCATTCACGTCGTCGTGCCGGTGACGCCCAAACGCGACTGGAAAAAAACGCATGAGGCCACAGGCGTCATTGCCACGCGCCTCACTGCATCCGCGCCGGACACATTCACCACCGTGATGGGCGCAAGCAACCGCAAGCGGCGCATATTTGTCGACTTCCATCGCAATGCGCGCAGCCACACCTGGGCAGCGCCATACACCCTGCGTGCCCGCACTGGGCTGCCGGCGTCCGCACCGCTGCAATGGTCTGATTTGGAAGCCATCGACGCTCCGCAGGATTTGAATTATTCTTCACTGCCGGGCCTTGTGGCAGCATCAGGCGACGCCTGGGCTGACATTGATAATTTCGCAAGGGAATTGCCGTTACTATCGACAAAAGTGAAGTAAATCTGCCGCGTAGGAGACATCCATGGCACCAAGAGCAAGCTGGAAAGGCTATCTGAAACTGAGCCTCGTGAGTTGCCCGGTGCGGCTCTATCCGGCCACCAGCGCGAGTGAGCGTATCAGTTTCAACCAGCTCCACAAAGAGACTCACAACCGTATCAACATGAAGCCGGTCGATCCCGAACTCGGCCTCGTTGAACGCTCTGATTTGGTTAAGGGCTATGAGTACGAGCCCAAGCAATATGTGATCATCGACGAGGAAGACCTCGACGCGGTACGGATCGAATCCAACCACACAATGAACATCGAGGCATTTGTCGATGAGGCAGCAGTCGACGTGATCTACCAGGATGCGCCCTATTACCTCGCCCCCGACGGAGCTATGGCGGAAGAGACCTTTGTGGTGCTGCGCGAGGCATTGCGCAAATCTGGCAAGCTTGCGATTGCCCGCCTTGTTCTGTCCAGCCGCGAGCGGGTAGTCACCATCGGTGCGCGTGAAAAAGGCATGTTTGTCTGTACGCTGCGCAACCCCAACGAGGTGCGCGGCACCGCCGAATATTTCGACAACATCCCGGTCGGCGAACCTGACAAGGAAATGCTGCAGCTGGCCGAAGCCCTGATCAAGCAGAAGGAAACCGACTTCGATCCGAAACTCTACGAGGATCGCTACGAAACGGCTCTGATGACCATGATCAAGGAGAAGCTGAAAGGCCACAAGCCGATCGTGGCTGCAGCGCCCGAACGCGGCAATGTGGTCAATCTCATGGATGCGCTGAAGGCGTCGCTCTCGCAGGCGAAACCGCCGGCAGAGAGCAAGAGCAAAGCCAAGAGCGGAGCAGCAGCTGCCAAACCGGCAGCCAAAGCCGCCGCGGGCGGCTCAAAGGCGAGGAAGTGACAGGGCTGGCCGGCACGCATTTTGGTCTCATAGGCGCGTTGGCGGCCTTTCCACGCAGGCTTGCCGCGCGCGAGGTCAAGCGCCTGCACGGCCATTTGCTTCGCGGCACCACCCGCGCAACCACGCATCTTGTTTTTGGCCGTACCCTGTTGGCAAAGCTCGACGGCCCCGATATCGCCATGCGCGCCGCACGTGAGCGCGCAACCAGTCGAGTGCTTTTGAGCGAAAACGCTTTTCTCCAGCAGCTTGGACTAATCACCGTGCCTGAGACGGCAAATCTCAGCCGCCAGGCGCTGGTAGAGCAGTCGCGTCTCAGCGTGGAGAATGTCGATCTGCTATCCCTGTTTGACGCTTTTGAGCATCCCAACGAACCCTTTTCCTTCAAGGATGTGATCCTGGCGCGCAAATATGCCGGCCTGATCTCCGGCGGTGCATCGTGGGATGCAATTGCGCGTTCGGTGCACCGCTTCGGCCCGGTCGGTTCACTGACCGCCAAATCGCTCCACATCGAGCGCGGCGAGGCGATCTATCTGCGCCACGGCGAGAGTCTGAGCGAACTGGACGGACAACTTCTGTTTGAGCTCGGCGCAAGCGGCGATGACGATCTGGAGGAATGGTTTTCTGCTGCTGAAACGGCTGAGGCCGAGGGAAACTTTGGCGATGCGGCGGACCTCTATCAACGTTGCATCGACCTTGACCCGGCAGATGCTGTCGCCGCATTCAACCGCGCAAATTGTCTGCGTCAGTCCGGGCGGATGGCCGAAGCCGCAAGCGACTATCACCGCGCCATCAAACGAGACCCTGCCTTTGTCGAATCCTGGTTCAATCTTGCCGGATTGATGACCGAGAGCGAAAAGTCGGCTTCAGCACGCCGCTACCTCGAAAAGGCGATAGCTCTCGACAAGACCTATGCCGATGCAGTGTTCAATCTTGCCGGGTTGGAGTTCGATGCCGGCAATCTTGTGGCGGCACGGAGCAATTGGGTGCGCTATCTCGAGCTCGACAGCAATTCTGACTGGGCTCGCACGGCTGCGCGCGGCATCCAGTTTGTCGATCTCCAAATAGCGCAGCGGACGGCGGGTTGATGAGCGCTGAAAAATTTCTGTTTGACGGCGATGCAGCTTCAGCAACGACTGTTCTGCTTGCCCATGGCGCCGGCGCGCCGATGGATTCTGCCTCGATGTCAGCCTTGGCAAAAGTTCTGGGCGAAGAGGGTTTTCGCGTTGCCCGCTTCGAGTTCGCCTACATGGCCGCCCGGCGCGAAGGGCAGCGCAAACCACCGCCCCGCGCCGATAGGCTTATCCCTGAATTCGTGGCCGCGATTGAAGCGCTGGGCGCAGTCCAAAAACTGCTCATCGGAGGCAAGTCGATGGGTGGACGTGTCGCCAGCATGGCCGCCGACACTCTCTTCCAGGATGGGAAAATCGCCGGCCTCGTCTGCTTCGGCTACCCGTTCCACCCGCCAGCCAAGCCGCAGCAATTGCGCACTGCGCATCTGGAAGAGCTCGTCACGCCGACGCTGGTCTGCCAGGGCGACCGCGATGAATTCGGCACCCGTGATGAAGTTGTCGGCTATGCGCTTTCCGACCGGATCAAAATTCTCTGGCTACCGGATGGCGACCACGATTTGAAGCCGCGCAAAAGTATTTCGGGCTTCAGCGTAGCCAATCATCTGGAAACAGTAGCGCACGCTGTGCGCGACTTCGCCGACGCGCTGTAGGGTCCATGTGCGGTGACGAAGCTCGCCACCTTCAACGTCAACAACATCAACAACCGCCTCGATATTCTTTTGGCCTGGCTCGACGTGGCAAAGCCTGATGTCGTGTGCCTGCAGGAGTTGAAAGCGACCGACGCCAACTTTCCGGGAGCTGCGCTGGAACAGGCAGGTTACGGAGCGGTATGGCGGGGCCAGCGCACCTGGAACGGGGTTGCCATTCTTGCCCGTGGCGCGAGCCCCGTGA
Organism: Mesorhizobium sp. NBSH29; assembly: GCF_015500055.1. Lineage (NCBI taxonomy): Bacteria > Pseudomonadati > Pseudomonadota > Alphaproteobacteria > Hyphomicrobiales > Phyllobacteriaceae > Mesorhizobium > Mesorhizobium sp. NBSH29. The sequence goes on from NZ_CP045492.1 coordinate 1,533,206, forward strand.
TGACGCGCGATACCTTGCCGGGTGATCCGGATGATACCCAGGCACGCTACATTGAGGCGGCGGTGAACGGCATCCTCATAGGCTGTCTGTACGCTCCGAACGGTAACCCGCAGCCTGGCCCGAAGTTCGACTACAAACTCGCTTGGCACGCCCGCTTCGAAGCGCACGCCGCCGAGCTTCTGGCTGCCAGTGTGCCCGTGGTGCTGGCCGGCGATTACAACATCGTACCGGAGCCCCGCGATGTCTATGCAACAAAATCCTACGACGACAATGCTCTGGTGCAGCCCGAAAGCCGCGCCGCCTTCGCCCGACTTTTGAAGCAGGGCTGGACCGACGCGCTGCGCACACTCTTCCCGAACGACGAAATCTATACGTTCTGGGACTACCGGCGAAACCGCTTCCAGCGCAATGCAGGCATGCGGCTCGACCACATCCTGCTGTCGCCCGACCTTGGCCCGAAGTTGAAACATGCCAGCGTCGACAAGGATGTGCGCGCGCTTGACAACGCCAGCGACCATGCTCCGCCCTGGGTGGAACTTAAGCTTTAGGTGCAGTCTCCACGACAGGCCCGCGATAAGGCCAGCCGCGGTGGCGTTTCAGCAGACGCGCAACCGGCTTTTCGATCAGCTCATAGGCGAGCGCCCCGAGCGCGACGCCCGCAAGGATGCCCACCACAACGGATAAGGCGCTCGGCAGGCCGAACGTCTCGGAGGCTTTCAAGACAGCGCCGATGCCCATCGTGTGCCACAGATATATGGAATAGGAACTGTCCCCGAGATAGCCGAGCGCGCGGCTTACGGGCAGCCGTCCGGCCCGTTCGATCAGGAGCAGGCTGACAAGCAAGAGTCCTGACAGTGGCCCATGAACGACTTCGCTGAAGGCGCTGCCGGTAAGGGCGATCAGGCAAAATCCGCCTGCGGCGACTGCAAACGCAGCAAATCCGGCTGAAGCAGAAGGTTTCACGGCCTCCGAGAGCCACCAGCGTGCAATAAGGATGCCGAGCAGAAATTCCAGAATGATCGGTCGGCTGTAGGTTGCCAGCATCGGATTATCCGGCTCGAACAGGTGGCCCCAGAACACCAGGACGACAAGCATAGCAGCCAGCACCGGCAGGCGTGTCCCACGGCGCAGGAAAAGCGTTACAGCAAACAGCGCGTAGAAGAACATTTCATAGTTCAGCGTCCAGCCTTGCACCAGAACGGGCCAGATTTCCCCCTTGGCGGGCGAATAGTGTGGGATGAACAGGAAAGAGCCGGCAATGTGCTGCCAGGTGAGCACGATATTGGGAAGCAGACCGAAAAGCGCGCCGACGATCATCACCGCCGTGGCCACCCAGTAGGCGGGCGCGATGCGCGTCAACCGATCCATGAAGAATGTAAGCGGGGTCAATCCTTCTCGCCCGGCGATCAGCCACATGATGAAGCCGCTGATGACGAAGAACACGTCGACGCCGGCAGCGCCCACGACGAAATTATACCCGTTGCGCTCATTGGCATGAAAAATGACGACGGCCAGCGCCGCTATGCCGCGCAAATATTGAATGCCGAAATATGTGTTGGCCAATGCCCCTCCTGGCCCCTGTCTGTGTGCCATCCCCCCAGTCCAGACTGGACTAGTGGGTTTTGAGGCTTCGGTCACCTCCTGACAAAGAGAATAGTTAACCCTCGAGATGAATGTCTGCTCAATGAGTGAAAGCGTGGGACCGATCAGGGCGCATCGGATCACTGGTGGAAGCGTAGTGGTCCTCTAACCTGACGTCCGTTCCGCCCCCTGCGGTGAGCGGCGGATAGTGCGGCGGGCTGCAATCAGTGGCTCGGCCCGAGCATCGTCTTCCTCGACGCTCGAAAACAACCAGTCAATGAAGGCATCGACAGCCGGCGTGGAGCGAAGGTCATTGCTACAGGCGACGTAAAAAGCATCGACTGCGGGCACGGCAAGTTGGAACGGAACTATCACCTGACCTTTGGTCAACAGATTTGCCGCTGTCAGCGTATCTCCCAGCGCAATTCCATGGCCAAGCAAGGCAGCTTCAATCGCAAGTCGGGCATCGGAAAAATGGTGCTGCTGTACGCCAGAGAGGCCATGCACATCAGCTGCAGTCAGCCAGATATGCCACTCATGCCCCCCATCTCCATGCAAGATGGTGTGTTCTGCAAGATCACGCGCGGTGCGGATAGGCCGATTGTTGACCAGCGAAGGACTGGCGATCGGAAAGAGATCCAGATGCGACCAAAGCTTCAACCAGCAATCCGTCCAGCTGCCGTCACCATAGAGAATTGCAATATCTACATCAGGCGTGTGGATAAGTGCAGGATCGTTCGCGGCATTCAACGTCAGCCGGATTTCCGGATAGCGCGCAGTAAAGCTCGCCAGCCTCGGCATCAGCCATAGCGACAGCAGAGCGGAAACACAGGTGATCGACAGCGCCCCAGATTTTGCAGGTCGGGTCATTCGCGCGGTGGCCGCCGCGATCTCCGCGAAGGCCGATGTCACTGAGGGTAACAGATCGGCGCCATGCTCGGTCAGCGTCAATCGCTGCCCGCCTCGGTTGAAGAGTTTAACTTTCAACGATGCCTCAAGCGCCTTGATCTGATGGCTGATGGCGCCGTGCGTAACAAAAAGCTCCTTGGCAGCCTTGGTCAGAGAGCGATTGCGCGCTGTTGCCTCGAAGGCGCGCAGCGGGTTGAGCGGGGGCAGTCTCTGGTTCAAAGTAGGGCCATCCGTGAAATGCTGATGTGAGAATAACTCACAAAATCATTGCAAACAATGTCCATTGCTTTCCACGCCGTGCCTTGCAAGATTTTAGTTTAGCAGCAGCGCTTTTCGGCGCGCTAGGACTTGTAAGGATCGATCAATGGATTGGGACGCGGCGAAGCTGAAAGAATTGATTGCCAAGTATGGCGAGAGTCACGGCGGTGAGTTGTTCAACCCGCAGTTCCGGCGCGTAGCAGACAAGATTTTCAGCAAGAGCGGGACCAGACTGGCACCCTATTCAGGTATTCCCACGTTCCTGACAGCGCCCTACATGGAAATCGATAACGACAAGCCCGATTTCAAGGATCTGCAGGTCGCAATGATTGGTATGCCAATGGATCTGGGGGTAACCAACCGTAATGGTTCGCGCTTCGGGCCGCGCGCTCTTCGCACCATCGAACGTATTGGACCCTACAACCATGTGCTCGATTGCGCGCCGGTGCATGATCTGCGCGTTGCCGACATCGGCGATGTCAGCTTCCGAAGCCGCTATCGGTTGGAAATGAGCCATGAAGACATCGAGCGGCGGGTCGGTCAGATCGTCGACGCTGGTGTGCTGCCCCTGTCCATCGGTGGCGATCATTCGATTACCCATCCGATTTTGAAGGCCGTTGGTAAAAAACGGCCGGTGGGCATGATCCATATCGATGCCCATTGCGATACGGGCGGCGCGTATGACCTGACCAAGTTTCACCACGGCGGTCCGTTCCGCAATGCGGTGCTTGACGGCGTTCTCGATCCGACACGCACGATCCAGATCGGCATCCGCGGCGCTGCAGAATATCTCTGGGAATTCTCCTATGAGTCCGGCATGACCGTCATCCATGCCGAAGAGGTTACAGGCTTGGGTATTCCGGCGATCATCGCGCGCGCCAGACAGATCATTGGCGACGGCCCGACCTATCTTTCCTTCGATATCGACAGCCTCGATCCGTCATTTGCGCCGGGAACCGGCACCCCGGAGATTGGCGGACTGACGACGCGGGAAGTTTTGGATCTGATCCGCGGGCTGAAGGGAATGAACATTGTCGGCGGCGATGTCGTCGAAGTGGCGCCGCAATACGACTCAACCACCAACACTGCCCATGCCGGTGCCCAGATGTTGTTTGAGATACTCAGCCTTATGGTTTTCAGCCCGGCAATCTCGGGCGGAAAGTCTGACGCGTAATTCGATATCGGCCATTGAACGGAATGCAATGAGCCACGGCCGGAAACAGGCCGGAATCAACAATCATTCCAGAGGGATAAAACATGTCACTGCATTTCAACTTGAAATCCTCCATTGCGGCGTTGGCACTGTTCGGTGCCGGCCTAGTCGTTGCCGCGCCCGCCAGCGCCGACGCTGTCGCCGATATCCAGGCCGCCGGCGTGCTCAATGTCGGCGTCTTCGCGGATTTTCCTCCGTTCTCCTCGGCCAGTTCCGACATGAGCCTGAAGGGCTATGACATGGATGTGGCACAGGCTATTGCCGACGCACTTAAGGTCAAGCTGGTACCGGTCGCGATCACCGGTCAGAACCGGATTCCGTATCTGAATGATCATCGCGTCGATCTGTTGATGAGCGTTGGGTATTCTGATGAGCGCGCCAAGGTGATCGACTATGCCGCGCCCTATGCGCCCTACTATATTGCCGTTATCGGGCCGGCAGCCACCGAAGTGAAGGATAAGGCTGACCTCGCCGGCAAATCAATTGCGGTAAACAAGGGCACGCTCGAAGACACGTCGCTCACAGAAGCTGCACCCGAAGGGACCGATATCAAGCGCTTCGACAACTACAATTCCGTGATCCAGGCCTTCATATCGGGCCAGACCGATTTGATGGTGGTTGGCAATGACGTGGGCGCGCAGGTGTTGGCGAAACAGGATGCGATAAAGCCGGAGCAGAAGTTTCAGCTGTTGAGCTCTCCCTCGCACATTGCGCTCAACAAGGGCGAAGATGCTCTCAAAGCAACGATCAATGACACGATTGCCAAGATGGTAGCGGACGGCAGCCTCAATGCTTCCTCGCTGACCTGGCTGAAGGTCGAATTGAATCCGGAAAACCTCAAGGACTAGACTTTGTCCTACAGCTTGGACTTCGGATGGCTAAACGACGCGCTGGGGGCCATTGCCCACGGCGCGTCGATGACCATCATGCTAATTGCGGTGACGACTGTGTTCGGCACAGTCATCAGCGTGATCCTTGCTGCCGGCAGGCGCAGCGGCAATCGCCTATTGCGGCAGGCTATCACCGCCTATGTTGAACTGATCCGCAACACGCCGTTTCTGGTGCAACTGTTTTTCATTTTCTTCGGGTTGCCGAGCCTCGGCATCAGGCTCGACCCGATCTCGGCCGCGATACTGGCAATGACCCTCAACATGGCGGCATACACCACAGAAATCGTTGGTGCCGGTCTGGACGCTGTTCCCAATGGCCAAAAGGAAGCGGCGCTGGCACTGGGCTTGCGACCACGACAAGTGTTCGTCAAGATCGTGCTTCCACAGGCCTTGCAGATCATCTTTCCGGCGCTCACCAGCCAGATTGTCATCATGATGCTAGAATCCGCCGTCGTATCTCAGATCTCGGTCAGCGAATTGACCTATCAAGGTGACATGCTGCAGGCGCGAACCTTTCGGGCTTTTGAAACTTATTTCATCATCACGCTGGTCTATCTCGGCCTCTCGATTGGCTTGCGCCGGTTGTTGGTCAGGGCTGGCCGCGTTGCACTTCCTGCGGGCGTTTCATGATCGAATTCACCCTCTGGGATATTGTCCGCAGTTTGCTCTTCGCCACCCGCTGGACTGTGGCGCTGTCACTGGCTGCCTTTGTTGGCGGCACAATTGTCGGCATTGCCATTCTGATCCTACGCATTTCAAGTCATGGCCTGGCGCGTCGTTTTGGGAAAGGCTATATCGCGCTGTTCCAGGGCACACCTCTGTTGATGCAACTGTTTCTCATTTTCTTCGGCATGCCGATGCTCGGCTTTCGTATAGAATCGTGGACTGCTGCGGTGCTATGCCTGACATTCTACGCCAGCGCCTATTTGGCCGAAATCTGGCGAGGCGGCGTCGAAGCCTTGCCGCGCGGTCAATGGGATGCAGGCGCAAGTCTCGGTTTGCACAGGGCGCAGGAACTTGGACTGATCATCCTGCCGCAGGCGTTTTCGATCACGCGAGCGCCGATTGTTGGCTTCCTGGTTCAGTTGATCAAGGCGACGGCTTTGACATCGATTATCGGTTTCGACGAACTTCTGCGAACGTCCAACGCCATCAACAACGCCACATTCGAACCGTTCAAGGTTTACGGGCTGGTGGCTTTGATTTTTTTCGTCCTCTGCTTCCCGCTGACACAATATGCGCGGATGCTAGAGGCCAGACAGATCGCTCATTGAGGCAGAGAACCTCAGGGCAATACCAGGGAACCCGGTCACAGACCGGCAAACAAAGGAGAAGAACATGACCAAAGTTTTCAACAGTTCTATAAGCCGCCGGGCCGTTCTGGGGGGCACTGCCATGGCCTTGGGCGCCCTGTCGATGCCGTCAGTTTTGCGTGCTCAGGACCGCTCGCTCAAGGTCGGAGTCTATGGCGGCTACTTCAAGGATTCGTTCGACAAGAACATCTTCCCTGATTTTACCACGGCAAGCGGGATCACAGTGGAATCAATTGCCGAGCCAACCGGTGAAGCGTGGCTGGTTCAGCTCGAACAGGCAGCAAAGGCCGGCGTTGCCCCTGCGGATGTCTCGATGATGTCGCAGGTCGCCATGCTGAAGGGTCAATCCACCGACCTTTGGGCCCCGATCGACACTTCCAAGATCAAAAACTATGACGATCTGCTGGAGCGCTTTGTCAACAAATATCCGGATGGTCGCGTGGCTGGCATCGGCGCTGTTGCCTGGTACATTACGCTGGTCACCAACACCAAATCCTATCCCGAAGCTCCAGACAGCTGGGCGGCGTTCTGGGACCCGGCCAATGCTGACAAGCTGGGCTTGCTGGCGCTGGTGTCAAACTCGTTCCTTCTGGAAGTCACGGCAAAGACCTTCATGGGCGGGACCAATGCATTGGATACCGAGGAAGGTCTTAACAAGGCATTCGAAAAGCTGGCTGAAGTTAAGCCGAATGTGCGCCTCTGGTACCGCGACGAAGCGCAGTTCGAACAGGCTCTGAAGTCCGGTGAAATCCCGATGGGCCAATATTACCACGATGTTACCGGGCTGGCGGCCGCAGATGGTCACCCTGTTCGCTCCACCTTCCCCAAGGAAGGTGGAATTCAGGATTCCGGCTGCTGGGCGCTGTCGCGTGCCTCGAAAAAAGTAGAGGAAGCGCATGTCTTCATCGACTACATGAGCCAGCCGGAGATCCAGTCAAAGCTGTCGCGAAAAGTTGGCACAGCGCCGACGCTGAAGCGTGAGAAACTCGACCTGACCCCTGAGGAGTTCGCCAGCGTGTCGTCGGATATCGAGCCGATCATCCCGCGCTACGATCTCTACCAGACCAAGTCCGACTGGTTGAACCAGAAGTGGACCGAGCTGATTGCCGGGTAACGCCTGATCATCAGGCGCACCATAGCCTGATAAGCCGAGGGGCCGGTTGCGGCCCCTCCAGCCCCAGCCATACTGGGCAACGACGACGGGATGATAATGTCTGGATTGACGCTCGATAGAGTCCGAAAGGATTTTGGCAATTTTACCGCGGTAAGCGACGTGCAATTGAAGGTGCCGCACGGTACATTTGTTTGCATGCTGGGGCCGTCTGGCTGTGGCAAGACCACACTGTTGCGCATGATTGCAGGCCTCGACCTGCCAACCAGCGGTTCAATCCTGCTGGATGGCGATGACATCACCGCAGTACCAACGCACAAACGCAACCTTGGAATGGTTTTCCAGTCGCTGGCGCTCTTCCCGCATCTTTCGGTTGGTGAAAACATCGCTTATCCCATGCGTATTCGCGGTGCTCCGCGTTCGGAACAGAAACAGCGTGTCGATGAATTGCTGGCGATGGTCCGCCTCACCGGCTATGCCGACCGCCCGGTGGCAAAGCTTTCAGGCGGCCAGCGCCAGAGGGTAGCAATCGCCCGCGCGCTGACGCGCTCTCCAAAACTTTTCCTGCTTGATGAACCCCTGTCAGCGCTCGACGCCAATTTGCGGGAAGCCATGCAGGTGGAGCTGCGGCAACTGCAACAACAGCTTGGCATCACCACGATTGTCGTCACCCATGACCAGCGTGAGGCAATGACCATGGCCGATACGGTCGTGGTGATGAACAAGGGCGAGATCCGCCAGGCAGCCAGCCCCATGGAGATCTACCGGCAACCAGCCGATACCTTTGTCGCCAACTTCATCGGCGCAACCAACCTGATTGCCATGGAGACAGACAGTAGTGCTGGCCGTGCAATTGCACTGGGGCAGGTCATTCCAGGGTTGGTTGTTTCCGCCGGCGGCCACGCCACGATCTCTGTACGACCGGAAGATGTGCACCTGACATCGCCAACAACCGAAGGAGCCATACCGGGCACGGTGACATTCATTCGCGACCTCGGCGGCACCATCGAAACTTTCATAGATTGCGCTGGTAAGCAGATCATGGCGGTGTCCACGCCGCGGGCCCGGCCGGACGTTACCGTGGGCCAGGCGATTGGGGTGGTGCTGGAGCCCAGCGTCTGCGTGGTGCTGGCGCAATGAGGCGGGAAGCCCCACAGAAGCTGGCTGATTATGCACCGCTAGCATTTCCTGCGGTGATGCTCGTCGTGTTCTTCGTCATTCCGTTCGGAACAATGATCTCGGTGAGCTTTTTCCAGCGATTGCAGGGCGGTTTTTATACACCTGCTTTCGTTTTCTCGAACTATGAGCGCTTTCTCTCGCTGTTCTTCGCCCATGTTCTCGGCTTCTCGCTGATGCTGGCTGTACTTGTGGCTATGTGCTGCGTCTGCATCGGCGTGCCTTTCACATATTTGCTGACAAAACTGTCGCGGCGGGCACAAATCGCCTGGATGGTAGCGCTGCTCTCTGTATTGTCCCTCTCGGAGGTCATCATTGGCTTTGCATGGTCAACGCTGCTGTCGCGGACCGCAGGCATCACCAATCTTTTGGTGATGATGGGGCTGATGGAAAAGGCAGTGGCTCTCACACCAGGCTTTCCGGCTGTGCTGACAGCAATGGTGTACCAGGCGTTGCCTTACACTATTCTCGTCCTCTATCCCGCGCTTGTGCGTCTCGATCCAACCTTGACCGAAGCCGCACGAACGCTCGGCGCCTCGCCGGTGCGCGCCTTTTTCACAGTGGTGATACCAGCATTGCGGACCACCATTTTGGCGACGTTAATCATGGTGTTCATTTTTGCCCTCGGTTCATATCTGTTGCCACAGATTCTTGGTCGCCCGCAGCATTGGACGCTTTCGGTGATGATCACAGACCAAGCGATTTATCAGTCCAACATGCCGTTTGCCGCAGCCATGGCTGTATTCCTGGTATTGGTCACGCTGGGGCTTGTAGCCCTGACGATGTTGGCCGGACGCAAGCGAGAGGCCGCAATATGATATACCTGCGCCGCTTCTACTTCATTCTGGTCGGCCTGTTCCTTTCCGCCCCCCTAATTGTTGTCGCTGGCGTCTCGGTGAATGCGAAGCAGACGTTGGCCTTCCCTCCTCAGGGTTTTTCGCTGCTTTGGTATGCCGATATTTTTTCCGATTCCGGATGGCGCAACGCATTGTTCGCATCGCTGATGCTGGCTCTCCTGTCTGCAGCGCTGGCAGTCGCGATTGCGCTGCCCTTGAGCTGGTTTCTTTGGCGGCGCATTGCACCTTGGGCCAACATCTTCCAACTCCTTGGTATTGCGCCATTTACGCTGCCGCCAGTGATCACTGCACTCGGGCTGCTCACCTTCTGGGCAACTACGGGCCTCTATGGACAACCCTGGACGGCGGTGATCAGTCACGCAATTTTCTTCGTCACGCTGCCACTGGTGACCCTTTCGCTGGGGTTCACCGCCATTGACCGCTCTCTGGTAGAGGCCGCCGCCACATTGGGTGCCGATGATCGCACGATCTTCCGCACCGTGGTGTTGCCGCTCATCACGCCATACCTCGTGTCGGGCTATGCCTTCGCATTTGTGCTGTCGCTGAATGAATATATCGTCGCCTACATGACGGTGGGTTTCACCATGGAAACGTTGCCGATCAAAATATTCAACGCGCTCAGATACGGCTACACACCGACCATGGCTTCCGTGACAGTCCTGTTTGTGGTTTTGGCCGCGATCATCTATTCGCTGATTGCCCGTTTTGGTGATCTTTTGAAACTGCTCGGCGCTAATCCCGAGGAACAGCCATGATCCGAATTTCTGCTCTGCAGATGCAGACCCGCGGCATCGATACAGGTGCCAATCTTACCCGCATCGAAAGTGCCGCGCGCGAGGCGGCGGAAGCCGGGTCAAGTTTGTTGGTGACACCAGAACTTGGCGTTACAAGCTATGGTGGCGGTCGAGATATTCTGGATCTGGCTGAGCCCGTCGATGGGCCAATCGTAGCACGCCTGGGCGAGATTGCGCAGCAAAGCGGGGTCGCCATCGTGGCAGGCTTCGCCGAGAAGGCGGGGGGAACGGTCTACAATTCCTCCGTTTATACGGATGGCATAGCCAAACCTTCCGTATACCGCAAATCGCATCTTTACGGCGCCTACGAGCGCGACCTGTTCATGCCAGGCCCTCCTTCAACCTGTCTGTTCGTGCACCACGGTATGACGCTCGGGATGCTGATCTGCTACGATGTCGAGTTCCCTGAAAATGTTCGACGTCTCGCAGTTGCCGGTGCAGACATGATCCTCGTCCCGACTGCGACGCCGATGGGGTCATCGGGAACGTTCATCGCAGAAAAGATGATCGCCGTGAGAGCATTCGAGAACCAGATTTTTATCGCCTATGTCAACAATACCGGCCGCGATCGGGGGTTCGACTATGCCGGGCGGTCGGTCATCGCCGCCCCCGATGGCGGTGTTCTGGCATCGGCGGGAGTGTCGGAGGAATTGCTGACCGCCGACATAGCGCTCGACGCTTACGCAGGTTCAAGGTTTGAAAACAGCTATCTGCAAGACATAGGCAGCGCCTGATGTTCAGAATCCGGCCAGTTGCGTTTATTCTTCAGAGAGAAAGCGTTCTATCTGGCGCGGATCGACATTGGCCTCGGCCCCGATCCGTCGCGCCAGTTCGGCTGCTGCCGGTCGTGGCGTTCCTGCCGGCCGATCAAGCCAATAGGAGACAGGGTTAAGCACGGTGCCGCTGTCCACGCTTGCAAGCCGGCCAGCCAACAGAAATTCTTCGACGAGCGGTGGTCGGGCAAGCGCAACGCCAAGCCCGTGAACGGCAGCGTCGAGCACAAGATTGTAATCTTCAAAACGACGGTCCTGTGAACGTGGGCGGTAATCGATGCCGCGTGCGGCAAACCAGGCGCGCCAGCCCGACGCATCGGAATCGTGGATCAGCGGATGCGCAAGCAGCCGTTCGGGTTCCCCGTGACCGATCTTGGCCGCCAGGTCAGGCGATGCGATTGGAAAGCACATCTCTTCAAACAGCTTTTGCGATATCCGCCCCGGCACGGCCCCACGCCCACAGCGAATGGCTAGGTCCACGCCCTCATCACCCAGATCGGTGCGACGGTGATCGACATTGAGAACGATCCGCAGCGACGGGTCGCCCTGTTCCAGAAGCGTCAGCCGTGGCATCAGCCACAGGCCTGATATCGACGGGATGGAACTAACGCGCACCACAGCCGGGCCGCGCGGTTCGCTCCACCGGTCGGAGGTGTCAGCAATTAGCGCAAAGGCCTCAGCCGTTCGCAGGAAAAGCCGCTGACCTTCGCTGGTTAGCGTCACGCCGCGCCCGCCGCGATCGAACAGTTTCAGGCCAACCCAGCCCTCCAGCTTGGCGATCTGCCGGCTGACAGCGCCATGCGTAATGTTCAGGCGTTCCGCCGCAGCGCTGAAGCTGCCGCTGCGTGCTGACGCTTCGAACGCGCGAAGCGTTTCAAGGGGGAGAACCGGCGATGAGATGTGATCCATGATCACAGCTCATCATCGAATTGTTCGATTGTCAATCAGCTCGTAAGCGCACACATTCCAGTCAACCCGTACTCACAGCATGGCGCAGGAAAATGGCAAGCACGACGATCGACAATTCCATCCCGGCAAAACTCGACATGGCGACGCTGGTCATCATCGCCATCACCGTAGTCGCGTGGGCGTCCGCATTCCCAGCAATCCGCGCCGGGCTGACCGCCTTTGGTGCGGCTGAATTGGGAGCCGTGCGTTTCGGCATCGCAGCGGTGCCGGCGGCAATTTATTTGATAATCATGCGTCCGGCCTTGCCGGCACTGGGCGAAGCCTGGCGTTTCGCATTTGGCGGGATATTCTTCGTCGCGTTCTATACTGTACTCCTGAACTTCGGCGAGCAGACGGTCTCGGCCGGCGCGGCGAGCTTCATCATCAACGTCAATCCCATCATCACGGTGATCCTGGCGCTGCTTCTGCTCGGTGAGCGCTTTCGACCCATAGCGTGGCTGGGTATGATCATTTCCTTCTCCGGCATCGGCCTGATCGCGCTGGGAGAGGGCGGTGGCCTGAAAGTTGATAGTGGTGCGCTGCTCATTCTGGGTGCTGCGTTCTGCACCAGCGCGGCCATGATCGTCCAAAAGCCGTTGTTTAAAAAGCACAACGCGCTGACTGTCGCGATGTGGAACATGGTCATCGGCGCGCTCTGCCTGTCACCCATGTTGCCCGGCGGCCTCAAACAGGCCGCAAGTTCTGACAGCCACGCTCTGTTTGCCGTAATCTATCTTGGCATTGTGCCGAGCCTGATCGCCTACGGCACCTGGGCCATGGTGCTGTCGCGGATGCCTGCCTCGCGCGCCGCAAACTTCCAGTATTGCGTCCCACCGGTGGCTACAGCCATGGGTTTTCTCTGGCTGGGCGAGGTCCCAGGCTGGGTCAGCGTAGCCGGCGGAGCGCTGGCTCTTGGCGGTGTAATACTCGTCAATCTGCGTCGGTAGCAGGCGCCAGATCGAGCCGGAACGGTACGCCTTCGAAGCAATCCGCACCCCGCCCAATGCCCGCAATGGCCGCAACCATGCGGCCCTCGCGCCCAAGCAGCCGATCAGCGTAGCCAATCAGCCGAGCATTGGGCGTGGCTGTCGTAGACAGCCGGCGCAGCGTGGCAGCAAGTTCTGCCTCTGTTCGCTGCGGTGCCAGCGCCGCAGCGATGATGTAGGCAGCTGCAGTCGAGCGACTGACCCCGGCATAACAATGGACCACCATCGGGCTTTGGCGATCCCAACTCCGTGCAAACTCCAGAAGCTGTGCCACATGCGCCTCCGCCGGGGAAACCAAACCGGGCTGCTCGTCCACGATGTCATTCATCGCCAGCCATAGATGGTCAGCCGCGGCCACCGATGTAGGGCGCACGACCTCGGTGCCCGCGGTGAGCAGCGAGACGATGCGCGCCGCACGCGTTTCTTCAACGGTGGCATGGAGGCGCGCCAGTGAACACACATGGATCATGTCTTTGGTCTTCCGGTCCAGTTATCGAGCGCTTCGGCAAGGCGCTGCCATTCGACTTCATTCCCCGGCAACCCGAAGCGCAGCACATCACTGCGCCAGTCAAAGTTTCGCACGAAAATTCCGTGTTGGCCAAGCGTGACAAACAGTGCCTGGGCCTCGTCCACCTGCACGAAACGAAACAGGTTGGTGCCACCGGCTACAGCAACGCCGTGCGCCTGAAGCAGAGCATCGAGCCGCGCCGCCTCGCTGGCAAGGCGGGTGCGCATGGTCTCCTGCCACCCTGTGTCGGCAAGCGCGTGCAAGCCGATTTCCAGCGCCGGCCCGGCCACTGCCCATGGCCCGAGCAACGCCTCGATCCGCGCGATTGTCTCTGGTGCGCCGATGGCAAAACCGAGCCGGACGCCGGCAAGACCGAAAAACTTGCCAAACGACTTGAGCACGATCAGTGCTGGATGGCCGGCATCTCCGGCGACGCTCTCCTGTTCTGGCCCGACATCCATAAAGGCCTCGTCGACGACCAGGAGCCTGCTGCGCGCCGCCATCTGGTCGGCGAGTTCCAGAAGGTCCGTGCGGGTGGTAACCCGCCCGTCCGGATTGTTCGGATTCACGACGATGGCCAGGTCGGCATCGGCCAGTGCGCCAATATCAGTCACGGTTGCAACCTCGTGGCCGGCAAGCGCTGCCGCTCGCTTGTGTTCGGCGTAGGTCGGCCCCAGCACAGTCGCGCGGCTTGCTGGCACCAGCGAAGCGACCAACGGCAACAGGATCTGAGTGCCGGGCGCCGGCACAATGTGGGCGGGCGAGGGAGCGCCGTAAGCCCGTGCGGCAATGGCGGCGAGCGCACGCGCGCGCGACGGCTCGGGCAGGCGCGCAAATGCTGTGGCAGGCAGTTCGAAAAGCGGGTAGGGGTGAGGATTGATCCCGGTCGACAGGTCGACAATGGGCCGTGGCGCGTCAGGAAAAAGCGCTTCTGCCCGATCGAGGCTGCCGCCATGATCGATCACTGTCCTTCTATCATTTTTCACGGTGCCCATGTCAGCTTTGATCGCCTTTCTGGCCCTTATCCTTGAACGCTACATTGGCTATCCGGTGCCGCTGTTGCGCGCCGCGGGCCATCCGGTCATGTGGATCGGCGCTGTTATTTCGGTGCTCGATACCTACCTCAACAAACCGAATTTTTCGGTCAGACGCCGCACCATGCATGGCATGGTAGCGCTGATCATTATCGTTCTGTTGCCGGCAGTTCTGGCGTCCCTGCTGTCCGGGCTTGTGTCGTGGATGTTTGTCTGGGGCTTTGTCATCGTAGCGATACTCGCAAGCACTCTGTTGGCCCAAAAAAGCCTGCGCAGCCACGTAGCGGCGGTTGCCGAAGCACTGGAGAGCGAGGGACTGGAGGGCGGCAGGCAGGCTGTCTCGATGATAGTCGGGCGTGACCCCGAGCGCCTCGACGAGGCGGGCGTGAGCCGCGCCGCCATCGAAAGCTTGGCTGAAAATTTCTCTGATGGCGTCGTTGCCCCTGCCTTCTGGCTGGTGGTCGGCGGGCTTGCCGGCGGCGCGGCCTACAAGGCGGTCAATACCGCCGATTCGATGATAGGCCACCATACAGAAAAGCATGGCGCGTTCGGTTGGGCGTCGGCGCGATTTGACGACCTTATCAATCTGCCTGCTTCGCGGCTGGCTGCGGTGCTGCTGACGGTGGCGGCTTTCATTATCCCCGGCGCGTCGGCCAGGAATGCATGGTCTGCTGTCCGGCGTGATGCGAAAAAGCACCGCTCGCCCAATGCCGGATGGCCTGAGGCAGCAATGGCCGGGGCGCTCGGCCTCTCGCTCGCCGGCCCCCGCGTCTATGGAGGCGTGATGGTCGAGGATGCGGAGATGGGCGCCGGTGGCCGACGCGATGCCAGCGCAGCCGACATCCGCCGCGCTCTGCGACTCTATGGAATTGCCGATGTGCTGTTGATCGGGCTGGCCGGTACGGTGGCCGCGATCTGGTTTGTCGCTTGAGCCAGGGCATTTGTAGGCTGCGCAACCAGCCTCAAAACCGCAAACCAAACGTACAAAAGGCATCAGAACTCGATACCCTGCTGTGCTTTCACGCCGGCGGAAAAATGATGCTTTGTCGCGCCCATTTCGGTAACAAGATCGGCTGCCTCCACAAGTTCCGGCTTGGCATTGCGGCCGGTCACCACGACATGCAGATCCGCACGCCGTGCCTTTAGCGCTGTCACCACTGCGTTTAGGTCGAGATAGGAATAGCGCAGTGCGATATTCATCTCGTCCAGAACCAGAAGCCTGATCGAGGGGTCGGCCATCAATTCCAACGCCTTGCTCCAGGCGCGCTCGGCGGCAGCGATATCGCGCGCCAGATCCTGCGTTTCCCACGTAAAGCCTTCGCCCATGGTGTGCCAGACCACGCGCTCGCCAAAGGCAGCAAAGGAATCTTTCTCGCCGGTATGCCAGGCGCCTTTGATGAACTGCACGACGCCGACGCGGTGGCCGTAGCCCAGCATGCGCAACGCGAGGCCAAAGGCTGCGGTGGTCTTGCCCTTGCCAGGCCCGGTATTGACGATCAGCAACCCCTTCTGTTCGATCGTCTTGCCGGCCACTTCCTCATCCTGCACGGCCTTGCGCTTGGCCATCTTGGCCCGGTGGCGTTCGGTGTCTTTCGGATCGATACTCATATCATTTGACCTTCATGGGTAAGCCCGCCACGAGGAACAAAACCTCATCTGCGACGCTTGCAACCTGCTGGTTCAGGCGCCCAGCGGCATCGCGAAAACGGCGGGCGAGTGCATTATCCGGGACGATGCCAAGGCCCACTTCATTGCTGACGACAAACCAAGGCCCGCGCGGTTGAGAAAGGACCGCAGCGAGCGCTGTGCATTCGGCTTCGATGTCGGCTTCGGCCAGCATCCGGTTGGTCAGCCACAGCGTCAGACAATCGAGCAGCAGCGGCTCGCCGTCTGGTAGTGTGGCAAGGGCGCCGGCAAGATCGTGCGGGGCGTTGATTGTCATCCAGCCCGCCCCGCGCCGCGCCTGATGCTGCACGATGCGCTCGGCCATTTCATCGTCAAACGCCTGCGCGGTAGCGATATAGGCCCAGGGAGCTGGAAGTTTGGTGACCTCCCGTTCGGCATGCGCGCTCTTGCCGGAGCGCGCACCGCCGAAAAGGAGCGTTAATCTCGCTTGATCAGGCAAGGCCGCGTTTCAGTACCGGCTCGCCCGCCACGGTAAAACGGGAGCGCAACAATCCGACGACAGCGCCCAAAACCATCCAGAACATCAGGTTTGTCAGCGTCGCCGCCACGACAAAGCGACGGAGCAGCTCAGCCGGAACAGCGGTGCCATGGCTCACTGGTTGCGGCGCGCCAATGATGTGCGGCGCTACGATCAACGCTACGCCGAGAAGCGCAAACGGCAATGAATTGCGGAAAGCAAGCAACGCCAGCCCCCCGGCAGTAGCCAACACCGTGCCAATCCACCATGCTTGGCGGATCGAAACATCGGCGGCAGGCATGCCCGGCAGTTCGGGCGGCAGGCCAAGGCCCGGCGCCAGCGTGAAGACAGCAAAGCCGGCGAACCCCCAGAAAAGCCCCTGACGCCAGGACAGAATACCGCCAAGCGCTTCCGATACTGCCACCAGAACCAGCGCAAAGCCGATTGCCGTCACGATGTTCGCAGCCGCTGTATAGGCAAAGCGCTCAAAACCGTCGGCAGGCTCCCACGCATCCTCGCCATGCGCGTGAGCTTCAACAACGGGCGTTGTAGCTGCTGCTCCGGCATTGGCCGCTTGCGTATCATGGTCATGGTTGGCAGGTGCTGCGTTTTCATACGTTTCCGCCGCCAAGATCAGCGGCACGGTGGCAAAAGTCTGCATGGCCGCCATGGCGATACCTGACAATAGCCCGGCGATCGCCGCGATGAACACGACGTTACGAAAAAGGGTCATGGATCAAGCTCCGGCTCAGTGGCAGGGAAAAGCCATCGAATGGCGGTAATCGTGCGCGGCGTTATGGGCGACTTCCATATGTGAGAAGCCGACAAAGCCGATAACGAAGAGCCCGAGCAGAGCCGAAAGGCCAAGCTGAAATGCGCGCGACGCCGAAGAAGCTGCGCTTGTGGTCGTGTGTGTTGCAGTGGTCAATTTCATATTCCTCTCGCCCTCCACCCGAGGGCCTTGGTTGCAGTCGTGTCGCCGGCAGGTCTCCTGGCTCGCGGGTCAATGCTCCTTCCCCGCCTTCCCGGACAATTGATCCAGTGGCATTTGGGGAGGAACTCGCCGCATACAGTTGCGGGGGCAGCCGCGGCATTGGATCGGCTCATCTGAGCTTTCCGTACCGCATTCCCTCTTTCGGTTCTTATCGAAAACCGACGACAGCGCGACTATAAACGAACTTCGCCGCCGGGCAACCGAATTTGCCGGCTGACTTTGGGCCAGAACGCGAAGCGCGTTGACATCATGTCAGCCACCCGCGTAATTTCCCCCTGCCGATGGTCCTTCTCCGGCAACGGAGAGGGTGAAAAGGGAATGTGGTGCCGGGCAGAAATGCCCCTAAACCACAGCTGTCCCCGCAACTGTAAGCGAAGAGCCTCTACCAAATGCCACTGGGCTATTGCCCGGGAAGGTGGGAGAAGGTGCCGACTCGCGAGCCAGGAGACCTGCCATCGAACACGAAACCGGATCCGGGCGGGGTGCCCTGGAACCCGGCTATGGAAACACCGCGCTGTTGAATGGCGCTGGTGGACCCTTTGCTGCACCCCACGAGATTTGAACCGGAGTGCAGTGTGGATATCAGTTCCAGTCCCGATGAACGCGAAGCCGAGACAATGGTCACGGTACTCATCTGCGAAAACTGCCGCGATGAAACGGGCTCAGATGCGCGTCCGCGCGCCGGAGAACATCTGGCCGAGGATGCCATTCGCGCGGCCTCGGGAACCAATGTCCGCATTGAGAAAGTGGAGTGTCTGGGCAATTGCAAACGCCGCCTCAGCGCAGCAATGGTGCGCCCGGGCAGCTGGAGCTATGTCTTTGGCGAACTCACCATCAACAGTGGCGCAGACCTCGTTGCGGGCGCTGAACTCTTTGCTGGATCGACCGATGGCCTCATTCCATGGCGTGGTCGCCCCGACAGCCTCAAACGCGGGCTGATATCCCGCATCCCGCCTCTTAATCCTCTGAAGGAATTAAAATGACTGCATCTTCACAGCGCGTTCCCTGCACCGTCATCACGGGCTTTCTCGGTGCCGGCAAGACGACGCTTTTACGCAATGTGCTGGAGAATGCCGGTGGTAAGCGCCTTGCAATCATCGTCAACGAGTTCGGCGATGTCGGGATTGATGGCGATATTCTGAAAGGTTGCGGCATTGACGCTTGCCCGGAGGAAAATGTCGTTGAACTGGCCAATGGTTGCATCTGCTGCACCGTGGCGGATGATTTCGTGCCCGCACTCGACAAGATTCTGGCGCTGGAGCCGCGCGTTGATCACATCCTCATTGAAACCTCAGGCCTGGCCTTGCCCAAACCGCTTGTTCAGGCATTCCAGTGGCCAACAGTCAAAAGCCGCGTCACCGTCGATGGGGTCATCGCTGTGGTCGATGGCCTGGCATTGGCGCAAGGCCGTGTGGCTCATGATATGGATGCCCTTCACGCGCAGCGGCAGGAAGACGACACGCTTGATCATGATGATCCGGTAGAGGAAGTCTTCGAAGACCAGATCGCGTGTGCCGATCTCATCATATTGTCCAAAAGCGATTTGATGGATGATGCCGGGCGCCAACGTGCCAATGCCATCATCTCGGCCCATATGGCGCGCGCAGTGAAAGTCGTCCCGGCAAGCCATGGCAAGGTAGATGCCTCGGTGCTTCTGGGTCTCGGCCTGGCAGTCGAAGACGACATCGAAAACCGCAAAACCCATCATGATGGCGCATTCGATCACGAACATGATGATTTCGACACCTTCGTCATAGAGCTTCCAGCAATCACCACACCGGCTGATCTGGCGGCGAGAGTGGCGCAAGCCGCTGAAGCGGAGAACGTGCTTCGCGTCAAAGGCTTCGTGGATGTAGCGGGCAAGCCCATGCGTCTTCTGGTGCAGGCAGTAGGCGCGCGTGTCAGCCATCATTTCGACCGCGCCTGGGCGCCCGGCGAAGAACGCAAAAGCCGTCTGGTCGTGATAGGGCTCAAAGGTCTCAATCGCCCGGCCATCGAAACCATTCTTGCTGGTTGAGCAGGAAAGGCTGATCCGCGGTGCACATTCTCACCACAACATCTGCAACGCTGGATGATCTGGCCGAACCGGTCGATCTGAAACAGCCGCCTGCGGACATTGTGGCGCTGTCCTTTACCGACAGCGATCTGGCAAGCCTTGCGGCAGCGCACCGGCTTGCCGGGTCGGATGCACCCTCGCTGCAACTGACACCGCTGCGGGAACTGCGCCATCCGATGTCTGTCGATCTGTGGATCGACAGCATGGCCGGCCAAGCCAAAATTGTTCTGGTCCGCATTCTGGGTGGTTATGAATGGTGGCGTTATGGTTGCGACAGGCTCGCAGCCATGGCGCGCGAAAAGGGTTTTCATCTGGCACTCTTGCCGGGTGAATGCCGGGAGATGGATGAACGTCTGATCGAAGCGTCAACACTGCCGCGCGCAACGCTGGATGAGCTTCTGGCCTATTTCCGCGAAGGTGGGTCAGCCAATATGCAAGGCCTTCTTGGGCGTCTTGGAGCGCTGGCCGGGCATGAAAGCCTCGCCGTGCAACCTGCATCGGTGCCAAAAGCCGGTTTTTATCTTCCGGGCCGTGGCATCGCCACTGTAGGTGATATGCGTGCAACCCTTACCCCTGGCGCACCAATCGTGCCTCTCCTGTTTTACCGCTCCATGTTGCTGGCAGCAGACATAGCGCCCATTGATGCCTTGTGTGCGGAGCTAGCGGCGCACCGTATTTCCGCAGTTCCCATCTTTGTGGCGAGCCTCAAGGAAAGTGCCTCACTGGATTTCGTCGAGCAGGCAGTGACCGATTTTCCGCCAGATATTCTCGTCACCACAACAGCCTTTGCCTCTGGCGCCGAGCCCGGCACCGAAACGCTGTTTGACCGCATAGGCGTTCCTGTCCTTCAGGCCATCATTGCCACCACGCGCCACGAAGCATGGTCCACCAATCAGCGTGGCCTGGCACCGGCAGATCTCGCAATGCATGTGGTCCTGCCCGAGCTTGATGGTCGCATCCATGCTGGAGCGATTGCCTTCAAGGCTGAAGCGCTGGAATCCGCCGGGCACCGGGGCATGATCAATCAGCCGGAGCCTGCGCGTGTCGTGCAGTTCGCGCGCCGTGTTGAAAATCTCGTTCGGCTGCGCAGAACTGAGCGTGCCAAACGCAATATATTGATTTTAATACCTGATTATCCGGCGGCCCCTGGTCGCACTGGCTATGCAGTTGGCCTTGATGTGCCCGCCAGCGTGCTTGCCATGCTGCATGATTTGCAACAGGCGGGGTATTGCGTGGGCCATATTCCAGCCACGCCGCGCGCTCTGCTCGACGCCTTGGATCGCGGCCAGCATGCGCTGCCTTTGACCGCCTATACTAAAGCGTTCTCAGATATCCCTGAAGCGGCGCGGCAGGCGGTCGAAGATGCTTGGGGCAGTGCAGTCCACGCCGATTTGGCGGACAATATATCGTTCCGCGCGGCTCGTTTCGGCAACATCACGGTCGCGCTGGCGCCTGATCGCGGTCGCTCCATTGACCGTCGCGTTGACTACCACGACCCCACCATTCCGCCCCGTCACGAGTTGCTGGCTTTCGGCATCTGGTTGCAGAACACGCTGGACTGCCACGCCATCATCCATGTTGGCGCGCATGGCACGCTGGAATGGTTGCCGGGTAAGACGGTCGCGCTTTCGCATGCGTGTTTCCCTGAAATTGTCACTGGCGCATTGCCGGTTATCTATCCCTTCATTGTCAGCAATCCGGGCGAGGCTGCACAGGCCAAGCGGCGCATTGCGGCTGTTACGCTTGGCCATCTGCCACCACCACTCACCGAAGCGGGGCTGGATGAAAACCAGCAGATACTGGAGCGTCTGGTGGATGAGTTTGCGCAGGCCGAGGGGCTGGACCGTCGCCGGCGCGACCGGTTGGCAAAGCTCATCGTTGAAAAGGCGCGCGAGACCGGACTGGCATTAGATGCCGGCATGTCAGGCTCTGAAACACCGGATGAAGCGCTCCAGCGCATTGATGCGTGGCTGTGCGATTTGAAGGATTTCGCCATCAAGGATGGCCTGCATATCTATGGCCGTGTGCAAGATGATGACCCTGAGCCGATGCGGCATGAAAGCGCTCAATACGAACGCCGTTCTTTGCTGGCAGCACTGGATGGGCGCCACATCACCGCAGGCCCCTCCGGCGCACCGGCACGAGGCCGCACTGATGTGTTGCCAACGGGGCGTAACCTGTTCACCGCAGACCCGCGCACCATGCCCACACCGACCGCATTTGAGCTTGGCCGCGCGGCAGCAGAAGAGGTTCTGCGCCGCTATCTGCAAGATCATGGCGACTGGCCCAAAAGCCTTGTCATTGATTTGTGGGGCTCTGCTTCGCTGCGCACCGGCGGTGAGGAAATCGCTCAAGGCCTGTATTTGATGGGTTGCCGTCCGCAATGGGATGCCGCGACCGGGCGTGTTACCGCTGTCGAAGTGTTGCCGGCAGCCATGATGGGGCGGCCGCGCATAGATGTTACATGGCGCATTTCCGGGCTTTTCCGCGACATGTTCCCCTCTCAGATCGCGCTCATTCATGCGGCCGCCATGGCCGTTGGCGCACGCGACGAGGATGCGGATGAAAACCCGCTTTCTGCCCTCGCCAAGGTGCAAGGCTCTGTTCCATCACGCGTTTTCGGTTCATCGCCCGGCACTTATGGCGCAGGCATCGAGGAACGGTTGGCATCAGGCGACTGGGCAGACCGCGAAGAACTTGGGCGCGCCTATCTCGACGCAGGTTCGCATTCCTATGGGGGGGCTGAGGGCGAGGGCACTTCTGCGCCAGGCGCCTTTGCAGACCGCGTGGCAAGTGCGGAACTGTTGATCCATACGGGCGATGATCCCGGTCGCGATATTCTGGAAGGCTCCGCCGATGTCGCCTTCATAGGCGGCTTTTCCGCAGCAATTGCCGTTTTGGGCGGCAAGGCAGATATCATCGCGCTCGATACGACAGATCCTGCGCGACCCCGCGCCCGCTCGGTCAGCGAAGCGGTTGCGCGCGTAGTGCGCGCCCGCGCCACCAACCCGGTTTTCATTGCCGGCCAGCTAAGGCACGGGCCGCGCGGCGCGTCCGAATTTACCGAGACGGTGGATCGGCTTATCGGTTTTGCTGAAACAACAAATGCCATAGCGCCTTCATTGATCGAAGCCGTCTACGATGCCTATCTGGGCGACCCGCAGGTGCGCGCATTCCTGCTGGCCGAAAACCCTGCTGCCGCACGCGCCATTGCCGTACGGTTCGCCTCGGCCAGAAAGCGTGGCCTATGGCATCCATTGCGTAATTCGGTGGACAATGATCTGGCAGAACTCATTGCTGAAGCCACAGGCCGGTTGGCGGCATGACGGCCATTATCCGCAATGCCTGCCCCTCATTGTCTGAGCCGATGCGCACGGGTGATGGACTTCTTGTGCGCTTAAGCCCCGCCAGTGGTGGCTTTTCACCTGGTGCGTTGGCCGGTGTCGCGCAAGCGGCATTTCGTCATGGTAGCAGCATGGTTGAGGTTACGGCGCGCGGCAGCCTTCAGATACGCGGGTTGGAAGAATCGACAGTCGCGCCCTTTGCAAAAGAGATCGAAGCGCTCGGCATCCGTGTCAGGACAGGTGTGCCAGTCGAAACCGGCCCCTTGGCTGGAATCGACGTATCCGAGATCACTGATCCTCTTCCACTGGCAGGATCAATTCGTGAAATCATTGAAAAGAAAGAGCTTTCGCTACGCCTTGGCCCAAAAGTATCGGTTGTCATAGATGGCGGTGGCCGCCTGCCCATGGCTGGCATCCTGGCTGATATTCGCCTCACTGCGACCCGCACGAAGCGAGGCGTGGCGTGGCAATTGTCGATCGGTGGCACTGCCGAGCGGGCAGCACCAATTGCGCTTCTCGATGAATCCCAAGCGCGCGATGGCGCGATTGCAGCACTAACCGCCATCGCAAAATTGGGCAAGCAGGCCCGCGCAACACATCTGGTGCCAGCAATCCTGCGCCGCGAATTGACCCAGCATGCGCTGGAGGTTTCAGAACCGGACTTGCAACAGGAAACACCGCTGGATGCGAAGATCGTGTTTCTCGATCGCTCACATCTTGCGCGCAACAGCCAGCCAATCGGGATGTTTGCGTTAAGCGCAAATCGCGCAGCAATAGGCGTCGGCCTGCCGTTCGGCCAGATCGAAGGGGCGCGGCTGGCGGCCTTTTGTCTTGAGGCCGAGAATGCGGGTATCGAGGAGATACGACTGTCACCTGGTCGCGCTATCTTGCTGATTGCAGAAGATATTTCCGTGTGCGAACAGATGCGCGACCTCGCGCCGCGCTTTGGTTTCATCGGTGATGCAGGAGATACGCGCTTGTGTATTGCCGCCTGTCCGGGCAGTCCTGCCTGCTCGTCCGGCCACCTTGCAGCGCGGGTGGCGGGAGAGCAATTGGCAGCTTTGGGAGGCGGACTATTCGACAATTCGCTGAGTTTCCATGTCTCCGGCTGCTCCAAAGGTTGCGCCCATCCAAGTGCAGCCGACCTTACTTTTGTCGGCAATAATGACGGGATCAGCCTCATTTGCGGCGGAAAAGCCTCCGAATCCGGCGTTTTACGGCTCGAACATGCCGAAATCAGGCATGGTTTTGCACGTCTGGCCGGATTATACCGCGAACAGCAAAGAGTGGGCGAAACGGCCCGCGATTGTTTCAACCGGCTGGGCGCAAAAACTGTGACCGCAGCCTTCCAGGGATCATGATGAGCGCATACGATTACATCAAGGATGGCACCGCGATCTACGAAAAATCATTCGCGATTATTCGCCAAGAGGCTGATTTATCAGCCTTTTCTGTGGCCGAAGCCGATGTTGCCATCCGCATGATTCATGCCTGCGGGCAGGTCGAGGCGACGCGCCATTTCGTCTTCTCGCCAACCTTTGTCGAGGTTGCGAAGGCAGCTTTGATGGCGGGGAAACCAATCCTGTGCGATGCCGCCATGGTGGCGCATGGGGTGACCCATGCCAGACTACCAGCCGGCAATGAAGTCATCTGCACCTTGCGCGATCCTCGCACGCCTGAAATTGCGCAAGCCATTGAAAACACACGCTCTGCAGCCGCTCTAGACTTGTGGGATGCGCATCTGGATGGCGCTGTCGTGGCCATCGGAAACGCGCCGACCGCACTTTTTTACCTGCTCGAGAAGCTCGAAAAGGGCGGCCCACGACCTGCCGCAATCATTGGAATGCCGGTCGGCTTCGTCGGTGCAGCCGAATCAAAGGAGGCTTTGGCCGCCTCGACCCTCGGCATTCCCTTCGCCATCGTGCGCGGCCGCATGGGCGGCTCGGCCATGACAGCCGCCGCTCTCAATGCTTTGGCAAGGTCCGGCGTATGACAAGTCTTGGAAAAGGCAGGCTTATTGGCGTTGGCACAGGTCCGGGTGACCCCGAGCTTCTGACCCTGAAAGCAGTTCGTGCGCTTGAAAATGCGGATGTCGTGGCGCATTTCGCCAAGCGCGGCAATGTCTCCAATGCGCGCAAAATCATCGCCGCCCATGTTCAGGAGAGGTGGATAGAAATTCCGCTTCTCTATCCGGTGACGACAGAATTAGATAAGGAAAACAACGATTACCGCACGCAAATAACCGATTTCTACGAGCAATCAGTTCAAACGCTCCAAAAGCACCTTGAAGCGGGGCGAACTGTCGCCGTTTTGTCTGAAGGTGATCCGCTTTTCTACGGTTCCTACATGCATCTGCATGTGCGCCTCGCTCACCTCTATCCAACCGAAGTTATTCCCGGTGTCACCGCTATGTCCGGCTGCTGGTCGGGTGCCGGTATTCCGATCGTGCAGGGTGATGATGTGCTCTCGGTCCTGCCGGGAACAATGAGTGAATTTGAACTGACGCGGCGGCTGTCGGATACGCAGGCGGCGGTGATCATGAAGGTGGGGCGCAATTTGCCAAAAATTCGCCGCGCGCTCGAAGCGGCTGGCAAGCTTGGCGATGCGTTTTATGTCGAGCGCGCCACAATGGAGAACCAGCACTCCATGCCGCTGGCCGAGAAGACGGATGACACCGCGCCCTATTTCTCGATCGTTCTGGTGCCGGGCTGGAGCAGCAAACCGTGAGTGGCGGGCAAGAAGATAGCCGGCAAACAACAGGCCGCATTGTCGTCATCGGGCTTGGCCCCGGCAGTCCCGAACAGATCACCCCGCAGGCCATGCGCTATGTTGCGGAAGGCGAAGAATTCTTCGGCTACTTCCCCTATCTCGACCGGCTTGACCTGCGCGCGGATCAAAAGCGCATCGCCTCCGACAATCGCGAAGAGCTGGACCGCGCTTCAGCGGCGTTAACGCGTGCAGCTTTGGGCAAGAATGTCTGCGTCATTTCGGGCGGTGATCCGGGTGTCTTTGCCATGGCCGCCGCCATCTGCGAGGCAATTGAGGCTGGCCCGAAGGAATGGCGCGCGCTTGATCTGGTGGTGGTGCCGGGTGTCACTGCCATGCTGGCGGTTGCAGCGCGCATCGGCGCACCGCTCGGGCATGATTTTTGTGCGCTCTCGCTCTCCGACAATCTCAAGCCTTGGGAAGTCATCGAGGCGCGGCTGGCCGCTGCTGCCTCGGCAGGTTTCGTGATCGCGCTTTACAATCCGATTTCCAAGGCGCGCCCCTGGCAGTTGGGCCGTGCGTTTGAACATCTGCGCACAATCCTGCCGGCATCCACGCCGGTCATCTTTGGGCGTGCCGCTGGCCGCCCGGATGAACGCATTGAAATAACAACGCTTGGCCAAGCCGTTGCCGAGCGCGCAGACATGGCAACATGTGTGATTATCGGCTCGGCTGAAACGCGCCTGATCGAGCGCGAAGGCAAACAACCGCTTGTCTATTCGCCGCGCTTTTATGCAAGCGAAAGCAAATGATCGGCAAGCTTCACCGCTTCAGTCAGAGAGCTGACAGCGCGCATGTCGCTTGCGGCAGGGCGCTCGAACAAGAACACCTTGATGCCCAATTCACGGGCAGCAGCAATCTTTCCGGAAGTGGCTTTTCCGCCGCTGTTTTTGGCGACCAGCATTTCAATACGGTGCTTCTTCAAAAGCGCCATCTCATCAGCCTGCACAAAAGGCCCACGGCCCAGAATATAGGTCACGTTCGGCACATTAAGCGGCGGGTCGATAGGGTCCACGCTGCGAACGACATAGATATGCTGAGGTGCATTTTCGAACGGCAAAATCTCTTGCCGGCCAAGCGCCAGAAACACCCGGCGCTTTGCTTTCCCCAAAGCCTCCACCGCTTCCTCAGCCCCGGCAACGCTTTGCCATTTGTCGCCCTTGATCGGCGTCCAAGGCGCGCGCCGCAAGGCAAAGGCGGGCACTTTGGTCAGTGCGCTGGCCTGCGCGGCATTGCTCGAAATCTGGGCCGCATAGGGGTGGGTGGCATCAATCAGAAGGTCGATCTTTTCCTCGGACAGATAGATGGAAAGCCCTTCCGCGCCGCCAAAGCCGCCTGTGCGCACAGGCACGGGCTGGGCAGCAGGCGCGATGGTGCGGCCAGCCAACGAAAGCATCACATCCAGCTCTTCGCGCAAGCCAAGCTGCCCGGCCAGAAGCCGCGCTTCGGTGGTGCCGCCAAGTATCAGGATTTTTTTGCGCATGGGCCCGCCTGGATCAACATTTCCACGCACCCTTACCCTTTCCCGCTCGAACACGCGATGGAAGGTTTGAGATCGGGGGAAGTTCATGGGTGAGAAAGCCGTGCAGGCTGAAAAATGGCTGACGATTATCGGCATTGGCGAAGATGGCATTGCAGGCCTTGGCGATGCCGCAAAGGCAGAAATAGCCAAAGCAAAAATCATCTATGGTGGCACACGTCACCTTGCTTTGATGGAAGGTCTGATAACCGGCGAACAGCGCATATGGCCAAGCCCTTTCGAAAAAGGCATGGCCGAAATTGCTGCCCTTCGGGGCACGCAGATCTGTGTTCTGGCCTCAGGCGACCCGTTTTTCTACGGTGTCGGCGCGACGTTGGCCCGCTCTATCAATCCGCGCGAAATGCATGTCATCGCCCATCCCTCTGCCTTCAGCCTGGCTGCGGCACGCCTTGGCTGGCCCTTGCAGTCGGTTGAACAAGTGTCGCTGCACGGTCGCGCGATAGAGCTTGTGCGTCCGCTTCTGCATCCCGGCCGCCGCGTTCTTGCGCTCACCTCGGATGCGCAGGGACCCTCTGTTCTGGCAGCGTATCTGACAGAACATGGCTTTGGCCTTTCGGTCATGACGGTGCTTGAAGCGGTGGGCGGCCCGCGCGAAAAGCGATCCCAGTTCACCGCAAATGCCTTTCCGGTCGAGGCGGTTATAGACCAGCTGAATCTTGTGGCCATTGATGTTGTGGCTGAGCCAGACGCGCAAATTCTGCCGCTCGGTGCTGGCCTTGCCGATGATCTGTTCGAGCATGATGGGCAGATCACCAAGCGGGCGCAGCGCGCCGTCACCCTGTCATCGCTTGCACCCCGGCGCGGTGAATTATTGTGGGACATTGGCGCTGGCTCCGGCTCGGTCGCCATCGCCTGGATGCTGACGGACCCTTCAATGCGCGCCATCTGCATTGAGGAAAACCCAAAGCGTGCTGCCAGCCTTACCCGCAATGCCGTGAAGTTTGGCGTGCCGGGCATTGCGCTTGTTGAAGCCAGCGCGCCGCAAGCTTTTGCCGGGCTTGAAACCCCGGATGCGATTTTCATCGGTGGCGGGGGCAGCGAAGATGGCGTGCTGGAAGGTGCTGTTGCGGCGCTGAAGCAAGGCGGCCGGCTGGTTGCCAATGCCGTAACGCTGGAAATGGAAGCGCTGCTTCTGGCGGCCCACGCCAAAAGGGGCGGCGAGCTTATCCGCATCGCGGTCACGACAGCTTCGCCGGTCGGCACCATGCATGGCTGGCGTCCCGCTATGCCGGTCACGCAATGGAGCTGGGTGAAGCCATGATTATCGCTGGCATTGGCTGCCGCAGGGCAGCAGGCGTGGAAGAAATCTTGGCGGCAGTGCGCGCCACGCTCGACCATTATCAGGTCGCGCCAGAACGTCTGGCTGCCCTTGCAACCGGCTCCATCAAGACCGGTGAGCCGGGTATCATCGAGGCGGCTAAACAATTGAATGTGCCGCTCAAACTGGTTTCCAGCGTGGAGCTTACAAAGGCCGACAATCATGCGCTCAGCGTGTCGGAACGCAGCCTTGAGCTGACAGGTGTCGGCTCGCTGTCTGAAGCAGCAGCCCTTGGCGCTGGCGGTGCCGGTGCCAGATTGCTTGGGGTCCGGCTGGCTGTCGGCAGCGTGACCTGCGCCTTGGCGCAAACAGACGGAGAGATAAGCCGATGAAAGTTCACTTCATCGGCGCGGGACCAGGTGCCGCAGATCTTATCACCGTGCGCGGCCGCGACCTTCTGGCGGCCTGTCCGGTCTGCCTCTATGCCGGTTCCATCGTCTCGCCAGACCTGTTGCAATATTGCCCACAAGATGCGCGGCTGGTGGACACAGCCCCCATGTCGCTGGACGAGATTGAACTCGAATATGCCTCGGCGCACCGGCAGGGCAAGGATGTGGCGCGGCTTCATTCGGGCGATCTTTCGGTGTGGAGCGCGGTGGCCGAACAGATCCGCCGGCTGGAGCGGCTGGGCATCGCCTATACGCTGACGCCGGGCGTTCCATCCTTTGCCGCTGCTGCCGCAAGTCTTGGCCGCGAATTGACCATTCCTGAAGTGGCGCAAAGTCTGGTGCTGACCCGTGTCTCAGGCCGTGCATCCAAAATGCCGGAGCGTGAAACATTGGCCGGCTTTGGCGCAACGGGCGCGACATTGGCCATCCATCTGGCCATCCATGCCATTGGGCAGGTGGTGGAGGAACTGACCCCGCTCTATGGCGCGGACTGTCCGGTTGCCGTGGTGGTGAAAGCCTCCTGGCCAGATGAGCGCGTGTTTCGCGGAACTCTAGGCGATATTGAAGCGCAACTCAGCGCCGACCCTGTGGAGCGCACGGCGCTGATCCTTGTTGGTCCATCGCTCGGGGCACAGGAGTTTACCGAAAGCTCCCTCTATGATCCTGCCTATCAGAGGCGGTTCAGAGGGCGCGACGGATTGTGAGAGGGATGGAAGGGCGCATGCCCCATCAATTCGCCTTCCCGGTTGAAGACCAGAATTTCAAGCGCAATCTCAGGATTGTTCAACACGCTGGCAGCTGTCGGCCAGGCGCGCGCGGCAATCGTGTCTCCCAATGGCAGACCGGCAGCTTTGGCAAGCTGGAAAGCCTGCGCCACCGTGTTGGCACCACGAATTTGAGCGAGCAAAGGTTCCGCGCCACCAATCTCGCCAGCAATGGCCGCCAGTGCATCCAGATCGGCCATGCCGCGCTTGGAATGCACATCCAGCATTCCCTGCGCCAGCTTGGTCATTTTGGCGACACCACCGGCAATCGTGACCTTGGGCACGGGGTGTTTGCGGATATATTTCAACATGCCGCCGATGAAATCACCCATATCAATCAGCGAAACCTCGCCAAGATTGTGGAACTTCTGTGCGGCTATTTCCGAAGCGTTGCCGGTGGCGCCCGATACATGGTCAATGCCCATGGCGCGCGCCACATCAATGCCGCGATGGATGGAATGGATCCATGCCGAGCAGGAAAACGGAATGACGATGCCGGTGGTGCCAAGCACCGACAGGCCGCCAACAATGCCAAGCCTGCCATTCAGCGTTTTCTCGGCCAGTTTCTCGCCGTCTGCGATCGAGATTTCAACCTCGTAATCGGCATTCTCGCCAGCCACTTCGGCAATGGCCTGCGCAATCATCACGCGCGGCATTGGGTTGATGGCAGGCTGGCCGGGGGGGATGGGCAGGCCGGGTCGTGTGACCATGCCAACGCCCGGACCCGCCTTGAAGATAATGCCGCTTCCAGCCGCGCCGGGGCGCAAGGTCGTGGTAATCAAAGCGCCATGCGTGACATCGGGATCATCGCCCGCATCCTTGACGATGGAGGCGCTGGCGGTTCCATCACTGAGGCGTTCGCGCGCCAGAGCAAAAGCAGGCGTGGCACCGCCCGGCAGAGTGATCTCGACCGGATCAGGAAACACGCCGGTCGCAAGCGCATGGCAGGCAGCCTTAGCCGCCGCCGCCGCGCAGGCACCCGTGGTCCAGCCACGGCGCAGTTCAACCTTCTCCGTATCCATGGCGATCTCTATAGAGGAATTCCAGTGAAAGTGTCGCGCGGTTTTACGCCGTCTTGTGCCCAGCGCCCCGTGGCGCGTGGCACAATTCAAACTCAAGGTGCAAAGGCATGAGCCTGCAAACCACACTGGCTCTGCTGGAAGCGCGCAAACAGAAATTGCTGCCCGGTCATGTCTGGCTGGCGGGGGCAGGTCCGGGGGACCCCGGTTGCCTGACGCTGGATGTCGTGTCCGCGCTCACGCAGGCCGATACGCTGGTCTATGACGCGCTGGTGGATCCGGAAGTGGTGGCCATTGCCGACCATGCGGAAAAAACATTCGTCGGCAAGCGCGGCGGGCATATTTCCATCACGCAGGCCGAAATCACCGCCAAGCTGATTGCCTTTGCCAGAGAAGGCCGCAAGGTGCTGCGCCTCAAGGGCGGCGACCCTTACGTGTTTGGCCGCGGCGGCGAAGAGGCATTGGCGCTGGCAAAGGAAAATATTCCTTTCCGCTTTCTGCCCGGTCTGACATCAGGGCTTTCAGCCCTTGGACATTTGAACATTCCGCCCACCATGCGCGGCATGAACAAGGCGATTATTCTGGCCACCGGCCAAACCGCTGATCCGGGCGACGCGCTCGACTGGCGCGCATTGGCGGCCACCGGCCAGCCTATCCTGATCTATATGGGGCTGGCGCGCATGGGCCATATCACCGCCGAGTTGATGGCAGGTGGCATGACGCCTGAAACGCCGGCCGCCATCATCATGGCCGCGACCACCAGCCGCGAGCGCATCCATGTCGCCACGCTGGGCACGATTGCGCAGGAAGCGGCGCGTGAAGGCTTCGCCTCGCCGGTGCTCACCGTAGTGGGCCACATCGTGTCCATGCGCGCCGAGCTTCAGGCGCTGATCAGCGAGGCGGGCAAAGGATGAGCGCGCGCGGGATCATCATCGGCGCACCGCGTTCAGGCTCCGGCAAAACCAGCGTCACCATTGGCCTGTTGCGCGCTCTGACACGGCGCGGGCTGAACGTGCGCGGCGCAAAGTCCGGGCCGGATTATATTGATCCGGGCTTCCATGCGGCCGCTACCGGCAAGCCCGGCGTCAATCTCGACAGCTGGGCGATGGGGCCGGACCTGCTCAACACGCTGGCTGCCTCCGTCGCCACCGATGCAGATTATGTGATCGCCGAAAGCGCGATGGGCCTGTTCGATGGCATTCCGGGCGAGGCGGGCCGCTCTGGCTCCGCCGCCGATCTGGCGCGGCTTTACCGCCTGCCGGTTATTCTGGTGCTGGATGTTTCTGGCCAATCACAAACGGCAGCGGCCATCGCCAAGGGGTTTGCCTGCTATGATAGCGATGTGAAAATCGCCGGCGTCATTCTCAACCGCCTCGGCTCGGAGCGCCACAAAAGGCTGACTGGCGACGCGATTGAGGCGCTCGGAATTCCAGTCGTCGGCGCCATGCTCCGCGACCCGACCCTGACCCTGCCAGAGCGCCATCTGGGGCTTGTGCAGGCGGGTGAATATGAAGATCTGATGGGCCATCTCGACCGGCTGGCCGATATGGCTGAGAGCGCGCTCGATATTGAGCGAATCCTGGAACTTGCGGGCCCCTTTGCTCCGCAAGGCAACCCCAAAACCCCTGCCGCCCTGCCGCCGCCTGGCCAGCGCATTGCCTTGGCGCAGGATGCCGCTTTCACCTTCCTCTATCCGCATCTGGAAGCTGGCTGGCGCGCCGCCGGTGCCGAACTTATCCCCTTCTCGCCACTGGCCGATGAAGGCCCAGCTGACGATTGCGATGTGTGCTGGTTGCCCGGCGGCTATCCAGAGCTTCACGCCGGCAAGCTTGCAGCGGCAGACAATTTCCGCGCCGCCATGCATGATTTTGCAAAGACAAAACCGGTGCACGGCGAATGCGGAGGCTTCATGGCGCTGGGCGAAGGGTTGGAGGATGCCGATGGCACGCGCCACCAGATGCTGGGCCTGCTGGGGCATTCAACCAGCTATGCGCAACGCAAGATGAACCTTGGCTATCGCCGCGCCATCTTTTTGCATGACACACCTTTCGGTCCCAAAGGCACCGAGATTCGCGGCCATGAATTCCACTATGCGCGCCTGATTGATGCCGGCACTGATGCCCCGCTGGCAGATCTGGCCGACGGGCAGGGCAATGCGCTGGGGCAATTTGGCGGCAAACGCGGTCATGTCTCTGGCGCGTTCTTCCACGCCATCGCGCAGGCCTGATGATGCGCCGCCCGCAAGACATCATCACCGACATCGCCCTTTGCGTCAGCTTCTACACGCGCTTGCCGGTTTCTTCGATCTTGTTCGGCGCGGGCAAAAAAGACTTCGCCGCCGCGCAATGGGCAGCACCTCTCGCGGGGTGTGTGGTGGCGGTGATCAGCGCTTTTGTCTACGCGCTCGCGTACGGGCTTGGCCTGCCGCCGACCCTTTGCGCGGGCCTTGCGCTGGCAAGCGGAATGCTGGCCACCGGCGCGCTGCATGAGGATGGCCTGTCCGACATGGCAGATGGCTTTGGCGGCGGCAAAACCCGCGACCAGAAACTCGAAATCATGCGCGACAGCCGCATCGGCTCCTATGGCGCGGCGGCTCTGGTCTTTTCTATCCTGCTGCGCTGGCAGGCGCTGGCAGCCCTTGGCTCGCCGGCCCATGTGGCGCTGGCGCTGATTGCGGCCCATATGGCCAGCCGCGCTTTGATGCCGGCCATGCTGTACGCCATGCAACCTGCCCGCAGCGATGGGCTGGCGGCGGGTGCCGGTGATGTGCCGCACAACAGCGCGCTTGTTGCCGCCGGGCTTGGTTTTATCGCCCTTCTGCCTTTCGGCATTGTGGGCGCTGGTGTGGCGGCGTGTCTTGCCGCAATGTGTGCTTATGGCGTCGGCAGTTTGGCCAACCGCCAGATTGGCGGCCACACGGGCGATGTGCTGGGCGCGGCGCAGCAAATGGCCGAAATCGCGCTTCTGTGCGCTGCCGTTATTTTCCTGACCTGACCGGAGCCTTGCCCCATGAGCCAGTTTAAAACCCTTGCCGATCTGCGCGCTGCCTGTGCACACAATCTGCCTGAAGCAAATCAGGATGCGGTGCTGGAAGCAGAAATGCGCCAGAACAGCCTGACCAAACCACAAGGCAGCCTTGGCCGTTTGGAAGAAATCGTGGCATGGCTGGCTGCCTGGCAGGGCAGGTCCCGCCCAACGCTCGATCAGGTCTCGGTCATCGTGTTCGCCGGCTCGCATGGAATTACAGCGCAGGGCGTGTCGGCCTTCCCCGCCGAGGTCACGCACCAAATGGTGGCGAATTTCGAAGCAGGCGGCGCAGCCATCAACCAGCTCGCCCGCGTGGCTGGCGCAGATCTCAAAGTGGTGGCGCTCAATGTCGCAGTGCCAACCGGAGATTTCACACAAGGCCCGGCAATGGATGAGGCGGCCTTCCTTGCCGCAGTCAATGATGGCTACGCATCAGTCAGCACACAAAGCCCGAAGCCGGATCTCCTCTGCTTTGGCGAAATGGGTATCGGCAACACCACCACTGCCGCCGCCGTTGCAGCCGGTCTGTTTGGCGAGCATGGCGAAAGATGGGTCGGCCGCGGCACCGGCGTGGATGATCAGGGCCTTGCCCGCAAGGCGATGGCAGTCGATGCCGGGCTGGCGCAACATGCCGCAATCCTGTCGGACCCGCTGGCTGTTGCCGCCAATCTCGGTGGCCGCGAACTCGCCGCCATCCTTGGCGCGACACTTGCCGCCCGTCATCTGGGCATTCCCGTTGTGATGGATGGCTTCGTCGTCACCGCCGCCATGGCCCCGCTGGCAAAGCTGCATCCGCGCGGCCTTGGCCATGTGCTGGCAGCCCATGTCTCGGCAGAAACCCCACACCGCCGCCTGCTTGAGCTTCTGGGCAAGAAGCCGCTCTTCGATTTCGACATGCGGCTTGGCGAAGGCTCAGGCGCTGCCCTTGCCGTGCCAGTCATCCGCGCCGCATTGGCATGTTTCACCGGCATGGCAAGCTTTGCTGAAGCGGGCGTCAGCGAGGGGTAAGCCTCACCGGGTCGCCACCATCCTCGACGCCGCGCGTGTCACGGCCATCCGGCGCAGGAATGCGGCGATGAAGAGGCTGCTGAGGATGAGCACGATGGTGGGCGCCGGCGCGCTGTCGAGGAAGAAGCTGAGATAGGTGCCGGCCAGCATGGAAAGCGCGCAGGCACAGACAGCCACCACCATCATCTTGCCAAAGCTGCGCACAGTGAGGAAGGCAATGGCGCCGGGTGTCACCAAAAGCGCGACCGCAAGAATGAGCCCGACCGCAGTCAGCGTCGCCACGATAGTGAGTGAGAGGATGGCGAGAAGGCCATAATGCAGCCAGTTGGTGCGAAGTCCTGAGGTTTGCGCCTGTGCCGGGTCAAAGGCATGCAGCATGAAATCTTTCCATTTCAGCAGCAGCACTACGGTCACGAACAACGCGATCAGCCCTGACGTCCAAAGGTCTTCCACGCCCACGCCCAGCATGTTTCCAAACAGGATGTGGTCGAGATGCTGGTCTGTAGTGATCGAGGTGTAGAGAATGATGCCAACGGCAAACATGCCTGAAAACACCACGCCCATAACCGTGTCCTGCTTCACCCGGCTGTTGTGTGACAAATAGCCGGTCAACAGCGCGCACCCCATGCCGGCTACAAATGCACCGATGATGAGCGGGATGTTGAGAATCCACGCCAGCACAATACCCGGTAGCACCGCGTGGCTGACGGCGTCGCCCATCAGCGCCCAGCCTTTGAGAACCAGAAAACAGGAGAGCAGCGCGGTCGGTGGTGCGATCAGCAGAACGATCCAGAAGGCGTTTTGCATGAACGGAAACTGGAACGGCAAAAGCAGCGTTTCGAGCGTTATCATGATGCGGCTTTCTCAGCCGGGTCATGCACCGGCTCACCCAGCGCCGCCGCCGCCTTGCGGCGCGAGGCGAGCAGACCGTGCTTCGGCGCCAACAGGAAGGCGAGGAGAAAGATGATGGTCTGCAACGTCACGATCACACCGCCGGTAGCGCCATTCAGAAAAAAGCTCGCATAGGCGCCGACGAAACTGGTTGTCGTTCCGATGATGACGGCGAGCAGGATAATGCGCTGAAACCGGTCGGACAGGAGATAGGCTGTCGCGCCCGGCGTGACCACGAGCGCAATGACCAAGAATGCGCCGACAGTCATCATCGCGGCAACGATGGAGGCCGAAAGCAGCATGAAGAACACGGCTTTCAGCAGATCGGGCCGCAGGCCGATCGAGCGTGCATGGTTTTCGTCGAAGAAGGTGACCATCAGGTCTTTCCACTTGGCCAGCAGCACTGCCAGCGACACGAAGCCGATAATCGCCAGTTGCAGCGTATCTTCCGGCGTGATGGCCAGAATGTTGCCCATGATAATGGTCTGGATGCTGACCGCCATCGGGTTGATGGAAACCATGAACAGCCCAAGTCCGAAAAAGGAGGTGAAGATGATGCCGATGATGACATCGATCTTCAACCCGGATCGGCCGCTGAGAAACAGCATCGAGCCTGCCGCCAGCCCACCGGCCAGAAAGGCACCCAGCGCAAAGGGCAGGCCCAGCATATACGCGCCCGCCACCCCAGGCACCACCGAATGGCTGAGCGCGTCGCCGATCAGCGACCAGCCTTTCAGCATCAGATAGACGGAAAGGAAGGCGCACACGCCGCCGACCAACGCCGACACCCACATGGCATTGCGCATGTAACCATAATCGAAGGGCTGCAGCAGAAGGTCGATCACGGAGTGTCGTCCTGTTTGCGCGCGCGGTGCGCCTTGGTGCCATAATGCACAAACGGCCGCTCGTCGTCGGTGATGATGCTGACCTCGCGCGGGTCCTCGTCGTCGTGAAGTTCTGCACCGCCAAGGGTGAAATGACGCAGCACGCCGCCGAAGGCACGTTCGAGATTATCACGCGTAAACGTGGTTTCAGTCGGGCCCGAGGCAATAACTGTTCCCTTGACCAGAACGGTGCGATCGCAGAATTCAGGAACCGAGCCGAGATTGTGCGTGGAGACCAGCATCACGCGGCCCTCGTCGCGCAACTCCCGCAGCAGGGCAACGATCTGGTCTTCGGTTTTGACATCAACGCCGGTGAACGGCTCATCCAGCAGGATCACCTGCCCATCCTGTGCCAGCGCACGGGCCAGGAACACACGCTTGCGCTGGCCACCGGACAGTTCGCCGATCTGGCGATGCCGATATTCGGACATGCCAACGCGTGAGAGCGCGGTATCGACGGCCTCATGGTCTGCCTGCTTTGGGCGGCGCAAAAAACCCATATGGCCGTAGCGGCCCATCATCACGACATCCTCGACCAGCACCGGAAACGCCCAATCGACTTCTTCGGATTGCGGCACATAGGCAACGAGGTTTTCGCGCAAGGCTTCACGCACCGTGCGCCCGAGCAGCCGGATTTCGCCGCGTGCGGCGGGTACAAACCCCATGATCGCCTTGAACAGCGTGGATTTGCCCGCCCCATTGACGCCCACCAGCCCGGTGATGGTGCCCTTGGGGATGGCAAAGCTTGCATCATGGAGCGCTGTGTGGCCATTGCGATAGGTCACCGTCACATTGCGGGCGAGAATGCCTTCGCCCTCAGCTGCGGTGCTGTTGATTTCGTCCGGAGAGACTTGCAGCACGAATATCCTTTCGGCGGGTCTGTGACGCAGCGTGTTAGCGATGGTGGGCTCAGTCCTGGTCGCCGGTCAATCCGGTTGCGACAGTCTGCGAGGTAACTTTCAAGAGATCGAGATAGGTTGGCACAGGCCCGTTGGCCTCGCTCAGGCTGTCGACATAGAGATCGCCGCCATATTTGGCGCCCGTCTCGCGTGCCACCTGCTTGGCGGGTGCGGTATTGACGGTGCTTTCGCAAAACACCACGGGAATCTGGTGTTCGCGAACGCCATCAATGACGCCGCGCACCTGTTGCGGCGTGCCAATCTGGTCGGCGTTGATGGGCCACAGATAAAGCTCCTTCAGGCCGAAATCGCGCGCCAGATAGCTGAACGCGCCTTCGCAGGTGACCAGCCATCTTTTGTTTTCGGGAATGGCGGCGATCTGCGCGCGCAGTGGTTCTATCGTGGCCTTGAGTTCGGCCCGGTATTGCGTCGCATTGGCCACATAGGCAGCGGCATTTTCGGGGTCGTATTGGATCAACGCTGCCTCGATGTTGTTGATGTAGATCAGCGCATTGTCGAGCCCCATCCATGCATGTGGATTGGCCTTGCCGGAATAAGACCCCTCGGTGATGGAAATCGGCTCGATCCCGTCCGTCAATGTGACCGACGGCACATTCCGCAGGTTGGACAGGAACTGCTCGAACCAGAGTTCGAGGTTCAGCCCGTTCCACAAGATAAGATCGGCATCCTGCGCCCGCACAATATCCTGCGGCGTTGGCTCATAGCCGTGGATCTCTGCGCCCGGCTTGGTAATGGAAACAACGTCTGCGGCATCGCCCGCAACATTTTGCGCCATGTCGGCAAGCACCGTGAAGGTTGTGACCACCTTGAACTTCTTGTTCTCCGGCGCATCAGTGCAAGCAGAAACAAGAAGCACCATGGATGCCGCCAGGATGTGAACAACACGCAACGCCATACAGGCGGTCCTCCAGTTAGGTCAGCATCATGTAACGCTATTGCAAATCATTTGCAACTGGAAAGCAGATTGGCCTGGCGTTGAGGGAGGGGTCGCATGATTGAGCTGCTTGCAGGGTACCACCTAACTCCGCCGCAGCACCCACACATCCACCAGCTCGTCGCGCCCGCGCAGCGGGGTCAGGCCGTGGTCTTCAAGTCCGCCCAGCGCCATGGCGCCGCTTTCGCGCCGCACCGCTTCGATCAGCGCCGCGCCAAAGCAGATAGCGGCATCCACCTCGCGGCAGAGCGCCTGCAGGCGGCTCGCCACGTTGACGGCATCGCCCACCACCGCGATGGAAAGGCTTCGCTCTGAGCCCACGGCACCAACCACCACCGGCCCGTATTGACAGCCGATGCGCACATCGACGGGCACGTATCCATGCTGCTCGCGACGCACGTTCCACTGGCGCACCGCTTGCGCCATCGCCTCGGCGCAGCGAAGCGCACGGGTGGCATCATCATGCGTTGAACTTGGCACCCCGAAGGTCGCCATGATGCAGTCGCCGATGTAGTTGTCGACCGTGCCGGCATGGTCGAACACCACCTGCTCCATGCGCCGATGGAACTCGCGCAGCAGCTCGAACACCTCCTCTGCCGAATGGTCTTCGGAATAGGTGGTGAAGCCAACAATATCGGCGAACAGGATCGCCACATCCTGCCTGCGCACCGGACCAAACGGCTCGTCTGCGGTGGACAGGTCATCGACCACATTGGGCGAAAAGTGGCGTGCGAGATTGATGCGCGCCCGCTCGGCGGCGGCATAGTCGTCGACCAGTTTGCGCGAGCGTGTGACCACCACATAAAGGATGCCGGTGATAATCATCAGCACCAGAAGGTGCGCCGACAGCTCGATCATGTCGGCAAAATTGGGATCGAGGTAGAGCTGCAGCTTTTCCTGGTTGGTCAGGTCCGTGCGCCGGATATTGCCCAAAATCGTGTTGGGCTGCATGACGACATAGACGATTGCCATGCCCCACGATGCCGTCGCCACCACGCCGAGCCAGAGGGTGAGTTTCGGCGCCAGCGTGAGCGCGCTCAGGCAGACGAAGATCAGCAGGAATGCGTAGCCGCCACCGCGCAGGTCCATCGCCGCCGGCAGCGCCTGGCCAGCATAAGGATTGTCGCCCGCGATCAGGAAGGTGAGCAAAATGATGTTCAGCGCGCCGACCAGAAACGGCAGCCACCATGGGCTGTTGCCCTCTTTCACCCGTCGGTAGGAAAACAGTCCGAGCGCGAAAAACAGCAGCAGTGCCCCGATAATGAAGGCGAGAGCTGCGTCCCATTTGCTGAACAGGGCGAAAAACACCGCGATGGAAAGCAACGCCGCCGATCCCGCATAGAATTGCAGCCGCGCACCCTCCCGCTCGGCCCGCACCATCAGCGCGCCAAGCCGTGTCTTGCGCCGTTCATTCAATCCGCGTGCAGCCTCTACCAGACGCGCGGCCTCTTCACTCGTCTGCATAACCGTCATACCAGAGGTCCCCTCAAAACCCGCGTGCCCCACGAATCGAACGCCGCAGATGGCTTTTCACATCGACGTTCTCAAGGCGGTACTTAATCTTTTGTCATAAAAGGCATCCGTATGCTTGTATCATCATAGCGTGCGGTCGAGTTCCACCTTGGTGACATCGCCGGATGGTGAGCTATGTTCTGCTGCTCATGTGGCAGACGGGGGCAACTGCCGGCTGAACGCATCACTGCGGTGTTGGACAGTGTACTCGGCGCATTGCCGGGCTCATGAATTTCGACTAGCTTTGACCAAACGATAAAAAATGACGGGAATACGTCTCACCAATAACAATCCAGCAGGGGTGCAAATCATGTCCAGATTTCCAAACATCACACGTCGCGCGATCCTCAAAGCCGGCATTGCCGGTGCCGCACTTGCGGCGCTGCCGGCCTTCACCACACGGCTATTCGCCGCCGAGCCATTGAAGGTGGCGGCTATCTACACGGTTCCGGTCGAGCAGCAATGGGTCAGCCGCATCCACAAGGCGGCCAACGCTGCGAAGGAACGCGGTGATATTGAATATGTCTATTCTGAAAACACCGCCAACAACGATTATGAGCGCGTCATGCGCGAATACTGCGAAGCCGGCCACAAGCTCATCATCGGCGAGGTATTCGGGGTGGAAGATGCCGCGCGAACCGTGGCCAAGGATTATCCAAACGTCGCCTTCCTGATGGGATCGAGCTTCAAGCCTGACGATGCGGTGCCAAACTTCGCCGTGTTCGACAATTATATCCAGGACGCCTCCTACCTGTCAGGCATCATCGCCGGCGCGATGACCAAGTCGAAAAACATCGGCATGGTCGGCGGCTATCCGATCCCCGAGGTGAACCGGCTGATGCATGCCTTCATGGCAGGCGTGAAGGAAAGCGCGCCCGACGCGAAGTTCCAGGTCGCCTTCATCGGCTCGTGGTTCGATCCGCCCAAGGCGAAGGAAACCGCGTTTGCCCAGATCGATGGCGGCGCCGACCTGCTCTACGCCGAACGCTTCGGTGTCTCCGATGCCGCCAAGGAAAAAGGCGTTTTGGCGGTCGGCAATGTGATCGACACGCAGGCCGACTATCCCGAGACCGTGGTGGCTTCGGCGCTCTGGCATTTCGAGCCGACGCTCGACAAGGCGCTGGCCGAGGTCAAGGCCGGCACGTTCAAGGCGGCAGATTACGGCGCCTACTCCTTCATGAAGGAAGGCGGCTGCTCGCTGGCACCACTCGGCACCTTCGAAGGCAAGGTCCCGGCCGAAATCATGGCCAAGGTCGCTGAAAAGGAAAAGGCGATCAAAGACGGCTCCTTCACTGTCGAGATCAACGACGCCGAGCCGAAATCGAGCTGACCCCAAGAATTTGGTATGCGGGTAATAAAACGCCCGCATACCTTCGTTTTTATTGCAGCGGTCGAGGGATGACACTTGCAGCGCGAAACAGTCCTGCGCCTTGATGGCATCACCAAGCGCTTCGGCCCGCTTGTCGCCAATCATGCGATCAGCTTCGACCTCGCGCGCGGCGAAGTCGTCGCGTTGCTGGGCGAAAACGGGGCCGGCAAGACGACGCTGATGAACATCCTGTTCGGTCATTATGTCGCCGATGCAGGAGCCATCGAGGCGTTTGGCCAAAGGCTCTCGCCGGGCGACCCGCGCGCCGCCCTCAATGCCGGCATCGGCATGGTGCATCAGCATTTCACCCTCGCCGACAGCATGAGCGTGCTGGAAAACATCACGCTTGGTACGCAGAGCCTGTGGCGCCCGCGCCTCGACCGCGCTGCTGCCCGCGCCCGCATTGGCGCGCTCGGGCGCGATTTCGGCCTCGCCGTCGACCCCGATGCTCCTGTCGCCGCACTCTCTGTCGGCGAGCGCCAGCGCGTCGAGATTCTGAAGGCGCTGTACCGCGATGCCCGCATCCTGATCCTCGATGAACCCACGGCGGTTCTGACGCCAGCCGAAAGCGAGGCGCTTTTTGCGACGCTGAAAAAGCTGGTCGCGGGCGGCCTGTCGGTCATCTTCATCTCTCATAAGCTGCATGAGGTGATGGCCGTCAGCGACCGCGTGCTGGTGCTGCGCGCTGGCCAGTTGGCCGGCGAGCGCATCACCGCCGAGACTGATCGCCACCAGCTTGCCGCGCTAATGGTCGGCCGCGAAGTCGAGCAACCGAATGTGGCGCCGGCAAAGCCCGGAAGTGTGCTGTTCGAACTGAACAACGTCTCGACCGGCACGGCAGGGGGCGTTCCGCTCAAGGGTGTCTCACTGGCGCTTCATGCGGGCGAGATCGTCGGGCTTGCAGGTGTGTCGGGCAATGGACAGGCAGCGCTTGCCAGCCTGATGGCCGGTACGCAAACGCCTGCTTTGGGCGAGATGCTTGTCGAGGGCCGGTCCATCAGCCCATGGTCGCCGCTGGCCGCCCTTGGCGCCGGCATTGCCCGGGTGCCCGAAGACCGCCATGCGGTCGGCACGATCGGCGACATGAGCGTCACCGAAAACGTTGTGCTGGAGGCCTATCGCAGCCCACGCTTCAGCCGCAACGGATTTCTTGACTGGAAGGCAGCGCGCAGATTCGCCGCCGGC
Source organism: Mesorhizobium sp. NBSH29 (assembly GCF_015500055.1). Taxonomy (NCBI): domain Bacteria; kingdom Pseudomonadati; phylum Pseudomonadota; class Alphaproteobacteria; order Hyphomicrobiales; family Phyllobacteriaceae; genus Mesorhizobium; species Mesorhizobium sp. NBSH29. Next base: position 1,575,620 of record NZ_CP045492.1, read on the forward strand.
CTGATCCATGCCTACGATGTCAAATGCCCCTCGCCGGAAGCGCGCATCCGCTTGCTGTCGGGCGGTAACATGCAAAAGCTTATTCTTGGCCGCGCGCTCGATCCCGAGCCCAAGATCATCTTGGTCAATCAGCCAGCACGCGGGCTCGACGTGGGCGCAGTCGCCTATGTGCATGGCAAGCTTCTGGAGGCACGCGACCGGGGTGCGGCGATCCTCCTGATTTCGGAGGACCTCGACGAAATCCTCGCTTTGTCAGACCGCATCGTGGTGATCTCGGGCGGGCGTTTGTCCGCTCCCTCAGCGCGCGGAGAACGCACTATCAACGAGATCGGTGCGCTGATGGCAGGCCACGGCGCGGAGCATGCTGCATGAGGAATGGCGTCGCACCACATCAGGGACATGTCCATGCGGCTTGAGCCCAAACCGACGCCGTCGGCCGTTGCGACGCTGGCCTATCCTCTGGCGGCGCTGCTTGTTACTGGATTGGTCGCCTCGCTTCTGGCGCTGGCTGCGGGCGCCTCGCCGCTCTCGGTTTTCTATCTGGTGTTCAAGGGTGCTGCCGGCTCCCAGTTTGCACTCCTTGAGACGCTGACGCGCGCAACCCCGCTGATCTTCACCGGACTTGCTATCGCGGTCGCCTTCCGCGCCAAACTCTGGAATATCGGTGCGGAGGCGCAGCTTTATGCCGGTGCGGTAATTACGGTGGTGCTGGGCGCCGGCGCGCTGCCGCTGCCTGCCTTCCTGCTCCTGCCGCTGATTATGATCGCGGCGATGGCGGCCGGCGCGCTTTTGCTTCTGGGACCTGCGGTTCTCAAAACGCGCTTCGGCGTCGACGAGGTGGTGACAACGCTTTTGCTGAATTTCATCATGCTGCTGTTAGTTTCCATGTTGCTCGAGGGGCCATTGAAAGACCCGATGGGCATGGGCTGGCCGCAATCGACCAAAGTGATCGCCGATGCCCAATTGCCGCGCATCATCGCCGGCAAGCGGCTGCATTACGGCTTTGTGCTGGCGCTCGCTGCCGCAGTCCTGGTCTGGGTGGTGATGAAAAAGATGGTTCTTGGCTTCGAAATGCGCGCGGTTGGCCATAACCCTCAGGCGGCTGCCTTTGCCGGCATTCCCGTCAACCGCGTCTTGATGAAGACGGCGCTGCTTTCAGGCGGCCTGGCAGCGCTGGCCGGGTTTTCCGAAGTTGCCGGATTGAAAGGCAACCTCACCCTCGACCTCTCGCCGGGCTATGGCTATTCAGGCATCGTGGTGGCGATGCTGGCCATGCTGAACCCTGCCGGCGTGGTGGTGGCAGCCATCTTCGTGGCCGGTATTTTTGTCGGCGCCGACGCGATGAGCCGTTCAGCTGGTGTGCCGAGCTACATTGCAGATGTCATGGTCGCGACCGCGCTGTTGTCGATGGTGACGGCGCTGTTGTTTTCCCGCTTCAGGTTGAGGTGGCGGTGATGGAAGTCTTCGACATCCTGCTTACCGCCTCATTCTGGGCTGCCGTTATTCGCATTGCCTCGCCGCTGATCTTTGCCACGCTTGGCGAACTGATCTGCGAGCGCGCCGGGGTGCTGAACCTTGGCATCGAGGGCATTATGACGGTTGGCGCGTTTGCCGGCTGGTTCACTGTCTATTCGGGCGGCGATCTGTGGACCGGTGTGGCAGTGGCAGCACTTGCCGGCGCTGCCTTCGGCCTTGTCCACGCAACGCTTACCGTGCCGCTTGGTCTGTCGCAGCATGTGGTGGGAATTGGCATCACGCTTCTGGCCATCAGCCTGACTTCCTTCACATACCGGCTGGCGCTTCCGGAAGTGACCTCGCCGCCCAAGATCGAGCCGTTCCAGCCGCTGGCGATTCCCGGCCTGTCCAACATCCCCGTGCTGGGCGAGGCGGTGTTTACCCAGACGCCGCTGACCTATCTGGCCTTTGTCGCGGTGGTCCTCGTCACCTGGGTACTTTACCGCACGCCGCTTGGGCTGGCTGTGCGCGCCGTTGGCGAAAACCCCGCAGCGGCGGAAGCACAGGGAATTAGCGCCACCGCCATTCGCATGGGTGCGGTGGTGACCGGCAGTGCGCTGATGGCGATCGGCGGTGCCTTCTTGACCATGTCTGCGTTCAACTCCTTCTTCTTCGGCATGATCAATGGCCGTGGCTGGATCTGCATTGCGCTGGTTGTGTTTGGTTCCTGGCGACCGGGCAAGGCGCTGCTCGGCGCGCTTTTGTTTGCCGCCTTCGATGCCTATCAGGTGCGCCTGCAACAACTCTCTGGCGGCGTGGTGCCCTACCAGCTGTTCCTGATGATGCCCTATGTGCTTTCCATCGCCGCGCTGGTTCTGGTATCGCGGCGCGCAAGTTATCCAAAGGCGCTGATGGTGCCGTATCAAAAGGGCGAACGATGAGCGGCTTCGATATTCTTGTGAAGGGCGGCACACTGCCAGACGGCACCGTCGCCGATATAGGCATCAAGGGCGAAGCCATTGTCGCCATCGCGCCACGGCTGGAAGGAACAGCAGGCACCACGGTCGATGCGGCTGGGAACCTCGTGGCGTCACCTTTCGTCGACCCGCATTTCCACATGGATGCCACGCTTTCCTACGGTCTGCCGCGCATCAACGCTTCCGGCACGCTTCTGGAAGGCATCGCGCTATGGGGAGAACTGAAGCCGCTGCTCACCCATGAGGCGGTGAAGCAGCGAGCGCTCCGCTATTGCGACTGGGCCGTCTCGATGGGGCTGCTGGCCATCCGCACCCATGTCGATGTCTGCGACGACCGGCTGCTGGCCGTCGAAGCGCTGCTCGAGGTGCAAAAAGAAGTCGCCCCCTATCTCGACCTGCAACTGGTAGCCTTTCCGCAGGACGGCTTTTACCGCTCTGCCACGGCGCGGCAAAACACGCTACGCGCGCTCGACCTTGGCGTGGATGTGGTCGGTGGCATTCCGCACTTCGAGCGCACCATGGCCGATGGCACGCGCTCGGTGACGGAGCTTTGCGAGATTGCCGAAAAGCGGGGCCTGATGGTCGACATGCATTGCGACGAGACCGACGACCCGCTGTCGCGTCACATCGAGCAGCTGGCCTATGAGACCCAGCGTCTCGGCCTGTCGGGGCGCGTCGCCGGATCGCACCTCAGCTCGATGCACTCAATGGACAATTATTATGTCTCCAAGCTTCTGCCGCTGATTGCCGAAGCCGGCGTTTCGGCCATCCCCAACCCGCTGATCAACATTGTGATCCAGGGTCGCCACGACACCTATCCCAAGCGTCGCGGCATGACCCGCGTACCGGAAATGATTGCGGCCGGCATCCGCGTTGGCTTCGGCCAGGATTGTGTGCTCGACCCATGGTATCCGCTTGGCACCGCCGACATGCTGGACGTCGCCTTCATGGGCCTGCACGTGGGCCAGATGACCAGCCCTGCCGACATGGCGCACTGCTTCGACATGGTGACCGGCGTCAATGCCGCGATCATGGGGCTCGACCATCTCGGCCTCGAAGTCGGCAAGCGCGCCAGCCTTGTGGTGCTCGATGCTGGCAGTTCGGTCGAGGCGATACGCCTGCGCCCAGACCGGCTGTGCGTCATCTCACGCGGCAAAATCGTCGCCGAGAAACAGAAGCGCGTGACGACACTGACACTCGACGGTCGGCCAGACAGCGTCGAGCGAAGACTGTAAGCAGATGGCCATCACAGCCAAAGCCTCTCGCCAAAGCCAGTCTCCCGGGCTAACGACGTTTTAGGCGTTGGCACTGAAAACAATGCGGGGAGGCGGCCATGATGAAGGCACTGAAGAAGAGCGGCCTCCTGTCTGGCAATACGGCCTTGCTTGCCGGCATTCTGCTGATGCTAGGCGGCGACTTCCTGTTTGCCCTCAACGACGCTATGGGCAAATGGCTGGTCGCCTCATTCTCGGTCGGCCAGGTAGTGCTGATCCGCTCGCTCGGTGCGTTTTTCCTGCTCGGCCCGCTGATTGCCCGCCAGGGCCCGCGTCAGTTGCTGCGCATAGACAGCCCATGGCTACAGGTGCTGCGGGTGGTGATGACCACGACGGACACGGCGTTGTTTTACGCAGCCGTGGTCTATCTGCCGCTGGCCGATGTGATGAGTTTTTACATGGCCGGACCGATCTACGTGGCGGCACTGTCGCATCTTGTGCTGGGTGAAAAGGTCGGCTGGCGTCGCTGGGCAGCTATCGTGCTCGGCTTCTGTGGTGTGCTGGTCATGCTGCAACCGTCGTCCGCCGCATTTTCGCTTGCGTCTATCTTCGCTCTGGTGGGCAGCATTTCTTTCGCCGGCGCGATTATTCTGAACCGTTATCTGCGCGGCACCAGCGACACGACGCTGGTAACCTGGCAGACCATCGGCACGATTATCGTCGGCGGAATTTTGACGATCGGCAACTGGAACAGCCCCGGTGCGCTCGACCTTGGTGCGATGCTTCTGCTCGGCGTCGTCTCCTGTGGTGCGCATCTGATGATCACCCGCGCGCTGAAATTCGCACCGGCCTCGACGCTGGCTCCGCTGCATTATACCTTGCTTTTATGGGCAGTGATTTTTGGCCTGGTATTCTTCGGCGATGTGCCCGGTCCACGCATCCTTGTGGGCTCAGTCATTGTCGTTTTCGCTGGCCTGTTCATCGTCCATCGCCAGAAAGTGGTGGACGAGGTACCGCCCGAAAACGTGCCACGTGGGGTGAGCTGAATGGAGGACCCGATGACTGATCCCTTCATCAAGAAGCATAAGGATGGCAGCCTGTGGGTGCGCGGGCAGACCAAGGTTGGCGAGCCCATCGGCTATTGGCAATGGTTCCGCCGCGACGGCACGCGTCTGCGTTCAGGCAGCTTCGAAAACGGTGAACCCGCGGGCGAATGGACAACCTACGACAAAGCCGGGGAGGTCTATAAGGTCACCCGCAAAAAGCCGAAGGCCTGATCTTCCCGACCAAGCCTGCCACGCCGTGAGCCGGGCTGTTTAGGGCTTCGGCGACAGGCCATCAAGCAGGAAGCCAAGGCCTTTCTGGAAAGCGCCGTCCCAATCGCCGTCCAGAAGCAGGCGCGAGCGTTCGATTGTCGGGTAGAGTTCGCTTTGGTATGGCGGCTCCGAGGCAGCCTTGTCGTCCGGGAAACTCGCCCGGGTGACGGTCGCGCCCATGACATAGTTCCAGAGCGACCATATAGCGACGTTCAACTCCGCATCCGGAACTCCGGCATTGGACAGGGTGCAGCTCAGCAATTCCAGCCGCGTGAGGATGCTCGGGCCAAGAGCGCGGCGCGGCAGCAGCGATGCCGACCAGGGGTGGCGCAGCATACAGGCACGCCAGTCGTTGAGCATATCATGCACATGGCTGCGCCAGTCTTGCGACGCATTCATGTTCGGACGCGCGCGATATTCGAGCACCGAATCGAGAGCGAGATCAAAGACCGCGTCCTTGTTGTCGACGTGCCAGTAAAGGCTCATCGCACCAGCACCGAGACGCTCGGCCAACCGACGCATCGACAAGCGGTCGACGCCGTCAGTGTCCAGCATTTCCACAGCGGTGGAGACGATACGGTCCAGCGAGAGAGGCGGTTCGCGGTTCTCATCCTCGATAGTCCGGGGCGACGCGCTGCTGCGCTTGTCCTGCTTGCTCGAGACGCCGATGCGCTTGGTTACCATCTGTCCTTACTCTGCCCAGAGCCACTGATGTAGGCCAGCAATGTCATCAATGTCGACCCTGGGGGCTTGACTGGTACACTGTACGATGTAAAGTTTCGTACAGTGTACTAAAAGGCCAGCCGTGTGATGCGGTTAGCTGTTATCGACGCCGTCGAAGACAGTTACGGTTCCTCAAGGCAGGCGAAACTCATGTCCCGTGCAATCAACAACCTTCTTATTGGAGCGATCATCATCATGGCGTCTGGAGTTCCTACAGCGACGGCAGCGCTGGAAAATGAAACCAAGCTGACCATCGTCAATCCGAAAACCCTCTATGACCCGTCGCCAAACGGGTACAGCACAGCGGTGATCGTACCGAACAACGCGCGGGTGGCTTACATCTCCGGGCAGGGCGGCCAGGACAGCACCGGTGCACTGTCGCCCGACTTCGCTGTCCAGGTGAAGCAGGCCTATGCAAATTTGCGCACCGCCCTTGATGCGCTTGGCGCAAGACCGGATCAGGTCGCCAAGCTCACGATTTTCGTGGTCGATCACGACATGTCGAAGCTCGAAGTGCTAACCAGCAGCGTCACGGAAATGTTCGGCAAGGCGCTGCCGGCACAGACACTGGTACCCGTTCCAAAGCTTGCAATCGACCCGATGCTCTTCGAAGTGGAAGCTATCGTTATGCTGGAATAGACGCGGCCTTTATCCCGGCAACGGTGCATCGATATCCTTTCCACTGGACGTTGCGGGCCAGCGGCGCTATCGCCTAGCCGGATGGCTCACGATAACAACATTCACCCCCACGATGGCAGGCTTGGGAGCCTGCGCAACAGGCTGCGCCTGCTCTACAATGGCCGCACACCAGAGGCGACGCGCTTCCAGCTGGCGGTGATCATCATCGATGTCGCCATTCTGGCCTTCTTCATCGCCACGCCGGTATTGCAGGAATCGGCCACCTTCCTGTGGCTCGATTATGCCGTGGCCCTGCTGCTGGCCGGCGACATTACCGCCCGCCTGCTTGCCTCCAACAACATCACCCGCCAGTTGCGCCAGCCGACGGTGTGGGTGGATATTTTCATTCTTCTGACGCTGCTGTTTCCAGCAACGCTCGCCAATCTCGGCTTCCTGCGCATCCTGCGCCTGTGGTCGCTGTCACGCACCGGCTTCCTGTGGCGCGCGCTGCATCGGCTGGGGCTCAACGAGTGGCGCGCCAGCACCCATGCCGTGATCAACCTTCTGACGTTTTTGTTCATCGTCACAGGCTTCGTCTACACCTTCTTCTTTCGCTCTCAGGGCGGTGGCGAAGCCTATGTCGATGCGCTCTATTTCACGGTCGCCACCGTGACCACGACCGGTTTCGGCGACATCGTGCTGCCGGGCGTCTGGGGAAAGCTCACCTCGATCGTCACCATGATTATCGGCATCTCGCTGTTCGTGCGGTTGGCGCAGTCGATTTTCAAGCCCAACAAGGTGCTGTTTCCATGTCCGCAATGCGCGCTGCAACGCCATGACCTCGATGCGGTGCATTGCAAGGCGTGCGGCCATTCGCTGAAAATTCCAGACCCCGGTGGCTGAACGAGACGGATAGACAAGCCGCCCCCCTGCCGCTACCTCTTCCCTAAATGCAGTGCACCGGAGGAAAACATGGCCCTGATCATCGAAGGCGAGGAACGTATCACGGCGCCTGTCCAGACGGTCTGGGAAGCGCTGAACGATCCTGAAGTCCTGGAGGCCTGCATTCCCGGCTGCCAGAACCTCGACATGAAATCGCCGACCGAAATGGCGGCAACCGTGGTCCTGAAAATTGGGCCGATCAAGGCGACCTTTGCCGGTGAGGTGACGCTGTCGAACCTCAACCCGCCACACTCCTACACCATCACAGGCGAGGGCAAGGGCGGCATCGCAGGCTTCGCCAAGGGCGGTGCGGATGTGATGCTGTCAGAGATTGAGCCCGGGATTACGTTGCTGAAATACGAGGCAAAAGCCGACGTCGGCGGCAAGATCGCGCAGCTGGGCAGCCGCCTCATCAGCTCCACATCGAAGAAGCTGGCCGGCGAATTTTTTGCCAGCTTCAATCAGAAGGTCAGCGGCGGCGAAACGCCGGTCGCTTGACCACTAGCGGCCCGCAAAAGCCGCCTTGCGCTTTTCTATGAAGGCGGCGACGCCTTCGCGGTAATCATCAGACCGCCCGGCTTGCCGTTGCAGATCGCGTTCGAGGTCCAGCTGAGCATCGAGATTGTTGTCGGCTGCCGCCTGCATCGCCTGCTTGGTCAGCGCATAGGCGAGCGGCGGGCCCTCCGCCAATTGGTTGGCCAGCACCATCGCCTCGTCCATCAGACTATCATCGTCAACCGCGCGCCAGATGAGCCCCCATTCCGCTGCCTGTTCGGCGGGCAGGGGAAAAGCCGTCAGCGCCAACGCCTTGGCGCGCGCTTCCCCCAAATGCCGGGTGAGCCACCACGTGCCGCCAGAATCCGGCACCAGCCCGATCTTCGAAAACGCCTGGATGAACTTTGCCGATTTGGCCGCCAATACGATATCGCAGGCGAAGGCAATATTGGCGCCGGCACCGGCAGCCACTCCGTTGACAGCGCACACAACAGGCTTCTGCAGCGCCCGCAGCTGGCGCACCAGCGGATTGTAAAAGGTTTCGAGCGTGGCGCCGAGATCGGGCCGTTCGCTCGACTTGGCGGGATCTCGGTCGCCAAGGTCCTGGCCCGCGCAAAAACCGCGACCTGCTCCGGTCAAAAGCACGACCCGGCAAGCCGTGTCTACGGCGCAGGTGGTGAGCGCGGCTCGCAGCGCCAGATGCTGCGCTTCGTTGAAAGCGTTGAGCCGTTCCGGCCGGTTCAGCGTCATGAGGCACACGCCGCCGCGCATCTCGACGAGTACTGGTTCCTGAGACATGTGGTGACGGCCCTCCCGCGACAATTCGAAAAACCTGTCGCATGGGCCGGCAACAGACGTCAATCGACCGGCTTAATCGGTAGTGGTCTGCCCGTTGAGCCACTGGCGAAGGCCGCGTCGATCAGCTTCTGGATCTCGGCGGCACGGCGGAAGGATGGATCGCCATTGACACCGGAATGGAGCGCATCGGCAAACCGGCGCGCATTGCGTTTCACCGCAGGCGTTTCGATAACTTGCCACTGACTGGTGTCGACGTCGGCACCAAGACAGGCGGTGAGTTTGGAGGTCTGCCCATCGGTCTCGACCCGCACCGCACCCTTCGTGCCCGAAAGCGTGAGGATGAGATCATTGGCGCGTCCGGTTGCAAACCGCGTTGCTGTAACCGTTGCCAGCGCGCCCGATTGCATACGCCCGGTGATGACGACGCTGTCGTTGGCATCGAGATCATAGTCGCCGATTCGGTCGCCCACGGCTTTCGGGAAGACGGCAAGGTCGGCATAGAGGCTGGCCATTGTTTCGCCGGCGCAATAGGTGGCAAAATCGAGGATATGCACGCCGACATCGCCCAACACGCCGGTCGAGCCATGCGCCTTGGACAGGCGCCACAGCCATTTGTCATCCGCCCGCCAGTCGCCCCATTGCTTGCCCACAAGCCAGCTCTGCAGATAGTCGGCGCTGCAATGCCGTAAGTCGCCAATATCACCGGCCTCAACCATGGCACGCGCTTTTTGCAATGCTGGCGAATTGCGATAGGTGAGGTTGACCATGTTGATCAGCCCGGCAGCTTCCGCCGCTTCCACCATGCGCATCGCATCGGGATAGCTGGGGGCCAGCGGCTTTTCGCAAAACACATGTTTGCCGGCAGCCAGCAGTGCCAGCGTGGTCTCCATGTGCACACCGTCCGGCGTCGCGTTGCAGGCAGCGTCAAATGCGCCCCATGCAATCGCCGCCTCAAGGCTCTCGAAATAATGCGGAATGCCGTGCTTTGCGGCAAACGCCTGAGCCCGGCCCGGCACCGGATCGGCGCAGGCGACGAAGGAGCACTCGGGCAGGGCTGCAAATTCCTCGACATGGTGGCTTGCAATTCCACCGGTGCCAAGCAGGAGCAGACGGTGCATCAGCGGAACCCTTCTTCACCTGCGGCATGAAGCTTGGGGCCTTTTTCGACCAGCGGCTCCAAAGCGCTTTCAACCGGCACGTTGGGAGCGGTGGCAATCGAGGTCCAGGCCGGCGCGGGATTGTATGCCCACTCCACTGCATTGCGCAGCACCTGGCAAACGTTTGCATCGTGATAGGTCGGGTAGGTCTCGTGGCCGGGACGGAAATAGAACAGCTTGCCCGCGCCGCGCTGGTAGGTGAGGCCCGAACGAAAAACCTCGCCGCCTTCGAACCAGGAGATGAAAACTGTTTCCATCGGCTCGGGCACCGTAAAGGCCTCGCTATACATCTCTTCCATGTCGAGCTCGAAATGGTCGGGCAGCCCGCGTGCGATCGGATGGTTGCGATTGATCACCCAGATCCGCTCACGCTCGCCCGCCTCACGCCATTTCAGCGAGCAGGGCGTGCCCATCAGCCGCTTGAAGATTTTGGAGAAATGCCCTGAGTGGAGCACGATCAGCCCCATCCCTTCCCAAACGCGCTGCTGCACGCGCTCGACGATGGCATCGTCAACATCGCCATGCGCGGCGTGGCCCCACCACACCAAAACATCCGTCTCGGCCAGCCGCTTCACGGTTAACCCATGTTCCGGTTCCTGCAGGGTCGCAGTCACCGCTTTGATGGATGGATGCTCGTTGAGTGCACCGGCAATCGTTGCATGCATGCCATCCGGGTAAAGCCCCTGCACAACAGTGTTCTCCTGCTCATGCACGTTTTCTCCCCAGACGGTGGTTCGGATCGCCATTTCAAATCCCTCAAAGCGCTTTGGATAGACGTACATTAGCGAGCGACCGGGTATATGGAAAGCGCCCTTATGCGGTCGCAATGGAAATTATCACTCTGTGTGCAAAACTTTCGCACCGCCTTCAAGGCGGTGCGCTTAGTCGAACGGCGGTACAGCCAGCCGAAGGGCATAATCCCGGACATCGGTCGGCCAGTTCTGCGAAAGGCGCTCCAATTCGGAATGGTCGCCCTTGAATAGCGCCCGGATGGCATCCTCAAAATCAGGATAATTGCCGGCCATTGCGCTCATGAAGGCATAGGCGCGGTCCTGCGCTGCGCGCTGTCCATCGCGGTTGGCACCGGCGCGACGCGCGTTCTCCACCAGCTTGCGCAAGGCAACGGACGCTCCGCCAGGCTGGGTGTTCAGCCAGTCCCAATGGCGCGGCAACAGCGTGACCTCACGCGCCACAACACCAAGCTTTGGTCTTCCGCGCCCTCGCGGAGCCTCTGCTTCCGGCACGGGATCGGCATCACCATAGCGTAGTTCGAGCGCTTCTGCCGTACCCGACAGGTCAAGATCAAAAACCTTTCCGGTACCGTCATCGAATACCAGCAAGGGAAGGGTTTTTCCCGCAGCGGCTGCAGTGACGCGGCCAGCGACGCGGCCAAGGGTGCCGCTCGCAATGATGCGTTCACCCTCGAACGCGGTGTAATTAGGGGAATGCATTTGCGTCTGCTCCATCATGTGGAGACGCAATTATACCCGGGTGAAATTGGAGTCAATATCACCCGGGTAATATTTGTCGGATCTTATTTGCGCAGTTCGCGCCGAAGGATCTTGCCGACATTCGTCTTCGGCAGTTCGTCGCGAAACTCGATGTGGCGCGGGCGCTTGTAGCCGGTGAGGTTCTCGCGGCAGTAGGAGATCAGTTCCTCGGCCGTCAGGTTCGGGTCTTTTTTGACCACGAAGAGTTTAGGCACTTCGCCCGAGTGTTCATCGGGGACCCCGACAGCTGCCACTTCCAGCACGCCCGGATGCTTGGCAACCAGATCCTCCAGCTCATTGGGATAGACGTTGAAGCCCGACACAAGGATCATGTCCTTCTTGCGGTCAACGATCTTGGTATAGCCGCGCCGGTCCATGATGCCGATATCGCCGGATTTGAAAAATCCGTCAGAGGTCATCACCTTGGCGGTTTCCTCCGGCTGGTTCCAGTAACCCGCCATGACCTGCGGACCCTTGATGCAAATCTCGCCCGCTTCGCCCAACGGCAGCACCTTGCCGTCATCGTCGCGAATCGAGATTTCGGTCGAGGGGATAGGCAGGCCGATCGTGCCCGAGAACGTGTCGGCATCAAACCGGTTTGCGGTTGCCACCGGCGCCGTTTCGGAAAGGCCGTAGCCTTCCGAGATGACGATGCCGGTGAGCTGCTGCCAGCGCTCCGCCACTGCCGACTGCACAGCCATGCCGCCGCCAAAAGTCAGCAGCATTGGCTTGAAATCCAGCTTGCGGAAGTCCTCATTGTTCAACAGCGCGTTAAACAGCGTGTTGAGGCCGGGGAAGATGTTGATCGAATATTTTCCCAGTTCCTTGACGAAGGCCGGAATGTCGCGCGGGTTGGGGATGAGGATGTTGTGGCCGCCCTGCTGCATGCCCATCAGCGCGTTCACCGTCAGTGCGTAGATGTGATAAAGCGGCAGCGCGCAGGCAAAGGTCAGGGTCGCCGGTCGCGGCTTCTTGATATAGGCCGTCTCCATCCACAAAAGGTTCTGGGTGACATTGGCCAGCACATTGCGGTGGAGCAGCATGGCGCCCTTGGAAACACCAGTGGTGCCGCCGGTATATTGCAAGAATGCCAGATCGTCCGGGCCGACCTGCGGCGGCAGAAGCGCTTTGGTGTCACCCTCCTGAAGCGCCTGCTTGAAAAGCACGTGTCCCGGCAGCGACCATGCCGGAACGAGCTTCTTCACCCGCCGCACGACCAGATTGACGATAGTACCTTTGACGGTGCCGAGCATGTCGCCCATCGCTGCGACGATGACGTGGCGCACCGGAGTTTTCTTGATCACGGCTTGCAGCGTGCTCGCAAAATTCTCCAGGATGATAATCGCTTCCGCGCCAGAATCCTTGAGCTGGTGCTCCAGTTCGCGCGGCGTGTAGAGCGGATTGACATTCACCACCACGAACCCGGCCCTCAAGATGCCCATCAGGGCAACGGGATATTGCAGCACGTTAGGCATCATGATGGCGATCCGTGCGCCCTTCTTCAGGCCCTTGGACTGAAAATAAGCGCCCAGTTTGGTCGCCTCGCGTTCGAGCTCTGCATAGGTGATGGTCTGCCCCATGCAGGTAAAGGCGGGACGCTCGGCATATTGCTTGCAGACGTCTCCCAACAGATCGCCGATGGAGGCAGCAGGCAGAGGGCCGAGTTCGGCCGGCATGTCCTGCGGATAGCTCGCAAGCCACGGCTTGACCGGTGCTTTTGCAGCCGTTTTCGATTTGCCGGCGGGCTTCCGGGAAGCGGTTGGCGGCGAAGACTTCGCAGCCGGCTTAGTCGGCGCCTTTGCCGCTTTGGCCTGCACGGCAGGCTTGCTCGTAACGTCTGCCTTGGCGGCAGTCTTCGTCACCGGTTTTGCAGCCGCTTTCGATTTCACGGCTGGCATTCGGGAAGCGGCCGGTCCGGGAGATTTCGCTGCCGGCTTCGTTGGTGCCTTTGAAGTTTTGGCTGCCGGCTGGACTACAGGTTTGGCGGCGGTCGCTGGCTTGGAGGCGGTCTTGATCGTGGTCCTCACCACCGGTTTTGCAGCAGCCTTTGGAGCAGGGGAGGCCTTCACGGCCGCAGGTTTTGCAGCCTTTGTCTTGGCGGCTGTCTGGGCACTCGTCTTGCCGGCTGCGTCGGCAGTTTTGGATGCTTGTTTGCTCGCTGCCGCTTTGGTGTCAGACGCTTTTGCCACAGATGTTCTCCTCGTTGCCGTCAATCGGTCGTTTCCTCGCCCGGCCACCGGAGCTGTTGTCCCGGGAGCGCTTGATGAACGCACCGCTGGTTAGGCCAGATGTTTTCTATCTATGGTCACAAAGCGCTGCCGCGCAAGTCGTGCCGCACGGTCAACCGGGCGCGCGGTGCTTCTCGCTGCGTCTACTGGCCATAGCCTTCATGGTCGTTCAGAAACGCTTTCTCTTCGGCGGTTGTTTCACGACCCAGCACCTTGTTGCGATGGGGAAAGCGGCCAAACCGGGCAATGATATCGCGGTGCTCAATGGCATATTTCAGCGAATCGCCCCCTTGCGTTTGAAACAGCTCCACACAGCGTTCCTGATCCGCCAGATGTTCAGAGTGCATGAACGGCATGAACAGGAACCTGCTGTGCACAGCGTCCAGTTGCTGATCCAGACTTCCCGCAAGCGCCGCCCGCGCCAGTGCCAGCGCCAGGGGATCAGAGGCAAAGGCTTTGCCCGTTGCGCGATACATGTTGCGCGAAAACTGATCGAGCACGATCACCGCTGCAAGCGCCGGCTCGGGCTCAAGCAGTGCTGCCGCCGGCACGTTCTGCATCAGTCGCTCATGAAGTCCCGCGAACCGCGCCCGTATTGTCGCGTCGGTTTGCGCATTCACCGAAAACCAGTCGCCAGGTTTGAGTTCATCGAACCAGAATGCGAGCACTTCATTGTGCCATTTGCTGTTATTCACGCCTCAAACTCCCTGCCGATCATCACGAACAACAGCATATCCATACGTCACGGGAAGCCAAAGCAGATACGCAATCGACACCTCATGCATGTTTCTTGCACTATGCGGCGCGATAGAAACTGATTTCGGAAAAAAATTGCACCATTAAGGTAAATTGTGGAACTTTCTTCCGCTTACCATACGAAAGGCAAACCAGCAGTTCCAAAGCCGAACAATCTTTGCTTATATGCGCGCTTCCCGGGGCCAGGAATAGGACCCGTAAAACACAGGGGAGTGCTCAATGAAAATTAAAACGAGTTTTGCGGCCGCGTTATTGGCTGCGACGATGATGTCTGGTGCAGCCAGCGCCAAGACCTTCGTCTACTGCTCGGAAGGATCGCCGGAAGGCTTTGATCCAGGGATGTACACCGCCGGCACGACATTCGATGCCGCCGCCCACACTGTTTACAACCGCCTTCTCGAATTCGAGCCCGGCACGACGAACCCGGTTGCCGGTCTCGCCGAGAGCTGGGAAATTTCTGATGATGGCCTCGAATACACGTTCAAGATTCGCCCAGGCGTCAAGTTTCAGACCACCGAATTTTTCACCCCGACGCGTGATCTTAATGCTGACGACGTGGTGTTCTCCTACGAACGCCAGTGGAAGACAGACAATCCTTGGCACCAGTATGTAGCGGGTACTGCCTGGGAGTACTTCAACAGCATGGGCCTGCCGGACCTTCTGGAGTCGATCGAAAAGGTCGATGACATGACGGTGAAGTTCAAGATCAAGCGCAAGGAAGCTCCGCTTCTGGCAAACATGGCGATGCCATTCGCTTCGATCATGTCGAAGGAATATGCCGACAAGCTTCAGGCTGACGGCAAGATGGAACAGCTCAACCAGATGCCGCTCGGCACCGGTCCGTTCGCATTCGTTGCCTATCAGCAGGATGCCGTCATCCGCTTTAAGTCGAATGCCGACTATTGGGGTGGCAAGCAGAAGATCGACGATCTGGTGTTTGCAATCACCACCGATGCTGCCGTGCGCTACCAGAAGCTGAAGGCTGGCGAATGCCATTTGATGCCTTATCCAAACTCAGCAGATGTTGAAGCTATGAAGGCTGATCCGGACCTTCAGGTTATGGAGCAGGAAGGCCTGAACGTTGCCTATCTGGCCTACAACGCCTTGGTGGCTCCGTTCGACAAGGTCGAGGTCCGCAAGGCACTCAACATGGCCATCAACAAGCCCGCTATCGTCGACGCCGTGTTCCAGGGTGCAGCGACGCCTGCCAAGAACCCGATCCCACCGACAATGTGGTCGTATAATGATGCGATCGAAGACGACAAGTATGATCCTGAAGCAGCAAAGAAGATGCTTGAGGATGCTGGCGTAAAAGACCTTTCCATGAAGGTCTGGGCTATGCCAGTGGCACGTCCATACATGCTCAACGCACGTCGTGCAGCTGAGCTTATCCAGTCGGATTTTGCGAAGGTTGGCGTGAAGGTTGAGATCGTAACCCATGATTGGGCCGAGTATCTGAAGCTCTCCAAGGACAAGGACCGCGACGGCGCTGTGTTGCTGGGCTGGACCGGTGACAATGGTGATCCGGACAACTTCCTCGACACGCTTCTGGGTTGCGATGGTATTGGCGGCAACAACCGTGCGCAGTGGTGCAACGAAGAGTTCGATGCACTGGTGACCAAGGCAAAGGAATCCACCGACAAAGCCGAGCGCACTAAGCTCTACGAAGAAGCGCAGGTGATTTTTAAGCGCGAAGCTCCATGGGCGACGCTTGATCACTCGCTGTCGGTCGTTCCTGCCCGCAAGGGTGTGACCGGCTTCCATCAGAGCCCGCTGGGTGACTTCGCCTTCGACGGCGTCGACATCACCGAGTAATACCGGCTCCTGTCATCGGATTGGGGGCGCTCAGATTCGGGCGCCCCTTTTCCATTATCGTGCTACCAAGACTGAGCCACGGTAGGTTTAAAAGGTTCACCAATGTTGCGCTTTTTCCTGGGACGGCTGGCCGTCCTCATCCCGACATTTATCGGGGTTTCGATAGTTGCATTTTCATTCATTCGGATGTTGCCAGGCGACCCGGTCGAGCTGATGTCCGGCGAACGGGTTATGTCGCCAGAGCGTCATGCGCAGATTTCCGCGCAGCTCGGATACGACCGGCCTCTTGTGGTTCAATATTTCGATTATATTGGCGGAGTTTTGACCGGTGATTTCGGCAATTCGCTGGTCACCAAGCAGCCGATCATCGAACAGTTTGGCGCTCTTTTCCCGGCCACTCTCGAGCTTTCGTTCTGCGCGATTGTGCTGGCGGTCGTTCTGGGCATTCCCGCCGGCATCTTCGCGGCTATCAAGCGCGGGTCATTCTGGGACCAGTCGATCATGGGCACTGCCCTCGTCGGCTATTCCATGCCGATCTTCTGGTGGGGCCTTCTGCTCATTATCCTGTTCTCAGGCATCTTGCAGTGGACGCCTGTCTCGGGTCGCATCTCCTATCTGTATTATTTTCCACCCGTTACCGGTTTCATGCTGGTCGATTCGCTTCTGTCGGGACAGGCGGGCGCGTTCAAATCCGCAGTCAGCCATCTCATTTTGCCCTCTGTGGTTCTGTCCACCATCCCACTCGCCGTCATTGCGCGCCAGACACGCTCGGCAATGCTTGAGGTGCTCGGCGAGGATTATGTCCGCACCGCGCGCGCCAAAGGCCTTTCGCCCTTCCGCGTCGTCGGCGTCCATGCGCTGCGTAATGCCCTGATCCCGGTTATCACCACGATCGGGCTGCAGGTTGGCGTCCTGCTGGCGGGCGCCATTCTCACCGAAACCATCTTCTCCTGGCCCGGCATCGGCAAGTGGATGGTGGATTCAGTATCGCGCCGCGACTATCCCGTCATCCAAAGTGGCCTGCTTTTGATCGCGGCCATCATCATGGTGGTGAACCTCATGGTCGACCTTCTCTATGGTCTCATCAATCCACGTATCCGGCACTGAAGGACAGGGTCATGACAGCTACGACCACTTCCCCCGCCACCGGAACCGAACCCGGCACCACGCGTCGCGAGATGTTTGCCGAATTCTGGTATTATTTCGCCGAAAACCGCGGTGCGGTTCTCGGGCTATGGGTTTTCCTGGCGCTCGTCATCATCGCGATTCTGGCGCCCTACATTGCCCCCTACGGTTCCGCCCAGCGCATTGATGGCTCCAACCTCCTGCCACCGTTCTGGCAGGAAGGGGGCAGCTTTTCGCATATTCTGGGTACTGACCCGATTGGCCGCGACGTGCTTTCGCGCCTTATCTACGGTGCGCGCTTCTCACTCTTTATCGGTGTCTTCGTCACGACCATTGCGCTCTTGGGCGGGATATTCGTGGGCGTGATCGCCGGCTATGCCGGTGGCTGGATCGACACCATCATCATGCGCATCATGGACGTCATCCTGGCGTTTCCGTCACTGCTTCTGGCGCTGGTGCTGGTCGCGGTGCTTGGACCCGGCCTCACCAATGCGATGATCGCCATTGCGCTGGTGCTGCAACCTCACTTCGTGCGCCTGACGCGCGCGGCGGTGATGGCTGAGAAGAACCGCGACTATGTAACGGCGGCGCGCGTTTCGGGCGCCGGGCATCTGCGCTTGATGTTCCGCACGATTTTGCCGAACTGCATGGCACCGCTGATCGTGCAGGCAACGCTGTCATTTTCCAATGCCATTCTGGATGCCGCAGCACTCGGCTTCCTTGGCATGGGCGCACAGCCGCCGACACCGGAATGGGGCACCATGCTGGCGGAAGCCCGCGAGTTCATTTTGCGTGCCTGGTGGGTTGTCACCTTCCCCGGTCTGGCCATCCTGATCACCGTTCTCGCCATCAATCTGATGGGCGACGGCCTGCGCGATGCGCTTGATCCCAAGCTGAAGAGGTCGTGACCATGGCGCTGCTTGAAATCGAAAACCTCGTCGTCGAGTTTGAGACGGCAAGCGGTCCCTTCCGGGCGGTTGATGGCGTCTCGCTGTCGGTCGAAAAGCGCGAAGTGCTGGCCATCGTCGGCGAAAGCGGCTCGGGCAAATCCGTGTCGATGCTGGCCGTCATGGGGCTGTTGCCCTGGACGGCCACCGTCACTGCTGACAAGATGGAATTCAACGGGATCGACCTGCAGAAGCTCGATCTGGCTGAGCGCCGCAAGATCATCGGCAAGGATATGGCCATGATCTTCCAGGAGCCGATGGCCAGCCTCAATCCGTGCTTCACAGTCGGCTTCCAGATCGAGGAAGTGCTTGGCGCCCATATGGGGATGAACAAGGCGGAACGTCGCAAACGCGCCATCGAGCTGATGGAGCAGGTCGGCATTCCAGAACCTGCTGAAAGGCTTGGCAGTTACCCGCACCAGATGTCGGGCGGCCAGTGCCAGCGCGTGATGATCGCCATCGCGATTGCCTGCGACCCCAAGCTGCTCATTGCCGACGAACCGACAACCGCGCTCGACGTGACCATCCAGAAGCAGATCCTCGATCTGTTGATGGATTTGCAGGTCAAGACCGGCATGGGCCTGATCATGATCACCCATAATATGGGCGTTGTGGCTGAAACAGCAGATCGCGTCATTGTCCAGTACAAGGGGCGCAAGATGGAAGAGGCCGACGTTCTGTCGCTGTTCGAGAACCCGCAGAACGCCTATACGCGCGCGCTTCTTTCAGCACTTCCTGACAATGCCACCGGCGACCGGCTGCCCACCATTGCGGGCTTCATGGAAGAGGAGAATGCGCGATGAGCGAGATTATCGTCGAAGGCAAAAACCTTGTGCGCGACTACCACATGGCAGGCGGATTGTTTACCAAATCGCGCACCGTTCATGCCGTCAAGGATGTGAACTTCAAGGTAGAAAAGGGCAAGACGCTAGCCATTGTGGGCGAATCCGGCTGCGGCAAGTCCACTCTGGCGCGCATCATCACCCTGATCGACCCGGCCACCAATGGCGATTTGTTTATTGAGGGCGAAAAGGTCGATATTGCCAAGCAGACACTCACTGCCGAGATGCGCCGCAAGGTACAGATCGTGTTCCAGAACCCCTATGGTTCGCTGAACCCGCGCCAGAAAATCGGCGATGTTCTGGGCGAACCGTTGAAGATCAACACCGGGGTAAAGTCTGCCGAGCGACGTGACCGCGCCATGGCCATGCTCAAAAAGGTCGGCCTGGAAGAAAAGCACTACAACCGCTATCCGCACATGTTTTCGGGCGGCCAGCGCCAGCGCATCGCCATTGCGCGCGCGCTGATGCTGAACCCCAGCCTGCTCGTTCTGGATGAGCCCGTGTCAGCGCTCGATCTTTCGGTTCAGGCACAAGTGCTGAACCTGCTTGCCGACCTTCAGGACGAGTTCCAGCTCACCTATGTGTTCATCAGCCATGATCTTTCCGTGGTGCGTTACATCGCCGATGAGGTGATGGTGATGTATTATGGTGAGGCGGTGGAATATGGCACGCGCGAAGCCGTGTTTTCCAATCCCCAGCATGATTACACCAAGACCCTTTTCGCCGCGACGCCGCGGGCAAATGTCGAAAGCATCCGCGCCCGCATCGCCGCCAAGAAAGCCGCCTGACCGGGCGGCTTTTGCTCTCCATCCGTTTGCAGTCGCGCCCGCGCCCGCCATCATGCGCAGGGTAGGGCGTGGAGGACAAAATGCCAGCGGGTGCCACGCGCAAGCAGCGTGAGGCAATCGGCCATCCTGAAAAATCGGGGGCCTTTTGTCTCTAAGAAGCTGCTTCGATTTCTTTTTCCAATTGCGCGAAACCGGCTTCCACGATGGGCGTGGTTGCAGCCTCTATGGCACGGTAATGTGTGACCAGAGCGCGGCCCACTGGTGTGAGTGCCGCACCGCCGCCGCTTTTGCCGCCGGTTTTTGCGACCAATACGGGTTTGCCCAGAATCTTGCCGGTTTCTTCCACCAGATCCCAGGCGCGCTTGTAGGACATGCCGATGGCGCGGGCGCCAGCAGAGATGGAGCCGCAAGCTTCGATCTGCTCCAGCAAATTGATCTTGCCGGGGCCGATGCGCCCTCCTGGAATGAGGTCCACCCGCAGGCTGTGTTTTGCAATCCGGGGCATTATGGGGTTCCTGTCAGATTTGTGTTTGCCTGGTCGAAGGTGACCGCCTTGACGACGGCATAGACAGGTTGGCCTTGTTGCAGCCCAAGCGCTTCTGCGGAAAACCGCGTGATGCGGGCCAGAAGAACGGTGCCTTCGCAATCCAGGCTGATGCGTGCCTCTGCCCCTTCATGCGCGATTTCTCTGATGGTGCCCGCGACCACATTCATGGCGCTTAACCCCTCAGGCCGGCGCGTGGCAATCATCACATCGCGGGCTCGCACGCGCACTGTCACCCGCGCACCCTTGGGTGCGGCAATGGCGGGCAGACGCCAGATTGTTTCACCGCTGCGCAACAGTGTCAGGCCGTAGCTCGGCTCATGGCTTTCCACGTGCAATTCCAGAAGGGCACCGGCCTCGCCGCGTTCTTGCGCAGGCAGGAGATCGAGCCTTTGCATGATGGCGCCAGTGGACCCGACGGCGCGCACGCGTCCATCTGCAAGCACCACCATGTCACTGGCCAGCCGCGCCACCTCTGCCAGCGAATGGCTGACATAGATGATCGGGATTTTCGTTTCATCGCGCAACCGCTCAATATAGGGCAGGATTTCTGCCTTGCGCGCCTCATCCAGCGCGGCAAGTGGCTCGTCCATGAGTATCAGCCGTGGGCTGGCGAGCAAAGCGCGCGCTATGCCAACACGCTGCTTTTCGCCGCCTGAAAGCAGGTCTGGCCGCCGCGCCAAAAGCTTCTCCAGCCCCAGCATGGCCACCACACTGTCAAAGCCCGCATAGCGCTCGCGGACGGGCGCGAAAAAGCGTCCATACAGCAGGTTCTGGCTGACGCTGAGATGGGGGAACAGCCGTGCATCCTGAAACACATAGCCAATGCGCCGCTTGTGGACGGGTAGATAGCGCCCGGTTCTGGTGTCTACCAGCACATGACCATCGGCAACAATGCGCCCGCTCTCTGGTCTTTCCAGCCCGGCCACGAGATTGACCAGACTGGTCTTGCCAGAACCGGACGGCCCGAAAAAGGCGATCAGCCTGCCCTGCGTTTCAAATCGGGCTTCCAGCGTGAAACTGCCGCGGCGCAGGCGCACATCAATCTCAAGCGTCATGACGTGCTCCGCGGGTTGGCGCGGCGGGCCAGCCATTCGGATAGAATGAGCGCAGCGACCGAGATGACGATCGACACCAGCGTGAGGCGCAGCGCGCCCGCATCTCCGCCCGGCACCTGTGTCAGCGTGTAGATGGCCGAAGGCAGGGTTTGTGTTTCGCCGGGAATGTTGGAGACAAAAGTTATCGTCGCGCCGAATTCCCCCATCGCCTTGGCAAAGGAAAGCACCATGCCGGCGATAATGCCGGGCAGGATGAGCGGCAGCGTGACAGTGCAAAACACCAACGCACGGTTGGCCCCCAATGTTGCTGCCGCATCTTCCAGCCGGCGATCAACCGCCTCGATAGAAAGCCGCATGGCACGCACCATCAGCGGAAACCCCATCACCGCGCAGGCAAGGGCTGCCCCCGTCCAGCGAAATGAAAACACGATGCCGAAATGTTCCGCCAGAAATGCGCCAGCCGGCCCGCGCCGCCCGAACCATAAAAGCAGCAGATAGCCGGTGACGACAGGCGGCATGACCAGCGGCAGATGCACCAGCGCATTGACCAGCGTCTTGCCCCAGAAATCAGTGCGCGCCAGCACATGGGCGATGGCAAGTGCCAGCGGCAGACTGGCCAGCATGGCCACCAGCGCCACCTTGACCGAAAGCCTGACGGCACCCCATTCTTCAGGTGAGATTTCAGCCAACCAGTTCATGATCTACTGCGCAAATATGGGGGCAAGAACGCTGAACCCTTGCGCTTCAAACAGCACTTTGGCCTGGTCGGAACGCATGCATTCCATGAAGGCCATGGCATTCTCATTCATTGAACCGGCAATCTGCGCTGCCGGGTAGATGATCGGCGGATGGGCGCCCTCTGGAAAGCGCCCGAGCGTTTTCACGCCCGGTTCCGCCTGCGCATCCGTGCGGTAGACAATGCCGAGCGCGGCCTCGCCCGTGGCAACAAGTTTGAGGGCCGCACGCACATTTTCAGTCTGCGCAAGCCTGCCCTCAACGGCGCTCCAGGCCCCAAGGCTCTCTAACGCCGCCTTGCCATATCTGCCCGCGGGCACAGCCTTCACATCCGCCATAGCCAAGCGGCCCGTACCCAGCATGGCGGCAAGATCCAGCCCCGCCGCAGGCGCTACATCGTGAAGCTTAGTGTCACCCGGCGCAATCAACACCAGCGCATTGCCGAGCAGATTGGTCCGCGTCTTGCCCAGCACCATCTGCTTTCCGGCCAGATAATCCATCCAATCAAGATCAGCCGAGATAAATATATCCGCTGGCGCGCCAGCCTCTATCTGCCGCGCAAGCGCGGAACTGCCCGCATAAGAAATAGCAGCCCTGCCGCCTGCGGCAGGCGCACAGACAGCATTCACATCATCAAGCGCGTTTTTAAGACTGGCGGCAGCGAAAATGGTGAGGCTTTCGGCGGACAGGGCAGGGGCTGCGATGAGCGACAGCGCCAGAGCGATGAGCCCAATTGTTCTGTTCGAAAGTAGTGGCCGCACTGCACTCGCTCCGTCGCCCGCGTTGTATTCACTCAAACATAAGGCGAGTATGGAGTAAAGATGGACGAGCAGCGCGCAGCCAAGATGCACGGGCACGCGCGGTTCTTAACACATCTCAGTGTAATCGCCCGTGCCGGCTTGAATTTCTCCCGCAATGAAGCTATCAGGCCCGCACATTGGTCGGCGCAGCCACGGCTGCACCCGCAATGCCGCTTTAGCTCAGTTGGTAGAGCACGTCATTCGTAATGACGGGGTCAGGTGTTCGAGTCACCTAAGCGGCACCATTATCTGCTATCAGCACGTCTCAGTTGAAACCAGGTCGTCCAAGGATCTCTTTTATCGTGATGCTTTCAGGGTTATTGTCACGCGAAACGTGTATTGTTCGATCCTGCCCAATACCACACAGTCCACGCATTTATGCAGTAACTTTTACAGTAACGGCTGCATCCATGAAAAAGTTACTGCATTGGGAGCGCGAAATGGCGATTTCAGACTTAATACTTCGAAGGCCAAGGGGCATGACAGACCATACCGGAAGACGGATGGCGGCGGTCTCTATGTGATCATCAGGCCGAACGGTGCGAAGTGGTGGCGTTTCGATTACACCGTGTCAGGAACCCGCAAGACAATGTCACTCGGTACTTATCCTAACGTTAGCCTGGCCGATGCGCGATCCCGTCGTGATGAGCTGAAAAAGCACGTTGCCGCGAAGATCGATCCTATCACCGTCGAGCGTGAACGTAAGACTCAGGAGAGTCCGCAGAGCGTAACACGTTTGGTGGTGTCGCAGATGACTATGTGCAGCACCTTCGCGATATGGGTTGCGCCGACGCTACGTTATGGAAAAACGAGTGGGTGTTGAATGAACTCATGGTGCCGCCGCACCCGCACCACCATCGGCTCCGTGTACCGCTTTGCTCACATGGCTTCCGCTAGTGCGAGTTCCATCCTGAACCGGCGCAAGTTTCACCCTGATGTTATCGAGCGCTCATTGGGGCGATGTCACGTTAACTTGAATTCGGATGCAGGGGAGGCTTTCTGCCTTGGGATTTATCTCAGGCCATGGCTCCGGCCGCAGCTTTCCACTCTGCGATCGCCTGGATGCGGTGAACGCGGTTTTGGAATGCGGAGCGTTGTGAATGGGGTGGGACGAAGTGGTTACGAACGACGGAGAAGACAGACACGAAGCGCTGAAGGCCTCCCGGTGATCGGAAGCCTTGCATCATCCGCTCCCGTTTTCGCAGCGGCACATGAGAATTCTCGGCCCGGTTGTTCAGACCCTTGTGGGATCGGTGTTCTACGTGCGGCATGACGTGTCGCCGGGCTGCTCCATAGGAGCGCAATTTGTCCGTGATCATCCGCTTCGGTGCGATACCCTGCTTCTTCAGAAGGCGGGTCAGCAATCGTCTGGAAGCCTTGGTGTTGCGGCGGTTCTGGACGATTTCGTCAAGCACATACCCGTCCTGATCGACGGCCCGCCAAAGCCAATGTTTCCTGCCGGCAATGGTGATGACCACATCGTCCAGATGCCACACATCGTTCCCGCTAGGCTTCTTGCGGCGAAGGCGACGCGCATAATCCGGGCCGAACTTCTTTCCCCAGCGGCGGATCGTTTCA
Organism: Mesorhizobium sp. NBSH29; assembly: GCF_015500055.1. Lineage (NCBI taxonomy): Bacteria > Pseudomonadati > Pseudomonadota > Alphaproteobacteria > Hyphomicrobiales > Phyllobacteriaceae > Mesorhizobium > Mesorhizobium sp. NBSH29. Next base: position 1,600,021 of record NZ_CP045492.1, read on the forward strand.
TAGGAGACGGCAATGCCGCGCTCCAGCAGTAATTCCTCAACAAGCCGCAGGCCCAGAGGAAACCGAAAGTAGAGCCAGACCGCGTGGGCGATGATCTGGGGCGGGAAGCGATGGCGCTTGTAGCTGATTGGCGAGGTGTTCATGCAAGTGCGTCTATCGCAGCCGCTCCTCAAAAGGCGTTACCGTGACATCACCTGATCGCAGGCCCCGCAACCAATTCTGTCATAATTCATTGATCACGCGGATCTGATCGATCTTCTCTGCGCGGCATCTTCACCAATGCCCTGCTTGGAGCAACCGGTAATCCGCCATGCCTCCAAACTGGCGAGGAACGCTGTGATGTCTTCGTCTCTCATCCCTGTGTGAACCGGCAGTCGCAGAAGGCGGCCCCATGCCTGTTCCGCTGCGGGCAGTTTCGCAGGGCCGTAATTCATCTCCCGTGCGCGGGGAGACAGATGCAATGGAACGTAGTGCTGACGGCTGTCTATGCCGTTGCGCTTCAGATGAAGCTTCAAATGCGTTGCAGTGACCGTGCTCTCAGCCAGCACCGGGATAAAGTGGAAATTGGATTTCGTCTGCCCGTCGGCGCCTATGACGGCGAGCGGCAAGGCCGCTTCCTCGAGGCCGTGGATCATCATGGATGCAATATGGGTCCTGCTGGCGAGATTTTCCTGTAAGGCCTCGAATTCGGCCAGCAAGATCGCGGCTTCCAGTTCTCCCAGCAAGAAGCTGGAGCCTGGCCCCGTCCACTCGTAGAAGCTCTTCACGCCCAATTTGACTCGCGCGTGGTCGGTTCCGCGCTCCACGATGCTGGAGACGCGCTCCAGCAGAGCCGGGTCATCGGTGTTGACGATCAATGCTCCTCCTTGGCCGCATGAAACCACCTTGGTTTCATGAAAGGAGAACGCCCCGAAAGTGCCGAAGGTGCCAAGTGCACACCCATTGCGCGTTGATCCGAAACCCTGCGCTGCATCTTCGACGATGTGGATGCTCCGCTTGTCCGCGATCACGCCAATTGCCTCCATGTTCGCGGAGGCGCCGCCGTAGTGGGTCACTACAATCACCTTCGTCCGGTCGGATATACGCCGTTCGAGGTCATCGGGGTCCATCATCATAGTCGCCGGGTCAATGTCGCAGAAGACGATGCGCGCTCCCGTCCGCTCGAATGCAGTCGCTGTCGCGCAGAATGTGAAAGTTGGCACGATCACTTCATCGCCCGCGCCCAGACCGAGCGCTAGGGCCGCGATCTCCATCGCCGCGGTGCAAGAATGTGTGAGCACGACGCTTTCGGCTCCGGTGTAGGCGGCCAGCCATGCTTCCGTCTTGCGCGAGAAGGGACCGCCCGGGCGCAGATGGCCATGTCTCAGCGCCTGCATCACGTAATCGGCCTGTCCCGGGGCACGGTGTGGCGTGTGGAAAGGGACAGGGGTCGGCCCTGCCGGTTTCATCATGGTCGTCTCCATGCTTCCGCCCGTGTGCCGTCGCGCATCACCGCCTCAGGGCGCGGTGAGGACCAAGCCGGGAGGGATGCGTCCAGGGGCAGGAGCGGGCGTGGCGAATGCCCTGTCAACTCGCCCGCGACGATCTCCTGCACCGCCTCATGCAGTTGCTTGCCGGGCTGGAAACCGAGCGCAGCCAGGCGCGTGCCATCAAGCATGTAGGCGCGGTCATTGTTTGGCCGGTCGCCGACGTGAACGAACTGGCAGCGGCGGTCCAGCACCGCGGCAATGAGGCAGGCCACCTCCATGACGCTGAGGGTCTGGGAGCCGGCCACATTGTAGGTCGCGTTCTTCGGACCCCTGTCCAGGATCACCTTGACCGCTCTGGCAAGATCCGAGACGGCAAGGAAGGTTCGCTGCTGGCGGCCGTCGCCCTCCAGAGGGAAAGGTTTTCCGGCCTTGGCGAGCACGATGAAGCGCGGCACCAGCTTCTCGCGATGTTGGCGCGGCCCCACGACATTGCTGGGGCGCAGAACGGTCAAGTCGAGCCCGCGCGCCCTTGCTGCCTCGACTTCACATTCAGCCTCCGCCTTTGATCTGGCATAGGGGCTGGTGGGAGCGAGGGGGGCGGTTTCGTCGGCGGGAAACAGCCGGCTGCCATAGACTTCGTCGGTGCTGAAATGGACAACACGCTGCGCCTTCCCGGCGATGGCCGCCTCCAGTAAGATGCGCGTGCCGCCCCGGTTCACCCGGTCGAACAGGGCAGGATCGGCGAAGGAGCGCGGCACATGGGTCTCCGCGGCCAGGTGCAAGATCAGCATGTCTGGGTGAATCAGAGGCTGGAGCGTCTCGCGGTCCTCCACCGATCCGTGAACGAGCCGCATCCGCCCGCTTGCGCGGGCCTCGCGCAGATTGCCCGGATTCGCCGCATAGGTGAGTGCGTCCAACACTGTGACTTGTGTGGATGGAAACCAGGAAAGCACGGCGTCCACCAGATGTGAGCCGATGAACCCGGCACCGCCCGTAACAAGAATGCGGGCTGGAGCGTTTTGGGACATGTTGCCCGCCAAAGCATTGGCATCTGTTTCGTTGCGGGACATGAGTTCCTCGTTCACCCGACAAATCATTGCACACAATCCTTGAAGCAAGGCCAATGCCAAGAGGTGGGATTGCTTCGTGTACTGGTTGTATTTGCGACATAAAGCTGTAATGCTTATCAAACAGTATTGTTCACGTCGGTTTTTTTGGGGGGCGATGTCGATCAACAACCTGTCCGTTGGCATGCATGCGATCAACAATAGCTGGAGTTCGGGGTCGCCGGCTCATGAGGGCATCACCAACCAAGCGCTCTTTCAGTTGGCTGCCGAAGGCGGCTCCACCATCATTCGTGTGCCGTTTGACCTGTCTGTCGTCGGGCCATCGGGCCCGCCGCAGTGGAGTGTCGATTCGATCGGCGCAGTTCTGCAGCAGGCCGCAGCTCTTGGATTGAAGGTCATCCTGGAGCCGGGTCAGACACCGCCCGATCTCCTGCCGGCCAGCGCCCCTCTATCCCAGGCGCCGGAAACGACTGCCGACCTCGAAGAGATGAGCCGCCGCTTCGGCGCGCTGGTGGAGGCTGTCCACACCCAGTACGGTCAGTACGCCAGCACCATCGCTGCATGGGAAGTGGGCAATGAGCCCAATCTCTCGTTCCAGAATGACGGCGTCTATCATGGTGGAGAAGGTGACCCTTCTTCCTCACGCTTCTACGTGGTCGGTCTCGATAATGCGGAGGCTTATGCAAGAATGCTGAGCAGCGCCAGCAACGCCGTTTCACAGGTGGAAGCCAGTCTCGGACAGTCGATAACTCTGATAGCCGCCGGCGTCGCCCATAATGACTACGCTTATATGGACAGAATGCTCTCGACCTTGTCGAGCCTTGGCGGCAGCGTGGATGGATTCTCGATCCACCCCTATACGACCTACGATTACCATTATCGAGATCCGTCCTCTTCGCGTCCTACCGAATGGATCGGCGCTGAAGGGGCGGGGGCGGAGCAATGGGACCATTATCACAGTTTCCAGGGCGCTCTTTACCAAGGGCAGGCCCTGCTCAATAAGCACGGTTTCTCGGAGGCCGATCTCTGGCTGACCGAATTTGGCGTGCCTTCCTATCTAGGGTATCGAAACGCCGGGGAAGCGGGCCGCATCGACCAGGCGAACTGGTATGCCGAGGCCTTTGGCGTTCTCGACAGCTGGGGCAATGACAATCTCAAAGGCATCATTGCCCACAGCGTTCTGGATATTCGCTACAAGGAAGAGAACGATTCCTATAACGGGTTCGACCAGACCTCCGGCAATGACGGGTCGTCTTCGATCGCGGAAGGGTCCTTTGGTCTTTATGAGCGGTCTTCCGCCAGCGGGGTGATTTCGGAAAAGCCCGTTGTCGCCCTGTTCGAGGCGATTGCAGGCGGCGTCGATTTCGCCTCGTCGCAATACCGAGTCATCAGCCGCGTCTCGACCGATGGCATCGATGTTTCCGGCTGGGGAACGAATGGCGTCGGGTTGGCCAATGGCTACATCATTCTCACCCATGACGGCGACGATAAGGTCATCGGGTCGGCCTATGACGATAGTCTGTTTGCCGGCGATGGCGACGATACGGTTGATGGCGGCACGGGCGACGACCGCATCTATGGCGGACGCGGCGACGACGAGTTGAACGGCGGCGATGGCGACGACGACATTTACGGCAATCATGGCGCCGACCGGATCAATGCCGGTGCCAATATCAACCGCGTTGATGGCGGCACCGGGCTCGACACGCTAGTGCTGAGCGGTTCAGCCAGCGATTTCATCATCACCGGCGATGGTCGCTTCCTCACGGCGAGCGCGGTCACGGGATGGCAGACCACCACGGCCATCAATGTCGAGCAGGTCTATTTCACCGTCGAGGGCACCACTGTCCTGCTGGCCAATGGCGACACGAATGCCGGCAATGGCGGTCTGCCGGGCAGCGGCTCGACGCCGATCTATAATCCGGTTCATGGCACCGTCGGCGACGATACGCTCAATGGCACGAACGGCAAGGACGTCATTTTTGGTTATGAGGGCGTGGACCGGATCTTTGGCTTCGACGAGGATGACCGCATCTTCGGCGGCGAGGGAGACGATGTCATCTCCCCCGGTTGGGGCGCCAATGAGATCAACGCCGGCGCAGGTGTAGATACTGTCATCATCGATGGGCGTGAAAGCGATTACTCCGTTTCTGTCAACGGTCTAACGGTGCAGGTGGGTGGCCCCGGCATATGGAACCTCATCACCCATGCGGAATGGATCGTGTTCGATTCACCGGAAGGTGAGGCCAAAACCAGCATCAATGTGGAGGCGCTGCTTGCCAGCACCTACAACCAGATCACCGGCACAGCGGGTGACGACTATATCGAGGGTACCAGCGTGGATGACCGTATCCTCGGCAGCGCTGGAAACGACACACTTTATGGCGGCGCTGGCGATGATGTCATGCAGGGGCAGGGTGGCGCCTATAATCAGGTCGATTACGACGGCGGTCCGACTGACTATACGTTCGTGCGCAACGACAATGACACGGTGACGGTCACCAGTGCTGCTTGGGGTACAGATACGCTGACGGAGATTGACGCCGTCTGGTTCCGAGGGGCCGGGCAATGGTACGCGATCGAGGACTTGTTCGGCTCCAGCGGTCCTGGCGACACTGTCACGGGTAGTGCGGGCGACGATTTCCTGTCCGGCACCAGCGGCGGCGATACCATTCTTGGCGGTGACGGCAATGACACGCTTTACGGCTATCTCGGAGACGATCTTCTGGACGGGCAGGGCGGCAGCTACAATCAGGTGGACTATGACGGAGCGGCTGCCGATTATCTCTTCAGCCGTGAACCCGACGGTAGCGTCACGGTGAGCCACGATGTCTATGGCACCGACACGCTGCGCAACATCGATGGTGTCTGGTTCTATGACGAAGAGCGGTGGTACGCGCTCGACGCGCTGGCACCTGAAAATATGCAACAGGCGAGCGGCTTTAACACAAGCCCGGCGCAAGGGAGCCGTTTCAGCGATAATATGAGTGGCGGCAGCGCTGCTCAAACGTCAGATGGCAGCCGGTCAGAGCCTGCGGCCGACCCCGAGGGTGACATGCTCGCCATACTATTAGATCTATCCGGGATATATGGCTCTGTACCCTCTGGAGGTATAAGCAACGGAGTTCTGTCGGCAGATGACCAATACATCCGCTCTGAACCTATTGCCGGTATAATGCCGGGAAATATTCTAGAAAACCTGTCTTTTGCGCTGAGTGATACATGGTTTGAACCGGAGCCGATTGGCGGTTTGTTATAACATCGAATGGAAGTGCTTATCCGGATGGAATTCACTGGACATCGTGAACTCTGCGGTGGCGGGCTTCAATAGAAGGATTGCGGTTGTGTCAGATGTATATGTCTACGGTACTGACGAGGGCGAGACCTTATACGGAACAAACCAGAAAGATACGATCTATGGATATCGTGGCAACGATATCATCTACGGCGGAGATCAAGACGATATCATATATGGCGGGGATGGCGATGATCTGATTTATGCAAGCTGGGGGGCCAACACAATTGACGGTGGCCATGGCACCGACCGCCTCGTTGTCGAAGGGTTGCGTGCTGATCACGATATCTTCGTGGAGGGCAACACGATTATGATCGGCGGACCAGGCAAGTGGAACATCGTCAGCAATGTTGAATGGATTTTGTTCTCGCCCCCTGGGCAGTCGACGGAGCATTTCAACGTCAACGCCTACTTGGTGGCGCACTACAATTATCAATGGGATAATTTCGTTACGGCAACCGAGGGCGAGGACTGGGTGGCCGGGAGCGATGGAGACGACCGTCTTCAGGGCGATGGCGGTGAGGACGTTTTTTACGGCGGCCGCGGCAATGACGCCTATTTCGGGGGCGGGTATATAGATCAGGTCCATTTCGATGGTGTCATCACCGACTATGTGATCAAGGAGCATGGCGACGGCTCCGTGACCTTCGAGCATGCTGTCTTTGGGACCGACACGCTGCACGACATTGAAGGGCTTCTGTTTCTTGGGAACCAGCAATGGATCTCCGTTGCTGACGCGGTGAAGAATTACGCCATCAGTGAGCACATCAACGTCATTTTCGCCAGCGACACATATCTCATGAATGATGGTACTTCAGGCGATGATCGCTTTGAAGGCAATGACAATGATAACCACTTCCGTGGCTGGGGCGGTGATGATGTCTATTACGGTAAGGGCGGGTACGATCAGGTGAATTACGACGGCGCGGCCGCAGATTACCAGATCTTCGAAAATACCGATGGATCAGTCGTTGTCGCCAGCGCTGCAACGGGCACGGATACGCTGTACGGAATCGAGGGCGCCTGGTTCAGCGGAGAAGCTAAATGGTACTCCATTTCGGATCTGGTGGCGACCTACGGGAGCAACCCCGACGTCAATGTGGTTTACGCCAGCACAACGCAACTCATGAACGACGGAACTTCCGGCGACGACCGCTTTGAAGGCAATGACAATGAAAACCATTTCCGCGGCTGGGGTGGTGACGATGTCTATTACGGCCGGGGCGGGTACGATCAGGTGGACTATGATGGCTCTCCCTGGGATTATGACATATCCGTGGGTGCGGATGGTTCTGTCATCATCGCCGGCGCTACAACCGGTACGGATAAGCTGTATGGCATCGAAGGCACCTGGTTTAACGGAGAAGCCAAATGGTATTCAATTCAGGAGCTCGTCGATACCTATGGCGGCGGAGGGACTAATCCTGAACTGTCGCCTTTCGATGCCGCCGATTATGGCCAGGCGCTCAACCTGTCGATGAAGTTTTATTACGCGCAGTATTCTGGCGATCTTCCAACGGACCACCCAATTTCCTGGCGTGGAGATTCCGGGCTCACTGACGGGCAGGATGTCGGCCGCGACCTGACCGGCGGGTGGTACGACGCCGGTGACCACGTTAAGTTCGGTCTGCCCATGGCCTGGTCTGCAACCGTTCTCGCTTGGGGGGCTCTCGACAACGGTTCTGCCTATCAACAGGCCGGTGCAAGCGCTGACATTATCAACCACCTGGAATGGGTGAGCGACTATTTCCTGCGTGCTTATGATGATAAGGGCACCGCAACCCTTGCTGATGATGTGTTCTATGCCCAGGTGGGGGACCCCTATGCCGATCATGCCTATTGGGGCTCCCCTGAAGATATGACGATGGCGCGCCCCAGCTATGCTGTCACCGCGCTCAACCCTGGCACAGAGGTCACCGCCGAGACCGCGGCGGCCATGGCGGCTATCTCCATGGTGATGCGCGAGGCCGGAAACATCGCCTATGCGGACCTGCTTCTTGGCCAAGCGGAAAAGCTGTTTGCCTTTTCCGAAACCTATCAGGGATCCTACAATGATTCTGTACCCAATATCGGTGAGTTCTACCGGTCTTACAGCGGGTATAATGACGAACTCGCATGGGCGGCTTCCTGGCTCCACAAGGCCACGGGAGACGCATCCTATCTTTCAAAAGCCGAGTCATTGTACTGGGGGCAGACGGATGCGTTCTCCTCCTGGGAGAACAAGTGGATGGGCACAGCGGTACTGCTGGCGGAGCAGGCCGGCAATGCGACCTACTTCCTCGATATTGCCGAGCATCTGGACTGGGCGCAGAACCTCCAGCACACGCCCGGTACGTCAACCAATGATGGCCTGATCTGGGATGGGGACTGGGGAAGCAACCGCTATGCGGCCAATACGGCCTTCTTGGCCGTTCAGCACGCGCAAACCCTGATGGCGAATGGCGCCGTGCCCGGTGACGCACAGGTGAAAGAACTGTTCGCATTCGCGGCAGACCAGATCGACTATACGCTGGGTGACAATCCCAATGGCCAGAGCTATCTGGTGGGGTTCGGTGCCGATTACCCGCTCAATCCCCACCACCGCGCAGCATCCGGTATGGATGGATGGGCTGAATATGAAAGCGCGATGCAGAACGAGCATGTTCTCCATGGCGCACTGGTGGGAGGACCCGACGTCAACGGCAACTGGAGCGATGATCGGACCGATCACATCTTCACCGAGGTTGCGACGGATTATAATGCCGCCTATTCGGGTGTGCTGGCAGCCCTGATCGACTATGATATGCTGGTCTGACGAAACACCCTAGCCATGACGGTCTGACCACGCTGTGAAAAAATCGACTGCTGATGAGACTTCCCGTTCGGGCCTAGCGCTTGCCGGCACGTTCCGTTCCGCGCAGGCCCAAGCCCGCTCCGTGGGCTGGGGCCTTGTCGGAACCGGAATGATCGCAAGACATTTTACCGAAGATCTGCGCTCTGTCGCGGGAGCGCATCTGGCCGCAGTGACCTCGCGCTCCTTTGACAAGGCGGCCGCTTTCGGTGCCGCTTTCGATGCTCGAGCCCATGCCGACCTCGATGCCATGCTGCGCGCGCCAGAAGTCGATGCGGTCTATATCGCAACGCCCAATGATACCCATTTTTCCACAGCATTGGCCGCGCTGTCGGCGGGAAAAGGGGTTGTCGTGGAAAAGCCCTTGGCCATGAGCCGCACCGAGGCAGAGCAACTGGCCAGCTTCGCCACCGAGCAGAAGCTTTTCCTCATGGAGGGCATGTGGACGCGGTTCCTGCCCGCCATGGACTTTGTCCGGGAAGCGCTTCGATCAGGGGCCATAGGCAAGGTCCGGCGGATCGACGGCGAACTGGCGTTTCGGCACCTCTATGATCCCGGAAACCGTTTTTTCGATGCAGCCCAGGGCGGGGGCGCCTTGCTCGATCTGGGTGTGTACCTCATCTCCCTGTCACTGGCGCTAATGGGCCGAGCCGAAACGGTGAATGGGCGATGGCGCGCCGCGCCCAGCGGCGTCGATATGGCGGCCGACATCGAAATGACCTTCGGCACGGCGCAGGCGCGCCTCCATTGTGCGCTAGACTATGAGGGCGCGAACCTGTTCGTGATCGAAGGCACGCATGGCAGCCTGGTCCTCCAAGCCCCGTTCATCGCGGCCCGCCAGGTCACGAAGACGTTGGCAATGGCCGGCCGCGGACTTGCCCGCATGCCCGGTGGACCTACCGCCAGACGGGCCATGGCAAAGCTTTCCCGCCTGGCGCCCTCAGTCCCCGGCTTGCGGCACCAGCTTTTTGATTTTTCCGGCTATGGGCTTCAGTTCGAGATCGCTGCGGCCACGCAGGCGCTGGCGCAAGGCCACACACAGCATCCGCTGATGCCGATGGCCGATACCGTTGAAACGCTGCGGATCATTGAGACCATCCGCAGCCAGGGACCGGCCGCCTAGACCGGTTCATCGTTTCAGCAAAACGCTGCGCGGTTTACCGCTTTTTGTGTGCGCTTCCTTCGCCGGTCAGGTGAGGCCACCTGAGGCAAGCCGCTCCAGCGGTTACGGCATGGTGTCGAAAGTGTTCCGGACCTCATGATCGCGCAACCCGGCATGGAGGGCGAGCGCTACTTCCGTCAGGTGAAGCGCGGTGCGCCCGGAAAAGAAAGGCTTCGTGCCGGTCGCGATGGCCTCCGCCTGAGCCTTTATGCCGCGCGCGAAATCGATTTGCGAAGGATAGGATGGGAGCGCTGCGGCGCGCGTCTGGCGCGCATAAGCCACCCGCTTTCCGCCGTGCAGACGAAATGGCAGTGCGCGACCGAGTCGGTTCTCGATCTTGCTCGCAACCTTCTGTGCCAAGGTTCGTTCGTCATTGGCGGCGAGATTGAGAGGTGAGCGGTTATCCCACAGGTCCCGTATCACCAGGGTTCCCGTTTCACCGAGTATAGTCATGGAGCGGTCACGCGGGGCCGCGAGCCCGCAGGTCAGCCGTGCCACAACGCCGGAGCGAAAGGTGAGGCAGCCGACCGAAAAGTCCGGCGCCATCTGCAAATGCTCGGTACCGGGCCCCTTGTCCGGAAATGTCAGCGCTGAGAATGCCGAAACCCGCTCGACCGGACCGAACAGGCCAATGAGCCAGCTCAGGGCATAGCCCGCGTGCTCTAGGCTGCAACCGACTTCGAATTCGTGAAGACCTGGCCAAGGCGCCCCCGACCGGCTGTGCCACTCGGACCAGTTGGCCCGGAAGACTGGGCCGTCTTCCATTTCCGCATAGACCAGCCGGGGCCGCCCGATGCGCCCCATCTCCATCTGCTCACGGGCCAGATGGAAGGCGTCGCTGAGCGCGTTTGCCGGTGCTCCGCAGACGGAAAGGCCCTTTTCCTCTGCGAGCGAAACCAGCGTCTCGGCATCCTCGACCGTCATGGCCAATGGCTTCTCGCAATAGACGTGCTTTCCCGCCTCCAGAGCGCGCCGATTGATCGGAAAATGGCTTTCCGGTGTGGTCAGGTTGACGATGATGTCCACATTGTCAGACAGCACCTCCTCAAGGCTGCCGCGTTCGCGCACACTGTAGAAGTCGCAGAATTTCCGCAGCCGGCTCCCGTCCTGATCCCAAGCGCCAACCAGATCGAGTTCTGGATGGTTGGCCAACGTCGTCATGTAGTAATCGGCGACAAAGCCGGTGCCAATGAACGCAATTTTCGCCATAGTGAGCCGGTCCTACCTAGGAGAGATCGTGATTGATTTCATGTAGAAATTAAACACATTAAGATGTTGTGAACCTGAATTTCCGGAACGAATTTTGCTTGACCAAGGGAAGCATAGCTGACAATAACCTGAGTATCGGATTCGTTCATTCCAAGTATGTCGGGGAGATTCGACTAGCGGCTGTCAAAGTCGGACTGGAATGGGCAGCTTGTCCTCCTAGCGACCGTTCGGGGCTGCGCTGTTCCGCCTCTTGCACCTGCGAGATTGGGCTCGCGGACGATGGCGGAAGGCTTGTTCGGGTGCGGGATGTGGACGATGCCCATTTTACCAGGTCGAACCGGTGGCGTTGAAGATTCAGTCAGTGAACTGGTGGGCAATGGGCAGGGGGGAGCAGTTTGCGCAGCATGATGCACCGGGCAGTCGTTGACATTGGCGTGTTTTCGTTCGTGCTCAACCTGCTGCTGCTCACCATGCCGCTCTACCTACTTCAAGTGTATGATCGTGTGCTGCCCTCGGCGAGCCTGGAAACACTCGTTTATCTTTCACTGATTGCCGTCGGATCTCTTTGCTTTCTCGGTTTGATGGAGATCATTCGCTCGCTCTATGCGCTGCGCGTCGCTGCAAGCATCGATTGTGCGCTCGGCGAAGGTGTCTTCCTAGCTTTGCTTGGCAGCGAACGTGCTTCAGGCGGCGACATTCAACCGCTTCGGGATCTCGCCACGGTTCGCGGATTCATCGGTTCGAGAGGGCTGACCACGCTCTTCGACCTGCCTTTTGCCCCGCTATTCGTGGTTCTGTTGTTTTTTGTCCATCCTCTGCTCTTCTGGGTGACCCTAGCGGGGGCCGGCGTTCTCATCCTCATCATGGTGGCCAATCAAGTTGCCACCGCAAAATCGGGTCGCGAATGGATGGCATTGTCCTCCGCAGCAAATGCACTCGCGCAGGCCTTCGCCCGCAACGCTGACAGTGTGCGAGCGCTGGGAATGCGCTCGAACACGGTGGAACACTGGGGCAGGAGGTTTGCCTATGGCCTTAGGGTTCAGGCCCGTTCTGCATCAATCAACGCGGCATTTGGAGGAGTATCGCGGGTCGTTCGCATGCTTCTGCAACTGGCAATTCTTGGCGTGGGCGCGCTTCTGGTCCTGCGAGGCGAGATGACGGCCGGAATGATCTTCGCTTCGTCCATCATCTCCGGACGGGCGCTGCAGCCGCTCGATCAACTGATAGGGGGATGGCAGCAAACCAGCGATGCCCGCCACGCCTGGCGCAGAATCAGGCAATTGGTCGCGCCGGCGGGACAGGAGCCGGCAGCCAGAACGCAATTGCCGATGCCGCAAGGCGCCATCTCGGTTCACAATCTCGTCTACAGCGCACAGGCCGCCCAGCCAGGCAGCGACGCGATCCTGAAACGGCTCAACTTCTCCATCAAGTCGGGCGAATCCGTCGCTTTGATCGGTCCAAGCCGGGCCGGCAAGAGCAGCCTGGCGCGGCTGCTCGTTGGAGCGGCTTTGCCAACGCATGGATCTGTCCGGATTGACGATGCCGATATCCGGACCTGGGATGCCGAGCAACTGGGGCGCCATATCGGCTATCTTGCGCAGGATGTTCAGCTCTTTCCCGGGACCATTGCAGAAAACATCAGCCGGTTCGCGGTCGCTCCCGATGATGCGGGCATCATCACTGCGGCCCAGCGCGCCCATGCTCACGCATTGATCCTGTCTCAACGGGAGGGCTATCAGACGCAAATCGATCCGTCCGGTGCGACGCTGTCGGGCGGGGAGCGACAGCGCATCGGTTTGGCACGCGCCTTCTATGGTTCGCCGCAGTTGCTGGTTCTCGACGAGCCCAATGCTAATCTGGACAATGATGGCGAGGCAGCGCTCGCAACAGCGTTGGAAGAGGCAAGACAGGGCGGAACCACGGTGGTGATTGTTACGCACCGAATGCCGATCGCCGCCAAATGCGATCGGGTGATGCTGCTGCGCGCAGGGACGATCGAAGCGCTTGGTCCGAGCGAGGAGGTTCTGCGCAATCTGGCGGCGCACCGCAATGCGCCGGACAAGGCTGCGCAGGCGACCTCCCTTGCCACCATCAATCTCGCAAACGGCATCACCGGCCAGTACCGAACCCAGTTGCGCACGCCGGGAAGCGGGGGCGCGTTGTGAGTGCGACCGACACCCATTGGCAGGACATGGTGTCCAGCAGTGCGAAGCGCCCGCGTTTGGCCGGATATCTCGCCATCATCGGCTTTGTCGCGGGCTTTGGCTATTGGGCGGCAACAGTGCCATTGTCGGGCGCTGCCCTCGCGCCGGGGATCATCGCCGCTGCCGGCAGAAATGTTCAGGTACAGCATCTTGAAGGGGGCATTGTCGCAGAGATCCATGTGACGGAGGGGAGCCGAGTTTCCTCGGGGCAGAGCATGCTCGTTCTCGATCCGACCCAGGCCAAGACGCAGCTCAACCGCCTCCTGCAGAAATGGGTTTCCTTCCAGGCAATGATCGCCCGGCTGGTGGCGGAGCGCGACGCGCTGGACACGCTTCCGCAGATACCCGCGTCACCTTTTGCGTTCGAGATCGATGGGGCGATTCTGGAGGATCAGCGGAAGGAGTTTTTCGCGCGTCTCGAGCGTTATCAAGCGGAACGGGCGATCCTCAATCTGCGTGTCACGACGCTTGAGGAAGCCCGGAGAGGGCTCGATGCACAACAAGTCTCGGTTGAAGAACAGCTCGCCATCGTCGCCGACGAACTGGCGCGCAAGAAATCCCTTGTCGAAAAGGGTCTCACCAATCGTTTCGAGTACACGCAGATGCTCCGCAACCAGGCCGATCTCATCGGCCAGAAGGGCATCACCGCCTCCGAGATTGCGTCTAGCGACACCCAGCGACTGGAAGCGGTCGAGCAGCTCGCGCGTCTTGCGACTAAGAGGGTGGAGGATGCCGTCTCACGGCTGAATGAGATACGTGCGTCACTGGTTGACGTTGAAGAGCAGATGTTTGCGGCACATGACATACTTCAGAGAACCGTAGTCCGTGCGCCTGTCGATGGAATTGTGGTTACGTCGCTCTACAATTCGGTTGGCAGCGTCATCGCTCCAGCGGAAAAGGTGATCGAACTCCTGCCTACAACCCGGAAACTGATTATTGACGCACGGTTGCGGCCGCAAGATGTGGACAGTGTTAAAGTGGGACAGTCGGCGAGGTTGCGCTTGTCCGCCCTTAATATGCGCCTCACTCCCGAAATATCAGGAGAAGTCGCGCTGGTATCTGCAGATCGTTTGGTCGATGAAGTAACTCAGGAGCCCTACTATCAGGCCCGGGTGGAGATCGCAGATCAGTTGCCACCACCGGTCACGAAAGACCGCCTATACCCGGGAATGCCGGTTGAGGCATTCATCAACACAGGCGAGCGAACCTTCTTCGCCTATCTGGCACGCCCCATACTGGATTCATTCAACAGGGCATTCATTGAAGAATAGAATTTCTTCGGTTTGATCGTCGGCCGCCAATTCCTCGCCGGACCCAACTGAACCGCGCCGAGTTTGCCGGAGGCTCCAGCTTCTTAGAAAGTGGAGCCATGGACTTGCCCGGGAAAAATGGAGGGACTTTCTGCTAACGCTAAGCGCTACAGGAGGACCCGATGGTCAAACAGGTACAACGGACATTTACGGACGATTTCAAGAAGGAAGCGGTTCGGCTGACGGAAACGAGTGGTCGCACGGTTGCTAAGGTTGCTGATGATTTGGGGATAGGATTGTCGAGCCTTACACGCTGGAAACGCATGTATCGGGAGGCCGATCTGTTATCCGGTCCGCATGAGGATACGGCCAAGGAAATCGCGCGGTTGCGCAAGGAGAACGAGATCCTGCGTCAAGAGCGCGAGATCCTGAAACGGGCCGCAACTTTTTTCGCCAAGGAGGGAAGTCGATGAGGTTCAAGCTCATTGATGAGGCGAAGAAGGAATTCCCCATGCATCGCCTGTGTAATATTCTTGGTGTCAGTGAGAGCGGGTATTTTGCCTGGAAGGAGCGTCCCGCCAGTCGCCGTCAAAACGAGGATCTGATCCTGCTTGCGCATATCCGCTCACAGTTCTCGACATCGCACGAGACTTACGGTGCACCGCGTATGCATGTTGAGCTCATGGAAGACGGCCTTGATGTTGGCCGCCACCGCGTCGCCCGACTGATGCGCGACAACGGTCTGAAGGCCCTGCAGAAGCGCCGCTACAAGAAAACCACTGACAGTGGCCACGGCAGCCCGGTCGCTCCCAATGTGCTGGACCAGGACTTCACATGCGAAGGGACCGATCAGAAACGGGGTGTCGATATCAGCTACATCTGGACCGCCGAGGGCTGGCTCTATTTGGCCATCGTGCTTGATCTATACTCCCGGCGCATCGTCGGCTGGGCGACGAGCGACCGGCTGAAGAAAGGCCTGGCGCTGAACGCCCTGCGACGAGCAATTGCGCTACGCCAGCCAATGCCTGGGCTGATCCATCATTCGGACCGCGGCGGTCAATATTGTTCGCACGACTACCTGAAGCTGCTGAAGGCCCACGGCATGACCGCCTCGATGAGCGGCAATGGAAATTGTTACGACAATGCCATGGTCGAGACCGTGTTCAAGACGATCAAAAGCGAAATGGTCTGGAGAACGATCTTCCAGACCCGTGCAGCCGCAGAATTGGCCCTTGGCCGATACATCGATGGCTTCTACAATCCACGCCGGCGACACTCCGCATTGACATATAAATCGCCGGTATCATTCGAGGCCATGATGGCCGTTACAGAGTGAAAGCCTCTCCACAAAATGCTGGCAAGTCCAAGTCGAGAGACCGTTCGGAAGTGGCTGGCCGGTGAAGCTCGTCCGCGTCACAAGAAGATGACGGCATTAGCGAAGATCGTTCAGGCAGACGAGGCTTGGTTGGCACTTGGCAAGACCCCGGATACATCCGGTATAGAGCCTGAGGAACGTGTGCGAAACCTCGACGGTGCTGTCTACTACGTCGCGGGTCTGATGGGGCTCTACGGCGCTTCGGTTGCCTTCGCTAACCCAAGCGACAAGAAGATGAGCCACCACGACTTCTTCATTGCACTCGCTAAAGATTCGAATGGTGCGCGCTTCGTAATCCTGACAGGGTTCGAGAGCGTGACCGTTATAGGTGTCCTGCAACGGTCCGATCTCCAGTTCGATCTCTTCCGTCTGACGACGGCTGCAATCGGCAAGTACGGCTCCCGAAAGGGTGGCTTTGTGGAACTCACGTCCATTGATCATGGCAGCATTCTTAAAGCGAAAACGGAAGACTGCCCTAAACTTGAGACGTTCCGGGACTTCCTGATTTGAGGCGGGACAGATTGGGCAGCGAGGACCCCTCACGGGGACTGCAGTAACTATTGCGGTAACTAACATTCTTAATTGAGGGAAATTGAAGTAATAACAGGCTGTTAAGAAGAAGAAATGAGTCACCTAAGCGGCAGCCGCCCCTACTTCCTTCCCGCCAAAAACTCCGGCAGTTCTGCCACCGAGCCCAAGATCACGTCGGCTGAGGCCAGCGTCTCGGCTGTGCCGGTGCCTGAGAGGACGCCGATGGCGAGGCCGGCGCCGCCGGCGCGGGCCATGTCGAGGTCGTGGCGGTTGTCGCCCACCATGGCGAGTTCGGCGGGTTTCAGGCCGGTGAGGTCGCAAAAGGCGTAGATGGCGTCGGGTGCCGGTTTCGGGTTGGCGACCGCATCATAGCCATAGGCGGCGACAAACATCTGGGCGATGCCGAGCGCCAGCAGCGTCTTTTCCGCACCGCCGGTGGAATCATTGGTGGCGACGCCGAGCTTCAGCCCGCTGGCGTGGAGCGTGGCAACCGCCTCACGCGCGCCGAGCAGGGGGACGGCCTGCAACGCTCCCTCGGTGGCAGAAATCGTATCGAAAAGCGTCACCAGCTCGCGTCGTTCCACATCGGTTGCCTGGGGATACCAAAGCGCCACAATGTCGGCATTGGTGCCGGCCGCAAACACCGAGTCGGCGCGGAAGCGATTATGGGCAAAATCATAGCCTGCTTCTTCCATCAGAAGGTTGGCGCGGGTGCGGTCCTGGTCGGCGGCCTTGTGTGCCATGCGCGTGCCGATAGCGAACCAAGTCGCCTGAAAATCGACCAGCGTGCCGTCCTTGTCAAACAGAATGCCTTTGATTTTAGCCATCTCAGTACGCGCCTCTCAAATGATGGATGTGCCGCACCAGCCCGGCTGTGGAGGCATCGTTCGTGTCCGGGTTCTGCTTGCCTTCAACCACCGGCAGCAGGTTTGTGGCCAGCTCCTTGCCCAGTTCCACGCCCCATTGGTCAAAGGCGTTGATGCCAAACAGCTGCGCCTCGACAAACACCCGATGTTCGTAGAGCGCAATCAGCCGGCCAAGCGTTTTCGGGTCGAGCAGCCGATAGAGCAGGGTCACCGATGGACGATTGCCGGGAAAGACACGGTGCGGCGCGATGGTGTCAATGTCGCTTTGGCTCATGCCAGAAGCCTTCATCTGTGCCTGTGCCTCTTCCAGCGTGCGCCCCTTCATCAGCGCTTCCGATTGCGCCAGGCAGTTAGCCAGAAGCAGATCGTGATGATGCTGAAGCTCTGGCTCATGGCCTTTCGCCGCTGCCAGAAATTCCACCGGGATCACATCGGTGCCCTGATGCAGAAGCTGGAAAAATGCGTGCTGGCCATTGGTGCCGGGCTCGCCCCACACCAGTGGTCCGGTAGGCGTCGTGACTGACGTGCCGTCCAGCGTCACCCGCTTGCCGTTCGATTCCATGTCGAGCTGTTGCAGATAGGCCGGCAGCCGCGAAAGCCGCTGCTCATAGGGAATGACAGCACGCGCCGGATAGCCGCAGACCACGCGGTGGAAATAGCCGATCAGCCCCATCACAACCGGGATGTTCTCCAGCATCGGCGCACTGGCAAAATGCGTATCCATCTCATGTGCACCCGCCAGAAAGCGTTTGAAGTTTTCCGGTCCGATGGCGATCATGATCGGCAACCCGATGGCGCCCCAGAGGGAATAGCGGCCGCCGACCCAATCCCAGAAACCGAACACGCGATCAGGCGCAATGCCGAACTTTTGCACCTTCTCAAGGGCGGTCGAGACCGCGCAGAAGTGGTGGGTCACTGCGTCAGGCCCAAGTGCCGCTTCCACCCAGCGCCGCGCGCTCTCGGCATTGGTCATCGTCTCCACGGTGGTGAAGGTTTTTGAGGCAATGATGAAAAGCGTCGTGTCAGGCGTCAGCGCGCAAAGCGTGTCGTGGATATGCGCGCCGTCGACATTGGAAACGTAATGCGCGCGCGGCCCGTCATGATAGGGCGCCAGCGCCAGCGTTGCCATGGCCGGGCCAAGATCGGAGCCACCAATACCGATATTGACAATGTCGGTGATTTTCGCGCCGGTAGCACCCGTCATACTGCCGCTGCGTACGGCACCGGCAAATTTTGCCATCGCCGCCAGCACAGAGTGGACGTCGCGGGTCACGTCCTCGCCGTCCAGCATCACGGGGGTGCCCTCCGGTGCCCTCAGTGCCGTGTGCAGCACCGCGCGCTTTTCAGTGGCGTTGATCTTCTCGCCCGAAAACATGGCGTCGCGGCGCTGTTTCAAGCCCGCGGCTTCTGCAAGCCCCGCAAGCCCGGTCATGGTATCGGAATCCACCGCACATTTCGACCAGTCGAAGAGCAAGTCACCGAGCGACAGCGAAAAAGCGTCGAAGCGCTGCGGATCATCGGCAAAGGCATCACGCATATCCATGCCGGTGCCGGCATGTGCTTTCAGCGCGGCGATCCGCGCGGCCATCCCGCTATGTCCAGCCATGCAGAAACTTCCTCTCAAATCCCAGTGCTATCAGACCGCTTCCGCTTGTTTAATGACAGCGCAGGCCAACCGCAAATGCCGATTGCATCGGTTGCTGCTCAATGGTCCAAGCCGGATGGTTCACTGGCATAAATCCTTTCGATTAGAAAAATTCATTGGTGCAATCCTTTGGACCAGGAATACTAATCAATGTGCCAGCTGCCGCAGCGGGACGGAGGGGATTGAAGCGTATGCCACAGAGAAACGATACTGCCATCTGGTCGGGCCTGTTCAGGATTTCGGCCGATTCCGGCCAAACCCTGCAAGCGCAGATACGGCAGGCCATTGTCGCCGCCATCCTCGACCGGCAGATCGCCGCGTCGATGCCGCTGCCTTCATGCCGCATTCTGGCTGAAAAGCTCGGCGTGGCGCGTGGCACCGTGGTGCTGGCGTTCCAGCAACTGGTCGACCAAGGCTTTTTGATCGCGCGCGAACGTCGCGGCCACTTCGTCAACCCTGAAGTACTGGCAACGCCAGCCAAGCCGGCGCAGAAGCCGGCCGACAACAGTGACCAGATCGACTGGAAATCGCGCCGCCGTATCAATGCATCCGATATGCCGCGCCCGCTGAAGCAGGAAAACTGGATCAAGTCTTCCTACCCGTTCGTTTATGGCCAGTTCGATCCGGGTCTGTTCCCGACGGCTGAGTGGCGTGAATGCAACCGCATGGCGCTGGCCGTGCTCGAAATCCGCAATTGGGCTGCGGACATGGTGGACCGCGATGATCCGTTGCTGATCGAGCAGATCCAGGCGCGTCTGTTGCCGCGTCGGGGCATTTTTGCCAATCCCGATGAGATCATCGTCACGCTGGGCGCCCAGAACGCGCTCTACATGCTGGCCACGCTGTTGATGAGCAAGGGCTCGAAAGTGGCGATGGAAGATCCCGGTTATCCGGATGCGCGCTCGATCTTCCGGCTGGCCGGCGCCGAGATCTGCCCGACCCCGGTCGATGAGCAGGGTATTGTCACCGACAAGATCCCCTCCGATGCGGGCTTTGCCTTCGTGACGCCCAGCCATCATTGCCCGACAATGGTGCCACTCAGCGCCGAACGCCGTCGCGACTTGCTGGCGCGTGCAATCCGCAACAACCAGATCATCATCGAAGATGGTTATGACAGCCAGTTGCTCGACGAAGCGCCGCAACAGGCGCTCAAGAGCCTCGATCGCTCGGGCCGCGTCATCTATGTCGGCTCCATGTCGAAGACGTTGGCACCGGGCCTGCGGATTGGCTATATCGTGGCCTCTGCGGATTTGATCGCCGAGCTCCGCGCCTTGCGCCGTTTCATGCTGCGTCATCCGCCTGCAAACAACCAGCGCGCGGTGGCTCTGTTCCTCTCGCTCGGTCACCATGAGGCGCTGGTGCGCCGCATGTCGGCGGCCTTCGACGAACGCCGCAAAAGGCTGATCCATGCCATTTCAGCCTTCCTGCCAGAATGGCAGTCGACCGATTCCGCGGGCGGTACCTCGCTGTGGCTCGAGGGCCCGCGCGGCACCGACGCCCGCTCGTTGGCAGAAGCCGCCGCCTCAAGAAGCGTGATCATCGAGCCGGGTGATCGGTTCTTTGATGTGGAAAAGCCTTCGCCCTTCATGCGGCTTGGCATCTCCTCGATCGCGCTGCAGCACATTGAGCCCGGCATTCGGGAACTTGCGACCGCCGCCGGAAGGCGTCCTGCAGCCGCATAGCGCTGGCCCAATCAGCCACTTCTCCATGCAAAAAAACTGGTCCATCTGACTGAAACGGGTGGACCAAACAATGAGGCCAACTCGGCGGCATAGTCTCACGAATTGGGGCACGCGGAGCAGCAGCCGGGAGCAAAAATCCGGCGCAGAACCGCTTACATGGGAAGCGGATCTGGCTGATGTCGGTCGTAGTGGAACAATCAGAAGTCGTTATAGACAAGGCCTCGCGTCGATCAGGAGGACGGGATGCGCGCCGCGCCATGCGCGCTGCACCGCTGGCTGATGACGTCCGCCCCATTCGTCCTGGCATGTCCGGTGGCAGGTACAAGGCATTGGGCCAGAGCGATCTGGAGCGCATCCACGAGGCGGTGCTCACGCTGCTTGAAACCGTAGGTTTTGCCAATGCTATCCCGAGCTGCATCGAGGCGCTGACACGCGTTGGCGCGATTTACAGCGAAGATGGCCGCATTCGGTTCCCGCGCGAACTGGTGATGTCCACGGTCAGGAACGCAGCGCGGAACTTTACCTTGCACGGCCAGGACCCCAAACACGACATGCTGGTGCAGGGAACCCGCGTCCACTATGGAACGGCGGGTGCGGCGGTTCATGTCGTCGATGTCGAAAAACGCGAATACCGCGAATCCCTGCTGCAGGATATTTATGATGCTGCACGGCTGGTCGAAGGGCTCGACAACATCCACTTCTTCCAGCGACCGATGGTACCCCGTGATGTGCCTGACCCGCTCGAGATGGATTTCAACACGCTCTACGCCTGTGTGATGGGGACCACCAAACATGTAGGCACCTCATTCACGGTAGCTGAGAACGTCGCTCCGGCACTGGAGATGCTTTATGCGATTGCAGGCGGCGAGGAGAATTTCCGCGCCCGGCCTTTCGTATCCAACTCCAACTGCTTTGTCGTGCCGCCCATGAAGTTTGCCGAGGACGCTTGTGGCGTGCTTGAGGCTTGTGTCGAGGGGGGCATTCCCATTCTGCTGCTTTCGGCAGGACAGGCAGGGGCAACCGCGCCTGCCGCCATTGCCGGCGCCGTGGTGCAGGCTACCGCCGAGGTGTTGGCAGGTCTGGTCTATGTCAATGCGCTGAAACCCGGCCATCCCGCGATATTCGGCACCTGGCCCTTCGTCTCCGATCTCAGGACAGGTGCCATGTCGGGCGGGTCTGCCGAGCAGGCACTCCTCAGTTCCGCCTGCGCCCAGATGGCCCAGTTCTACGACCTGCCGGGTGGCTCGGCCGCCGGCATGGCCGATTCCAAACTGCCCGACATCCAGTCCGGCTACGAAAAGGGTATCACCAATGTCATGGCCGGCCTGTCGGGCCTCAATCTGGTCTATGAATCAGCCGGCATGCATGCCTCGCTGCTGGGCTTCTGCCTCGAAAGCCTGATCATCGACAATGACATGCTGGGCCAGTGCCTGCGCTGCGTGCGCGGCATCGAGGTGACCGATGCAGCTCTGTCCATCGATACCATCGCCGATGTATGCATGAACGGACCCGGTCATTATCTCGGCAACGAACAGACGCTGAGGCTGATGCAGACCGAATATTTTTACCCGGCAGTCGCCGATCGCTACAGCCCCAAAGAATGGGGCGAAAGAGGAAAGCCTGACCTTTTGGGCAAGGCCATCGAGGAAAAGCGCAAAGTGCTCGCCAGCCGTTTTCCCCGCCACGTCCCGCGCGAAATCGATGACGCGCTGAGACACAAGTTTGGCGACCTGATCAAACTGCCGCGCAGCGGCATGGGCGGATAGCTCAAGCGTAACCGAGGCGGACAAACCCCCTCTCCGTCTCGCTGCGCTCGACACCTCTCCCCACTTTCGTGGGGCGAGGAAAAGGCCAATCGCCAGCGCTGTTTCCTCGCCCCCACGGGAGTGGGGGAGAGGTGCCGAGCGTAAGCGAGGCGGAGAGGGGGTATCCTGACGGTCCGCCCTCTCGCTACTCCGCGCTCAGTCCATACTGCTCGACCACATCGGGATGAACCAGCTTGGCATGAATGGCCAGCAGCACCAGTTGCGCATCAAGGCTGTCTTGCGCGTCGAGCGCGGCGGCGACCCGCGCCTCCACGTCTGCCAGCCTTTCCTCGCCGTTGGCCCCCGCGAAGGCATCAGGCCCGATTGCGCAGTAGGCAAACAGGCCGGCCAGCGGCAGGTAGCTGGCTTCCGCTGGCTTGTCTCCCAGATGGTCCTTCATCAGATTGACGATGGTGAGCTTGACGCCTTCCGGCACCAACGCGGGATGCAGGTCGACAGCGCGCAGGGCGCTGTCGAGGGATTGCAGATCCTCCGACCGACCGAACCGGCCAAGAAACCCCAGTGATGATCGCCGTCTTGCCATGCCATTCCCGTTTGTCTGCATCCAATAAACGGTTTCGGGGCTATGGCAAAGGTCAGTGATTGTCGCGTGGAATGCCCTTGGTCTGTGCGACGCGCTGATATTTGACCGCCGGCTCCAGCACCATGCCCTCGGCCAGTTGCCCAACCATACCGCGCTGGATTTCCTGCCACGGCGTCTGGTGCTCGGCATAGGCAAAGCCGCCATTCCTGGCCAGCGTTTCGCGGCGCTCGGCCAGTTCCTCGTCAGAGATCAGGATGTCGGCCGAACCCTTTTTCAGGTCGATGCGCACACGGTCGCCAGTGCGCAGCAAGGCCAGTCCTCCGCCCACCGCAGCCTCAGGTGAAGCGTTGAGGATCGACGGCGAACCAGACGTGCCGGACTGGCGGCCATCACCAATGCAGGGCAGGGCATGGATGCCGCGCTTGATCAGCGCTGCCGGCGGCTGCATGTTCACAACTTCCGCGCCGCCTGGATAACCAACCGGCCCGGTGCCGCGGATGAACAGGATCGTATGCTCATCAATGCCAAGCGCCGGGTCTTCGATGCGTGCGTGGTAATCTTCCGGCCCTTCAAACACCATGGCGGACCCCTCGAAAGCTTCCGGGTCTGCGGGGTTCGACAGATAGCGGCTGCGGAAGTCCGGCGAGATGACGCTGGTCTTCATGATGGCGCTGTCGAACAGATTGCCCCTCAGATTGAGGAAGCCTGCATGTTCTTTCAACGGTGCTGAGACAGGCAGGATGACTTGCGGATTGAGGTTCTCGACCTTGGCGCAGTTTTCGCCAATCGACCTGCCATTGACGGTTGCCGCATTCGGATGCGGCAACAGGTTCTCTTTCATCAATTCGGCAACCACCGCCGGCACACCGCCAGCATGATGATAATCTTCACCAAGATATTCGCCCGCTGGCTGAAGGTTGACCAGAAGCGGCACATGATGGCCGATCTTCTGCCAGTCATCATTGTCCAGAGGCACACCAAGATGGCGCGCAATCGCGTTGAGATGGATGGGCGCATTGGTCGAGCCGCCTATGGCGGAGTTGACGACAATCGCGTTTTCAAACGCCTCGCGCGTCATGATGTCGGATGGCTTGAGGTCTTCATGCACCATGCCGACGATGCGCTTGCCAGTCTCGTAGGAAATCTGCCCGCGCTCGCGGTACGGGGCGGGAATGGCGGCAGAGCCCGGCAACTGCATGCCGAGCGCCTCAGCCAGCGAGTTCATCGTCGTGGCAGTGCCCATCGTGTTGCAATAACCGACCGATGGAGCCGAGGAGGCCACAATATCCATGAATTCATCATAGGTAATTTCGCCGGCAGACAGCCGTTCGCGTGATTTCCACACGATGGTGCCCGAACCGGTGCGCTCGCCACGGTGCCAGCCATTCAGCATGGGGCCGACAGACAGAGCAATGGCCGGAATGTTGACGGTGGCAGCCGCCATCAGCATGGCCGGTGTGGTCTTGTCGCAGCCAATGGTCAGCACCACGCCATCAAGCGGGTAGCCGTAGAGAACTTCGACAAGGCTGAGATAGGCAAGGTTGCGATCAAGTGCGGCCGTTGGGCGCTTGCCTGTTTCCTGGATCGGATGGCAGGGAAACTCGAATGCCACGCCGCCTGCGGCCTCGATGCCCGAACGCACACGCTTGGCCAGTTCGATATGGTGCCGGTTGCAGGGAGAAAGATCAGAGCCCGTCTGCGCGATGCCGATCAGCGGCTTGCCCGATTGCAACTCATCGCGTGTCAGCCCGAAATTCAGATAGCGCTCAAGGTACAGCGCGGTCATGCCGGGATTATGCGGGTTGTCGAACCACTCCTGCGAGCGAAATCTTTTTTTAGTTGAGCCTGCGTCGGCCATGATCTTCTCCGTATTTGTAGGACAAATGGATATGGCAACGCGCTATGGCAGGCAAGGTGTCAGAGAGGGCATTTTTTTCACGCCACAGGATTTCACAAGCGGAGCCGGGGTAACCGGCTCAACCAAGGTCATATCGTCGCAAATGAGGTCTATAGACGGCGTATGAGACTGCGATCAACCCTGCGTCGCGGCAATCTCGGCCTTGGCCTCGCCGGCAGCGGTGCCTTTGCCGCCGGGTGCACCGGCATTGGCTTCATCACCGCCGCCCACACCGCCCTGCTCAGGCGCGTTGGGCGCACGAATGCCGGGCACGGCTTCGATGACGAGCGGCAGAAAACCCTCGCCGCCGGCCTCGATCAGTTCAAAGAACTGGCGGCGCATCCTTGGGTCCCAGAATTTATTGATATGTTCAGCCACGCCCGCAACACCTTGCTCATGCGGCTTGGACAGAAAGAAAGTGGCAATCTGGTTGGCCATGCGCACCAGTTTTTCAGCCGTGCTGGCACGGTGCATCTCATCATGCGACATGTTGCGTCACTCCAGTATCGACCCGGTCAGCACCGGCGAAAATATCAAATTCGTCGCCGCGTACCAGAGCGACAAGCGTCATGCCGCAGGCTTGCGCGGTGCGGATGGCAAGTGCGGTGGGCGCTGAAACCGCGATGATGAAGGCCGCGCCGATGGCGGCTGTCTTCTGCACCATTTCCACCGAAACGCGGCTGGTCACCACCACTGCGCCGCTTGTGCCGGCAACGCCCATTTTATTCAAAGCCCCTGAAAGCTTGTCGAGCGCGTTGTGACGCCCGACATCCTCGCGCACGACAATCACGCCCGCGCCGGGAACATAAAAGCCGGCAGCATGTACTGCACCGGTCTCGGCATGCATGGGCTGCTGGCGCGCAAGCAGCTTTACCGCCTGCACAATATCATCCGCTGAAAGCGTGAGCGACGATCCCTCGACAGGGGCGACATCGCGCATGGCTTCTTCGATGGATTCAATGCCGCAAAGCCCGCAGCCAACAGGCCCGGCAAGCCGGCGTCGCCGTGCCTCGAACCGTGTATTGGCCTGGTCCTTCAGGCGGATCTGGATGTCGATGCCCGCGCCCTGATCCTGCACAATGATGCTCTCCACCTCATCCGCTGCCGCGATGATGCCTTCGGTCAGTGAGAAGCCAAGCGCGAAATCTTCAAAATCTGCCGGCGAGGCCATCATCACCGCATGTGTGGTGCCAGCATAGGAAAACGCCACCGGCGTTTCCTCCGGCACCATGCGCTCAGCGGTAAAGGTCTTGCCCTTGCGCCGGGCAATGCGGCTGGTGGAGGTGAGGGGATACTTCATCAATATTGAGGGCTCCCCCTCTCCGCCTCGCTACGCTCGGCACCTCTCCCCCACGCCGTGGGGGCGAGGAAATTCGCCCGCGCGCGCAACGCTTGTCTACCTTGGGTTCCTCGCCCCCGTGAAGCGGGGGAGAGGTGGCCCGAAGGGTCGGAGAGGGGGGTGAGCGCAGCCGTCAAAACAACCTACTCCGCCGCCACCAATTTGCCTTCGATACGCCGGCTCTGGCGGGCCTGTTCATTATATTCCGTCTGCCATTCACTCGGGCCGTTCGAAGGCGAGATTTGCACGGCAGTCACCTTGTATTCCGGGCAATTGGTGGCCCAATCGGAATAATCGGTGGTGATGACATTGGCCTGCGTGTCGGGGTGATGGAACGTGGTGTAAACCACGCCCGGCGCAACGCGGTCTGTAATCAGTGCGCGCAAGGTCGTCTCGCCAGCACGGCTGGCAATCCGCACCCAGTCGCCATCTCGCAACCCGCGATTTTCGGCGTCATGCGGATGGATCTCCAGCCGGTCCTCATCGTGCCACACCACATTGGCGGTGCGCCGTGTCTGCGCGCCGACATTATACTGCGACAGCGTGCGTCCGGTGGTGAGAAGCAGCGGGAAGCGTGGCCCGGTCCGCTCGTCAGTGGCGACATATTCAGTGCGGATGAACTTGCCCTTCCCGCGCACGAAGCCATCAATATGCATGATCGGCGTGCCCAGCGGCGCGCTATCATTACAAGGCCACTGCACCGAGCCCATTTTCTCCAGATAGGCGTAAGAAACATTGGCAAAACTTGGCGTGGTCTGGGCAATCTCGTCCATGATTTCGGATGGATGCTGATAAGCCCATGAAAGGCCCATTTCCTGGGCAATCTTCTGCGTCACTTCCCAATCAGCCAGGCCGTTCTTGGGCGCCATCACCTTGCGCACGCGGTTGATGCGGCGTTCAGCATTGGTGAAGGTGCCGTCCTTTTCGAGGAAGGTCGAACCCGGCAAAAACACATGCGCGTAATTGGCTGTCTCGTTGAGAAAAAGGTCGTGCACCACGACGCATTCCATCGCTTCCAACCCGGCAGACACATGCTTGGTGTCGGGGTCGGATTGCAAAATATCCTCGCCCTGAATGTAGATGCCTTTGAACGTGCCATCGACAGCCGCATCCAGCATGTTGGGAATGCGCAGGCCCGGCTCATTGTCCAGCTTCACGCCCCAAAGACTGTCATAGATATCGCGCACGGCGTCACCTGAAACGTGACGATAGCCGGGAAGCTCGTGCGGGAAGGAGCCCATATCGCACGCGCCCTGAACATTGTTCTGGCCGCGCAGCGGGTTCACGCCAACACCCTGACGACCAATATTGCCGGTGACCATGGCAAGGTTTGCAATGGCAATAACCGTGGTCGATCCCTGGCTGTGTTCGGTCACGCCGAGCCCGTAATAGATCGCGCCATTGCCGCCCGTGGCAAAGAGCCTTGCTGCACCGCGGATTTCTTCCGGATCAACGCCAGACAATGTGCCGACAGTCTCTGGGCTGTTTTCAGGCAGCGCCACAAACGACGCCCAATCCTGAAACTCATCCCAGTCGCAGCGCTCGCGAATGAAGGCTTCGTCGAACAGGCCCTCGGTCACGATCACATGCGCAAGCGCGGTGAGAACCGCAACATTGGTGCCGGGCTTCAGCGGCAGATGGTGGCTGGCCTCCACATGGGCCGAACGCACAATGTCGGTGCGGCGTGGATCAACCACGATCAGCTTGGCACCGGCGCGCAAGCGCTTTTTAAGGCGTGAGGCAAATACCGGATGCCCATCAGTCGGGTTCGCACCGATGATCAGCACAACATCGGTATGTTCAACGGAATCGAAATCCTGCGTTCCGGCCGATGTGCCAAATGTCTGGCCAAGTCCGTAGCCGGTCGGCGAGTGGCAAACGCGCGCACAGGTATCGACATTGTTGTTGCCAAAACCCTGCCGCACCAGCTTCTGCACAAGATAGGTTTCTTCATTGGTGCAGCGCGATGAGGTGATGCCGCCAACCGCACCGCGTCCATATTGATACTGGATGCGGCGGAATTCCTTGGCGACATGGCTGAACGCTTCTTCCCATGTCACTTCGCGCCAGGGGTCGGTAATTTTCTCGCGCACCATCGGGTTGAGGATGCGGTCCTTATGGGTGGAATAGCCATAGGCGAAGCGGCCCTTCACGCAGGAATGGCCGCGATTGGCCTTGCCATCCTTGTAGGGAACCATGCGCACAAGCTCATCGCCGCGCATTTCGGCCTTGAACGAGCAGCCCACGCCGCAATAGGCGCAAGTGGTCACCACCGAATGCTCGGGCTGGCCGATCTCGATGACCGATTTTTCTGTCAGTGTTGCGGTCGGGCAGGCCTGCACGCAAGCACCGCAAGACACGCATTCAGACGAGATGAAATCCTGATGCATGCCGGGCGACACCCGGCTCTCAAAGCCGCGCCCCTCAATGGTCAGCGCGAAGGTTCCCTGAACTTCCTCGCAGGCCCGCACGCAGCGCGAGCAGACAATGCATTTCGAAGGGTCATAGGTGAAATAGGGGTTGGATTCATCCTTCGGCATATAGCGGAAGTTTTCTGCCCCGCCCTGTTTCTTGAAGACGTGGTTTTCGCCCTCATAGCCGTAGCGCACATCGCGCAGGCCCACCACGCCGGCCATATCCTGCAATTCGCAATCACCATTTGCAGCGCAGGTCAGGCAGTCGAGCGGATGGTCGGAAATATAAAGCTCCATCACGCCGCGACGGATGTCTTTCAAACGGCCCGTCTGGGTTTTGACCACCATGCCTTGCGATACAGGAGTGGTGCAGGAAGAGGGCGTGCCATTGCGCCCCTCAATCTCGACAAGACACAAGCGGCAAGAGCCGAACGCATCCACCATATCGGTGGCGCAGAGTTTTGGAATGGCGATGCCAGCTTCCATCGAAGCGCGCATGATGGAGGTGCCCTCCGGCACCGTCACATCAAAACCGTCAACATTCAGCGTCACCTGCTTTTCAGACCTGGAAGCCGGCGTACCAAAATCTATTTCGTGGATCAGGCCCATCAGACAGTTCCTTCGAAAATGAGATGAAGTGTGCCCATCACTCAGCCGCCTCCGCCAATACCCGCGGCGCAAAATCGTCGGGGAAATGATTGATGGCGCTCATGACCGGGTAGGGCGTGAACCCGCCCAAGGCGCAGAGCGAACCAAACTTCATCGTGTTGCAAAGATCGCTGACCAGAGCGAGGTTTTTTTCCGGCTCGATACCAGCGCCAATCTGGTCGAGCGTTTCCACGCCGCGCGTCGAGCCGATGCGGCATGGCGTGCATTTTCCGCAGCTTTCAATGGCACAGAATTCCATCGCAAAGCGCGCCTGTTTCAGCATGTCGGCTGTCTCGTCAAAGACAACGATGCCGGCATGGCCGATCAACCCGTCGCGTGCGGCAAAGGCTTCATAGTCAAATGGCGTGTCGAACAGCGATTGCGGGAAATAGGCCCCCAACGGCCCGCCCACCTGCACCGCTTTGACGGGCCGTCCGGTCGCGGTGCCGCCTGCGATGTCGTTGATGATTTCGCCCAGCGAAAGCCCGAAGGCCGCCTCAAACAGCCCACCATGTTTCACATTGCCAGCGATCTGGATTGGGATAGTGCCGCGCGAGCGGCCCATGCCGAAATCCTTGTAGAAGGCAGCACCGCGATCCATGATGATCGGCACCGAAGCCAGCGAAATGACATTGTTGACGACGGTTGGCTTCCCAAACAGGCCCTGCAATGCAGGCAGCGGCGGCTTTGACCGCACCACGCCGCGCTTGCCTTCAAGGCTGTTGAGGAGGGAGGTTTCCTCGCCGCACACATAAGCGCCAGCCCCGACGCGCACTTCCATATCAAACGCGTTGGGTGAGCCCAAAACATTGACGCCCAGAACCCCCTCGCGCCGCGCAATCATGATTGCCGCTTTCATTGCCGCAATCGCGTGCGGATATTCCGAGCGGATATAGATGAAGCCCTTGGTCGCCCCAACGGCGATGCCGGCAATCGCCATGCCTTCAATCAGCACAAAGGGGTCACCCTCCATGATCATCCGGTCGGCAAAAGTGCCGCTGTCACCCTCATCGGCGTTGCAGACAATGTATTTGCGGTCCGCCTCAGCGCCAAGAACCGTGTTCCATTTGATGCCGGTCGGAAAGCCGGCGCCGCCACGCCCGCGCAGACCCGAATCCGTGACCTGGGCCACAATATCGGCTGGCGTCATCGACACCGCATGGGTCAATCCGCGCAAACCGCCATGCGCACGATAATCATCCAGCGAAAGCGGATCGGTAATGCCGCAGCGCGCGAAAGTCAGCCGCGTTTGCCGGGCGAGAAAAGGCAGCTTTTCAGGATCACCCAGAAAAAGCGGATGCGCTTGTGCATTTGCAAAGCCCGTATCAATAAGCCTCGCAACATCCCTTGGTTTCACCGGTCCAAACGCCACGCGGCCAGCGCCGGTGTCGATCTCAACCATCGGCTCCAGCCAATAGAGCCCGCGCGAACCATTGCGCACGAGGCGCGCATCAAGCCCGCGGGCTGCAATCTCAGCGCTGATGGCGGCAGCAACCTTGTCTGCGCCAACGGCAATGGCACCGGAATCGCCGGGAATGTAGATTGTGGCGGTCACGCGCGCACCTCCTCGATGATCGCGTCAAAAGCGTCCTGATCGACGCGGCCCATCACCTGCCCGTCCAGCATGACAGCCGGCGCACAGGCGCACAGCCCGAGGCAATAAATGGGTTCCAGCGTCACCGAACCATCAGCAGATGTCTCGTGAAAGCCGATACCAAGCGCCTGTGAAAGCTGTGCTGCAAGCGCCTCGCCACCCATCGACTGGCAGGCTTCCGCGCGGCAGACCTTCAGCACATGCCGGCCAGCAGGTTTTGATCTATAATCATGATAGAAGCTCACCACGCCATGCACTTCAGCATTGGAAATGTTGAGCCCATGCGCAATCGCAGGAAGTGCCACCTGCGGCACATGGCCAAACTCATGCTGCAGCGCATGCAAAATGGGCAGCAAAGGCCCTTCAACGCCCTTGAATTCCTGGACAATTTCAGCCGCCCGTATAGCGGTCTCGGTACCTGCAGGCTGCATGGTCATGCAGCGCCCTCCCTAAAAAGCGGTTGCCCGCCAAGCCTCTATCAGACCAGCCCAAACGCCCCGGATCAATAAAGCTGTTTCGTCGTTTGATAGAAATTTTCTATCGAGCGCCGCTCCCACCCAGACCTAGCTCAGCGGGAACCGCGCAAATCGTCCGCCAGCGCCATTGCTTCGTCCAGAAGCGCCGCGACCAGAGGTGTGTGTGGCTCACGCTTGGCTGCCACCAGCCCGACGAGGTGTCGGGCGTCGGGCTCCACGATAGGGATGGCGCGGATCGGTTCGGCAAACCCAAAAGTCTCGGCCAGGTTTAGAGGCATGATCGACGACCATTTGCCGGTGCGGATATGGGAGAACAGAACGATCATGGAGTTCGATTCCAACGTCGGCCGCGCTTCCACGCCGACCTCTGTCAGATGCTGGTCGATGATGCGCCGGTTCTGCATGTCGGGTGTCAGCAGGCACAGAGGCAATTCGCTCACCTCCTGCCATGTCACCTGCGTGCGCTCCGACAGCGGGTTTCCAGCCGCAGTGATGAGCTGGTAGCGCTCGGAATAAAGCGGCACGCTGGTCACCCTGCCCAGAGGCTCGTTGTCGAGATAGGTGATGCCGGCATCGATGTCGAAGTTGCCGAGCAACGACAGTACCTCGATGGAAGTGCGCGACAGGATAGAGAAGGTGACCCCCGGGTGCTTTTCCCGAAAAGGCGTGGTCAGCCGGGGCAGCATGGCAAGCGCTGTCGGGATCGCGGCAATACGGATGCGCCCGGACAGCCCGTGCCTTGCAGCACGCATCTCTTCGCGCATGGTTCGTGTATCGCTGGTGATGCGCCGCGCCCACACCAGAACCTGCTCACCCTCCTGCGTCAGGCCCTGAAAGCGGGAGCCGCGCAGCACGAGCATGACGCCGAGCTGGTCCTCAAGCTGCTTGATGGCGGCAGAGAGCGTCGGCTGGGTCACGCCAAGCGTTTCAGCCGCGCGCCCAAAATGCTGCTCGCGCGCCAGCGCAATGAAAAATTCCAGCCTGTCGATCATGCCGCGAGGCTAACGGGCAATGCCGCGCAACACCAGCGCCCGCTATGCGCTGCAAAGCGCCGAAATGGCGTTTTCAGGTGTATGAGATAGCGCTTTGTTGGCGTATTCCCCTGTTTTTTGCCGGCTTAATGGTGCGCGAGGGCTGTCCGCACACTAGGTTTGTCCCTGCTTTGCGCACAAAGACGATTCGCTGGAAGGAATAAATGATGCTCGGCTGGTTCAGGGCTCTCATGCCGCGAGAGGACCGCTTTTTCGATCTGTTTGACGAACACGCCCAGATCGTGTTGCGCGCCTCGAAGGCGTTGCAGAAGCTGTTGGCAGGCGAGGGCGATGCAGCGACCCTGTGCCAGCAGATCATGGATCTCGAAAACGAAGCCGACGCTGTCACGGCCAAGGTCATGACCGCTGTCCACAAGAGCTTCATTACCCCCTTCGATCGCGGCGACATCAAGGATCTGATTCAGTCGCTGGACGACGCCGTCGACATGATGCGCAAGACGGTCAAGACCATCATCCTGTTCGAGCAGAAGGATTTCGATCCGCGCATGCAGGAGATGGGCAAGCTGATCGTGGAAGCCGCGGAGCTGACGGCCAAAGCCATTCCGCTGCTCAACAAGGTCGGGACACACGCTGAAAAGCTTCAGCAGATCGCCGGCGAGGTCAAGCGCGTCGAAAGCCGCTCCGATGCGCTTCATGATGAAGGTCTGAAAGACCTGTTTCAGCGTCACCGTGACAGTGATCCCATGGCCTATATGATTGGTTCGGAAATTTATGGCGAGTTGGAAAAGGCGGTCGACCGGTTCGAGGACGTCGCCAATGAAATCAGCGGCATTGTGGTCGAAAACGTCTGATGGACGCGTCTCTCGCCTTCCCGCTGCTGATCGCGCTGATCGGTGTGGCGCTGTTCTTTGATTTCCTGAACGGCCTGCACGACGCTGCCAATTCAATCGCGACCATCGTCTCGACGCGGGTTCTGCGACCGCAATATGCCGTCGCCTGGGCGGCGTTTTTCAACTTTA
Source organism: Mesorhizobium sp. NBSH29 (assembly GCF_015500055.1). NCBI lineage: Bacteria > Pseudomonadati > Pseudomonadota > Alphaproteobacteria > Hyphomicrobiales > Phyllobacteriaceae > Mesorhizobium > Mesorhizobium sp. NBSH29. The sequence continues at coordinate 1,633,334 of NZ_CP045492.1, forward strand.
TCGCCTTTCTATTTTTCGGCCTGCATGTCGCCGAGACACTTGGTACCGGCATCATCGACGCCTCGGTGATCGACCCGCGCGTGATCTTTGCCGCCCTGATCGGCGCTATTTCGTGGAATATCATCACCTGGATCTACGGCATCCCTTCAAGCAGCTCCCATGCCCTGATCGGCGGTCTGGTGGGCGCCGGCGTGGCCAAGGCGGGTGGCGGCGCGCTGGTGTTTTCGGGTCTGTTCAAAACCACGGCGGCGATTGTGCTGTCGCCGTTCACCGGGTTCATCCTGGCGTTGTTTCTGATTCTCGCCGTGTCATGGCTGTTCGTGCGCTATTCGCCATTCCAGGTGGATGGCGTCTTCCGGGTCATGCAGTTCATTTCGGCGTCGATGTATTCGCTCGGTCATGGCGGCAATGATGCGCAGAAGACCATGGGTATCATTGCCGTGCTGCTTTATTCGCAGGGCATGCTGGGTGATGAATTTTACGTGCCGTTCTGGGTGGTGATCACCTGCCAGTCGGTGCTGGCGCTTGGAACTCTGTTCGGCGGCTGGCGCATTGTTCACACGATGGGCTCCAAGATCACCAAGTTGAACCCTATGCAGGGTTTTTGTGCTGAAACCGGTGGCGCCATCACGCTGTTTGCGGCGACCTATCTTGGCATTCCGGTATCAACCACCCACACCATCACCGGTGCCATCATCGGCGTCGGCGCGGCGCGACGCGTTTCGGCGGTGCGCTGGGGCCTGGCCTCCAACATTGTCACCGCCTGGATACTCACTTTGCCTGCCGCTGCCGCAATATCCGCGCTCACCTATTGGGTTACCGGCCTGTTTGGCTGAAAGCCTGTCGGCTCTGGTGCTTGGTTCCGCGACTGATCTGCACTATCTGGGACTGAACGGAACAGGAAGTGCGAACACAATATGCCGGTGAATAAGGAAACGGTCCTCGATCAACTCAAGACCGTGAAGGGCCCCGATTTCGAAGGCGATATCGTCAGCCTTGGGCTGGTTTCGGATATTTTCATTGCCGATGCCAAAGTTTTCTTTTCCATCACCGTCCCTGCCGCACGCGCGCAGGAACTTGAGCCGCTGCGCGCCGCTGCCGAGCGTGTCGTGACCGCCATTCCTGGCGTCGCCGGCGTTGTCGTCGCCCTGACAGCCGAGAAAAAAGGCGGCGGCATGGAAGCACCAGTGCAACCCCGTCCCGCCGCCCCGGCTTCAGCGCCGCGCCCAGCCCCGCCAACCGCGCCGCATGCACCAAAAGGCCCTCAATCCGGTCGTCGCGGCGTACCGGGTATCGAGAGCATCATTGCAGTCGCGTCCGGCAAGGGTGGCGTCGGCAAATCCACAACCGCCGCTAACATCGCGCTTGGCCTGGCAGCCATTGGGCTGAGGGTCGGTGTTCTGGACGCCGATATCTATGGGCCCTCGATGCCACGCCTGCTCGGCATTCAGGGAAGGCCGGAAACGGTTGACGGCAAGATACTCAAGCCGAAGGAGAACTTCGGCCTTAAGGTGATGTCGATGGGCTTCCTCGTCGATGAGGAGACACCGATGATCTGGCGTGGCCCGATGGTCATGTCAGCATTGACGCAGATGCTGCGCGAGGTGGAATGGGGGCCGCTCGACGTGCTGGTCGTCGACATGCCCCCCGGCACCGGCGACGCACAATTGACAATGGCGCAGCAGGTGCCACTGGCCGGCGCGGTGATCGTTTCAACACCGCAGGATTTGGCTCTGATCGATGCCCGCAAGGGGCTGAACATGTTCAAGAAGGTCGATGTTCCATTGCTCGGCATTGTCGAGAATATGAGCTATTTTATCGCGCCCGACACCGGCAAGCGCTATGATATTTTCGGTCATGGCGGTGCCCGTAGGGAGGCCGAACGCCTCGGCGTCACATTCCTGGGCGAAGTCCCGCTGGAAATGGGCATCCGCGAACAATCCGATGCTGGCGCCCCGGTGGTCGTGTCTCGCCCGGATGGCCCGGAAGCAAAAATCTACCGCGACATCGCCACCCGCGTTTGGGAGCGTGTTCAGGAAGAGAAAGCCGGCGCCGATGCCGCCGTGCCATCTATCGTGTTCGATTAATTTACTTGGATAGCGCCCAGCGCCTCGTGGTTCGACAAGCTCACCATGAGGCGCTTGGCACCGCTATCCAACAAGCCGCGCTTTCGCTGCCTGATACTCATCCGCCAGTCGCTCTACCAACGCAGCCGTCGGAACGATCTCTTTGACTGCACCAATGCCCTGACCGCAGCCCCAGATCTCTTTCCATGCTTTTGCCGAGGCCGTCTCGAAGTTCATCTTTGATGGATCGGAGACGGCCAGATTGTCAGGGTCCATGCCGGCATGGCGGATAGATTCCTTCAGATAATTGCCATGAACGCCGGTGAACAGGTTGGAACAGACAATGTCGGCAGCCTTGGAATCGACGATCATCTGCTTGTAGGCGTCGACCGCCCGCGCCTCGTCTGTGGCAATGAAGGGCGAGCCGATATAGGCCATATCAGCTCCCATGGCCTGTGCTGCCAGCACCGCGCCGCCATTGGCAATCGCACCGGATAGAAGCAGCGGGCCGTCGAACCACTGGCGGATTTCCTGCACCAGGGCGAATGGAGACAGAGTGCCCGCATGGCCGCCTGCTCCTGCGGCGACGGCAATCAACCCATCAGCGCCGCGCCGGATCGCATTCTTGGCGTGCCGGTCGTGAATGATATCGTGCAGCACGATGCCGCCATAGGAATGCACCGCCTGGTTCACCTCCTCGACCGCGCCGAGCGAGGAGATGACGATGGGCACCTTGTACTTCACACACATGCGCAGATCATGCTCCAGCCTCTTATTGGACTTGTGCACGATCTGGTTGACCGCAAACGGCGCGGAAGGAGCGTCAGGGTTCATCGCGTCATGGGCGGCCAGACTTTCGGTCACCTCTGCCAGCCACTCATCCAACTGGGCTTCGGGGCGCGCATTGAGCGCGGGAAACGAGCCGACCACACCAGCCTTGCACTGCGCCAGCACCAGCGGCGGATGCGAGATGATGAACAGCGGTGCGGCGACAACCGGCAGGCGAAGGTTTTTGGAGAGGATTTCCGGCAGCGCCATGCGTGTGATTCCTTGCGGTCAAAAATTGACGTTTGCGTAAACGTCACTCTTTCTAGCAGAAGGAAACGGCAGGGCAACCGGGCAGCAAGCGGGCATTGGGCAGCAATAACTGCAAAAAGCTGGTTGTAGTCAGTTGAAAGCGCGCTTGCCGGGCGTTGAAACATTGCTTGATGGCCCCGCTGAGGCTAACGATCAGCGGGAACGATATAATGTTGGCGGGAACAGCTATTTGGACGTCATCGAAAAAGCGATCCGGGGTGCACTCGAAAAAGGTGATGCCGAGGACAAGGCCTTTCGCGAAAAGGTCTACCGCTCGGCATTTGCCGCGCTCGACAAGGCGTTGCAGGCCAACACCAGCGTAACCGTTGAAACCGCGATTGTGCGCCGCAAGGCGCTACAGGCGAAGATCACAGAAATCGAATCAGAATACATTCCGGCAGTTCCCGCCATCGATCCGGCTTCCGTCAGTTTGTCACCTGCCGCGGCGACGCCGAGCGTGGAACTGGACACGCCGCCGGTACAACGCGTCCAGCCGGCAACTACAACTGCAGCTGCCACCCGCACCGAGCCCAGCTTTGATGGTGCACCCGCTGCCGCTCCACAGCCAGCTGTAAGTGTCGAAGGGGACCGCACGACCGCCTTCACCGACAGCGACGCTCGGGCGCTTCATGTCGATCGCGTTGCGCCGCGCGCCGAAAGCGGGTTTGCAGCGGACCCGGATCTGTCGCCGCAGCGCGAGCGCCGGCGCCGACCGTTCGCCACGCTGTTTGCCCTCATCACGCTTGTGGCCCTGATTGGCGCTGGCGGCTGGTGGGCGCATGACACAGGCCTGTTTAAAACTTTCGCCGAACGTGACACGTCGGTTCCCAATCCACCAAAATCGATCGAATCCGAAGATTTTGACGCTGATGAAGAGCCGGTGCGGGCGCCCCTGAAGCCGGGCGAAACCGAGCCAGCAGGCAAGTGGATTTCCGTCTTCTCGCCTGCCGATGCCAGCTCAGTCAGCGCGCCGGCCGGGACCAGCGCAGAAGTGGTCGCTAGCGATGCAGGGCAGGTGCTGCGCATCAGTTCAGGCGACGGCGCTGCGGTGCTGTTTGATGTCGGCCAGGGCGTTCTTGAGCAGATTGCCGGGAAGCGCGCTGTCTTCGTCATCGTCGCCCGCGCCGAGGAAGGCCAGGAAACGCAGATATCAGTCACCTGCAATTTCGGCGAGCTGGGCGATTGCGGCCGCAAGCGCTACGCCGTGGGCTATGCGCGCAGCGAGTTTCTCTTCGAGGTCGAACTCCCAGCCAAACGGCCAGGCGCCGGCGGCACCATCGCCATCGGCTCCGACATTGGCACCGGGGGCAAAGCCGTGGATATTTTTGAGATCAAGGTCTCAGCCGGCGATTGAGGCGGGACTTTTAATCGGTCACTTTAATCCAGCATCGCCGTCAGGGTCTCGATCCGGTCGGCCTCGCGCGTTGGTTTGTCCCAGCGCAGGCGCGAGATGCGGGGGAAGCGCATGGCGACGCCGGACTTGTGGCGGGTGGAGCGGGCGAGACCTTCGAACGCAACTTCCAGCACCAGACCATGATCGCGGTCAGCGCGCACCGAACGCACCGGGCCAAAGCGCTCAATCGTGTTGTCCCGTACGAACTTGTCGATCTGCTTCAGTTCTTCGTCGGTAAAGCCAAAATAGGCTTTGCCAACCGGCACCAGTTCGGGTGCCTCGTCAGCGCCGGACCAGACGCCGAATGTATAGTCGGAATAGTAGCTGGAGCGCTTGCCGTGGCCGCGCTGGGCATACATCAACACGGCATCAACCGTATGCGGGTCACGTTTCCATTTGAACCACGGGCCTTTGGGCCGACCGGCGACATAGGCGGAGTCGCGCCGCTTCATCATGACCCCCTCAATGATCGGGTGGGGCGGCGCCTTGCGCAGGACTTCCAGCTGATCCCAGCTCGAAAAGCTGATCAGCGGCGACAGGTCGAAGCGTTTCGGATCAAGCAGCGTTATAAAATCTTCAAGCCGCGTGCGCCGCTCCGTAAACGGCAGGGGCCGCAAATCCCCGGTATCGATCCGTAACAGATCGTAGCAACGCACGAAGACCGGATATTTTTCACGCATCTTGGCCGACACGCTTTTGCGGTTCAGCCGCTGCTGCAGGTCGGAAAAGGACCCTGTCCAATCGGGCGGCGTGCCAACCAGCAACTCCCCGTCCAGCGTCGCGTCGAAATCCATCGCCTCGACCAGGTCCGGGAAGGCGCCCGAAATATCATCGCCGGTGCGGGAATAGAGCCGGCGCGTGTCCCCGGTCGAAACCGCCTGCACACGAATGCCATCCCATTTCCACTCGGCGGCGTAGTCGGCGGGGTCAAGCTTGGCAAGATCGTTCGGTTCCGCGGGATGGGACAGCATCACCGGGCGAAAAAGTGCCTGCGCGGTCTGCTCGGGCTTGTCGGCCTTGCCTTCCAGCCACGCAAAAAGTTCGGCATAGGGCACGGCCAATCCGTGCCACAGCTCTTCGATCTCGGCGACATCCACTGTGCCGAAATCGGCCAATGCCTGCTTGGCGAGCCTCGCCGAAACACCGATGCGCAATCCGCCGGTCACCAGCTTGATCAGCGCGAAGCGTGAGGCAATGCTGGCCTGATCGAGCAAGGCGGCAAGAACCTTCGGCCCATCGGAACGGCTGGCCGCCTGCAGGCGATCGACCACTTCGGCAAGCGTCAATTCCCGGTTGGGTTTGCGGTGCGCGTCGCCATCCGGCCATACAAGCGATACGGTTTCGGCAAGGTCGCCTACATAGTCATAGGAATAGCCGAACAGCACAGGGTCCATGCGCTCGACCACAAGCGTACGCAGCATGGCTGGCTTCACCGCCGCAATCGCCAGATCGCCGGTGATGGCCGCCAGCGCCAGGCCACGATCAGGGTCGGGTGTGCCCCGAAAATAGTCGACAAGAAGCGTCACCTTGCCATTGCGCGATGGCGTCAGCACCAGACGGTCCAGAAGTTCGGCAAAGCGGTTCACTCGGCTTCATCCTCGTAGCCGACCAGATGAAGCGGTCGGGCAGCAATGCCGTTGATCTCGCACCATCGGACAAGCGCTTCCTCGCGTCCGTGTGTGACCCAGACCTCACTGGCCCCGGTCTCCGTGATCGTCGCGGTCAATTCATCCCAGTCAGAATGATCAGAGATGATCAGTGGCAGTTCGACGCCGCGCTGTTTTGCGCGCTGGCGAATACGCATCCATCCGGAAGCAAAGCAAGAAACGGGATCAGCGAACCGCCGCGCCCAGCGGTCGGCAAAAGCCGAAGGTGGGCCAACGACTATGGCACCCGCGAAATCCTTCTTCGAGCCTTTTTCCAGTGTCGCCGGCTCCAGCGTGCCGAGCGCCACGCCCTGGGTCTCATAATACTCACTGAGACGGGCCAATGCCCCGTGAATGAAGATCGGCCGGTCGTGGCCGAGATCGCGCAGCAGGCGGATGACGCGTTGAGCCTTGCCAAGCGCATAGGCCCCGACCAGATGGGTGCGTTCTGGAAACTGCGCCACCGAATGGATCAGCCGCCCGATTTCGTCCTCTGCTGGCGGATGACGAAAGACTGGCAGCCCGAATGTCGCCTCGGTAATGAAAACATCGCAGGAAATTGGCTCGAACGGGGCGCAGGTCGGGTCACGGCGTCGCTTGTAATCGCCCGACGCAACAATGCGCACGCCCTTGTGTTCCACGCAGATCTGCGCCGAGCCCAGAACATGGCCCGCTGGATGAAAAGTAATTCTCACCCCGCCCACGTCGACCGTCTCGCCGGGCACCGCAATCTGCCTAGTGCCGGCAAAATCCTCGCCATAGCGGATCGCCATAATTTCCAGCGTTTCGCGTGTCGCCATCACATGGGCATGACCCGAACGAGCATGGTCGGCATGGCCGTGCGTGATCAGGGCGCGGTCAACCGGGCGCACCGGATCGATATAAAAATCGCCGGGCGGGCAATAGAGCCCTTCAGGGCGGGGGTGTAGCAGGTCACGTGCACGCATTCTCCCAAGATAGGCGTTTGAAGGCCGGAGAAAAGCCTGTTGCATGTCGATCCTGACTCCGCGATATAGCGCGACCGGTTGTCTTGCCGGCGGACACACCCAAAAAATGAAACCGCTTGATCTGGCATCGGGAGACCTTCTCGCCGACCGCCGCGCTGACTACGCCGAAATGCTGTTTGCCTCAGGCGAGCATGCAGCTGCCGGCGAAGTACTGCTCGGCGCACTGGAGCTTGCGCCCGGCTGGGCCCTGGGCTGGTTTAGGCTTGGCGAAATGAGGTCAGAGGCCGGCGCTTTCGAGGCAGCAGCCAAAGCCTGGCGCATGAGCCTAGAACTCGACCCAGACGACCGCGCCGGAGCAACGCTCAAGCTGGAATTGATTGGGGCGGCACCAGTATCCGATGCGCCGCCAAGCCCCTTTGTCGAAGCCCTGTTCGATCACTACGCGCCAACCTTCGAGACGGCGCTGGTGCAAAAACTCGACTACCGCGTGCCCGAATTGCTGGAGACGGCGATCCGGATTGCGCGCAGCGAGTTTGGCCCCTGCGCTGATCTTGGCTGTGGCACCGGCCTGATGGGCGAACGCCTGCGTCCAATGGTGGCGCGGCTCGACGGCTACGACATCTCGCGTGCCATGTTGAAAAAGGCCGCATCCAAAAATATCTATGACAGCCTGACAAAAGCTGATTTGCAGACGCTGGAACTGCCCCGCGCCAGCCTCGATCTGGTCACCGCCGCAGACGTCTTCATGTATGTGGGTGCGCTGGATGATCTTGTCCCCAAGGTCGCAGCCGCATTGTACCCCAGCGGCGTGTTCGCATTTTCGGTGGAGCACCATCGCGGAGAAGCAAATTTCATGCTTCTGCCTTCTCGCCGCTATGCACATTCGGAAATCCATCTGCGCGCCCTGCTGGCTGGCTCCGGCTTCACCCTCCATTCGCTCGAAAATGCGGATATCCGTAAGGACCGCGGGGAGCCGATAGAAGGGCTCATCGGCGTGGCGATCAAGCAGTAGTCTGGCCGGCGGGAGAGCGGTACGCTTTGCCGCGATCCCTTTTTGTTCTTTTTGCTTGGCCTTTTCGAATGGCAGCGCTACGTCTCGTCCGTGACCAGCCCGATCCGCTCCGCACCTGACCACACCGCATCTGCCCAACTGCCCGATCCCTTCGTGCGGTGGTTCGCAGAGCGCGGCTGGGCGCCGCGTGCCCACCAGCTCGAATTGCTGGCCAAGGCGCAGGTCGGAAAATCGGTGCTGCTGATTGCACCGACGGGCGCAGGCAAGACCCTGGCAGGCTTCTTGCCGTCGCTGACCGATCTGGCGGTGCGGCCAAAGCGCAAACCGGGCGAGGCGCACCGTGGCATTCACACGCTGTATATCTCGCCGCTGAAGGCGTTGGCCGTCGACATCGAGCGCAATCTGGGCACGCCAGTCGCCGAGATCGGACTGCCGCTCACCATGGAAACCCGCACCGGTGACACGCCGGCCCACAAGCGCCAGCGCCAGAAGCTGGTGCCGCCGGATATTCTGATGACCACGCCCGAGCAACTGGCGTTGCTGATCGCAACGCCTGACGCACCGCGTTTCTTTGCCGATCTGCGCTATGTCGTGCTGGATGAGTTGCACGCGCTGGTCACGTCCAAGCGCGGCCATCTTCTGGCGCTGGGGCTTTCCCGGCTGCGAACCATGGTGCCGACCCTCCAGGCTATAGGCCTTTCAGCCACTGTTGCCGAACCCGACGAACTGCGCCGCTGGCTGGTGCCGCAAGATCCGCAGGGCGCAATGGCTGAACTCATCACCGTCGCCGGTGGCGCCAGGCCCGACATCGCTATCCTGGAATCAGAAGAGCGCGTGCCGTGGGCCGGCCATTCGTCGCGCTACGCCATTCCCGAAATGTATGACGCGATCCGCGATCATCGCACCACCATCCTGTTCGTCAACACGCGCAGCCAGGCGGAAATGCTGTTTCAAGAACTGTGGCGGGTGAATGAGGATTCATTGCCGATTGCGCTGCATCATGGCTCGCTCGATGTGGGCCAGCGCCGACGTGTCGAAAAAGCGATGGAGACCAACAGTCTGCGCGCCATCGTGGCAACCTCGACGCTGGACCTCGGTATCGACTGGGGCGATGTCGATCTGGTCATCCATGTCGGCGCGCCCAAGGGTGCCAGCCGGCTGGCACAGCGTATCGGCCGCTCCAACCACCGCATGGACGAGCCCTCCAAGGCGCTCCTGATACCGGCCAATCGCTTTGAAGTGATCGAATGCCGGGCTGCCCTCGAAGCCAATTACATCGGGGCGCAGGATACACCGCCGCTGCTCGAAGGCGGTCTGGACGTTCTGGCGCAGCACGTTCTGGGCTCGGCCTGCGCCGACCCGTTCGATGCGGGCGCACTTTTTGACGAGGTGCGCTCGGCTGCTCCCTATACCGGCCTTGACCGCAACACTTTTGACCGCGTCATCGATTTCGTCGCAACCGGCGGCTATTCGCTCAAGACTTATGAGCGCTACGCAAAAATCCGCCAGACCAGGGACGGGCGCTGGCGCATTTCCCATCCGCGCTTTGCCCAGCAATACCGGCTCAACGTCGGAACCATCATCGAATCTCCGATGTTGAATGTGCGCTATGTGAAGGCTGGACGCGGCAAGTCATCCCGCGGCGGCGCGCAACTGGGCAAGATTGAGGAAGGCTTCATCGAGAGCCTGGCGCCGGGTGATACGTTCCTCTTTGCCGGACGTACGCTCCGATTTGAAGGCATCCGCGAAAACGAATGCTTTGTCTCCAATGCCACCGGTGTCGACGCCAAAATCCCGATCTATGCGGGGGGAAAGTTCCCGCTCTCCACCTATCTGGCCGAACAGGTGCGGCGTCTCGTCGCCGATCCCGACGAGTGGAAAAAGTTACCTGAACAGGTCTCTGACTGGCTGCGGTTGCAGCAGGAAAAATCGATCCTGCCGCCGCGCCACGATCTTTTGATTGAAACCTTCCCGCGTGCCAACCGCCACTACATGATCATTTATGCGTTCGAGGGCAGGCAGGCGCACCAGACACTTGGCATGTTGCTCACCCGCCGGCTGGAGCGGGCAGGCGCCCATCCTACCGGCTTTGTCGCTACCGAATATTCTCTCGCCATATGGGGGCTGGAAGACATGGGGGCGATGTTTGCGAGGAAAAAACCGACGCTCGCCGACTTGTTCGACGAGGATATGCTGGGCGATGACCTCGACGCGTGGCTGGCTGAAAGCTGGCTGTTGAAACGGACTTTCCGAAACTGCGCGCTGATCGCCGGGCTGATCGAAAAGCGCCATCCGGGCAAGGAAAAGTCCGGTCGCCAGGTCACGGTCTCCGCTGACCTTATTTATGACGTGCTGCGCAGCCATGAGCCTGACCACATTCTGCTTCAGGCCACCCGCGCCGATGCGGCTGCGGGTCTGCTCGATGTCAGCAGGCTGGGCACCATGCTGTCGCGTATAAAGGGCCGAATCGTGCATAAGCGTTTGACCCGCATTTCGCCGCTTGCGGTCCCCGTGATGATGGAGATCGGCAAGGAAGCGGTGGCGGGTGAGGCAAGCGAAATGCTGCTGTCGGAAGCAGCCGACATGCTGATTGACGAGGCTGCAGGCTAAATGAACGAAAGTGCTGTCCAACTGGCGAGGCGCCCCGGCGAAATCCTGATCGCCGGCGAACGCGCGCTCTGCAATGAGCACGGTGTACTCTATTTCCCGGAGTTCGAACTGCTTGTCGTGTCCGACCTGCATCTGGAGAAGGGCGCCGCCTATGCGCGGCGCGGCTCGATGGTGCCGCCTTATGATACCCAGGCGACCCTGCTGCGGTTGGCGGCTATCATTGCCCACTACGATCCACGCCGGGTGATTTCGCTGGGCGACAGTTTCCACGATGGCAAGGGTGCAGCCCTGATGCCGGAAGTCTTTCGTTTGCAACTCGCTGCCTTGATGGCGGGCCGCGAATGGTTCTGGGTCACCGGCAACCATGACCCCGAGCCGCCTGTGGGCCTGCCCGGCGAGACAGTCCAGGAACTGGCAGTCGGGGCCCTGACGTTCCGCCACGAGCCGTCGCGTGCGCCCGCTGCAGGCGAGATCGCCGGCCATCTGCATCCTTGTGCGCGCATCGTTCAGCGCGGGCGTTCGGTACGTCGCCGCTGCTTTGCCTCGGATGGAAGCCGGCTGATCATGCCGGCTTTCGGGTCCCTGACAGGCTCTCTGAATGTGCTCGACCGTGCCTATGCCGGTCTGTTTCAGCGCTCTGCCCTGATGGCATACATGTTGGGTGCAGGGCGCATTTATCCGATTGCCAGCGCCATGTTGAGACCGGGTTGAGGATCAGTCCTTGCGGAAGACTACCCGGCCAAGCCAGCCCGTGAGGATGGCCAGGAAGATCGCAAACACGCCGTAGAGAAAACCGTGATCGCGTGAGGCTGTGTAGATCGATTGCTCGAAACCGGCCTTGACGATGGCAAATTGTGCCGACGTTTCCTTGATAAAAAGGCCATTCTTGAACAGGAAAGCGCGCGCTTTATGGGTGCCCACCGGCACATTTGGCGCGAGCGACAGTGTGGCACGAAACAGTGTCTGTGACAGGAACTGAACGCCACCGATGCGCTCATTGTAAAGGCCGCTCGCCTTCTTGCGATCGCGCAGCGCCTCGGTGAATTCCTTCGTCGTCGCCGGCGGTGCTTCCTTGTCCTCGGGCTCCATGTAAATGTTGGTCGCCCCGAGCGACAGGCGCCGGTAATTATTGGCGTCGGTCATATCCTGGTAGGCGCGTGTCGTTGCCACCGAATAGGAGATAGGCACGTTGAGGAACGTTTCGGCATCGGTGTTGATCCACATTCCGGCAACCCGGTCCTTGCGGCGCACCACCACGGGGCGTGGTGGCCCTTCCAGCACGACAATAACATCGTAACGGCCCTGCCGGCTGACCAGAGGGTCAGGGTTATCGAGCGCACCAAAGATAGTCAGGTCGGCGCCGTTGAAATTTGAAGTGATGGAAACCTGGTCGGTTGAAAGGCCGATCTCGATACTTTCAGCATCCGCCACAACGGGCTGCCCGAACGCCAATCCAGCGCTCGCCAGCGCCAGGAATACGCTCAAAAAAGTGATGGCGCTGGAGTTGTACAGGCCTGCCATTAGAGCCCGGCTCCCGCAGTCAGCGAATAGAGGCTGCCCGGTCGCACGAAGAGGTCAAAAGCAAGCCGCAGAGCCACCGCCAGAACCAGCGCCGCCAGAAGGGCGCGAAGCTGCTCCCCGCGCAATTTCTGGCCCGCCTTGGCGCCATATTGAGCGCCGGCGACCCCGCCCACCATCAGCACGAACGCCAGAACGATATCGACGGTCTGGTTGGCGGTTGAGTGCACGACAGTGGTGTAAGCGGCCACGAAAATGATCTGGAACAGGGAGGTTCCCACCACGACGTTTGTGGGCACCTTGAGCAGGTAGATCAGCGCCGGCACCATGATGAAGCCACCGCCCACACCCATGATCGCGGCGAGAAAGCCAATTGCTGCGCCAAGACCCAGCACCGGGATAACACTGACAAACAGTTTCGAGGTACGAAACCGCATCTTCAGCGGCAGCTTGTGGATCCAGTTATGCTGGCCGGATTTTTTCAATGTCGGGGCCGCGCCCGAGCGCGTGCGCCGTATGGCTCGGATACTCTCCGCCAGCATCAACGCACCCACCGTTCCCAACAAGGCGACGTAGAGCAGCGAGATGAACAGGTCGAGCTGGCCGATGGCGCGTAAGAACGCAAATACAAAGGCGCCGCCGGTGGAACCGACAATGCCTCCTGCCAGAAGCACTGTGCCGAGCTTGAAATCCAGCGTGCCCCGTTTGAAATGCGACAGCGCACCCGAAAACGACGAAGCCACCACCTGGTTTGCGCCGGTGGCTACAGCGATAGCGGGCGGAATGTTGTAGAAGATCAGCAGAGGAGTAATCAGGAAGCCGCCGCCCACCCCGAACATGCCCGACAGAAATCCCACCGCCGCTCCCATGGTGAGCAGGATGAAGACATTGACCGACATTTCAGCGATCGGGAGATAGATGCTCACCCGTCAAACTCTTTTTTTACTGCGTCTTCCCGCCCCTGCGAGATGCAACGAACGACTAGGTTCCAGTTGCGCCGACATTACGGCGAAGTCAAACTTTGTCGTGTTCAAAGTTAAAAAAAATCGCAACACTTCCAAGGAGATGGCCAAACCGCGCCGTTTACGGGCCGGGTTGCGCCAAATTACTTTTTCTCCAGCAGCAGCTTGACCAGCTTTTCATCGACGGCGCCGCTCGTTGGCAACCCGTTGTCGCCCTGGAACTTTGCGATTGCCGATTTGGTTTTGGCGCCCATCACTCCATCAGCACCGCCGGCGTCGTAGCCATTCTTGTTGAGGATGCGCTGGATGTTCTTGACCACCTGCTTCATGTCAACGCTGGCGGTCTTCCCGGCGCTCTCCTGCCATGCTTCGGGGATCTCGACAGTGTTGGTCTCCGCCGCCACTGGCTTTGGCTTCCAGAGTTCAGTCGCCCCGCGGGCACGCTCCAGTTGTTCGGGGCGCAGCGACTTGGCAATCTCGTCGCGCTTGGCGGCTGCATCGCGGTCACCGGTTTTGGCAACCAGAGCGAACCATTTGTAGGATGCCTCAAGGTTCTGCTCTACACCGACGCCCTTGGCGGCGAGAATGCCGAGGTTGAACTGGCTGTCCTTGACGCCGAGTTCGGCGGCTGCAGAAAACCAGCGAGCGGCAGAATCATTGTCGGCGACGCCGTCGGCGCCCATCGCAAACAGCACTGCAAGATTGTGCATCGCGCTGGCATTCCCCTGCGCAGCAGCCATCTGATACCAGGTCTTGGCCTTGGCAACGTCGCGTGTCACGCCGGTGCCTTTTTCGTAAAGATTGCCGATACGGTACTGCGCCGGGGCAAAGCCAAGCTCAGCCGATTTCTCGTACCAGCCCGCAGCTTCGCTCAGGTTGGCCTTCGTACCGCGACCCTCGGCATACCGCGCGCCGATTTCAAAAAGCGCCTTCGGGTCGCCTGCTTCTGCGGCTTCGCGCAATGGCACTGGCCCGGCTTCGTTCGGCACCGTGAATGCAGATGCAACGGGCGCCGCAGCTTCAGCGGCTGGCGGCGTGCTTGCTGTTGAGTTTGCGTCGGTGTCGATCGCTTCGGTTTCCGGCAGCGTTGCGCTGATGGGCTCGTCGTCCACAACATCGTCGCTAGCAGGAGTAGCCGTCGAGGCAGTCGACGCGAGCAGGGGAACGGTTGATACCAACCCACTGCCTTCAGGGGCTGCGGTCTCGAGCGCTGAACGTTCCGTCGCTTCGATCATACGAACCCCGTCGGTCGGGCTGATCGGCAGAGTGTTCTCTGCACCCGGTGATGTCACATCAGGCGCTGCCGCGAGATTGACATCACTGCGGATCGTGTCTGATCCGGCCAGAGTTCCCTGACCGCCGTCAGACAGGAAAGCCTTGCTAAGCTGCATACCCGCCAACGCAAGGATGATTGCAGTGGCTGACAACAGGAGAGTTTTCCGCTTCGCTCCGAAAAGCGAGCCGATCTTCAGTCGGCGGGGACTGCTAGGGCTTTCAGTATTCTTTTTGAGCATATCCGCTTCAGCCGCAGCAGCCTGTGCGGCGCGGCGGGCTGCGGCGATAAAATCGGACTTGGCAGCATCGAGTTCGCCGCCCCGTGAAGACTGGCCGCGCTCGTCGCGCACGCGCTTCATGATCGCGCCGAGATCCGGAGCGCCAGAGCCGGGCTCCAGCGGGCGGTTGGCGAGCTTGGGATCAAGTGGCTCGTCGAGGTCGACACTGGGTGCCATGTCAATGGGCGGCGCTTCCGCCAACGGTTCGACCTCTGCCTGCTGACTGCGCGTGAATGCGCGCGACAGTCCCCCCAGCATCGAGCGTTTCGCGCGACCATTTTGCGGTATGGGTTCCGCATCCGGGTTCAGTGCGGCGACGGCAGCAGCTGCCGCAGCCTCCGCCGGCGACCGGGTGACCGCCGGTTCGTCCCAGCCACGCATCGCGGAGAGCGACAGCGCGTCTTCGGCCTCCGCATCATGCGGCATTTCCTCGCCCGTTTCGATGGACGGCGCGTTGTCCACCGCCATCTTCCTGCTTGCAGCAGGCGTTGAGGAAAGCCCTGGGCCGGTTTCCAGTGAGCCCAACCGGTCAACGATCTTCAGCAAAGTGTCGTGGATGGCTTCGAAGGTCTTGGTGTTGCGTTCATCGGAGCGGCGCGTCAGCACCTCCAGTGCCTTCACATCATTGGCAAGCCCGACTGAGGCGGCCGAACCATCATTGGAAACCGACAGTGCCCGCACAGCATCTTCCGCTGCCTGGCGAGCTGCGGAAAGCAAGCTTTCGCGATTGCCCGAAATGGTCTTTTCAAGGTCGACAAGGCGCGGTGCGATGTCTTCAAACTCGGGCATGGGCGCTGCCGGCTTGGACAGATGAGCCGACAGTCCCGCAACCTGCGCTTCCAGGTTACGCATAAGCTCAGGATCAATTCCGGAGACACTTGCAGCGGATTGGTCCAGTCGACCGGAAATATCCTGCAGCCGTGCTTCAAGGCCACGGATGACCTCATTGCTGGAGGCGCTGCTACGCGCTTCCAGGTTGCGGGCAAAATCGTTGAAGCGCTGATCGATAGCGTCCATGATGTTCGTCTGGTCGACACCGCTGCTGGCATCGCGCGTTTCAAGGCGCACGGCGACCTCATCAAGCCGCCGCTCAAGATCACGGAAAAGCGACTGGCTCATTTCGACAGCGTCGTCCTGTCGCCGGTCGAGCATATCCGACAATGCATCAAAACGCTGTTCGATGCCTTGCAGCACATGGTTTGAAATCGTTGCCTGGGGCGCGCTGTCGAGCTTGGCACCGATTGCCGTGACTTGACCTGCGAGACGCTCGACGGCCTTCTCGGGCATTTCGGCCCGGTTCGCCAACGCGTCGACACGCTGCGACAAAAGGTTGAGGCGGTTGATGACCTCTACATTGGGCTTTTCGTCGGAAAGCTCTTCCAATTGGCGGGCAAGCGAGGTGATGCGTGCCTCGATGCGCTCAAAAGGCTGTGGGTCGATGGCGCTTGGCTGGATCGCGGAAGATGCGACGATGGCTCTCGAAATTTCGTCGAGACGCTCCTCAATCTGGGCAAAGGCGCTGTGCCCGCCGCGTTCATCATTGTGGCTGAAATGTTCGACCGCGCTTGCAAGCATGCGCACTTTTTCTTCCAGCGACTGTAGCGACAGCGATTCAGGAAGATTGTTCACTGCATCGTTGATCTGGCTCAGACGTGCGTTAAGTGCGATCAATTCAGGATCGTTGCCATGGCGGCCCGACCCAGCTTCCATGCGGTCTTCGAAATCACTCCAGCGGCGGTCAAAATCATCCCAGCGCCGGTCAGCCGTGCGGACCGTCTCCTCACGCGCCAGCGGATCGAGTGCAGCGCGAACCTGCTGCAATTCAAGCCGCAGAAGATTGACGCTCTTGTCATCGCTGCGCTCGGAAAGCGCGTTCACCGAATTGACGATGCGTTCCAGTTCCAGACCAAGCTCGCTGCTCACACCGGTCATCTGCCCGGCGCCATAAGCGCGGCTAATATCCTGGCGCAGGCTGTCGAATTCCCGCTTCAGGCCCGATGTCATCTGGTGGCGCAGTTCCTCGCGCAGCCCTTTCAGTTCTCCCGCAATCTTGCTGACTGAGGCGATGCTGTCTTCCTGTCCGCGGACGCGGTCCATGTCGTGCGCCAGCGCCTGATATTGCCGCTCGGAAATGGGACGGCTTGATGGGGTTCCGCTACGCGGGGGCGTTGTGTCGCGTGTCTGCCGTACAGGCTCGGGCGTCTGGCCGATGCGCTGCTCCAGCGTCTCCAGCGAGCGGTTGAGATCATCAAGCGAGGCATAGGGCCGCCGTTGCCGCCCGGCATTGAGAGAATCGAGGTAGGATCTTCTGTTGTTCATCGAAACGCCCGCTTGCCAACGAAGGCCGGTCTTCCGGCTTTATTTCCCTGTCGGGGATCGGAACGTCCGCTCACCAGCGGAGGAGGATATCCGGACTTTCGCCCCGTTCCGGCAAACCGTGAAGAATGAGCTACAGGATAGCCACGGCGCACCGACATGCGCACAATTCCCCGATCGTGGTAAACAACGCGTTAACCATCCTTACCAATCGACAAAGAAATGCCCCAAAGGTGCGACACCGTCACACCGGAGTTGGCTTGCGTTAGGGAAAGCCGGCCTCTATATTGTTGACGTAAACGTAAGTGCTGTTAGGCGCTTGCTCTGTGGTGAAACCAGGAAATGGAAGCAGCAGCCCCGCCGCTCTCCATCTCGCGTCCAGCATATCTGGGCGTTATTGAACGGGCATATTTAAAATGATGAAATTGATTAAAAACGGCGACATATCAGCGACAACCGACAAGGCATTGGAAACCGGCGACGGCTTTATCCGCATCGGTGAAATGGCCAAGGAATTCGAGGTCACTCTTCGGGCGTTGCGCTTCTACGAAGACAAGGGGCTGTTGAGCCCGAAACGCGAAGGCGCGACCCGGCTTTATACCCGTCGCGACAAGGCACGCCTGAAGCTCATCCTGCTTGGCCGCAAGGTTGGTTTTTCATTGCGCGACGTGAAGCAGATGATCGATCTTTATGATCCGCAGGGCACCAACACCAAGCAGTTGCGCATGACGCTTGAAAAGTCCGAACGCCAATTGATCCGCCTGGAAAAGCAGCGGCAGTCGATCGACGAGGCGATCGGCGAACTGAGCGAGGGCCTGTCGGTTGTGCGCGACCTTCTCGCGCAACGCCAGAACGCTCCCATCCGCGCTGCTGGCTGAAACAGTTTGCTTGTAACAAAATGCGCTCCGGGCAATCGGGGCGCATTTTTTTATGGATTGATGGAGACATCAGCGGTGCCAATTCAGCCATAAAATCACAACGGCAAAAATTGACGTTTACGCAAACGTCAACACTTGGTAGGGTGCATGGGACTCGCACGGCGGTGATGGTCCCCGCGCGTTGAAGACATTTGGAGGAAGCATGCCGATCTACAAGGCCCCCGTACGTGATACACTCTTCGTGCTGAATGAAGTGCTGGGCTACGAGCGCTACTCCAATTTGCCCGGATTTGCCGACGCCACGCCGGACGTTCTGGAAGCGATCCTGGAAGAGGGCGCAAAGCTGGCCGAAAATGTGATGCAGCCGCTCAACCGCATTGGCGACATGGAGGGTTGTGTTCGCCACGACGATGGTTCGGTCACCACGCCCAATGGCTTCAAGGCCGCCTATGACGAGTATCGTGCTGGCGGCTGGATGGGGCTTGCCGCGCCTGCCGAATTCGGCGGCCAGGGACTTCCCTACGCGGTGCACTCGGCGGTTGGCGAATATCTGTCATCGGCCAACATGGCGCTGATGATGTATCCGGGTCTCACGCAAGGCGCGATTGCAGCCATCGTCGAGCACGGCTCCGATGAGCAGAAGCAGCGCTTTCTGCCAAAAATGATCGACGGCACATGGACCGGCACCATGAACCTGACCGAGCCGCATTGCGGCACCGACCTCGGCCTGCTGCGCTCCAAGGCCGTCCCGGACGGAAACGGCGCCTATAAGATATCCGGCCAGAAGATCTTCATCTCGGCTGGCGAACATGACATGTCCGAAAACATCATCCATCTGGTGCTTGCACGTATCGAGGGCGCACCGGAAGGCGTTAAGGGCATTTCACTTTTCATCGTACCCAAATTTATTCTCAAGGACGATGGCGATGTAGGCCCGCGCAATCCAGTCAGCTGCGGCTCGCTGGAAGAAAAGATGGGCATTCATGGCAACTCAACCTGTGTCATGAACTATGATGAGGCTGAAGGCTATCTGATCGGTGCCGAAAACGGCGGCCTGAAGGCGATGTTCGTGATGATGAACGAAGCCCGTCTCGGCGTTGGCCTGCAGGGGCATGCGGTGGGAGAGGCGGCCTATCAAAATGCAGTTCTCTACGCCAAGGAGCGTCTTCAGGGTCGCTCGCTCTCAGGCGCCAAGGAGCCTGAAAAGAAGGCCGATCCAATTATCGTCCACCCCGATATTCGCCGCGCGCTGATGACCATGAAAGCCTTCAACGAGGCGGGCCGCGCGCTCATTTTGTGGACCGCGTTGAAGTCAGACATCAAGCACCGCTCGCAGGATGATGCCGAGAAGCAGATGGCAGATGACCTTCTTGGCTTGATGACGCCGATCGTCAAAGGGGTTCTGACCGACAAGGGCTTTGATCATGCGGTCATGGCGCAGCAGGTCTTTGGCGGCCATGGCTATATTGAAGAACATGGCATGAGCCAGTTCGTCCGCGATGCCCGCATCGCCATGATCTATGAGGGTGCCAACGGCATTCAGGCGCTGGACCTTGTCGGTCGCAAGCTGGGGCTCAATGGCGGTCGTGCCGTTCAGGCCTTCTTTAAGGAGGTCAGTGACTTCTGCGAGGAACATCGCGCCGACGACACCATGTCGTCCTACACAAAAGGGCTCAAGAAGGGCCTGAATGATCTGCAGGCGGCTACCATGTGGCTGATGCAGAATGCCGTGCAGAAACCCGATAATGCGGGTGCTGCCTCGACCGACTATTTGCATCTCTTCGGTCTCGTCTCGCTTGGCTACATGTGGGCGCAGATGGCAAAGGCCGCCAACGCAAAACTGGCCGAGGGGGCCGGCGACAAAGCCTTCTACGACGGCAAGCTGATCACCGGTCGCTATTTCATGGAACGCATCATGCCGGAAACATCCGCCCATCTGGCGCGGATCTCCACAGGCGCCGACACGATGATGGCGCTGCCGGCGGAGGCGTTTTGAGGCGCCCGACATGACCCGCAACGCCGCAGAAATCCTCGATCTCCCAAGGCCCGGCTGGGCCGGCGAGGATGTCGCCATGCTCTACGACATGGCGACGCGGTTCTTGAGCGACGAGGTCCTGCCGCACTACGAGACCTATGAAAAGAACGAGATCGTTGACCGGTCTGCCTGGGAAAAGGCGGGCGCGGCGGGCCTTCTCTGCGCCTCTGTCCCGGAAGAGTATGGCGGCTCGGGCGGCACCTATGCGCATGAGAGCGTGATCGCTGAGGCGCTCGGACATGTTGGCGTCGATGGCTTCGGCATTGCGCTCCACAACGCCATAGTCGCGCCGTATATCCTGCACTATGGCTCCGAAGAACAGAAGAAGCGCTGGCTGCCAAAGATGGCGAGCGGCGAACTGATCGGCGCCATCGCGATGACCGAACCGGGCGCCGGTTCCGATCTGCAGGGCGTCAAGACGCGCGCTGTCAAGGACGGCAACCATTACAGTATCTCCGGTTCGAAAACCTTCATCACCAATGGCCAGCACGCCAACCTTATTATCATGGTGGCCAAGACTGATCCGTCTCAAGGAGCGAGAGGAACGTCGCTGATCGTCGTTGAGACCGATGATGCCGACGGCTTCGAGCGCGGCCGCAACCTCGACAAGATTGGCCTCAAGGCAAACGACACCTCGGAACTGTTTTTCAACGAAGTGCGGGTGCCGACATCGAACCTGCTTGGCCACGAAGAGGGTCAGGGTTTCGTGCAGCTGATGCAGCAGTTGCCACAGGAGCGACTGTTGATTGGCGCGCAGGCAATCTCCATGATCGAGCGCGCGCTGGCTGTGACCATCGACTATGTCAGGCAGCGCCACGTCTTCGGCAATGCGGTGATTGATTTCCAGAATACCCAGTTCAAGCTGGCCGAATTGAAAACGGAAGCCACGATTGGTCGCGTGTTCTACAATGATTGCGTCAAACGCCATCTGAATGGCGGGCTCGATCCGTCAACCGCTTCGATGGCGAAATACTGGTTGACCGATCTGCAATGCAAGATCGTCGACGAATGCCTTCAATTGCACGGGGGCTATGGCTACATGAATGAATATCCCATCGCCCGCATGTACCGCGACGCGCGCGTGCAGCGCATCTACGGCGGTACCAACGAGATCATGAAAGTGCTGATTGCACGAAGCCTTTAGCTGGCTCAATCGGCTCGGAACGAGGAGAAGAAGATGGCTGATGTATTTGTCTATGACGCAGTCCGCACCCCGCGCGGACGCGGCAAGAAAGACGGTGCGCTGCACGAAGTGCCAGCGGTTCGGCTGGGTGCCAAGGTTCTGGAAGCGATCCGCGATCGCAACGGCCTCGACACGTCAACCGTCGATGATATCATTTTTGGCTGCGTCGATCCGGTCGGCGAAGCAGGCTCGGTCATTCCCCGCTCTTCGGCGTTTGAGGCAGGCTATGACAACAAGGCTCCTGGCATGCAGATATCGCGTTTCTGCGCGTCGGGTCTTGATGCCATCAATTTCGGTGCTGGCAAAATCGCCCAAGGGGCCGATGAGATCGTCATCGCTGGCGGCGTTGAATCCATGTCACGCGTCGGCATGGGCATGTCGGGCGGCGCCTGGTTCATGGACCCTTCGGTCGGCATTCCCGGCTACTTCATGCCGCAAGGCGTGTCGGCTGATTTGATCGCGACGAAATACGGTTTCACACGTGATGATGTGGATGCCTACGCGGTTGAGAGCCAGAAGCGTGCGGCCAATGCTTGGGACAAGGGCTATTTCAACAAGTCGGTCGTGCCAGTGAAGGACCAGAACGGGCTGACGATACTCGCCCGCGATGAACATATGCGCCCGACCACAAACATGCAGAGCCTGGCAGCTCTCAACCCGTCCTTCACAATGCCCGGCGAAATGGGCGGCTTTGCCGCTGTCGGCATTCAGGCCCACCCGGAAGTCGAAACGATCAACTATGTGCACCATGCGGGTAATTCGTCCGGCATTGTGGATGGCGCTGCGGCCGTCTTGCTCGGCTCCAAGCGTGCCGGCAAAGCGCTCAATTCCAAGCCGCGTGCGCGCATCCGCGCCTTTTCCAACATAGGTTCTGATCCAGCACTGATGCTGACAGGTCCGGTCGATGTGACCGAAAAGCTGCTGAAGCGCGCCCGCATGAAGATCGAAGACATCGATCTGTTTGAGCTCAATGAGGCCTTCGCCTCAGTTGTGCTGCGCTACATGCAGGCCTTCGAGATTCCGCATGACAAGATCAACGTCAATGGTGGTGCCATCGCCATGGGCCATCCGCTCGGTGCCACCGGCGCGATGATCTTCGGCACGGTACTGGACGAACTGGAGCGCCGCGATCTGAACACGGCATTGGTGACCCTATGCATCGGTGCCGGAATGGGCACGGCAACCATTATCGAGCGGGTCTGAGCCTGTTTCCCTCCCGGCGGGAGGGAACAGCAGCGCGATCAGTTTTGAACAATCAAACCGGGAGACTATCTCCGATGAGCACCTACAAGAACTTCACCGTCGAGACCGACCAGGACGGCATTGCCCTCGTAATTTGGGATATGCCCGACCGCTCGATGAACGTATTTACCGAAGAAGCGATGAAGGAACTCGACGCAATCGTCGATCATGTCACCGCAACGGATGCGGTCAAGGGCGCGGTCATCACGTCTGGCAAGGAAACCTTTTCCGGCGGCGCCGACCTGACCATGCTGCGCCGCATGCTCGAACAGTTCGAGATCGAAAAGGCCAAGGACGCAGAAAAGGCAACCCAGCTCCTGTTCGACAATGCAGGGCGCATGGGCGCGCTTTGGCGCAAGCTGGAAACCTGTGGCAAACCATGGGTATCAGCCATAAACGGCACCTGCATGGGCGGCGCGTTCGAGCTTTCACTCGCGTGCCATGGCCGTGTCGCGGCCGATAGCGACAAGGTAAAAATGGCGCTCCCGGAAGTGAAAGTAGGCATCTTCCCCGGTGCAGGCGGCACCCAGCGTGTCCCAAGATTGGCACAGCCGCAGGAAGCACTCCAGATGCTGACCTCCGGCCAGAACCTGTCGCCAAAGAAGGCGAAGGCAATGGGGCTCATCCACGAAATTGCAGAGCCTGCAAGGCTGATCGAAACCGCCAAGGCGATGATCAGGAACGGCCTCAAGCCAGTGCAGCCTTGGGATGAAAAGGGCTTCAAGCTTCCCGGCGGCCCGGTCTATTCGGCAGCGGGCGCAAATCTTTGGCCACCGGCTATCGCTATTCTGCGCCGCGAAACCTATGGCAACTACCCGGCCGCAAACGCTATTTTGAAGTCCGTATATGAAGGCATGCTGGTGCCGTTCGATACTGCCTTGCGCATCGAACAACGCTACTTCACCGAGATCATGCAGACCAAGGAAGCCGCAGCGATGATCCGCTCGCTGTTTGTCTCGTTGCAGGAGCTCAACAAGGGCGCGCGCCGGCCAGAAGGCATTCCTGAAACCAAGTTCAAGAAGATCGCTGTTCTGGGCGCAGGTTTCATGGGCGCCGGCATTGCCTATGTCACGGCTAAAGCCGGCATCCCTGTCGTTCTGCTTGATCGGGATATTGCCTCTGCCGAAAAGGGAAAGGCCCATTCAGAATCGCTCATCGCAGATCAGGTCAAGAAGGGCCGCGCATCTGAGGCAGATAAGGAAAAGCTGCTTGCGCTCATCACCCCAACCGCCGACTATGCGTCGCTGGATGGCTGCGACATGGTGATTGAGGCCGTGTTCGAAGATTCCGAGGTCAAAAAAGCCGCTACCGAACAGGCTGAGGCGGTGTTGAAGTCATCGGCGATCTTCGCCTCCAACACTTCGACCATTCCGATCACCGGGCTTGCCAAGAATTCTTCGAGGCCCAAAAACTTCATTGGCATCCACTTCTTTTCGCCCGTCGACAGGATGATGTTGGTCGAGGTTATCCTCGGCAAAAAAACCGGCGACAAAGCCTTGGCAGTGGCGATGGATTATGTCCGGGCCATCAAGAAAACGCCGATTGTTGTCAACGACACGCGCGGTTTCTACGTCAACCGCTGCGTGCTGCGCTACATGTCTGAATCCTATCAGATGTTGATCGAGGGCGTTCCGGCAGCGATGATTGAAAACGCTGCCAAGATGGCCGGCATGCCGGTTGGACCGCTGTCGCTGACGGATGAAACCGCAGTCGATCTTGCCCAGAAGATCATGAAGCAGACCATCCGCGATCTCGGCGAAAATGCAGTTGATGCCGACCAGATGGCGCTTATCAATACTATGGTAGATACGCATGATCGTCGTGGCCGCAAGAACGGCAAGGGCTTTTACGATTACCCAGCCAAGCCTGCCAAAAAGTACCTTTGGGCCGGTCTGAAGGATCTTTATCAGCAAAAGGATGCCGACACGATCAATGTCGAGGAGTTGAAGCAGCGCTTCCTGGTCACGATTGCGCTCGAAGCAGCCCGCGTCATGGAAGAGGGCATTGTCATCGATCCGCGCGAGGCCGATGTAGGGTCTATCCTGGCATTCGGCTTTGCTCCGTATACAGGCGGCGCCTTGTCTTACATTGACGGCATAGGTGCAAAAAACTTTGTCGCCATGGCAAAGGTGTTGCAGAAGAAATTTGGCAAGCAGTTCAAGGCGCCAAAGCTTCTGCTTGAGATGGCCGAAAAGGGTGAGACGTTCTATGAACGCTTCGACCCCTATGCCAACGGCGAAACAAAGAAAGCGGCCTGAAGTGGCCGGGTGCGCGCTGTTTCGGCGCGCGCCTCTCTTACGCGAGTGACCAAAAATGTACGTCTGGGCGCGTCTGGCAAAAATGGTGGCGACCGCCAAGTCGCGCGGCGCCTACCACATGGGCGATGGAGGTCGGTTGTCCTTCCGGTGCCTGCCCACCGACATTGACACCAACATGCATCTCAACAACGCCCGCTACATGATGCTGGCCGATGTCGGCCGCATCGATCTGTTCATGCGCGCTGGCCTGCTGGGCGTTGCCCGACGGAAAAAATGGGCCCCGATGATTGGCGGCCTCCAGGCGGTCTATGTCCGCGAGATCAAGCTCTGGCAGAGGTTCGATGTGGTCTCGACGCTCGAGACCTGGGAAGACACCCAGGTGATCGGCCGCCACCGCTTCGTGCATCAGGATGGCCGCACGGCCGCAATGATCATGACCACGGCTGGCGTCTACGATCTGGTCGACAAGCGCTTTGTGCCCATCGACGACGTGGTGACGGCGCTTGGCCAGGCGGGGACGCCGCGCCTCCCCACCGAGGCGGAGCGCATTTTTATGGCCTCGCATGGCGGCCTCCGCGAACTGGCCAAACGGTCAGGCCGCTAGCCCGGCGTCGCGGACTGGACAACCAGCCCGGTTTGGCGCTAATCAGAACAAAAGGTATTTTTTCCTGTTTTCAGGAGTGTCGCATGCTATCGCATGATCGCGTATGGGCAGCTATTGATGGGCTGGCCGAGCGCTATTCAATGTCAGCATCCGGGCTGGCCAAGCGGGCCGGGCTTGATTCCACCGCGTTCAACAAATCCAAGCGCTACTCGAGCGATGGTCGACCGCGTTGGCCATCGACGGAATCGCTGGCCAAAATTATTGAGGCTACCGGCGCTTCGCTGGATGAGTTTATGGGACTGGTCGAGAGTGACGAACACGACATGCGACTGGGTGCTGTGCCGACAGGCGCATTGCCAACGCCGCGCTCTACCGTGCCGTTGCTCGGCTTTGCGCAGGCAGGGGCCGGCGGCTTCTTTGACGATGCCGGATTTCCCCAGGGGCAAGGCTGGGATCTCGTAGAGATGCCCGGTCAGGCTGCCGAGGGCTCCTACGCGCTGCAGGTCCAGGGGAGCTCGATGCTGCCTCTCTACCGCGATGGCGATGTGCTGGTTATCAGGCCCGATGCCACGGTGCGCAGCGGCGACCGCGTCGTGGTCAAAACGCGCGAGGGGGAGGTGATGGCAAAACTTCTTGAGCGCCAGTCGGCGCGCTCAATCGAACTCGTGTCGCTGAATCCCGAACACCCCAACCGCAAAATCCTAGCTGAGGATGTGGAATGGGTCGCCCGCATCGTCTGGGCCAGCCAATAGCAATGGTGGGCCTCGATCGTATCGCTCCGCTCTTTGCGCTGGTCGGCATTGTGCTTCTGTCAGCGGCGATTGTAGCGACTGGCCAACATTTGGCGCAGTTGGAAAGCATTACACCTGCAGTCGAGGATATCGACATCGATACCATGGACGCGATTGATGGTGATGCATCGACACAAGGCGTGCCCGATCCGATGACGAGCGGTGGAACCTATCAGCGGCTTGAGGCGCGTGCGCCGCTCAGCGAATTGTCGGTGCCGGAACCCCAGCGTCCCAAACGCCCCGCGCCGGCGCGCCTGACGCCGCTCTACCAGCCCGTCGCGCATGCATCTGGCAGCTTCGAAGCCATGGGCTACCGGATCACGCTGGCCGGAACCGAAATGGTGCAGGGCGACGAAAACTGCAGTTATGGCGGCTCGCAATGGCCCTGCGGCGCCAGAGCCCGCGCTGCCTTCCGCGCTTTTCTGCGTGGCCGTGCCGTAACCTGCCCTGTACCGCCGGTACCGGGTGCGGAGGAATTGTCGGTCGACTGCCGCGTCGGCCACGCCAATGTCGGGGAATGGCTGGTAGAAAACGGCTGGGTTCGTGCCGCCGCAACTGGTCCCTATGCCGCCCTCGGCGAACGCGCCAAGGCCTCCCGCAAAGGCATTTTCGGTCCGCCCCCGCGATGAGGGATTTAATCCCGGCAGGCAAACGGCAAAAACGTGCTCGCTGTGCCGGCATTCATCGCGGCAATTGAAAGCTGGTTGGCAAGCTCCATTTCGCGGTCCGTGCTCGGGCACACATCGGCCCGCGCAATGCAGCCGGTGGCCATGAACCGGTCATGGCTGGCCAGAAAATCAGCCGTCAGACCCTGCTGTCCGTCCCTTGCCATGAGTTCATCCCACGCAGCCCGGTAGCGTTGGCACTTCTCGGCGGCCCAGGCCTTGTCGTGGATAATGGGTAGATCCTGAGCTCCGGCGGTGCCTGCGAACGCCATTGCAAGGGTGCATGCCAAGGAGAGTGTCTTGATCTGCGACACGCTCATTCTCACGCCAGTTCGCCGGCCAGAGCCTTGGCGATCAGCGCCCGCGTTTCGGGAATACCGAACAGTCCCGCAAACGAGCCAAAACGCGGTCCGCGCTCCTGACCGATCAGCACCTGATAGATCATCTGGAAGAAGGCTCCGGAAACGCCGGGCCCACCTTCCGGGCTTTTCTTGGTCTGATCCTGATAACGCTCGATCTGGCGGGCGACGTTCAAGCTGGCATTCTGGATTGCTTCACTATCGGCACCGGGTGCAAGCGTGCCAAGCTTGTCCGACAAGGCCTGCAACGCCTGCCGCTCGACATCGTCGGGCGCGCGAAAAACCTTTGTAGGCTTCACGAAATCGTCGAAATAGCGGATCGCATAACCGACCAGTCCGTCGAGCTCCGGATGCGACTGGGCTGTGACGCCTGACGCATGGCGCGAGATAAAGCCCCACAGAACATCCTTGTTCTGCGCGTTCGAGGCGCTGACGAGATTGAGCAGAAGCGCAAAGGAGACCGGCATGTCGACGACGGGCGGATTGCCATCATGCATGTGCCAGACAGGATTGCCGAGCCGCTCCTTCCATTCCTGACGCGGATAAGCGGAGAGGAATGAGTAATACTCATCCACAGCCTTTGGAATGACATCGAAAAAGAGCTTCTTGGCCTGCCGCGGTCGCTGAAACATATAGAGCCCCAGGCTCTCTGTCGGCGCATAGGTCAGCCATTCGTCGATAGACAGGCCATTGCCCTTCGACTTTGAAATCTTCTGGCCTTTGTCGTCGAGGAACAGCTCATAGACAAAGTGTTCGGGCGCATGCCCGCCCAGAATGGTGCAGATACGGTCATAGATCACCGCATTGGTCTGGTGGTCCTTACCGAACATTTCGAAGTCAACGCCAAGCGCTGCCCACCGCATGCCAAAATCCGGCTTCCATTGCAGCTTTACCCGCCCGCCGGTCACGGACAAGGTGGTCTCCTCGCCGTCCTCATCGTCGAACGTTATGGTGCCAGCCTTCGCGTCGACGGCCTTCATAGGCACGTAAAGCACGCGGCCGGATTTTGGCGAGATCGGCAAAAAGGGGCTGTAAGTTGCCTGCCGCTCGGGCCCGAGCGTCGGTAGCATCACCGCCATGATCTGATCGTAGCATTCGACTGCGCGCAACAGCACGGCGTCAAAGCGCCCAGACTTGTAATACTCGGTTGCGCTGGCAAACTCATAGTCGAATCCAAACGTATCGAGGAAGCGGCACAGCATCGCGTTGTTGTGGTCGCCAAAGCTCTTGGAATCGCCACCAAATGGGTTGGGAACGACCGTCAGCGGCATGTGCAAATAGGGCTCCAGCGCTTTCTGGTCCGGCACATTCTCGGGGATCTTGCGCATCCCGTCCATGTCGTCGGAAAAGCACAAGAGTCGGGTCTTGACCTTGTCTTGTGTCAGCACGCGGAAAGCATGCAACACCATGGTGGTGCGTGCCACTTCACCAAACGTGCCGATATGCGGCAGGCCAGACGGGCCATAGCCGGTTTCGAACAGAACGGTTTCGGGGTAATTTTTGCCCTTATAGCGCGCAACGATCTTTTTGGCTTCCTCGAACGGCCAGGCCCGGCTCTCTTCGGCCGCAGCCAGAACTTCGGGGGAGAGATCGATCATGTTGCTGCTTGCGTCTGCCATGGCATGCTATTCCTGTATTCCGCCCCGGCTCGGGGAGGGCGCGCCTGCTTTAGGCGTCGATGCCGAAAGCGTCAACGATTTGGCCCTGTTTTTCCTTGCGGGGGCCGGGTGCCGTCCTTACCTTGAGCGTGACTCGGAGGATGACATGACGCGCGCGCCAACCACGCATGAAGCCCTGATCCATCTGATGGTCGTAACATCCGCTGCCGACCGCGACATGGCTGATGATGAGCTGGCACGTATCGGCCATGTGATCCGTACCTGGCCCGTGTTCATCGATTTCGACGTCAATCAACTGATCCCTGTCGCGCAGACCTGCCAGCGGTTCCTAGCGGAAAGCGGTCTGGAAGGCATGCTGGAATGGTCGAAGCCGTCGATCCCCAGGCATCTTTGTGACACCGCCTATGCTGCCGCCGTCGAGGTCGCCAATGTCGATCTTGAAATGAGGCTGGAAGAGCTGCGCCTGCTGGAGAGGCTGCGCGAGCATCTGGCTATCGACGGACACCTCGCTGACGCAATCGAGCGCACGACGAAGGCACGCCACCGGATGCTGAGCTGAAGCCATGGATAGTGCCTTTTCCGAACCAGTCATTCGCATCGCGGTGTTCCTTCTGATTTTCGGATCGCTGGCTGTCTTCGAACTTTGGTCGCCGCGCCTTGACCGCGAAGAGATGCGCGGCGCTTTGAAATCCCGCCGCTGGATAGCCAATGTGTCCCTATTGCTGGTCTCGTCAGCAATGATGCGCATTGTCTTCCCAGCAGCCGCTGTCGGAGCCGCAGCCTGGGCACAGGCTAGAGGCTATGGCCTGCTTCCGATGCTGGGCGGACATGGTCTCGTAACCGGCATATTGGCTTTCGTGCTCCTCGACTTCTCCATCTGGCTCGAGCATCTGGCCAGCCACAAATTGCCATGGCTCTGGCGGCTGCACCGTGTCCACCATGCCGATACGGGTTTTGATGTCACAACCGGCCTGAGGTTTCATCCGCTGGAAATCCTGCTCTCGATGCTCTGGAAGACGGCAATCATCGTCATCCTTGGAGCTCCGGTCCTGGCCGTTTTGATATTCGAGATCGTGCTGAACTCGACGTCGATGTTCAACCACTCCAACCTGAAACTCGGTCTTGGCCTCGACCGCTGGCTGCGTCGCGTGCTGGTCACGCCGGATATGCACCGGGTCCACCACTCCACCATCCGCCGCGAGACCGATTCCAATTACGGTTTTAATTTTCCATTTTGGGACAGGATGTTCGGCACCTATCGCGCTCAGCCGGAACGCGGTCACGAAGGCATCGACATTGGCCTCTCGGCCTATCGCGGCGACAAACCGTCAAGTCTTGTCTGGGCTATGGTTCTGCCGTTCAGAAAAAACTGATCGGGAAGTAGCGCAGATAAATCTCTGCGAAAATGCCCTTGGCGCTGATCTGCTGGAGTGCGTGGTCAAAGGCGCGGGTGAGCGACGGGTCGTCTTTCGCTGTGGCGATTGCCAGGCCCCCACCCAGATGCTCCGGCGCGATGTAAGGCCCGCCGGCAAAACGGCAGCATTGGCCTGCATCAGGACCGGCAAGCCAGAATGAAAGCTGCATCCCGTCACCAAATACCGCATCGAGCGTGCCTGCTTTCAGCGCTTTAAACATGCTCTCTGCGCTCTCATAGGCGACGGTCTTTGCCTCTGGAAAATAGGCGCGCAGCATTGTCTCATGGGCAGTGCCCTGTTTCACGCCAACGCGTCGCCCAGCGATGGAGCGGTCAAACGGCTCCGACAATGCAGACGCTTCGAGTGTCACGAAGCGTGCCGGAAAGACCAGGTAGGAGCGCGAAAAATCAAACTTGGCGCGGCTGTCGCTGGTCACGGACAGTCCTGCCAGAATTGCCTCCCCCTGACCTTGCTTCAGCGTAGCTTCCAGCTCTGCAAAGGGCATTGCCTGGATCTGGCATTTTTCCGTGACGCCCAGCTCAGCGCAGATGGCCCGAGCAAGGTCGACATGAAACCCGCTCAATCGGCCCGAACTGTCTAGATAATTGAACGGCGCAAAATCTGTAGTGGTAAGAAACAGCAGGCGCGTCAGCTTACTAAGATCAGGTTTCTGAAGTCGTTCTTTTGCGTCCCAAAGAATCGGGATGCCGGGAGAATTTGCCATAGCCACACCGGCAGACGAACCAATGATAAATAGTGCTGCAAGCCAGGACGTAATCGTCCGTAATCTGTGTTTAGCTCCAGTAAAGGCACCATGCTGTCTTGGCATAATTGCTCACAAAAAACGTAGGATTCTCAATAACATCTAACCAATTGACAACACGACAAGTTCAGTTAACACTAACTCAGGGGTGTATAATATAACAACAAATACCCATAGTAGAGATTGCTTATACATGGCGTGCTAATTGTTCGCCGCGTTCGCAATTTTGTGCGTTGTGCGGAGCGATATGAAATCTAAGGCGAATATGCAACTTTTTCGATAGTGGTTCCAGGGGTTCTTGGTGTGGTGGAACGTATTGATGAATTGAGAGGCCCTCCCCGGAGACCCGCATTTGATGCAAATGCCGGGCTCTTCGATACGCCAGACCCCTATGCGGAGGTTTTCCGGTTTCCCGAATTGGATGGGTGGATTGGGATATTAGAGAGACTGTCCGTTCCTCAATCAACGCGCATGCATATCGCAGCCCGTGCGCGCATGAACGGGGTTCCTTTTCTTAAGGAATTTCAGGCGACCGCGGCAGTGCCCGAGAAAGCACTTTACCGTTCCATTGCGGACGATCTCGGGGTCGATTTTCTCGATAGCATTGATCCGTCGAAGCTGATGGTGCGCGACGCAGACCTGGTCGGCTTGCTGTCTCGCCGGCCCGGCGCAGTGCCCATTGGGTTGCGCGACAAGGCACATTTGAATGTTATCGCCGCAACCGACGGTCTCGACATACCAAAACTCAGGCGGCAATTGGCAAAGGCTCCGCACTTGAAAGAGCGCCTGCGTATGGCTGCGCCTTCGACGATGCGTTCCGCGCTGTTCGAGCGAGCGGCGGAAATGCTTGCATTCCGCGCCACGGGCTATCTTTGGGAGTGGGGCTCTGAGTATTCGGCGCGTCTCGTGCTCAATGCATGGCAGTCATTTTTCTTTGGCGTCGCGACGGTCTCCTTTGTGTTGACGCTCGTGCTGCACACGCAGACATTCCTGACGTCGCTGCATCTGCTGTCATCACTGTTCTTTCTCGCCTGTATCAGCTTGCGCCTCGCTGCCATCTCGGCTGTCGGGACTGTCGCGCCGTTCGAGGCCAAGCCGATGGCTGCCGAAGAAATGCCGGTATATACCGTCCTTGTCGCGCTCTACAAAGAAGCGGAGGTCGTACCCGAGCTTCTGGTATCGCTGGGAAAGCTCGTCTGGCCGCGTTCCAAACTGGAGATCAAGCTGGTTTGCGAAGCCGACGATCATGACACCATTGCCGCGATCCGTGCGCAGGCTTTGCGGATGTCGGTTGAGGTGATTGCTGTCCCAAGGATTGGGCCGCGCACCAAGCCCAAAGCGCTCACCTATGCGCTTCCGACAGTAACTGGCGAATTCATTGTACTCTACGACGCCGAGGACCGGCCACATCCTTTGCAGTTGGTCGAGGCCTGGCAGAAATTTCGCGAGAGTGGAGACGATCTGGCCTGTCTTCAGGCGCCTCTTGAAGTGTCAAACGGCGCCAACAGCACCATCTCGCGTCTCTTTGCGTTCGAATATGCCACCTTGTTCCGGGGCATGTTGCCGTGGCTGGCGTCAAAGCAGATGCTTTTGCCTTTGGGCGGCACGTCAAACCATTTCCGCCGATCCATCCTCGAGCATGTGGGTGCCTGGGACCCTTACAACGTGACTGAAGACGCAGACCTGGCCGTGCGGTTTGCCCGTCTGGGCTATCGTACCGAAACCATCACTATGCCCACCTATGAAGACGGACCCGAGGATGTTGCCACATGGCTTCCCCAGCGCACGCGTTGGTTCAAGGGCTGGGCGCAAACCTGGCTGGTGCACATGCGCGAGCCGGTGCGGCTGTGGCGTGAGTTGGGAGCCGGAAGTTTCGGGATGACGCAGCTCTTATTCGCCGGTCTTCTCGCTTCGTCGCTGGTGCATCCGATGCTCATAGTCAATGCGGTCTGGCTGACTTGGGCACTGACAACCGAAAGGATAACCGGCACCGGCCAACTGATACTGCTGGGGCTTGATATTTCAAGTGTTCTTCTAGGCTATCTGTCGTTCCTGCTGCTCGGCTGGTCGACGCAGACAACCCGCGAGCGCCGGTCGTTCTGGCGCGTCCTGTTGTACACGCCACCCTATTGGCTCATGCTGTCATGGGCAGCATGGCGCGCGCTCTGGCAATTGATCCGTGATCCTCACCGATGGGAGAAAACCCGCCATCGCGCGCACCGACGTGGCATGCCGGCACGCGCAATGGCCTGATTACAGGCCCAGAAACTGCGGTCCTTCCCCGATAATCTTTGGATCAGCTGCCCCGATCAACTTGTCATCGCGGCCAGAGTAGGGAAGGTGTAACAGAATGTAGCGGATCAACTCGATGCGAGCCCGACGCTTGTCATTGGAGCGGATGATGATCCACGGTGCGTGTTCGCTATGCGTGTGCTCAAACATTTCGTCGCGGGCTTTGGTGTAGTCGTCCCATTTGTTCATTCCGGCGATATCGATGGGCGAGAATTTCCAGCTTTTCAGCTGGCTGTGGCGCCGGTCGTGGAAGCGCTTGAGCTGCATCTCCTGCCCGATATCCAGCCAGAACTTGAAGAAGTGGATGCCGTCATTAACAATGCGGCGCTCAAAGTGCTCCGCCTCCATCAGGAAGCTGGCATGTTGCTCGGGCGTGCAAAAGCCCATCACCGGCTCCACGCCAGCGCGGTTGTACCACGACCGATCGAAAGTAACGAACTCGCCAGATGTTGGAAAATGCGTCACATAGCGCTGGAAATACCACTGCCCGCGCTCGGTTTCCGTCGGTTTGGGCAGGGCTACATTACGCGCTGTTCTGGGATTGAGATAGTCGCGCGTCGCGTTGATCGTACCCCCCTTGCCGGCAGCATCACGTCCCTCAAAAAGCGCCAGAACACGGTGCCCGCTTGTTTGCATCCAGGCCTGCATTTTCACCAGTTCAATCTGCAGCGCTTCCAGCGTGGCCTCATAAGTCTCGCGGTTGAGCTTCTTGTTGTAGGGAAAGCCGCCTGATGGCAGGGCACCATCCTCGATCCAATCCGGCAGCTTCGGGTCCTCGACGTCAAACACGCGTTCCTTTTTCGCAGTTTGCACCCGAACCAGCGGCTCTTGTCCGCTTTTACTTGCCGCTTTCACATTTTTCATAATCGAACGCCTTTCCTGCAGGGGCCTTCATGCTATTGGGAGACCCTGATCCGGTCCAGCCGGATTGTTGCGACAAGGTTATCGTTCCGAAACTCAAAAGGTTGTCATGGACGAGGATGCCAGGCAGGAGGAACAATCGCGGGCCGGGCGCTACCGGGCGCGCTTGTTCGGCGCGCGGTGGACACTCATCGCCGCAGCGATTTCCGGGCTCGTTCTGCTTGGTGTTGAGCAACCATCACCCATTCTCGCAGTCATCCTGTTTGCCATAGTGGCAGCGGTGACAGCTGTGGCGCCGCGGCGCACCGCAGGTCAACGCCGCGCCGATGAGGCCGCCGCCGTAATGCCCGCTGGGGTGGATCAATTGCCGGCGGCAGATCTTGCCGCCGCTGTCCCTGATCCTCTCTTCGTATTCGACGCCAGAGGCACGGTCGTCCACGCCAACGGCGCCGCTGCCGTCTCGTTCGGCAGTGTCGCTCAGGGCATGGTGTTGCAGATGAAGTTCCGCGCGCCAGAAATGCAGGAACTGCTCCGCCGGGTTCTGGAGAACGGCATGTCAGGCGCCATCGATTATGCAGAGCGTGTCCCGGTGGAACGCGTATTCAGGGTCGTTGCCGCCCCGCTTGGCAGCGACCGGGGTCTCTTCGTGTTGATCTTCCGCGATCAGAGCGAAGCCCGCCGCATTGACCGCATGCGAGCCGACTTTATCGCCAATGCCAGCCACGAACTGCGAACGCCCTTGGCATCCATTTCAGGCTTCATCGAGACGCTGCGCGGCCCCGCTCGCAACGACCCGAAAGCGCGAGAAAACTTTCTCCAGATCATGCAAAACCAGACTAGCCGCATGGCCCGCCTGATCGACGATCTGCTATCCCTGTCTCGGCTGGAGATGAAGCCCTATCTCAGTCCCGGCAAAAGCGTTGACGTGAAGGACATAGTGTCAAGCGTGATCGACACGCTGACCCCCCTTGCAGCGGAGTCCGGCATTTCCATTGTCAAAAAGTTTCCAGAAATGTCGATTGCGATTCCGGGCAGCCGTGACGAACTGTTCCAAGTCTTCGAGAACCTGCTTGAAAACGCTTGTAAATATGGCCAGTCGGGGGGAGAGGTCATTGTGTCGATCGAAAGAACAGACACAGGCCATGGCCCCGAAGTCACAATCGCCTTTCGCGACTTCGGTCCGGGAATTTCCGAAGAGCATATCCCCCGCATCACCGAACGCTTCTACCGTGTCGACATAGGCACCAGCCCCCCGCAAAAGGGCACCGGCCTCGGTCTTGCCATCGTTAAGCACATCTTGACCCGGCACAACGGACGGCTCTCAATCCGCTCGCAGGTCGGGGAGGGGGCGGTATTTACCGCCCACCTGCCCGCGGTCGCAGCAGGCGGCTGATCGGGATATAAGCCGCCTTAGCATCTATCCTGTGCAATTTCTTTTTTCCGTCATCCATCTCGCGTATAGGAGAGGGGACGATGCTGGCATCTTGCCGGCACACAGCCAAGTTTCGAAAAAATGCAATCGCGACACACAGTCCGCTCATTCGACGAAGACCTGAAATATCTCGCCAGTCGCATTGCTGCGATGGGTGGCCATGCCGAACGTATGGTGGACCAGGCGGTGCTGGCGCTTGTGGATGCCGATAGCAGGCTTGCGCGCAAGGTTATCGAAGATGACGAGTTTTTGGATGAAGGCCAGCGCGACATCGACGAGAAATCCATTGTCTTCATCGCCAAGCGCCAACCGATGGCCGACGACCTGCGCGAGATCATTGGTGCGATCCGCATTTCGTCGGATTTGGAAAGGGTCGGCGATCTGGGCAAAAACATTGCCAAGCGCGTTGGCGCGGTGAGCGACGTCCGCCATCCATTCAGCCTGTTTCGTGGCCTGCAGTCGTTTGCCGACCTTGCGCTGACACAATTGAAGGACGTGCTCGACGCCTATGCGTCACGTTCGGTGGACCGTCTCGGTTTCATCCGTGATCGCGATGACCAGATCGATGCGATGTATACCTCGCTCTTTCGCGAACTGCTCACCTACATGATGGAAGATCCGCGCAACATCACCCCCTGCACGCATCTGTTGTTCTGCGCCAAAAATATTGAGCGCATCGGCGACCACGCTACCAACATTGCCGAGACGGTTTATTATGTCGCGACCGGCGAGCAGATGCCGCCGGACCGCCCGAAGGAAGACAAGAGCCATCGGGTCACCGTTTCTGTTGAACCGGCGAACTGACCCTTCAACAAGCCCAAAATAACGAGACACATTCCGATCTGGTGTGCGGGGTCAGCACAATGCTGTTCCACACAAAAAACGGCTGGCACCGATGCCAGCCGAGTTTCCCGCCCAGGGAGGAATTATGGCGGGGGTCAGATCATCTATCTAACGGCTCCGACGACGCTCCGAAGCTGGCTGGAACGCGATTTTGGAGTGATAGCCGCAATAGGGGCCGCTATCCGAGCAATCATTGCCGCAGAAGCTGAATTCTTCGGAAAGCGGGTCGCCGTTCGGCCATTTGCAGGTGCGCTCGCTCAGCTGCACCAGATGCAGGCGGCGCGAAATCGGAACCACAACATTGGAGACCGGCCGCAGATGATGGCGGGCTACCGGTTCGACATCAAACTGCGCCTGAAGTGCCGTTGCACCCACTGAAACGGGCATCGAGCGCATCGACGACGAGGAAGTGCGCGAGACTGATTTGGTGACTGTCGCTCCCTGGACCGACTTTTTCTGCCG
The DNA here is from genome assembly GCF_015500055.1 of Mesorhizobium sp. NBSH29. Classification (NCBI taxonomy): domain Bacteria; kingdom Pseudomonadati; phylum Pseudomonadota; class Alphaproteobacteria; order Hyphomicrobiales; family Phyllobacteriaceae; genus Mesorhizobium; species Mesorhizobium sp. NBSH29. Next base: position 1,670,136 of record NZ_CP045492.1, read on the forward strand.
GGCAGGCGAAGCTGTTGCCCGTCCACGGCTTGAAAGTTTCAGCCTGTGAACCTTTCCGATAACCGCGTTGCGAGTGACACCGCCCATTTGTGCCGCGATCTGGCTGGCGCTCAATCCTTCGGCCCAGAGCTTCCGGAGAGTCTCGACGCGTTCGTCCGTCCACATGTGCATGCTCCTGATATGGCGTGCAGGCCGGAATCCCTTCGCGCCCCGGCAATCTGTCGGGTCGATACCACATATACGCGTAAGATTAGGTCCGCCGCACGAAATCTAGTCTTTTCTTGCCTCTAAACTACCTTGCCGGGTGACTCCGTGACAAGAGATTGGTGGCCGGTTCGAATCACTTTTTTCGGTTTTCAACAACTTGCCGATGAAACCGACCGCAACCGCAGTGCCGGATTCCGCTCGGCGACAGTGCCGACCTTTTCATTGACTTCATGGCACGAAAACCTGATATAACCGCGAAAGCCGCCGCTCGAGGCGGCTTTTTTGATTTTGGCCGACGAGGGGATCGGCGGTGCTCGCCGCGCGCCCTCACTTTTCCGGAGTATATAATGAGCGGATCGGCACTTTACGACACCTTCGCCCGTGCACCGCTGGCTTTTGACCGCGGCGAGGGATCCTGGCTCATCACCACCGGCAACGAGCGCTACCTGGATTTTGCAGCGGGCGTTGCGGTGAATTCGCTCGGCCACAGCCATCCGCAACTGGTTGCCGCGCTGACCGAGCAGGCGGCCAGGCTCTGGCATGTGTCCAACATCTACGAGATTCCCGAGCAGCTCCGGCTGGCCGAACGCCTGGTCGAGGTTACCTTTGCCGAAAAAGTGTTCTTCACCAATTCAGGCGCCGAGGCGCTGGAATGCGCCATCAAGACCGCACGCCGTTACCATTATGCGAAGGGCAACCCCGAACGGTTCAGAACGATTACCTTTGAAGGCGCCTTCCATGGCCGTACGCTGGCGACAATCGCCGCCGGCGGGCAGCAGAAATATCTTGATGGCTTTGGACCCAAGGTCGAAGGTTTTGATCAGGTTGCCTTTGACGACATCGATGCCGCCGAAAAGCTGATTGGTCCGGAAACGGCAGCAATCCTGCTGGAGCCGGTGCAGGGCGAGGGTGGCATCCGCCAGTTTCCCACCGCCTCTCTGAAGCGCCTGCGCGACCTCTGCGACAGGCACGGGCTACTGTTGATTTTTGATGAAGTGCAATGCGGCATCGGTCGCACCGGAAAGCTTTTCGCCCATGAATGGGCCGGCATCACGCCGGACCTGATGGCGATTGCAAAAGGCATAGGCGGCGGCTTTCCAATGGGCGCATGTCTTGCCACCGAAGAAGCAGCCTCCGGCATGAAAGCAGGCGTCCATGGCACCACCTTTGGCGGCAATCCACTTGCTATGGCGGTCGGCAACGCCGTGCTGGACGTCGTCCTGGAAGATGGCTTCCTGGAGGATGTGAGCAAGAAAGCGCTACTCCTGAAGCAGGGCCTTGCGGCAATTGCGGACGAATATCCCGACGTGCTCGAAGAAATTCGCGGCATCGGCCTGATGATCGGGCTGAAGTGCAAAGTTCCAAATGGCCAGGTCAGCGCCGCGTTGCGCGATGAGAAACTGCTGACCGTGATGGCAGGTGACAATGTGATCCGTCTCTTGCCGCCCTTGACCAGCACCGAGGAAGATATCCGGTCGGCCCTGCAGCGCATCCGCGCCGGCGCTGCCCATCTTTCTCATGCCGAAGCAGACAAGAAGCAGAACGCATGACCGAAATTCGTCACTTCACCGACCTGTCAACTGTTTCGGCAGCCGACCTCAGGACGATTCTGGACGATGCCGTTGCGCGCAAGGGCCGCTTGAAGGCAGGTGAGCGAAGCCGCCCTCTGGACGGCAAGGTTTTGGCGATGATTTTCGACAAACCCTCGACGCGCACGCGTGTGTCGTTCGATGTCGGGATGCGCCAGCTTGGCGGCGAAACTATCATGCTGACTGGCACCGAAATGCAGCTCGGCCGCTCCGAAACCATCGCTGACACCGCAAAGGTGCTGTCGCGCTATGTCGATGCCATTATGATCCGCACCACAGATCATGGTCGGTTGCTCGAACTGACCGAAAATGCCTCCGTGCCGGTTATCAACGGACTGACCGACGACACCCATCCCTGCCAGCTGATGGCTGATGTGATGACTTATGAAGAACATCGCGGCCCGGCGCGCGGCAAGACATTTGCCTGGACGGGCGACGGCAACAATGTGCTCCATTCGTTGATCGAGGCATCGGCGCGTTTTGATTTCCGCCTCAATGTTGCGGTGCCGGAAGGCAGCGAGCCGGAACAGAAATATGTCGACTGGGCTACGCGCAACGGCGGCACCATTTCTTTCACCCGCTCGCCACAAGAGGCTGTCACCGGTGCTGACTGCATCGTCACCGACACCTGGGTGTCGATGGGTCAGGAACATCGCGCGCGCGGCCACAATGTGTTTTTGCCCTATCAGGTAAATGAAACTCTGATGGCACATGCCAACAAAGACGCACTATTCATGCACTGCCTCCCCGCCCATCGCGGCGAGGAAGTCACCGATGCGGTGATCGACGGACCAAGCTCGGTGGTGTTCGACGAGGCCGAAAACCGCCTGCATGCGCAAAAGGCGGTGCTGGCCTGGTGCCTCGGCGCCAGCGCGGCTTGATCCCGGGTCAGGCACTTCCTATCTGACCGGAATTGCCTGAAATCATCACATCATCGCGCGCGAGCTGGCCTCGACGCGCTGGCACGGGATTTGATCCATTGGCTGATACGGAAAGAAAACTTGGCGAATTCGGCTTTGCCGGCGACGACGACGTTGTTCCCTTCGAGGTAGCAGGTCTGGACATGCGCGGCCGCGTTGTGCAGATGGGCCCTCTGCTCGATCAGGTGCTGGAGCGTCATCAGTATCCCGAGCCCGTCGCAAGGCTGCTGGCCGAAGCGATCGTGCTAACGGTGCTCTTGGGCACGTCGCTGAAGTTTCAGGGAAAATTCATCCTGCAGACCCGCACGGACGGGCCTGTCGATATGCTTGTTGCCGACTTTTCCACGCCCAACGCCTTGCGCGCCTATGCCCGCTTTGATGAGAACCGGTTGGCCAAAGCAGTGGCGGAGGGACGCGCCGCGCCCGAGGACCTGCTGGGCAAGGGGGTGCTGGCCATGACCATTGATCAGGGCCAGCATATGCAACGCTACCAAGGCATTGTTGAGCTCGACGGGACCTCTATGGAAGAGGTCGCGCGCATCTATTTCCGTCAGTCGGAACAGATCCCCACCGACGCCAGGCTGGCAGTCGCCAAAATGGTGGTGCCCGGCGAGACGCGTGAGCACTGGCGTGCCGGCGGCATGCTGGTGCAATTCCTGCCCGAGGCGCCCGACCGGCTGCGCTCGCCGGATTTGTCAGGCGGCGATGGCGACCCCGAAAACGATGTGCCCCATGATGACAGCTGGCAGGAAGTGCTGGCATTGCTGGGATCAATAGAGCCGTCGGAGCTCATCGACCCGACTGTGGGCACTGAGCGGCTGCTTTATCGCCTTTTCCACCAGCATGGCGTGCGCGTGCATGAAGGCGTTCGCGTGCTCGATGAATGTTCGTGCTCGCGCGACAAGATCAAGGGCATTCTGGAAGGCTTCTCGGCGGAAGAAATTGTCGCAAGCACCGAGGATGGAGACATTAAGGTAGAATGCGAATTCTGCTCCCAGGCGTATGTGTTTGCGCCATCAGAGTTCGAGGCGGTCAAGTAGCAGCCTGCTTCAGTTTACGGTTCTCAGCCGGTTCGGAATATCGAGCGAAAAAGTGGGTATGGTGATGTCGAACGTCTCGCCATGTTCGTTGCGCATCGTATAGGTCCCGCCCATGATGCCTGAAGGCGTCGAGAGCGGGCAGCCGGAAGTGTATTGAAAACAGTCGCCCGGATCGAGCGCGGGCTGCTCGCCGACAACGCCTGGCCCCCGCACTTCCTCGATATGACCGGCAGCGTCGGTGATCTGCCAATAGCGCGACAAAAGCTGCACCGTATCGTTTGACTGGTTGTCGATGGTGACCCGGTACGCCCAGACGTAGCGGTTTTCATCCGGCTCCGACTGGTCGTCCAGATAGAACGGTTCTACGCGGACGACGATCTGGTGTGTGGTGGTGCGATACATGGCGACTCACTGCAACCTGTGTTGATGTTCCGCCTCAAGACGCGCAATCGTCAACTGTCTTGCATAGTTCACGCGCGATTGTGACTTCCGCGTGACACGGCAGGCAGTTATGAGCGGCAGCGAAGAGGTACTTCATGCTGGATGGCTGGGCGCGGAAGCGCATCGAACCTTCGTTGAACCGCATCGGCCGCGCGTTGGCCGACGCCGGCGTTTCGGCCAATACGGTGACCTTGTTCGCCTTCGCTCTCGGCATGGCGGCGGCGCTGGCTATTGCTCTTGGCCATTTCTGGCTCGGACTGGCACTTCTCCTTATCAGCCGCCTTGGCGATGGTCTCGACGGTGCGGTGGCCAAGGCGACGCAGCGCACCGATCTCGGCGGCTATTTGGATATCGTTCTCGACTTCGCCTTCTACGGCGCCATCCCATTAGGCTTCGTGATAGCTAACCCGGCGGCCAATGCCGTTGCGGGTGCAGTCCTTGTCCTGTCGTTCTACGTGAACGGTGCGAGCTTCCTCGCCTATGCCATCATGGCCGAGAAGCGGAACCTGACAACACAGGCGCGGGGCGAAAAATCACTCTTCTTCACCACCGGGCTTGCCGAAGCGTCCGAAACGATCGCAACCTTCGTTCTTTTCTGTCTGTTTCCAGCCTATTTCGGCCCAATCGCATATATTTTTGCGGGGATCTGCTTCTACACAGCCCTTTCCCGCGTTGTTCTGGCGGCGCGTACCCTTAGCTGACCGTCGCCAGTGCAGCGTCGATATCGGCAAGCAGATCGTCGATATCCTCAAGTCCCACCGACAGTCGCAACGTACCGGGATCAATCCCCAGTTCATCGCGCGCTTCATCAGTCAGGTTCTTGTGGGTGGTCGTCGCTGGATGGGTGATGAGGGTTTTTGAGTCACCCAGATTGTTCGAAATCAGGACGATATCCAGCGCGTTTTCAAATGCGAACGCGGCATTCTTTCCTGCTTTGAGATCAAAACAGATCAAGGTCGAGCCACCGCTCATCTGCCGTTTGATGATGTCGGCCTGGGGGTGGTCGGCCCGTCCGGGATAGATGACGCGTCCGATCTTTGGATGATCGGCAAGGTAATCCGCAATGCGCGCTGCACTCTCGGTCTGCTGGCGCACCCGCACCGGCAGCGTCTCCAGCCCTTTCAGCAACGTCCAGGCATTGAACGGCGACAGGCTCGGTCCGGTATGACGAAAATAGTCGTGCAAATGTTCGTCGATCCATTCCTTGTCGGATAGGATAACACCACCAAGACAGCGGCCCTGTCCATCAATGTGCTTGGTCGCCGAATACACAACGATATCGGCGCCAAGCTCCATCGGCTTTTGCTGCAGTGGCGTGGCAAACACGTTGTCGACGATAAGCCGCGCACCTGCCGCATGGGCGATCTTGGCCACCGCAGCGATGTCGATCACTTCAAGCGTCGGGTTAGTCGGGCTTTCGAGGAAAAAAATCTTGGTGTTGGGGCGAACGGCCTGTTCCCAGTTTGCAAGTTCGGTGCCATCGACAAGCGTCGTCTCGATGCCGTAGCGCGGGGCCAGCGTCTCCACCACCCAACGGCAAGAGCCAAACAGCGCGCGCGCCGCGACGATATGGTCGCCGGCATTCAGGCTGCACAGAATAGCAGCCGTCACCGCCGCCATGCCCGACGCGGTGGCCCGCGCATCTTCAGCGCCCTCCAGCGCACACATGCGCTTTTCAAACATGTCGACTGTCGGGTTGGCGTAGCGTGAATAGATGAAACCCGGTTCCTCGCCCTTGAAGCGCGCCTCGGCGGCCTCGGCTGAGGCGTAGACATACCCTTGCGTCAAAAACATCGCCTCGGATGTTTCGCCAAAGCCGGATCGCAGGGTGCCGGCATGGACCAGCTGGGTTTGAGGCTTCAAAGGGCGCTTTGTCGAAGTCATCACAATCATCCAGACACAAAAAAACCGGCCGCGAAAGTCGCAAACCGGTCCATATGGCCTAGCGGCCCAACGGTCCTTTAGCGACTTGTTTAACGTGGCTGCAAGCCGACCGGCCAAATCACCACGGGATAAATGCTCCTTTAGACCCGTCCCCCGCTTGCGTCAATGTTGTGTCGCGTTAAACCTCGACCACCAATTTGGAGTAAAGTGTGGGCCAGACCGGTATTCTTCCCGACCACGAGATCGCAGCGTTGTTCAGCGCCGGTGCCATGAAGGCCGAGCGCGCGCTTGATCCCGATCAGATACAGCCAGCCAGCCTCGACTTGCGTCTCGGCCACAAGGCATGGCGCGTGCGGGCAAGTTTTTTGCCCGGCCCCGAGAAGAAAGTGACCGACAAGCTCGACCGCCTAAAACTGCACGAATTCGACCTGACAGATGGGGCGGTACTGGAAACGGGCTGCGTCTACATTGTTCCGCTGCTCGAAGCGCTCAATCTGCCAGCCGGCATTTCAGCCTCCGCCAATCCCAAAAGCTCGACCGGTCGTCTCGACATCTTCACCCGCGTCATGACCGACCGCGGCCATGAGTTCGACAAGGTGCCGGCCGGCTATAAAGGTCCACTCTATCTTGAAATATCGCCACGCACCTTTCCCATCGTTGTGCGTACCGGCTCGCGCCTGTCGCAAATCCGGTTCCGCAAAGGCAATGCGGTTCTGACAGAAGCCGAACTGGAGCATCTGCACCAGACCGAAACGCTGGTGGCGACCGCCCCCCACAACATTTCAGGCGGCGGCATCGCGCTGTCCATCGATCTGGGCGGTGAAAAAGGCAGCCTGATTGGTTATCGTGGCAAGCACCATACCGGGCTGGTGGACGTCGACAAACGTGCCGCCCATGATGTGCTCGATTTCTGGGATCCGCTTTATAACAATGGCGTCGGGGATTTAGTGCTGGACCCGGATGAATTCTATATTCTGGTGTCGCGCGAGGCTGTGCATGTGCCCCCGCTCCACGCGGCAGAGATGACCCCGTTTGATCCGCTGGTCGGAGAATTCCGCGTTCACTATGCTGGTTTCTTCGACCCAGGCTTCGGCCACTCGGCAGCCGGCGGCACCGGCAGCCGCGCGGTTCTGGAGGTGCGCAGCCATGAGGTTCCATTTATTCTGGAGCATGGCCAGATTGTCGGACGATTGGTCTACGAGCACATGCTCGCCCGGCCAACTGCACTCTACGGTTCGGATCTCAAATCGAACTATCAGGCACAGGGGCTGAAACTCTCCAAGCATTTCCGGCCAGCCTGAGCCAACTCTCGGTCCCTTGCGCGCGACAGCACGCCATGCTTGGCTTGTCATTCCATTTTTTGAAGAGGTATCCCATGCGTATTTCCACCGGTCTGCTCACTGCCGCCGCTCTTTTCCTGTCTGTCGCGTCAGGCTCCGCCGAAGACACGATGAAGCTGAAGATCGGTACTGAGGGTGCCTATCCGCCCTTCAACACCTTGTCGTCAAACGGCACCCTCGAAGGTTTCGACGTCGACATCGCCAACGCTCTTTGTGCCCAGATGAAAGCGGATTGCGAACTCGTCGCTCAGGATTGGGACGGCATCATCCCCGCTCTTCAGGCCAAGAAATTTGATGCCATCATCGCCTCGATGTCGATCACCGAGGAACGCAAGAAGCAGGTCGCCTTCACCGACAAATATTATACCACTCCACTTGCGGTCGTGGCATTGAAAGACAGCGGCATGACCGCAACAGACCCTGCTGCGATGGCTGGAAAGTCAGTGGGCGCGCAGGCCGGCACTACGCAGAGCATGTATGCCGACGATGAATATGCCAAGGCAGGCGCTGACGTGAAGTCCTATCCGACCCAGGAGGAAGCAGTCGCCGACCTGATCAATGGCCGTCTCGATGCCGTTATTTCCGACAAGTTCGTCCTCACCGACTGGCTGAAGGGCGAAGGCAAGGATTGCTGCAAGATGATTGGCGATGTGACAGGCACGGAGACCGAAGCTGGCATAGCTGTTCGCCTGGGCGAGGATGACCTGCGCGAAAAGCTCAACGCCGCGCTCAAGGCCATCGTCGCCGACGGCACCTACGCCAAGATCCAGGCGAAATACTTCGACTTCGACATTTACGGCGGATGACTGTCTACGGCGCCTGTGTTTTGGCACGGGCGCCGAAGGAGCAAGCGCGAATTGAGCGAACCCCGGCGGACCAATGAAATCGAAATATCGCTGAGAACCCATCGTAAGGCGGCGGCGCGTCGGTCGCCGCTCCAGGCTGTCAGATGAGGCTTTTGAGATAGATCGACAGCAGTTGGGTCTGAGAGGAAATGCCGAGCTTTCGGTAAACGTTGCGTCGGTGGACCTTGACCGTTCCGGTGGCGATGCCGAGCTTCAGCCCGATCGATTCTGACGAATGCCCCTGCAGCACCAACTCCACGATCGCCGCTTCACGCGCACTCAGCTTTAGCCCTTGCCAGACGGCATCGGTGGCCAGCGAAAGCCCGGTCGCCTTGCCGCCGGCCCGCTCGCCCGAGGCTGCGCCCTCGAAGCGATGCGCCAACTTCGCCCAATACTGCCTTACCATGGCCGCGACCAGCGGCTCCACCTTGCGCAGAAGCGCAAATTCGGCAGTTGAAAACGGGCCGCTCTCCTCGCGCCGCATCAGAGACAGCGCGACCGTCGTACCGTCTCCCGTGGTGACGAAGAAGCCGACTTCCTCGGCCAGGCCCGTCTTCACATAATATGTCCGGTAATATTCGCTGGAAAAGAATCGATCCGGCGCCAGTTCCCGCATGCGGAAAACGCCGCCTCGCTGTTCCCGCGCCGTATGGTAGAAGGGATCGAGCAAATAAGGGCCGACCTGATACAACGCCACAAACACGACATGATCGTTGCGGTCGAAAGTGCTGTAGAGATCGATTGGCCGATCCGCGCCGCTATAGGCGAAGACGACAATATGGTCGAAGCGTACCAGCGCCTGCATTATACGCCGGAAGGTCTCGCCGAATTCGGAGTCGGTCATCGCCGGTTTTCCGACAAGCTCGCCGAACGCTGCAAATAGGCCTTCAACGTCCACGCTCACGAGACGGTATCCTTCTTGCCCTATTCGGTCCTATACACCTCCCACACACAATGATGGCTTAAAATACCTCTTTTGGGGTATATACCTTGCGCTGGCTTTCCCTCTAGCTTTCTACCTATCATGGTGGCAGGGCAAACACGGGCCGCAGGTTCAGGCTCATTGCGGGGAACAGGCGTGGCATCGGCTTCGACGCATGACATCGAGTTCCGGTCGGTGACCAAGAGCTACGGCGCGGTAACTGCGGTTTCCGATATCAATCTCAATGTTCCCAAGGGCGCCTTCATGGCGCTACTCGGGCCTTCCGGCTGCGGCAAGACGACCTGCCTGCGCATGATCGGCGGCTTCGAACAACCGACCAGCGGCGATGTGCTGATCAACGGGAGTATGATGAACGGCGTGCCCGCCTACCGGCGGCCGGTCAACATGGTGTTTCAACAATATGCTCTGTTTCCGCATTTCAACGTCGAGCAGAACGTCGCCTACGGCTTGAGACAGATGCGGCCGAAAATTGCCGCTGCCGAGATTTCACGCCGCGCCGGCGAGGCGCTGGAAATGGTACGGCTGAGCGGTTTCGGCCAGCGGCGCATCCATGAAATGTCAGGCGGCCAGCAGCAGCGCGTGGCGCTTGCGCGCGCAATCGTCAACCGCCCCTCGGTGCTGCTGCTCGACGAACCGCTGGCGGCGCTCGACAAGAAGCTGCGCTCCGCCATGCAGATCGAGTTGCAGACGCTGCAACGTGATCTCGGCATCACCTTCGTGCTGGTCACCCACGATCAGGAAGAGGCGCTGTCGATGAGTGACTTCGTCTGTGTCATGAGCGCCGGTTCCATACGCCAGATCGGACGCCCGCAGGAAATCTACGATCGTCCCAGCGAGCTGTTTGTTGCCGATTTCGTAGGCAAGACCAATCGCATCGACGCCACGCTGGAGCAGGACGGCCAGACGGTGCGGTTGGGCGACGGCAGCGCTTTCGCCATTTCGCCCAGAGATGGCGTGATGCCTGGCCCCATCATTGTGGCGCTGCGACCGGAGGCGATCCGGTTGGAGCGCGCGCCGGCCATTGCGGGTGGTCTCGGCGGCGTCGTCACCCACCGCATTTTTCTTGGCTCGAGCGCTGAATATTCGGTCGCGGTATCGGGCCTCGGCGACCTGCTGGTCACCGCCGACCGTAAGACTATGACCGACAGCGATCTCATCGAGCCGGGCGAGAAGGTGGCGCTGGTCTTCGATCCGGCAGCAACTCACGTTTTCCGGCGTTCAATTGACTGAATAATAACAAAACAAGGGAACACGACCATGACCAAGAATCACAAGGAAAATCTTCCGATCACTGCCGATAACTTCATGCATGAATTGATGCGCCTGAAGCGCGGCTCGATCAGCCGCCGCCATTTCTTCGGTATCACGGGCCTTGGGCTGGCGACTGCTGTGCTGTCCCGCGGCACGCTGTCAACGCCGGCCTTTGCCGCCGAAGACCTCGGCACCCAGATGTCCATCGCTACATGGCCGAACTACCACGACCCGGCGACCTTCGAGAATTTCAAGGCCGCCACCGGCGTCGCCGTCGAGGTCAACGTCTTCGGATCGAACGAGGAAATGCTGGCCAAGCTGCAGGCGGGCGCCACCGGCTGGTCACTGTTCGTGCCGACCAACTACACAATCTCGACCTATCAGAAGCTCGGCTTGATCGACGAACTGGAGCTGGCGAAGGTTCCGAATTTCAACCCCGCCACGCAAAATACCCGCTTCACCAGCCAGGGCGAAATCGAGGGGAAGCCTTATGCGCTGCCGAAGAACTGGGGCACCACGGGCCTTGCCGTTAACACCGGCAAGATCAAGTCACCGATCACCAGTTGGAAGGAGTTCTTCGAGATCGCCCAGACGGAGGCGGACGGCCGCACCATGGTGCACGACTACCAGCTCACCACCATCGGCAACGCGCTTGTATCACTCGGCTTCTCCTTCAACTCGGTCATGCCCGAGGAACTGGCCAAGGCCGAGGAACTGCTGATCAAGGTCAAGCCGCATCTCTTCGCCATCAACAGCGACTACCAGCCTTCGATGCGTTCCACCGACGCCTGGCTGACCATGTGCTGGACCAATGACGGTGCGCAGTTGCATGCCGATATGCCCGAGATCGACTTCGTGCTCGGCACGGACGGGGGCGAGATCTGGACCGATTTCTACGCCATCCCGAAGTCGGCCCCGAACAAGCCGGCCGGCTACGCGCTGCTGAACTATCTGATGGATCCGGCCAACGCCATGAAGGAGCACATTGCCAATGGCGCACCGACCACCGACAGCCGCGTCATGTCGCTGCTGCCGCAGGAAATCATCTCGAACAAAATCGTCTATCCTGAAGAGGCGGCCTTGAGCCCGCTGGAATTCGGAGCGGCAGTGACCCTGACCGATCCGGGCCGCGCCGAATTGATGGCGCGCTTCAAATCGGCATAAGCCGGCGATTAGAAGGTCGGCATCTTCGGCATACGATGTCGAGAGTGTTGAAGGATCGACATGCGGTGGGCGGCATAAAAGCCGCCGCCGCCAAGACGTATCACCGCAAAATAATTGGTTAAAATCTGATGGCTCTGGCCGCGGCAACGAAACGGAAGATGGTGACGGCGGCCTTAATAGGGCCGGCGGCAGTCTGGCTTTTCGTCTTCCTCGTTTTGCCGTTCATCGCCATCGTCGTGTTTTCGGTGGGTGAACGCGCACCAGAGGGCGGCTATCAGCCGGGCTTCACCTTCGAGCAATTCGCCAATCTCGGTGCGCGCGCCACCGCCTTCATGAACACGCTCACGCTCGCCCCCATCGGTGCGGCTGCCTGCCTGCTGATCGCCTATCCACTCGCCTATTACTTGGCAGTAAAGGTCAATCCAAGGCATCGCCTGTTGCTGGTCTCGCTGGTCGTCGTGCCGTTCTGGACCAGCATGCTGGTGCGCACCTACGCATGGATGTACCTGCTCGGCGCGCGCGGCATCCCGCATGTGCTCGAACTGCTCGGCATCGAAAATGTACGCCTGCTCAATACACCGGGCGCGGTGCTGCTGGGCATCATCTACGGCTATCTGCCGCTGATGATCCTGCCGATCTATGTCAGCCTCGAAAAGCTCGACCGCAGGCTGCTGGAAGCATCCGCCGACCTCGGCGCCAAACCGATTTCCACTTTCTTCAGCATCACCCTTCCGCTTTCCTTGCCGGGCGTGATGACCGGGGTGGCACTGGTGACGATTCTGCTGCTTGGCGAATACCTCATTCCGCAGCTTCTTGGCGGCGGCAAGGTGTTCTTCATCGGCAATGCGCTGGTCGACCTGTTCCTGCAATCGCGCAACTGGCCCTTCGGTTCGGCCATCGCCGTCACGCTGGTGGTCGTGGTGGTGATCGTGCTGCTGGTCACCATGCGCATCGCCTGGCGTTTCGCCGGCACAAGACAGGTGGATCTCGTCTGATGCGCGCGCTGGTTACGGCAGTTTATCTGTTCCTCTATGCACCCATCGCGCTGGTGGTGCTGTTTTCGTTCAACTCAGGCCGCAGCGCCAGCGAGTTCGTCGGCTTCTCGACACAGTGGTACGGCAAGGCGCTGTCCAACACTTTCCTGATGGAAGCGCTGAAGACCAGCCTCATCATCGCCTTCACCAGCGCCGCATTGGCTGCCATCTTCGGCACCATGGCGGCGATCGGAATGGAACGTCTTGGCGGACGGGCGCGGGCTGTCTTCGACGGGCTGTTTGCTGCCGCCATCGTCGTGCCTGGCGTCGTCATCGGCATTGCCACGCTGGTAGCCCTCGTCCAGGTGTTTTCCGTCCTCAACCCGGCACTGGCAGCTATTTGGCCAACCGCGACTCCTCCAAAGCTCGGCCTCGGCTTCGGGTCTATCATCGCCGCGCACGGGCTTTTCACCATGGCGCTTGTGACGATGATCGTGAAGGCGCGCATCGCCACCCTTGGCCGTGACATTGTCGAAGCGTCGAACGACCTCTACGCCACACCGCTGACGACCTTCCGCCAGATTGTTCTGCCGCAGATACGTCCCTCGATCCTTGCTGGTTTTCTGCTCGCTTTCACTTTTTCCTTCGACGATTTTATCATCGCCTTCTTCGTTGCCGGATCGAACACCACGCTACCGATCTACATCTTCGCCTCGATCCGGCGCGGCGTCACGCCAGAGATCAACGCCGTGGCCACCATGGTTCTTTTGGCATCGCTGGTGCTGATACTCGTGGCGCGGTTTCTGATGCGCGACAAGAAAACGGCAAACTGACGTGCAGGAAACCATGATCCTTCAAGACCGCGTTGCAATCGTTACCGGAGCCGGATCGGGGATCGGCGAAGCCGGAGCCGCCATTATGGCGCGTGAAGGCGCGCATGTCGTGCTTGCCGACAAGGATGCTGGAAGGGCAGAACAAGCCGCCGCCCGTATCCGTGAGCTCGGCGGCAGCGCAGAGGCGCTGGTGCTCGACGTCACCGATGACGGCGCACTCCAGAGTGGCATCGCCTCCATCGCCCAGCGCCACGGTCGCATCGATATCCTTCACAACCATGCCGGCGCTCAGGTTGCGGGCAACCTGGAGCAGGTCGAGGTTTCCGGATTCGATCGCTCCTGGGGCCTCAACGTGCGTGCGCATTTCATGGCCGCGCGCTTCGTCATGCCAGTGATGCGCAAGGCGGGACGCGGTGTCATCTTAAACACCTCGTCCAGTTCGGGCGTGCTCTACGACCGCGAGATGATCGCTTACACAACCACCAAGCACGCGGTCATCGCCATGACCCGGCAGATGGCCGGCGACTTCGCCCGTCATGGCGTTCGCGTTAACGCGCTCTGCCCCGGCTGGGTCGATACCCCCTTCAACGATCCGTTCATAGCTCAGATGGGCGGCAGGGAAGCGATCGAAGCTTATATTGCCGGAAAGGTACCTATGGGTCGATGGGCCGGCGTGTCGGAGATTGCCGAACCCATTCTGTTCCTCGTGTCCGACCGCTCCTCCTACATGACTGGCCAAGTACTCGTCATCGACGGTGGAGAGACCATCACATAACCTTCCATCATATGGACCGTTGCAGGTTTCCGGTCGAACATGGCGCGTCTGGGTACTCATGATGAGGAGTTGCGAATTCTCGCTGTGTCAGCGTCGCCCGGCTTAGCGGTTCTCACGGTATTGTCGGTGCGCGGCATTGCGGTATCAACCCGTTCGGGCATTATTGAATCCGTAGAAACACAAGCAAAAAATTCCGGCTGTAACTGGACATGATTAGCCGGCATGATGCCTGATCAAGGTCAATGGCACGATTATTTAGAGTTTTCAGGCACTTGCTAAATGTCCCAACACTGTGGCTGGACAAGCAGGTGGAGCGGGTAGCGGGAATCGAACCCGCGCGATCAGCTTGGGAAGCTGACAAGCTACCATTACATCATACCCGCGCAGTATTCTGGTTATCACGCGTTCTCATGGCTTCGCAATCGCAAAGCTTCGAGCGTCGCGCCATTTTAGGTTGATAGGCTGCGCGCGATTGCGTATCTCCCGGCAGAAATTAACGCGAGGATGGCCGACATGTCGGGAATGGCACGATTTCTGGGCGACAGCCCGCTGCGTGTGCTGCTGAAGCTGATTGTCGTGTCGTTCCTCGTCGGCATTGTCATGAGCGCCTTTGGATGGTCACCCTTCGATGTGCTCTACCAGATCCGCGATTTCTTCGTTGATCTCTGGCGCATGGGCTTTAGCGCGGTCGACCGTTTTCTTGGCTATTTCCTGCTTGGTGCGGCCATCGTGGTTCCGGCTTTCCTTATTCTCAGGCTGTTCAGCTACAAGCGCTGATCACGCAAATTCCGCAGCGGTTTCGAACAGGATCGCGTGGCGGGCGGCGAGTGCTGGAATATCCAGCGAATAGCCACCGCCGATCACCCCGCAAAGCGGGATATTGCGTTCGCGAAAATAAGATATCACGTGGCGGTCGCGCGCGCGCAGTCCCGCATCGCTCAGCTTCATGCGGCCAAGCCGGTCGGCGTGGTGGGGATCAACGCCGGCATTGTAGAACACCAGATCGGGCATCGCCTTGCCAGCGACGATCGGTAAGGCCGCCAGTAGTGCCTCCAGATAAGCCTCGTCGCCGGTGCCGTCCGGCAGCCCGATATCAAGGCTGGAGGCGATTTTGCGCACCGGGTAATTGCGCTCACCATGCAGCGACAAAGTGAAGACCCGCGGGTCGCCGGTAAAAATATCGGCAGTGCCATCGCCCTGATGGACGTCGAGATCAACCACAAGCACCCGCTCTACCAGCTTCTCGCGCAGAAGCAGAAGCGCTGCGACGCCGACATCGTTAAAGGTACAAAACCCGGCACCTTGTGCGCGCCTCGCATGGTGGCTCCCGCCAGCTGCGTTGCAGGCAATGCCGAGTCCAAGCGCATGGTGCGCTGCGAGCACCGTGCCTGCCGTTGCAAGCTGTGCCCTCATTGAAACCCGCTGATCAACCGGAAAGCCGATCTCGCGCTCGATCGCATGCGGCACAGCGCATGCCAGCACCTGCCCCACATAGCCGGCCTCATGCGCCAGATGCAGCCAGCCGGGTTTCGCAGGCGCCGGAACCTCGATGGCTCCGGCAGTCAGACCACGCGCACCAAGCGCCTCCATCAGGAGCGAATATTTGCTCATTGGGAAGCGATGTGTGGGAGGCAATTTTGCGTCGTAGTCAGGATGGTGGACAATCGTGAGTGCCATGAAACTGTTGTAGCGCCCGGCGTTGATTTGAACAGACCGCGTCGGCGCGTCGCACGCGCGCGGCGTCATCAAACTGTCACAACGAAACAGTAAAAACCCTTAATTCTGGATTTATAGATATATGGACAAGAAATCAGCTCTGGCGGCGCTTGCAGCACTTGGTCAGGACACTCGCCTCGAAGTGTTTCGGCTTCTGGTGCGCGCAGGCGAGGCGGGCTTGCGGGCCGGCACCATCGCCGCCGAGCTCGATGCAATCCAGAACACGATGTCGGCCCACCTCAAGGTGCTCGATCAGGCGGGTCTCGTGCGCGCCGAGCGCGAGGGAAGGGTGATCCGTTACACGGTCGAGATGACAGGCTTTCGTGACCTGCTTGCCTATCTGATGGAAGATTGCTGCGGCGGCGCGCCCGAACTCTGCCAGCCGGTGATCCAAGCCGTAACCTGCAAGTGCTGACGAGTATCACCAACTTCTGAGGGGGAGTATCAACATGAGTGGCCCGTTGCACCTCGCCTTTGCCGAAACCTACCGCCTGCGGAACAACCGGATTTCGATCTTCATCAACCTGCCCATGACAATGGTCGACAAGCTTTCCCTGCAAAGACGCCTCGACGAAATCGGTCGCGCGCAGCCGAAGGCAAGCTGATCCATGGATGTGAGGCTTTCGCGGCGGCTGATCGCCGAACTTTTGGGCACCGCAATACTGGTCGCGACGGTCGTCGGCTCGGGCATCATGGCCGATAGGCTGACCGATGATGTCGCGCTGGCCCTGCTTGGCAACACATTGCCCACCGGTGCCATTCTCGTGGTGCTGATTACCATTCTGGCACCGATTTCCGGCGCCCATTTCAATCCGGCGGTCACACTGGTCTTTGCCTTGCGCCGCGATCTCACCGCCCCCTGGGCCGCCGCCTACGTCGCCGCCCAGATAGCCGGCGGTGTTTTCGGCACCCTCGTCGCCCACGTCATGTTCGAGCTGCCTATCTTCCAGCTGTCGCAGACCGTGCGCAGTGGTTCGGCCCAATGGCTGGCCGAAATTGTCGCCACGTTCGGCCTTGTCTTCACCATCCTCGCCGGCATCCGTGCGCGCGCGGATGCCGTCCCATGGCTGGTTGGCCTCTATATCACGGCCGCCTACTGGTTCACGGCGTCCACATCGTTCGCCAATCCTGCTGTTGCAATCGCACGCGCG